>NZ_CABVGX010000057.1 GCF_902497625.1 Pseudomonas fluorescens | reverse complement strand
CAGCCGCACCGACTGGGACACCGCGCTTGATCACGCCGCCGACGTCTTCGCCGCCACCGTCGCCGAGCACGGGCCCGACAGCGTGGCTTTTTACATCTCCGGCCAGTTGCTCACCGAGGACTATTACGTCTTCAACAAACTGGCGCGGGCGCTGGTGGGCACTAACAACATCGACAGCAACTCGCGCCTGTGCATGTCGTCTGCAGTAGTCGGTTACAAACGCAGCCTGGGCGCTGATGCACCTCCGTGCAGCTATGAGGATATTGAGTCGAGCGACTGCGTGCTGATCGTCGGCAGCAACATGGCCTACGCCCACCCCGTTTTATTCCGGCGTCTGGAGGAAGCAAAATTCCGTCGACCGCAGATGAAAGTCATCGTCATCGACCCGCGGCGTACGGATACCTGCGATCTGGCAGACCTGCACCTGGCGATACTTCCAGGCACCGATGTCGCCTTGTTTCACGGGATCCTGCACCTGCTGCTGAGGGAGCAGTGGATTGACCGCGAGTTCATTGAGACGCACACCGACGGGCTGGCAGAACTGCAAGCGCTGGTGAGCGATTACACGCCGCAGAGCGTGGCCAAGCTTTGCGGCATCAGCCCCGCGCAACTGCACCAGTGCGCGGAATGGGTCGGCACGTCGCCGAGCTTCCTGTCGCTATGGTGCATGGGCCTTAACCAGTCAACAGCAGGCAGCGCGAAAAACAGCGCGTTGATCAACCTGCACTTGGCAACCGGGCAGATCGGCCGCCGCGGCGCAGGACCTTTCTCCCTGACCGGTCAGCCAAACGCCATGGGCGGGCGAGAAACCGGGAGCTTGTCCAACCTGCTGCCGGGACATCGAGAAGCAGCCAATGCTGAACATCGCGCTGAAGTGGCGGCTTACTGGGGCGTTGAGCAACTTCCCGCATCCACAGGACTGACCGCTGTCGAGCTGTTCGAGCAGATACGCAGCGGCACAATCAAGGCACTGTGGATCGCTTGCACTAACCCGGCGCAATCACTGCCGGATCAAAATGCCGTGCGCGCGGCATTGCAAGCTTGTCCCTTCGTGGTCTTGCAGGAAGCTTTCCGCACCACCGAAACCGCCGCCTTTGCCGATCTACTGCTGCCGGCGGCAAGCTGGGGTGAAAAGGAAGGCACGGTGACCAATTCCGAACGGCGGATTTCCCACGTGCGGCAAGCGGTAGTCGCACCGGGTGAAGCACGTGCGGACTGGTCGATTACGGTGGATTTCGCACAACGCCTGGAGAAGCTTCTGCGGCCTGGTCAGACCAGTCTTTTCGCTCTCGAGTCACCCGCGCAGATCTTTGATGAATACAAACTGCTCACCCGCGACCGAGATCTGGACCTGTCCGGCGTCAGCCATGCATTGATCGACCGTCTCGGCCCTCAGCAGTGGCCGTTTCCAGCAGGCGCGACGCAAGGCACGCCACGACTGTATCTGGATGGGATCTTCCCTACCGCTAACGGCCGCGCACGGTTCATTGCCGATCCTTACCTGGCGGCCAAAGAACAACGGGACGCAGCGTTTCCACTGACCTTGCTCACCGGCCGTTTGCGCGATCAGTGGCATGGCATGAGCCGCACCGGTACGGCCGCGCAATTATTCGGTCACGTCAGCGAAGCCCTGTTGAGCCTGCACCCGGATGAGCTGCGCCGGCATTCTCTGCAATCGGGCGATCTGGTCAGCCTGAGCAGCCGTCGCGGCTCGCTGATCGTTGCCGTCGGCAGTGACGACAGTGTGTGCCCGGGTCAGGCTTTCCTGCCCATGCATTGGGGGGATCGTTTCCTCAAGGGTGGCGTAAACAGGCTCACTCAACCCGCCTTCGACCCCTTGTCGAAACAGCCGGAGTTGAAACACAGCGGCGTGCGTCTGGAACCGGTGAATCTGCCGTGGACGCTTTTCGCCCTGGTCGAAGGTGATGTTCAACAGCATTTCGAGGCGCTACGACCACTGTGCGAGGCGTTTTCGTACGTCAGTCTCAGCCTGGCCGGTCGTGAGCGTCCAGCGCTGCTCATCCGCGCCGCCAGCCTCAACGCACCGGAGCCTGCATTGCTGCAGGCTATCGACCAATGCCTCGGTCTCATTGAGGGCCCGGTGCTGGCCTATGACGACCCGCACCGATCGATTGGCAAACGGGTACGCATCGAAAACGGCCGGATTACTGCGATTCGCCTCGCCGGCGAAACTCTTGCTCAACACTGGCTGCAAAACCTCTGGCTCGAAGGTCGCGCCGATCAGCAGCTGCGGCGCTGGCTGCTGGCACCGTTGAGCGCTGCGCCGGGCAACAGCAACACGCCAGTGACGGGCAACAAAGTTCTCTGCAATTGCATGAACGTCAGCCAGGGCGCCATTTGCTCGGGTATCAGCAGCGGTCTGGACTTGCAGGGTTTGAAACAGCAATTGGGTTGCGGTACGCAATGCGGTTCCTGCGTTCCGGAAATCAAGCGCCTGCTGGCTGCCTCCGCGCAGCCGCTCGCCGTTATCTCGTGAGGAAAATACGATGAACGCTAAAGTCTGGCTGGTGGGTGCGGGTCCCGGTGACCCGGAACTGTTAACCCTGAAAGCCGTTCGGGCACTGAACGAAGCGGCTGTGGTGTTGATCGACGATCTGGTGAATGAGGCGGTGCTCGAGCATTGTCCGCAGGCGCGGATCATCCCGGTGGGCAAGCGTGGGGGGTGCCGCTCGACACCCCAGGCGTTCATCCATCGCCTGATGCTGCGGTACGCCCGCCAAGGCAAGTGCGTGGTGCGGCTCAAGGGCGGCGATCCGTGCATTTTCGGTCGAGGCGGTGAGGAGGCGCAGTGGTTGCGGGAACAGGGAATCGAGGTCGAACTGGTCAACGGTATCACTGCCGGTCTGGCAGGGGCGACGCAGTGCGGTATTCCCCTGACTTTACGCGGCGTAGCCCGCGGCGTGACGCTGGTGACGGCGCACACGCAGGATGACAGCAGCCTGAACTGGCAGGCGCTGGCGCAAAGCGGCACGACCCTGGTGATTTACATGGGTGTAGCGAAGTTGAGCGAGATCCGCGAACAGTTGCTGGCCGGAGGCCTGGCGGCAGATACGCCGGTGGCGATGATTGAAAATGCCTCCTTGCCGCATCAGCGCGAATGTCGGAGCAGCCTCACAGCAATGGAGGAAGATGCCTACATCTTTGTATTGAAGAGCCCGGCTATCCTCGTGATCGGTGCAGTGGCGGCTTGCGGTGTGCAGACCGAGTGGTTGCACGGCTTGCCCGCGATGAGGGCGGACCGGTCGGCCTGAATTTTTTGATTGGCCTTTTCAGTTAAATCGCAGACAAAGAAAAGCCCGGCCTAAGCCGGGCTTTCCTCAGAGCTTCGAGCTAATTACTTAGCTTGAGCTTCAACCTGCGCTTCTACGCGACGGTTTACAGCGCGGCCAGCGTCAGTAGCGTTGTCAGCAACTGGGCGGGATTCGCCGTAGCCAACAGACTGAACGCGGGACGACTCAACACCGTACTGGTTGGTCAGAACTTGCTTAACGGCGTTTGCACGACGCTCGGACAGTTTCTGGTTGTAAGCGTCAGGACCGACGGAGTCAGTGTGACCTTCAACAGTGGTGCTGGTGGATGGGTACTGCTTCATGAAGTCAGCCAGGTTCTTGATGTCGCCATAGCTGTTGGTTTTAACAACAGATTTGTCGAAATCGAACTTAACGTCCAGCTCTACACGTACAACTTCAGCAACTGCAGGGCAGCCATCAGCGTCAACAGTTACGTTGGCTGGGGTGTCCGGGCACTTGTCAACGTTGTCGCAAACGCCATCGTTGTCGCTGTCGGAGCAGACTTCAGCTGGTGCTGGAACTGGAGCAGCAGCAGGCTTGGAGCCGCCACCGAAGTTCACACCGATACCAACGCTAGGTGCCCACTCAGTGTCGCCCTGGTCGATATTGTACTGAGCTTCAACGCCGGCACGGGCATAGAAGTTGTCAGTGAAGTACAGCTTGGCACCGCCGCCAACGTTGGCGAAGGTAGAACGGTTACGACCGTTGCTGCCATTCTGGTCGATGCTCTGGTCCGAGAAACCGGCCGAGACGTAAGGACGCAGCATGTCGCCTGGATTGTTGAAGTGGTACAGAGCGTCCAGAGCGGTGTTAGCGCCTTTAACGTTAGTGCCGTCGTCAGTACGGGCGTTGTGTACTTCGTCGTAGGCCAGACGCAATTCAACGTCGTCGGTCAGGAAGTAACCGATCGAACCGCCGAACAGGTTGCCGTTGTTTTTGAAGTCGCGAGCGCTGTCGAACATTTCTTTCTTGGCGAAGCCTTCGATTTCAACTGCGCCTTGGCCTTGTGCCAGCGCGCCGAACGAAGTGGCTGCAATAAGAGAACCAATGGCCAAGCCCAAGGTGTTTTTCAGTTTCATCCGTTAAATCCCCATCTGGTGATTGTGAAGCAGTCCCGCAAACCGGGGGACAACTCGGCGGCAAGTCTATCAGAACTTGCCTACACGTAAGAGATATTTGCGTCGAACTAAGTTTCAGCCACGCCTGCAAATTTCTCACGCAATTTATCTAGAGCACGTTTGTAACGCATTTTTGTCGCACTCAAACCCATGTGCATGATATCCGCGATCTCCTGAAACTCCAGCTCTGCGACAAATCGTAGCACCAGAATTTCCCTGTCGATCGGGTTTACATACACCAGCCAGCGATCGAGTCCGCCCTTCTCTTCAGGGTTTGGCGCCTTTTCTTCAGACGCTTCCTCAAGAGGGTCCAGACTCAAAGCGTCCATCAAGCGACGCTTACGCCGTTCCTTCCGATACTGAGTGATGCATTCGTTGTACGTGATGCTGTAGAGCCAGGTTTTGAACTTCGATTTCCCCTCGAAGTTCTTCAGGCCATACAACACCTTCAACATCACTTCCTGACAGACATCGTCCGCGTCGCGATCGTTCCCAAGATATCGTGCACAGACGTTAAATAATGTTCGCTGGTAACGCCGCATCAGTTCTTCGTACGCACGCGTCACGTGAAACAGCTCGGTATGCGAGCGCGCGACCAACTCCTCATCAGAGAGCTCGCGGGGGTCGTAGCGCGTAGAGAGCGTTTGAGCTTTATTCAAAACAAGTCGGGCCGACAGTCAGGTCAATGTCCGCCGCAGCCCTGATGGGCATTTGCGGCGGCATACATTAGCAGGGTTTGCCGGGTTAGCGGCTACACACATGCTGCTCCAGCAGGATCCGATTGGAGAGAGAGACTAGCTCACCCTCGTCGGTCAGCAGTGTAGTTTTAACCGTGCCGATCTCTTCGATCTGCCCTTCGACCTCGCCAACACGCACTTGTTGCCCAACCTCATACAACTCACGCACATAGATTCCCGCAAGAATCTGACCGGCAATCTCCCGGCTTCCAAGCCCCATGGCCAGCGCAACTGCCAGACCAACGGTAATCAATACGATGACGATCACATGGTTGAGCAGGTCAGTCTTGACCTCCAACTGGCTGATCGCCACCGAAATACTGATGATAATCACCAGGCCCTGGGCAATTCGCCCCAGCCCTGAAGCGTAATCCAGTCCTACGCCTTCGGCCGCACCACGCACCAGCCCGTTGGCCAATTGCGCCAGCAGCACGCCTACCAGCAGCACCAGCGCGGCGCCAAATACCTTCGGCAAATACAGCGCAAGCATATCCAGCGTAGCTGAGACTCGCTCAAGTCCAAGAGATTCCGCTGCAGAAACCAGAAATATCAGTAGAACGAACCAGTAAACGATTTTGCCGATCAGTGTCGAGATCGGCACCTGCAGGCCAGCCCGGGACAATAATTTTGTCAGACCGGTGCCGCCCATCAGGCGATCAAGCCCCAGTTTCGCCAGAAGCTTGGACAGCAAAGTGTCGAGCAGTTTGGCGACCACGAAACCCAACAGCAGCACAACCAGTGCGCCGAACAGGTTCGGGATGAAGTTAGCAATTTTAGTCCACAACGCAGTCATTGCAGTGACGAGGCTCTGAGTCCAGAGATCAAGTTCCATATTCAATCAGCCTTATCAGCGGTGCGAACGGTAGGTTTGCGGCGACGGGAAACCGGCGAGACGTGCGCCGATCCATTATTCAAGGCGATCATCAACGCGGGCAGCCAGCGGCCCAGCAGGCTGAACAGGTCACCAGCGCCGACCTGGCGATTGGCGGTTTTCAGCACACGGCCAAGGCACGCATCGTCGTCGCGGGTGGACGGTGAAGCGTTCAACATGTCGCGTAAAGACTGTTCAAACGGATCGTGCATACGCACCTCTCGTGATGTCTGTGAAAGACGCGGCCAAAATTGACCGGGTCACATGACGCGTTGTCAGACCCAGCGCAAACGTCGGAATAACCACCACTGCCCGAGCGCCACCGAGGCCATCAGCAGGCAGGCAACCATGAAGCCATAAGGGCTGTCGGAGAGGGGAATTCCTCCGACGTTGATGCCCAGCAAACCGGTCAGAAAACTCATCGGCAAAAAGATCCCGGTGATGATTCCGAAGCGGTACATTGTGCGGTTCATGCGCACGCTCAAGCGTCTGTCTTCGGCCTCGAGGACCAGCCCCACTCGCTCCCGGGTCAGTTCCAGCTCTTCCAGATAGCGCGTCAGACTGTTGTTCAATTCATTCCAATAATCGCCATCGTCTTCGACGAACCAGGGCAGTTTCAAGCGCGTCAGTTGCCCGAAAATTTCCCGTTGTGGCGCCAGGAAGCGCTTCAGCGCAGCAGCCCGTCGGCGGATCTGCAAAATGGCGCCGTGCTCCGGTGTATACCGTTCGTCGGCATCCAGTTTTTCTTCTTCTTCATCGACCACTTCCGAGAGGCAGCTGACCAGATCCTGGACCTTGTTGGTGAGGTATTGCGCCATATAAAGGATGAGCTCGGACGCAGTTTTCGGCCCCTTGCCTTCGGCGAGTTGCACCAGCAACTCGTCGGTGGCGCGCAACGGTCGCAGCCGCAGGGAAATCACCCGTTGTGCCGCCGCGAAGATGCGCACCGACACCATGTCTTCAGGCTCGGCCCCGGGGTTGAGGTTGACTCCGCGCAAAAACAGCAACAGCTCGGACTCCGGCAGCGCGAGCAAGCGCGGCCGGGTGTTTTCTTCAAGCAACAGGTCGCAACTGAATTCGGTCAGACCGCTGTACTTGCGCAGCCACGTCTGGGTTTGCGGGTGACTGCGATCCCAGTGCAGCCACAGGCTTTCATGCGCCTGCAACTGCAATTGGTCGAGTTCAGTCCGGGCTATCGAACGCGCACCGCCTTTACCATCCAGCACCAGGGCATGCACCAGGCCCCACTGCGCGTTGTCTTCCTCGAACATCCTCACCCCTATCGTTGAAACGAACAGCCGACGGCTTTATTCAGGCATTTTCAGCGGGCTTGGCGAGATGATCACGCCATTATTGTCCGCGTATACATAATGGCCCGGATGAAACGTCACCCCGGCGAAGGTCACCGCCACGTTGAGATCGCCAATGCCGCGCTTGTCGGTCTTCATCGGATGACTGGCCAGGGCCTGAACGCCAAGATCGGTCTGTGCGATGACGTCCACGTCGCGGATGCACCCGTAGATGACCATGCCTTCCCAGCCATTGTTGGCCGCCTTCTCGGCCAGCATGTCGCCCAGCAGGGCGCGCCGCAGCGAGCCGCCGCCATCGACCACCAGCACTTTTCCTTTACCTTCCAGCTCGACCTGGTCCTTGACCAGCGAGTTGTCTTCGAAGCACTTGATGGTCACGATTTCACCTCCGAAGGAATCGCGGCCGCCGAAATTGCTGAACATCGGCTCCAGCACCTGCACCAGTTCCGGGTAGGCATCGCACAGGTCGGGCGTGAGGTAGTGGTTCATCGAAAAACTCCTGTAGGTGAGAAGACGTCGAGGATGTCGCAATGTGACCGCAAAAGCGTTATGCGTCATAGCTTAGCCGCAAGGCGGTCCGAGCGGAATGCCCTGATTAGAGCACTGCTTTCAGATGGCCGTGGCCAAATCCGTTCGATCGCCCAGCACAGGCGCCTGCTGATCCGCCAGCCAGCGCGCGACCAGGGGCCAGACTTCGACCTGCGCCGCTTTGCTCACAAGCATTTCAACATGCCCGAAATTATCGCCAAAACCCTGCTCGCGTCCCAGATTGACGAATTGTTTTTGCTCCGAACCCAATTGATCGAACAGTTTCCGACAGGCCCAGGCCGGGTCTTGATGATCACCGGCGGCGCTGACGGCTAGCATCGGCACCTTGACATCCGCCAGCCCGGCCCACCAATCCTTGTCCGCATCGCCAAAGCGCCCGAACAGCCCATACCAGCGCATGCTTTCCAGTGCCAGGCCGATTGGCTCGTCCTCGGGCCCGCGCTTGAGCCGCGAGCCGGACAGTTGTGCGAAGCGTTTGAGAATGAAGCGTCCGCCCCACTCCACTGGAGGAATTTTCAACGGCCAGTACGTGCGGCTGACCTGGGTGCCAAAAAACGCCGCCGAGGCCACCATCGGCGCGCCAATGTATTCACCGCCCAGTGCCGCGGCGAGGGTAATGCCGCCCAGCGAATGGCCGATCCAGTGCGGTGCCTGCCCGCTTTGCTCACGCACGAATGCGCCAATGGCTGGCAGATCGTAGCGCGCGTAGTCGGCGACACGGTTGTTGCGGTAATTGTGGTTGCGCCGGGACAGGCCATGCCCACGCATTTCGGCGATCCACACATCAAAGCCCAGTCGCGCCAGGTACGCGCCGAGCCCGAGCCCCCTGGGTGAAAACCAGAAACGGCGGTTGGAAAAACTGCCATGCAACAAAATCACCGGCACCCCGCGCACCGCTGGCTCGTCGGCCATGCCAAGGCGCGTGACTGCCAGCTCGACGGTGAAGTCAGGGCTGTTGCCGGGTTTCAAACGATAGACGTCTTCGCTCAGATCACCACGCCGCTCGGCGCTGATCAGGGCGACAGGAAACAGGTTGCTGCTGCTCTGCATAATGCTCTTGCACAAAAAAGGGCGGCTTCCAGAGGAGCCCGCCCTGATTGAATCTTTGAAAGGGCCAATCTCCTACGGGAGATGAGCCCTTTCTCTTACACCATCAAGCCTGCGCTTGACCTTCGGCCAGGAAAAACCAGGTTTCCAGTACCGAATCCGGGTTCAGCGAAACGCTTTCGATGCCCTGCTCCATCAACCACTTGGCCAGATCCGGGTGGTCCGAAGGGCCCTGACCGCAGATGCCGATGTACTTGCCGGCCTTGTTGCAGGCCTGAATGGCATTGGCCAACAGTTTCTTGACTGCCGGGTTACGCTCGTCGAACAGGTGCGCGATGATCCCGGAGTCACGGTCCAGGCCCAGGGTCAGCTGGGTCAGGTCGTTTGAGCCGATGGAGAAGCCGTCGAAGAACTCGAGGAATTCTTCAGCGAGGATCGCGTTCGATGGCAGTTCGCACATCATGATGATGCGCAGACCGTTCTCGCCGCGGGCCAGGCCATTCTCGGCCAGCAGATCGATCACCTGGCTCGCTTCGCCCAGGGTACGGACGAATGGCACCATGATTTCGACGTTGGTCAGGCCCATCTCGTTGCGCACACGCTTGAGGGCGCGGCACTCGAGCTCGAAGCAGTCGCGGAACGCTTCGCTGATGTAACGCGAGGCGCCACGGAAGCCCAGCATCGGGTTTTCTTCTTCCGGCTCGTAGAGTTTGCCGCCGATCAGGTTCGCGTATTCATTGGACTTGAAGTCCGACAGACGCACGATGACCTTTTTCGGGGTGAACGCAGCGGCCAGGGTACTGATGCCCTCAACCAGCTTGTCGACGTAAAAATCGACCGGGTCGTTGTAACCAGCGATGCGCTTGTCGACGCTGTCCTTGATGTCCTGCGGCAGGCCGTCGTAGTTCAACAGCGCCTTGGGGTGCACGCCGATCATGCGGTTGATGATGAATTCCAGACGGGCCAGGCCCACACCGGCGTTCGGCAGTTGCGCGAAGTCAAATGCACGGTCCGGGTTGCCGACGTTCATCATGATCTTGAACGGCAGATCCGGCATGGCGTCCACGGAGTTCTTCTTGATGTCGAAGCCCAGTTCGCCCTCGAAGATGTAGCCGGTGTCGCCTTCAGCGCAGGACACGGTCACGCCCTGGCCGTCTTTCAACAGTTGGGTGGCGTTGCCGCAACCCACTACCGCCGGGATGCCCAGTTCGCGAGCGATGATCGCCGCGTGGCAGGTGCGCCCGCCACGGTTGGTGACGATGGCACTGGCGCGCTTCATGACCGGTTCCCAGTCCGGGTCGGTCATGTCGGAGACCAGGACGTCGCCCGGCTGGACCTTGTCCATCTCCGACACGTCCTTGATGATGCGGACCTTACCGGCGCCGATGCGCTGGCCGATGGCGCGACCTTCAACCAGCACGGTGCCGGTTTCTTTCAACAGGTAACGTTCCATGACGTTGGCCTGGGTGCGGCTTTTCACGGTTTCAGGACGGGCCTGGACGATGTACAGCTTGCCGTCGTCGCCGTCTTTGGCCCATTCGATGTCCATCGGGCACTGGTAGTGCTTCTCGATGATCATCGCCTGCTTGGCCAGCTCGCTGACTTCGGCATCGCTGAGGCAGAAACGTGCGCGATCAGCCTTGTCGACGTCGATGGTTTTCACCGACTTGCCGGCCGTGGCGACTTCGCCGTAGATCATCTTGATGGCTTTGCTGCCCAGATTGCGGCGCAGGATCGCCGGACGACCAGCCTCCAGCGTTCCCTTATGGACATAGAATTCATCCGGGTTGACCGCGCCTTGTACGACGGTTTCACCCAGGCCGTAGGCGCCGGTGATGAACACCACGTCACGGAAGCCCGATTCGGTATCGAGGGTGAACATCACGCCGGCGGTGCCGGTTTCGGAGCGCACCATGCGCTGCACGCCTGCCGACAGGGCGACCAGTTTGTGATCGAAGCCCTGGTGCACGCGGTAGGAGATGGCGCGGTCGTTGAATAGTGAAGCGAACACCTCTTTGGCGGCGCGAATGACGTTTTCGACACCACGGATGTTCAGGAAGGTTTCCTGCTGGCCGGCGAAGGAAGCGTCCGGCAAGTCTTCGGCGGTAGCGGAAGAGCGCACGGCGACGGCCATGTCAGGGTTGCCGGCCGACAACGTTGCAAACGCGGTGCGGATTTCGGCATTGAGCTTTTCGGGGAACTCGGCTTCCATGATCCATTGACGGATCTGCGCGCCGGTCCTGGCCAGGGCATTGACGTCATCGACGTCCAGGGCGTCGAGGGCGGCGTGGATCTGATCGTTCAGACCGCTCAGTTCCAGAAAATCACGGTAAGCCTGAGCTGTCGTGGCAAAGCCACCAGGCACCGATACACCGGCACCTGCCAGGTTGCTGATCATCTCGCCCAGGGATGCGTTCTTGCCCCCCACATGCTCAACGTCGTGTTTGCCGAGCTTATCGAGGGAAACTACGTACTCTACCAAGGTGATCTCTCCACTAACTGTGTTGGAAAAGCTCAGAAGCCGGCGCTCTTGAAGAGCATTTGCCAGCTGTATGGCCTGGACCTGGAAAATAAGTGAGAATGCGGGCCACTGGCGGCCGGCAAATCGCGCCTATCATATCCAAGATTCTTGATTAGCTTAAGGCCCAAGGTGCAAATGAAACGATCTGCTTTCTTTATCTCCGATGGCACCGGCATTACTGCCGAAACCCTGGGGCAAAGCCTCCTGGCGCAGTTCGAAAACATTACCTTCAGCAAATTCACGCGGCCGTATATCGACAACGTGGATAAAGCGCGAGCCATGGTACAACAAATCAACAAAGCCGCCGAAACAGACGGCTTCCGGCCGATCATCTTCGACACCATCGTCAATCAGGACATCCGTGAGATCCTGGCGATGTCCAATGGTTTCATGATCGACATCTTCTCGACCTTCCTCGCCCCGCTCGAGCAGGAATTGACCGAGCATTCTTCCTATACCGTGGGCAAGTCCCACTCCATTGGCACCAACTCCAATTATATGGAGCGTATCGAGGCGGTGAACTTCGCTCTCGACAATGACGACGGCGCTCGCACGCATTATTACGACAAGGCCGACCTGATCCTGGTGGGCGTGTCGCGATGTGGCAAGACGCCGACGTGTTTGTACATGGCCATGCAATTCGGCATCCGCGCGGCGAACTATCCGCTGACCGAAGACGACATGGAACGCCTGCAATTGCCGGCCGCCCTGCGCGCCCACCAGCACAAGCTGTTTGGCCTGACGATCGACCCGGACCGTCTGACCGCAATCCGCAACGAACGTAAGCCCAACAGCCGCTATTCGAGCTACGCGCAGTGCGAATTCGAAGTGCGCGAGGTGGAGAACCTGTTCCGCCGCGAGAACATTCCGCACATCAATTCCACGCATTTTTCCGTGGAAGAGATTTCCGCGAAGATCCTCGTCGAAAAAGGTGTTGAGCGGCGGTTTAAGTGAGGGGGGCAGCTTCAAGCTTCAAGCTTCAAGCTTCAAGCTTCAAGTCTGAGCCTGAGTCGGCATGACTGCTTGTAGCTTGTAGCTCGCCTCAAACCACAAACAAATCCATAAACCGGTTCACCGGCGTTGTCTCCAGCGCTGCCTGATCCTTGCACAACGCAAAAATCTCTTCGCTACGCTGACTAGTGAATCGTGTCAGCAGGTTCGCCCTGAACTTGTCTTCCAGCAACGGAATCCCGTCAGCACGGCGACGCCGATGACCGATCGGGTACTCGACCACCACGTTGTCGGTGCTGGAGCCCTCCTTGAAAAACACCTGGATCGCGTTGGCAATGGAGCGCTTGTCGGCTTCCAGGTATTCGCGGGTGAAGCGCGGCTCCTCAACAATGACCATTTTTTCCCGCAGCACGTCGATGATCGGATGCGCCGCGTGGAAGTCGTCTTCGTATTGCTCGGCGACCAGGTTGCCAAACGCCAGCGGCACGGCGGTCATGTACTGAATGCAGTGATCGCGGTCGGCGGCATTGGCCAAAGGGCCCACCTTGGAAATGATGCGGATCGCCGATTCGTGGGTGGTGATGACGATTTTGTCGATTTCATGCAGACGATTTCTAACCTGTGGATGCAGGATCACTGCCGCTTCACAGGCGGTTTGTGCGTGGAATTCCGCCGGAAAACTGATTTTGAACAGTACGTTTTCCATCACGTAGGTGCCGTACGCCCGGCTGAAACTGAAGGCGCGTTTGTCTTCGGGCTTGAGCGCCAAGTCGTTATTGGTGTGGCTGAACAGCACGTCATAGAAGCCCCATTGTCTGGCGGTCAGCACGCCGGGGATCCCCATCTCCCCGCGCATGGCGATGTCTGCCAGGCGCACTCCTCGACTGGTCGCATCGCCCGCCGCCCAGGATTTGCGCGAGCCGGCATTCGGCGCATGCCGATAGGTGCGCAGCGCTTGCCCGTCGGCAAAGGCGTGGGACAACGCTGACAGCAGTTGCGCGCGATTGGCGCCCATGAGTTTGGCGGTGACGGCGGTCGAGGCGACTTTCACCAGGATGACGTGATCGAGCCCTACACGATTGAAGGAGTTTTCCAGGGCGATCACGCCTTGAATGTCGTGAGCCATGATCATGGCTTCGAGCACCGCGCGGATGGTCAGCGGCGCATCGCCATTGGCCAAGCGTTTTTGCGAAAGATGATCAGCAACCGCGAGAATTCCTCCCAGATTGTCTGAGGGATGCCCCCATTCGGCGGCGAGCCAGGTGTCGTTGTAGTCCAGCCAGCGGACGATGCAGCCGATGTCCCACGCCGCCTTCACCGGATCAAGGCGATAATGGGTGCCCGGTACCCGCGCGCCGTGCGGGACGACAGTACCTTCGACGATCGGGCCGAGGTGTTTGGTGCATTCGGGGAAACGCAAGGCCAGCAGGCCGCAGCCGAGGGTGTCGATCAGGCAATTGCGGGCGGTGTTCAGCGCTTCCTCAGACTCGACTTTGTAGGTGAGAACGTAGTCGGCGATGTCTTGCAGGACCGAGTCGTAGTCGGGTCGGTTGTTCAGGTCAACGTTGGTGCTCATGTTCGATTCACTCGGTTAGTGCTTCGTTGATGGGACCTCGGTTCAGTTAAATCTCAGTCGGTGACAACACTCTTATTATTGAAATGCGATCCACTGTGGGAGTGAGCCTGCTCGCGATGGCGGTATGACTGGCAACAAGGATGTTGAATGTTATGGCCTCATCGCGAGCAGGCTCGCTCCCACAGGGTTTAGGGTTTATCTCAGGATTTGCGTCAGAAACAATCACCCGGCACGCGCACGAAGCCTTCCATCAACACCCGCGCGCTGCGGCTCATGATGGCTTTTTTGACAGTCCATTCGCCATTCTCCTGCGTCGCTTCCGCCCCTACGCGCAAGGTCCCGGACGGATGGCCAAAGCGCACCGCATTGCGCTCGATGCCACCGGCCGCCAGATTGACCAGCGTGCCGGAGATCGCCGCCGCCGTGCCAATCGCCACCGCTGCGGTGCCCATCATGGCGTGGTGCAACTTGCCCATCGACAGCGCCCGCACCAGCAGATCGACATCCGCCGCCGCGATGGCTTTACCGCTGGACGCCACGTAATCCGCCGGTTTCGCCACAAAAGCCACCTTCGGCGTGTGCTGACGTTTAGCGGCTTCATCCAGGCTCGAAATCAGCCCCATGCGCAACGCGCCATGGGCACGAATGGTTTCAAACATCAGCAACGCTTTCGGGTCGCCATTGATCGCGCCCTGCAATTCGGTGCCGGTGTAGCCGATGTCTTCGGCTTTGATAAAAATGGTTGGAATGCCGGCATTGATCAGCGTGGCCTTGAGCGTACCGACACCCGGCACTTCGAGGTCGTCGATCAGGTTGCCGGTGGGGAACATCGAACCACCGCCGCCCTCTTCTTCCGCCGCCGGGTCGAGGAATTCAAGCTGCACTTCAGCAGCGGGAAAGGTCACGCCATCGAGTTCGAAGTCGCCGGTTTCCTGCACTTCACCGTGGGTGACCGGCACGTGGGCGATGATGGTCTTGCCGATGTTGGCCTGCCACACGCGCACCACCGCAACGCCGTTTTGCGGGATACGGCTGGCATCCACCAGGCCATTGCTGATGGCGAACGAACCGACGGCCGCCGACAGGTTGCCGCAGTTGCCGCTCCAGTCGACGAAAGGCTTGTCGATGGAGACTTGACCGAACAGGTAATCGACGTCGTGATCGGCCTTGGTGCTTTTCGACAGGATCACGGTTTTGCTGGTGCTGGAGGTCGCACCGCCCATGCCGTCGATCTGTTTGTCGTACGGGTCGGGGCTGCCGATGACGCGCAGCAACAAAGCATCCCGCGCCGGGCCCGGGGTCTGCGCCGCTTCGGGCAGGTCGTCAAGGCTGAAGAACACGCCTTTGCTGGTGCCGCCGCGCATGTAGGTGGCGGCGATCTTGATTTGCGGTGCGTGAACCATGGGTACTCCTTCAAAGCGCGCAAGGGACTTGAAATCCCCAGCCCGCATGTCGTGTGTTAAACGGCAACCGCCGCTTCTTCGAGGAAGTCCTGGGCGAAGCGTTGCAGCACGCCGCCGGCCTCGTAGATCGAGACTTCTTCAGCCGTGTCGAGACGGCAGGTCACCGGCACCTGAAGGGTTTCGCCGCTGGTGCGATTGATCACCAGCGTGAGTTGCGCGCGCGGGGTACGTTGGCCGATCACGTCATAGGTTTCACTGCCATCAATGCCCAGCGTGTGACGATCGGTGCCCGGCAGAAACTCCAGCGGCAACACGCCCATGCCGACCAGATTGGTGCGGTGAATGCGCTCGAAACCTTCGGCGGCGATCGCTTCCACACCGGCCAGGCGCACGCCTTTCGCCGCCCAATCGCGGGACGAACCCTGACCGTAGTCGGCGCCGGCAATAATGATCAGCGGCTGCTTGCGCTCCATGTAGGTTTCAATAGCTTCCCACATGCGCATCACTTGACCTTCGGGCTCGACCCGGGCCAGCGAGCCCTGCTTGACCTTGCCATTTTCCCGTACCATTTCGTTGAACAGTTTAGGATTGGCGAAGGTTGCACGCTGCGCGGTCAGGTGGTCGCCACGGTGCGTTGCATAAGAGTTGAAGTCTTCTTCCGGCAGGCCCATTTTCGCCAGGTACTCGCCGGCGGCGCTGTCGAGCATGATGGCGTTCGACGGCGACAGGTGATCGGTGGTGATGTTGTCCGGCAGCACCGCCAGCGGGCGCATGCCCTTGAGTGGACGTGCCCCGGCCAGCGCGCCTTCCCAGTAAGGCGGACGACGGATGTAGGTGCTCATTTCGCGCCAGTCATACAACGGCGTGACCTTCGGCCCGGTGTCCTCATGGATGGCGAACATCGGGATGTACACCTGTCGGAACTGCTCCGGCTTGACCGAGGCTTTGACGACCGCGTCGATTTCTTCGTCGCTGGGCCAGATGTCTTTCAGGCGGATTTCGTTGCCGCTGGCGTCCAGGCCCAACACATCTTTTTCGATGTCGAAACGGATGGTCCCCGCGATGGCGTAGGCAACCACCAGTGGCGGCGAGGCGAGAAATGCATTCTTCGCGTACGGGTGAATCCGTCCGTCGAAGTTGCGGTTGCCGGAGAGCACGGCTGTGGCATACAAATCACGGTCAATGATTTCCTGCTGAATCACCGGATCGAGCGCACCGGACATGCCGTTACAGGTGGTGCACGCGAAGGCCACCACGCCGAAACCAAGCTGCTCCAGCTCATCGGTCAAGCCTGCTTCATCGAGGTACAACGCCACGGTTTTCGAGCCCGGCGCCAATGACGATTTGACCCAGGGTTTGCGGCTCAGGCCGAGCCTGTTGGCATTGCGCGCCAGCAGACCGGCGGCGATCACATTGCGCGGGTTGCTGGTGTTGGTGCAACTGGTGATGGCGGCGATGATCACCGCGCCGTCGGGCATCTGCCCGGGCACGTCGTCCCACTGCCCGGAGATGCCTTGCGCGGCGAGGTCGGAGGTGGCAACGCGAGCGTGCGGGTTGCTCGGGCCGGCCATGTTGCGCACCACCGAGGACAGGTCGAAGGTCAGGCCGCGCTCGTACTGCGCGCCTTTCAGGCTATCGGCCCACAGCCCTGTGGTCCTGGCGTACGACTCGACCAGTTGCACCTGCTCGTCTTCACGACCGGTGAGTTTGAGGTAATCGATGGTTTGCTGATCGATGTAGAACATCGCCGCCGTCGCACCGTATTCCGGGGCCATGTTGGAGATGGTCGCGCGGTCGCCGAGGGTCAGTCTTGAGGCGCCTTCGCCGAAGAATTCCAGCCACGCGCCGACGACTTTCTGCTTGCGCAGGAACTCGGTCAGCGCCAGCACCATGTCGGTCGCGGTGATGCCTGGTTGCAGCTTGCCGGTCAATTCCACGCCGACGCTTTCCGGCAGGCGCATCCACGAGGCGCGACCGAGCATCACGCTCTCCGCTTCGAGGCCGCCGACGCCGATGGCGATCACGCCCAGCGCATCGACATGCGGGGTGTGGCTGTCAGTGCCGACGCAAGTGTCGGGGAACGCCACGCCGTCACGCACCTGAATCACCGGGGACATTTTCTCCAGGTTGATCTGGTGCATGATGCCGTTGCCCGGCGGAATCACATCAACGTTCTTGAAGGCTTTTTTGGTCCAGTTGATGAAGTGGAAACGGTCTTCGTTGCGACGGTCCTCGATGGCACGGTTTTTTTCGAACGCCTCGGGGTCGAAGCCGGCGCGTTCGACGGCCAGGGAGTGGTCGACGATCAACTGCGTTGGCACCACCGGGTTCACTTGCGCGGGGTCACCACCTTGCAGGGCGATGGCGTCACGCAGGCCGGCGAGGTCGACCAGGGCGGTCTGACCAAGGATGTCGTGACAGACCACCCGCGCCGGGAACCACGGGAAGTCGAGGTCACGCTTGCGCTCGATGAATTGCTTCAGGGAATCAGTGAGCGTGGCGGGGTCGCAGCGACGCACGAGGTTTTCCGCCAGCACGCGGGAGGTGTATGGCAGGGTGTCGTAGGCGCCGGGCTGAATGGCCTCGACCGCCGCGCGGACGTCGAAATAATGCAGATGGCTGCCGGGCAGTGGTTTACGGAATTCAGTGTTCATCGTCAGGACTCGGTCACGGTAATTGCGAAAAGCTGGGGCGTGGCAGCAGATTTGAACTGAACACGATCCACTGTGGGAGCGAGCCTGCTCGCGATGACGGAGTCACATCCGACATTGACGTCGACTGACCCACCGCTATCGCGAGCAGGCTCGCTCCCACAAGGATCTGCGTAGAGTCCAGATCCCGGTTAAGCCCGCCCCAACCGGTCAGCGTTGTTCGATTGGCACGAACTTGCGCTGTTCGACGCCGGTGTACTCGGCGCTCGGGCGGATGATGCGGTTGTTGGCGCGTTGTTCGAACACGTGCGCAGCCCAGCCGGTCAGGCGCGAGCAGACGAAGATCGGCGTGAACAACTTGGTCGGAATGCCCATGAAGTGATACGTCGACGCATGGTAGAAATCGGCGTTCGGGAACAGTTTTTTCTGCTCCCACATGGTCTTGTCGATGGCTTCGGAAACCGGAAACAACACCGTGTCACCCACTTCATCGGCGAGTTTTTTCGACCAGGCCTTGATCACCTCGTTGCGCGGATCGTTGTCCTTATAGATCGCGTGACCGAAGCCCATGATCTTGTCCTTGCGCTCGAGCATGCCGAGGGTGCCTTTGACCGCCTCTTCCGGCGAGCTGAAGCGCTCGATCATTTCCATCGCCGCTTCGTTGGCGCCGCCATGCAGCGGACCGCGCAACGAACCGATGGCCGCCGTCACGCAGGAGAACAGATCAGACAAGGTCGATGCGCAGACTCGAGCCGTGAAGGTCGAGGCGTTGAACTCGTGTTCCGCGTAGAGGATCAGGGAAACGTTCATCACTTTGACGTGCAACTCGCTCGGTTTTTTATCATGCAGCAACTGCAGGAAATGGCCGCCGAGGGTTTGTTCGTCGCTGACGCAATTGATGCGCTTGCCGTCGTGACTGAAGCGATACCAGTAGCACATGATCGCCGGGAACGCGGCCAGCAAGCGGTCGGTTTTGTCGTGCTGCTCGGAGAAGTCCTTTTCCGGTTCCAGGTTGCCCAGGAACGAGCAGCCGGTGCGCATCACATCCATCGGGTGGGCGTCGGCGGGGATGCGCTCGAGCACCTCTTTCAAGGCTTGCGGCAGGTCGCGCAGCTTGCCGAGCTTGTTCTGGTATTCAGCCAGTTGCGCCTTGTTCGGCAGCTCGCCGTACAGCAGCAGATAGGCCACTTCTTCGAATTGCGCGTCAGCCGCCAGTTCGCGAACGTCGTAGCCGCGATAAGTCAGACCGGCGCCCGACTGGCCCACGGTGGACAAGGCAGTTTGCCCGGCGACCTGGCCACGGAGCCCGGCGCCACTGAGTACTTTTGCTTCGGCCATTTGCTGTCTCCAGTTTTTGAATTTGTTAGGGAATCGGCAATTGTTTAACACGTCATTTCGTAGCAGCTGTCGAGCAGCTCATCTCCGTAGCAGCTTGTCTCCGTAGCAGCTGTCGAGCAGCTCGTCTCCGTAGCAGCTGTCTCCGTAGCAGCTGTCGAGCAGCGCGAGGCTGCGTTCGGCTGCGAAACAGTTTGCGAGTCCTTCGGCCTCGGACGCAGCCTCGCAGGCTCGGCAGCTGCTACACAGACTGGATTACTTCTTTGCGTTCGCGGCAAACAACGCATCGAGCTTCTGCTCGAAGGTGTGATAGTCGATGCGATCGTAAAGCTCCATGCGAGTTTGCATGGTGTCGATGACGTTTTGTTGCGTGCCGTCGCGACGGATCGCGGTATAGACATTTTCCGCCGCTTTGTTCATCGCGCGGAACGCCGACAAGGGGTATAGCACCAACGAAACGTCGGCACCGGCCAGTTGCTCGGTGGTGTAGAGCGGCGTGGCGCCAAATTCGGTGATATTGGCCAGGATCGGCGCTTTCACGCGGCTGGCAAACAGCTTGTACATCTCGAGTTCGGTGATGGCTTCCGGAAAGATCATGTCGGCGCCGGCCTCGATGCACGCGGCAGCGCGATCCAGCGCCGACTCAAGCCCTTCAACGGCCAAGGCATCGGTACGCGCCATGATCACGAAGCTGTCATCGGTGCGCGCATCGACGGCCGCTTTGATGCGGTCGACCATCTCCTGCTGGGACACGATCTCTTTATTAGGGCGATGGCCGCAGCGCTTGGCACCGACCTGGTCTTCGATATGAATGGCCGCTGCGCCGAACTTGATCATCGATTTGACCGTGCGCGCAACGTTGAACGCCGACGAGCCGAAACCGGTGTCGACGTCTACCAGCAGCGGCAAATCGCAAACGTCGGTGATGCGGCGCACATCGGTAAGCACGTCATCCAGGCCGGTGATGCCCAGGTCCGGCACGCCGAGAGAGCCGGCAGCCACACCGCCACCGGACAGGTAAATTGCCTTGAAACCGGCGCGCTTGGCCAGCAACGCATGGTTGGCATTAATCGCGCCAACCACTTGCAGCGGATGTTCGCTGGCGACCGCATCGCGGAAACGCTGGCCTGGAGTGCTCTTGTTGGAACTCATGACTCACCTCGTTGAGTGGCTGTCGGGTTAGCGCCGTCCTGGTAATGACGGGCGATATTGCGTTTGGAGGCGCCGATGTGGCGGCGCATCAACAACTCGGCCAGCTCACCGTCACGGTCGGCGATGGCGTCGAGAATGCGGTGGTGCTCGGCGAAGGCCTGATGCGGGCGGTTGGGCGTGGTGGAAAACTGGATGCGGTACATGCGCACCAGTTGATACAGCTCGCCGCAGAGCATTTGCGTCAGGGTGCGGTTGCCACTGCCCTGGATGATTCGGTAGTGAAAATCGAAATCACCTTCCTGCTGGTAATAACCGACACCCGCCTGGAATGCCTCATCGCGCTCGTGGGTTTCGAGGACGCGGCGCAGTTCGTCAATTTCTTCGCCGGTCATGCGCTCGGCCGCCAGAAGGCAGGCCATGCCTTCGAGGGATTCGCGGATTTCGTAGAGTTCAATCAGTTCGGCGTGGCTCAGGGAAACCACGCGGGCGCCGACGTGCGGGATACGCACCAGCAGGCGCTGGCCTTCGAGCCGGTGGATGGCTTCGCGCAACGGGCCGCGGCTGATGCCGTAGGTGCGGGCCAGTTCCGGCTCGGAAATTTTACTGCCCGGGGCGATCTCGCCTTTGACGATCGCCGCCTGAATGCGCCGGAAAACGTTTTCGGAGAGGGTTTCCGTGTCGTCCTGGATGAGCGGAGGATCGAGTTCGGCGAGCATATTGTCGACACCTTTTCAGCTGATGGCGTTGAAACTAGCTAATACCTGGGGTTTAGTCAAAGGATAAATAGGTATTGTCGACAATCGTCTGATAGTGCACTTCTTTAGGTGTACGCATTCCTCTGTAGGCGTCGAGCTTGGTGGGGATGGCTGTGTGTCTAGTGACGTGGATTTTGTAGGTGTACATATCCGTTGCTGCGGTGATGGCTGATATGGGTTCCGCCCTTACGGCGGGTTACTTGGAAGAGCGCCAAGTAACCAAGCGCCAGCGCCCCTGACGTACGGTGGCTCGCTAAGGCTCGCCATGCCCTCGCTCCGGTCCTGCTCCGTGGGCCCGCTGCCATCGGCCATCCATGGCCGGGGGCAGCTAACCCGGCATCCTTGCCGGGTTGCCCACTACGCAGAACCTGCGCTCGGCCTTCCGACGGGGCAGATCAAGATCAAGATCAAGATCAAGATCAAGATCAAGATCAAGATCAAGATCAAGATCAAGATCAAAGCAAAGCAAAGCAAAGCAAAGCAAAGCAGATTTCGTCTACTAGACCCATTCAGCCCGACGCGCCACAGGACCTGTAGCAGCTGGCGCAGCCTGCGTCAGGCTCGGGCCGCGATCGGACGCAGGCTGCGCCAGCTGCTACAGCGTGTTGTGTTGCTTTGCGGATTTGGTGAACTCCTAGCGAGCCAGGTCGGCTATCAGGCCGCCTCGGCGCGCTGTGGCTTTTGGCGTTCCATCGGGAGGCTCAGCGCAGGTTCTGCGACTCGCTGTAAAAGCGAAACCAATAGAAGCCATCACCGCAACAACGGATATGTACACCATCAACACCAAGGCACCAGATATACCCCCAACCACTCATAGCCGCTGGCCAGCGCTGGCGCCATAAAACCATCGTGCTAGAATGCCGCCCGCATTTGTCTATGACATCTGCTCTGCCTGTCACAAGAAATTGCCAGGCACCCGCGGGAGCTTGCGCATTCATTATTGCCAGGGCCTGGAATCGACAAACGGACCGCTGCGCATCAGGATCTATGAGACTCAAGCCCTTCCCGACATTCCTTTACCTGCTCTGCCTGCCCGGCATCGCCGCCGCGGGGGGGAAAACCGTGTACGGCCTCAACGAGTACGCTTCCCTGGAAGGCATCAATCTGGAAGTTGCCGCCAAACTCGACACCGGCGCAAAAACCGCCTCCCTGAGTGCCCGTGACATCAAGCGTTTCAAACGCAACGGTGAATCCTGGGTGCGCTTCTACCTGGCCATCGACGCCGCGCACTCGCACCCGATAGAACGACCGCTGGCCAGGGTCAGCAAGATCAAACGTCGCGCCGGCGACTATGATCCTGATGAAGGCGAGAAATACACCGCCCGCCCGGTCATCGAACTGGACATCTGCATGGGCTCGGCCTTACGCAGTATCGAAGTGAACCTGACCGACCGCAGCGCCTTCCAGTACCCGCTGCTGATCGGCTCCGAGGCGCTCAAACGCTTCGACGCGCTGGTCGACCCCAGTCTTAAATACGCTGCTGGCAAACCTGCCTGCGCCACCGACGCACATACCGCAGAGTAATCACCATGCGCGCTCTTACCCTTCATCTGAAACTGCTGATCGCCATCCTGGTAGTGCTGGGCATTTCGATTACGGCCTATCAGATTTTCGTTCTCGGCATCCCGGTCACCGAAGACGCCACCGACGACTTGTGGAATATCGACGCCAAGGTCGAGTTCGTCGCCAGCGCCAAAGACCCGGTCAAGATCCAGATGTTCGTGCCGCCGCTGAGCCGTGATTACGTGAGCCTCAACGAGAGCTTCATTTCCAACAATTACGGCGTCGCCGTGAACCGCGTCGACGGCAACCGCAAGGTCACCTGGTCGGCGCGTCGGGCCAAGGGCAATCAGACTCTTTATTACCGTCTGGTGCTGACCAAGCGCTACACCGGTGAGAAGTCCAAGGTCAAAGGTCCGACCTTCCGCGACAGTATTGCCGTCGAAGGCGCGGAAAAGGTGGCTGTCGAGGCCTTGCTCGCGCCGATCCGCCAGCATTCGGCCGACGTCGAGACGTTCATCGGCGAAGCCATCAAGCGTGTGAACAACGTTAATGACGACAATGTGAAACTGCTGCTCGGCGGCGATCCGTCGGTGGGGCACAAGGCGAAAATCGTCGAGCTGCTGCTGTCGATCGCTCACGTACCGGTGGAGAAGATCCACACCATCCGTCTGGTCGCCGATCAGCCGCAAACGCCCGAACTCTGGCTGCGCAGCTTCAACGGCGCCGATTGGCTGTACTTCAACCCGGAGACCGGTGAACAGGGCCTGCCGACCGACCGTCTACTGTGGTGGGCCGGCGATGAAAACCTGATCACTGTCGATGGCGGCAAGAAAGCCACTGTCACCTTCAGCATGAACAACAGCGAAATGAACGCGATTCGCCTGGCCAAGCTGACCGACGAAAACACCGACGCCAATTTCCTTGAATACTCCCTGTACGGCCTGCCGCTGCAAACCCAGCAGACCTTCATGATCATGGTCATGATCCCGATTGGCGTACTGGTCATCCTGATCCTGCGCAACCTGATCGGCTTGCAGACACTCGGCACGTTTACCCCGGTGCTGATCGCCCTCGCCTTCCGCGAAACCCAGCTGGGCTTCGGCATCATTCTGTTCACGGTCATCACGGCGCTGGGGCTATCGCTGCGCTCCTACCTTGAACACCTGAAATTGCAGATGCTGCCGCGCCTGTCCGTGGTGCTGACCTTTGTCGTGGTGCTGATTGCGGCGATCAGCCTGTTCAGCCACAAACTCGGGCTTGAACGCGGACTGTCGGTAGCGCTGTTCCCGATGGTGATTCTGACCATGACCATCGAACGTCTGTCGATTACCTGGGAAGAACGTGGTGCCAGTCACGCGATGAAGGTGGCGATTGGTACGTTGTTCGCCGCCGCGCTGGCACACCTGATCATGAGCGTGCCGGAACTGGTGTACTTCGTGTTCACTTTCCCGGCAATCCTGCTGATTCTCGTCGGCTTCATGCTGGCGATGGGTCGCTATCGCGGCTACCGCCTGACGGAACTGGTGCGCTTCAAGGCTTTCCTGAAGAAGGCTGACGCCTGATGTTCGGTTTCTGGAAGACCTGGAAGGCCCTGGAAGCCCGGGGCATCATGGGCATCAATAGGCGCAACGCGGACTACGTGCTGAAGTACAACAAGCGCAGTCTGTACCCGATCGTCGATGACAAGATCATCACCAAGGAGCGCGCCATCGCTGCCGGGATCCACGTGCCGGAGCTCTACGGTGTGATTTCCACGGAGAAGGAAATCGATAACCTCACCGAGATCATCGGCGGGCGCAGTGATTTCGTGATCAAACCGGCGCAGGGCGCGGGCGGCGACGGCATTATTGTGATCGCTGATCGTTTCGAGGGGCGTTATCGAACGGTCTCCGGCAAGATCATCAGCCATGAGGAAATCGAGCACCATGTCTCGAGCATCCTCACCGGCCTTTATTCGCTGGGCGGCCACCGGGATCGGGCTCTGGTCGAATACCGGGTGATTCCGGACCAGATCTTCAAAAGCATCAGCTACGAAGGCGTGCCGGACATTCGCATCATTGTGCTGATGGGGTATCCGGTGATGGCAATGTTGCGCCTGCCTACCCGGCAGTCCGGCGGCAAGGCCAACCTGCACCAGGGCGCCATCGGCGTCGGTGTCGACCTGGCGACCGGCCTGACGCTGCGCGGCACCTGGCTGAACAACATCATCACCAAACACCCGGACACCACCAATGCGGTGGATGGCGTGCAGTTGCCCTACTGGGACGGTTTCATGAAACTGGCCGCCGGCTGTTATGAGCTGTGCGGGCTGGGTTACATCGGCGTCGACATGGTGCTCGACCAGGAAAAAGGCCCGCTGATTCTTGAGCTCAACGCCCGTCCGGGGTTGAACATCCAGATTGCCAATGATTGCGGCCTGACCCTGCGAACCCATGCAGTCGAAGCACGGATCGAAGACCTCAAGGCACGCGGCGTGGTCGAGACGGTAGAGGAGCGAGTGGCGTTTGTGCAGGAAATGTTCGGGCATATTCCAGCGGTTGAGGGATAGCCCGATCCTGCGTCGCGGCGATCGCAGCCTCGTTTCACTCGACAGCTCCTACAGAACTTGTGGCAAGCGCCCACTTGACACGCCACAAATCGTAGGAGCCTGGCTTGCCAGCGATGACGGCCGGACAAGTGCATCAGGGCCCCGCCCCTGCCACCCACCCGCCAATCGCCAATGCCCCCTCTAGGAGCAATCCCCCGGGCAGACTACAATCGCCGCCCCGCCTCAGGCTGACTTGCCCCGCCCATGCTGACCTGCTCCGTACACCCGCTGCCCTACCGCGCCAATCCCGCAGACTATTTCGCGGCAGTTCGCGCCGCCCCCGGCGCCGTGCTTCTCGACAGCGGCAGACCGATTGCCGATCGCGGCCGCTTTGACCTGCTGAGCGCCTGGCCGCTGCACCAGCTCACGGTCTTGCCCGACGAGAGCGGCAGGGATTTCCTGCAACGCCTGCGGGAAAATCTGACACAACTAGGCGAAGCCAGCGTTTCCGATGACCTGCCATTTGCCGGTGGCCTGATCGGCTACCTCAGCTATGACTTCGGCCGCCATCTGGAAAACCTGCCGACCCAGGCGCAAGATGATCTGCAATTGCCCGATGCACGCTTCGGTGTGTATGACTGGGCGCTGATCAGTGATCACCATCAAGCAACCACCCAGCTAGTCTTTCACCCAACGCTGCGCGAAAGCGAACGTCAACGACTCATCGCTTTGTTCAGCCAGCCAGCCGCTGCATTGGTGGAGCCGTTCAAGCTGGCAGCGCCAATGAAAGCCGACCTCTGCGCCAGCGATTATCGACAGGCATTTGAGCGCATTCAGCACTACATTCAGGCCGGCGATTGCTACCAGGTCAACTTCGCCCAGCGTTTCCGCGCCCAATGCCAAGGCGATCCATGGGCGGCATACTGCGCGCTGCGAGCCGCCTGCCCTACGCCGTTTGCCGGATTCCAGAGCTTGCCAGACGGCGGCGCACTGCTGAGCCTGTCACCTGAGCGTTTCGTTAAGGTCAGCGATAGATACGTCGAGACCCGACCGATCAAAGGTACCCGCCCTCGTGGCCTGACCGCCGCGGAAGATGCCGCAAATGCTGCCCAGCTGTTGGCCAGCCCCAAGGATCGGGCAGAAAACCTGATGATCGTCGATCTGCTGCGCAACGACCTCGGCCGTACCTGCCGAATCGGCTCGGTGCGCGTTCCGGAGTTGTTCAGTCTGGAAAGCTATCCGAACGTGCATCACCTGGTGAGCAGCGTAACCGGCGAACTGGCGGATGAGCGCGATGCACTGGACCTGATAGCCGGTAGTTTCCCCGGCGGCTCGATCACCGGTGCGCCGAAGATTCGCGCGATGCAAATCATCGATGAACTGGAGCCGACCCGGCGCGGACTGTATTGCGGATCATTGCTGTACCTCGACGTACGCGGCGAGATGGACAGCTCAATCGCAATCCGCAGCTTGCTGGTCAAGGATGGGCAGGTGTGCTGCTGGGGGGGCGGCGGGATTGTTGCAGATTCCGAGTGGCAGGCGGAGTATCAGGAGTCGATTACCAAAGTGAAGGTATTACTCGATACCCTGCAAAACCTGTAGGAGCTGCCGAAGGCTGCGATCTTTTGATCTTGAAAAATCAGCAGATCGCAGCCTCGTTTCACTCGACAGCTCCTACAGGGGTCGGGCTTAGAGGCTCAACGTCCGATTCGAGGCCTTGATGAATTCCTGCTTTAAATCCTCAAAACTGTGCACAGCCGGGAACTGCGGGAACTCGCGGATCACATTGTCCGGCGCGTGGAACAAGATTCCCGCATCCGCTTCGCCGAGCATCGTCGTGTCGTTGTACGAATCCCCCGCCGCAATCACCCGGTAATACAGGCTCTTGAAGGCCAGGACCGACTGACGTTTAGGATCTTTCTGACGCAACTGATAACTGGTCACTCGCCCGGAATCGTCGGTGATCAGGCGATGACAAAGCAGGGTCGGGAAACCCAACTGACGCATCAATGGCTGGGAAAATTCGTAGAACGTGTCCGACAGGATGACCACCTGAAAGCGTTCGCGCAGCCAGTTGACGAATTCGACGGCGCCGTCCAGCGGCTTCAGGGTGGCGATCACTTCCTGGATGTCGGCCAGTTTCAGTCCGTGTTCGTCAAGAATGCGCAGACGCTGTTTCATCAACACGTCGTAGTCGGGAATATCACGGGTGGTCGCCCTGAGGGATTCGATCCCGGTTTTTTCGGCGAAGGCGATCCATATTTCCGGGACCAGTACACCTTCAAGATCCAGACAGGCAATTTCCACAAGACACTCCCAGTTGTAGTGATTATTGAGTCGAGCGAGCAAAAAGACTGCCGAACTCTAGCGATTCGAACGGGCCTGCGCAACGCACAGGGCACGCCAGCGGCCGCAGGATTTTGTTACCATCAGCCCCATATAGAGCGCCCAGCGCCACCGACCTGTAGGAAGCCGCCCTGATGAGCCCATCGTTCGATGTCGTGGAACTCGCCACGACCTATGCCAACAAATCTGCCCAGGACATCCTGAAACTCGCGTTTGCCGAGTTTGGTGATGAGCTGTGGATATCGTTCAGCGGTGCCGAAGACGTGGTGCTGGTGGACATGGCCTGGAAGCTGAACAAAAACGTCAAAGTGTTCAGCCTTGATACCGGACGCTTGCATCCGGAAACCTACCGCTTCATCGATCAGGTCCGCGAACACTACAAGATCGACATCGAACTGGTGTCGCCGGACTACACAAAACTTGAACCCTTTGTGAAGGAGAAGGGCCTGTTCAGTTTCTATCGGGACGGTCATGGCGAATGCTGCGGGATTCGCAAGATCGAGCCGCTGCGGCGCAAACTCTCCGGTGTAAAAGCCTGGGCAACCGGCCAGCGCCGCGACCAAAGCCCCGGCACCCGAAGCGCTGTGGCGGTGATGGAAATCGACACGGCGTTCTCCACGCCTGAACGCACCTTGTACAAATTCAACCCGTTGGCGCAAATGACCAGCGAAGAAATCTGGGGTTACATCCGCATGCTGGAGCTGCCCTACAACAGCCTGCACGAGCGCGGTTTCATCAGCATCGGCTGCGAACCCTGCACCCGGCCGGTGCTGCCAAACCAGCATGAACGCGAAGGTCGCTGGTGGTGGGAAGAAGCCACGCAAAAAGAATGCGGACTGCATGCGGGCAATATCATCAGTAAATCCAAGGCGTAAGCCGCGGCTTGCAAGACGGTGGGAACACGTGGTGCGGCATTGCGGCTTGCCCGGGATGACCGCACCTCGGTCCATCGCCGGGCTCACACCGCACTGAACCGCGCGCTCAACTGCTGCCGCGCAAACTGCTCGATGATGAAATCCACAAACGCCCGGGTCTTGCCCGGCAACAATTTGTGCTCGGCGTAATAAATCGAAATGTGCCCGTCATCGACATACCAGTCAGGCAACACTCGCTGCAACGTCCCCGCCTGCAGATATCCCACTGCAAACGGCATGCTCACCAAGGCGATCCCTAACCCCTGAGTCGCCACCGCGCACGCCGCCTCGGAATCGCTCATGGTCATCCGTGCGGTCAGCATCAGCGGGCTGTGCTGATTCTCGGGTCCGGTCAGGTGCCACGATCGCACACGCCCGGTCTGCGGCGAGCGGATCAGAATGCCGTCATGCTGCTGAAGATCGATCGGCTCAAGGATCGTCGCTCGCTGTGACAGGTAGCCAGCGGACGCCACCAACACACGATGGGCCGGCGCCAGTTTGCGTGCGACCACCCCTTGGGGCAGGTCGAAACCTCCGCCGATGGCCGCATCGAAACCCTGCGCTATCAGGTCGACCTGGCGATTATCAAAATGCCAATCGGGGTTGATCGCCGGAAACCGCTGCAGAAATTCCCCCAGCAGCGGCACAATGTACAAGCGCCCGAACACGGTTCCCATGCTGACCTTCAAAGTGCCCGCGGGTCGCCCTTCTGCGCTGGCAAGGTTGGCCACTGCATTCTGGATCGTCAGCAGGCTCGCGCTCACTTCGCCAAGGAATAGCTGACCGGCCTCGGTTAATCGCAGGCTGCGGGTGCTGCGCTGGAACAATCGCACCCCCAGCCGTGACTCCAGTTTTGCGACACTTTTGCCCACCGCTGCCGGCGTGAGGCTCAAGCGCCGCGCGGCTTCGGCAAAACTCCCGACTTCGGCGCTGCGCACGAAGCATTCGATACTGCTGAAAGTTTCCATGACGGCCACTCTAAACTTCTGGTTTACACAGACTATAGCGATTGCGGTCTACTCAGAGGGTAATCCGCCGAAGATACTGAGCCCCATCAACCGCGGCATCTCGCCCCGGCATTTTGGAGATCGACATGACTACCCAGAACCTCAGTGGCAAAGTGGCTTTTATTCAAGGCGGATCCCGCGGAATTGGCGCGGCGATCGTTAAACGCCTGGCCGCTGATGGCGCAGCGGTGGCCTTCACGTATGTCAGTTCCACCGCCAAAGCCGAAGAATTGCAAAACGCCATTATCGCCGGTGGCGGAAAAGCGCTGGCGATCAAGGCTGACAGCGCAGACGCAGACGCCATCCGCAGCGCAGTCAGTGCGACTGTCGAAACGTTCGGCGGCCTGGATATCCTCGTTAACAACGCCGGTGTGCTGGCTGTCGCGCCGCTGGAAGATTTCAAAATGGAAGACTTCGACCAGACATTGGCCATCAACGTGCGCAGCGTGTTCGTCGCCACTCAGGCGGCAGCCGTTCATATGGTCCAGGGCGGTCGCATCATCAACATCGGCAGCACCAACGCCGACCGCATGCCATTCGCCGGTGGTGCCACCTACGCCATGAGCAAATCGGCGCTGGTCGGCCTGACCAAGGGGCTGGCCCGCGACCTGGGCCCACGCGGAATCACCGTCAATAACGTGCAACCGGGCCCGGTCGACACCGATATGAACCCTGCCAATACCGAGTTCGCTGACAGCCTGATGCCGCTCATGGCGGTTGGTCGCTACGGTACAGTGGAAGAAGTTGCCGGCTTCGTGGCCTATCTGGCAGGGCCGGAAGCCGGCTACATTACCGGTGCCAGCCTGACCATCGACGGTGGTTTCGGCGCCTGATTTCACCCCCGCCCAGACATTGAAACGCCGGCAACCCTGATCAGGTTACCGGCGTTTTTGCAGCCGGACATCACACCCACGCCAGCGCCGGTAGACCGCAGGTGCTTGGCGTAAATGCCTTGAGCGTGCGCAGGATGCCGTCGGCATGCGCGTATTTTTCATCAGCCATCGCCGCGTCGGGGATCGCGATGGCGGTCATGCCCGCAGCTTTCGCAGCGGTCACACCAAAGGGCGAATCTTCGAACACCAGACAATCCTCGGGAGCCACCCCCAGCCGCCGCGCCGCCGTGAGAAAAATGTCCGGCGCCGGTTTCGCCGCGCCAACTTCCGGATCGTCAGCCGTGACGATGAAGTCGAACAATTCAAACCAGTCACGGTGAAGGGTGGTTTTTTGCCCGAACGACTGGCGAGAAGAACTGGTTCCGACCGCAATGGGAATATCGTTTGCCTTCAAGTGCCGCACCAGCTGCTCGGCACCCGGCATCGCCAAGGCAGTCGGAAAACGCTCGCGCATCAATGGCTCGCGGATCTGCAGAAATTCTTCGGCACTGATTGGCAGATCCAGCGCCTCAACCACGTAACGGGCCAGATCAGCAGCGCCTCGGCCAATGATGTTCTGTTTGACGCTCCAATCGAAGGTACGACCGTAGCGCTGGGCTATGATCGACGTGACCTCGGTGTAGATGCCCTCGGTATCGAGTAGCAAGCCATCCATGTCGAAAATCACGGCTTTGATAGGGCGGAGCTCTTTCAGCGGTGCATTCATCGCGTCTGATCCGTTTTTAATGACACCCTGGCCATCGCGAATTTGATGATCAGGATTGATTAAAGGGTTCAGCAGCATAACTAGCGCGCACCGCCCAGAGCAACGGGCAATCTGTCTGCGAAGTAAAACCGGTCTTAGCGTATCGCCGGCGGCTGGCCGGCTGAATCGATGATCAATAAAAAGCCCGGAACACGTCCGGGCTTTTGTTCACACCATCAACCACCCGCGCCGTCCTTACTCCCCGCCGGGGTCCCCGAACTGCCCTTCCCACCGTTGCTCATCCCGGCTTTACCGGAATCGCCGGAGCCGCTGCCAGAACCGCTGCCCATCGAGCTTCCCCCACTCATGGATCCGCTTCCGGTTCCCGGACTGGTGCTGCTTCCGCTGGCGTCCCCACTGTTACCACTGTCAATGCTGCCAGGTGGCAATGCGTTGCCACTGCCGGACCCTGCTTCCATTTCAGTGGAGGGTGGCGCTCCGCCTTTATCGACGGGTGCACCGGTACCAGCGGTTTGAGCGAATACCGCAGCCGAGCTAACGGATAACAAGCTGGCCATGGTAATGGCCGTCAGTGTTGATCTGATCATGGTGCGTCTCCTTGATAGAGTTGCTTGCCTGAATATACGGCAGCGATCGCACCGCATAGGTGCCTTTCAACCGACCAATGGCGCCTGCCTAACGAGGTTCGCCGGAACAGTCCTTCGGGGCGATATCGGGGTCACTCGGATCCGCTTCGATATCACTGTCTGTACGGCGGACGTCATCGTTGGGTACTTGCTCGACGCCAGGCTCGTCATCCGGAGGACGCTGATCGCGGCTTAATGAATCAGTGGGAGACGGCAGTGGATACTCCGGAGTGTCGTCAACGTCGGTGTCTTTCGGATCAGCGTTCATATGCACCTCTTGAAGGTTTGAGGGCTCAGTTCTGTAGCCAACGAAAAGGTGACCAGGACCGTTCGACGCGATCGCGGGCTGCCAGACGCTCAAAGCAGTGTTTCACTGCTCATCGTCGTCCAGTTCCTCGTCGTCGAATTCGGCATTACCGACATCGCCCGCATCATCGGAATCGTTGAGCGGCACGGTAGCGTCATCCATCAGCGATCCGGGATCTTCGTTACCAGGATCATTGATAAACGGTAGTCCGCTTGGACCTTTTTCTTCTTTGCCTTCGGTTTCAGGTGTCATGACGGGCCTCAATCAATAACAGGATGTATAAGTTCGAGGCGCCCTGCGGTCAATCGTTCCTGCGCACTGGTGCCAGATACACGAAACCCGGCGCTTGGCCGGGTTTCAGGTGGTGCGCGATCAAATCAACGATGTTTGTTTTTGTGCTTGTTCTTCTTGTACTTGTTTTTGTGGCCATTGCCGGAATGCGAGCCGCGGTCGTCAGTGCCCAGGTTATTACCGACTGCACCCCCGGCGGCGCCACCGAGGCCTGCACCGATAGTAGAACCGGTCGAGCCACCGAGGCTGTTGCCGATTACCGAACCACCCGCAGAGCCCAGACCACCACCGACGGCCGCCGCGGTGCGACTGCCTTTGGGTGCCCCTACCGCGCTGCCTGCCGCGCCGCCAACACCGGCGCCGATAGCCGCACCGGTACTGCCGCCCATCTGCTGGCCAACCACGTTACCCAAAGCACCGCCGAGACCACCGCCTACTGCAGCCGTGCCATCGCCGGCCGCCATTGCACCTTGAGCGACCAAAAGTCCCAGAAACAACGTGGATAATGTCAAACGCATGATATGAACCTCTAATTCCGCGTCGGGGGAAGTACGCACTACGGATGGAAGGAGTCTAGCACCTGCCTTATCGAAAAACGTTCATTGCAAGGTGACCGATGCTAGCAGAGAGCCAGCAATCGGATCAGTGGCGCTTGTGACCTTTGGACAGGTTGCTACCAACGCCGCCACCCAGTGCGCCGCCCAGGCC
>NZ_CABVGX010000056.1 GCF_902497625.1 Pseudomonas fluorescens | reverse complement strand
CGGTGAGCGTGGCCCACGTACTCCGCGTCCGGCCAACGGTCGCACGGAACGTGGCGAAGGTCGCGGTGCCCCAAGTGGTGGCCGTAGCGATCGCGGCGCGCCAGCAGGCCGTAGTGATTCCAGTCGAGGTACGCCGGTTGCAGATCGTCCTGCCGACACCAAGCGCCCGGCCAAGCCGGCGCCGAAGCGTCCAGGGATCAAACTGGTCGACGGTGACAAGCCATCGGGCAAACGCCGCGGCGCACCGGCCGGTTCCGGCCAGCGCCCAGGCTTTGGTCGTCGCAAGCCTGAGTGATGCCTCGGTAAGCTTCAAGCGACAAGCTGCAAGTGAAAACGCCATCCCTCTCGGGATGGCGTTTTTTTTGGTCTGGCTTCAAGGGGCTGGCGACTGTTCGAGCCTCTTCGCGAGCAGGCTCGCGTCCACCGGTTGGGGGGCGTGAGTGATATCCGGTTCACCCGGATCACTGTGGGAGCGAGCCTGCTCGCGATAGCATCAGTTGCAGCTACATCGGTTCAGAAATGGAAATCCATCTTTACGCCTTGTAACGAAAACATGACGAAGCAGGACGGTTTAGCGGAGAAAATATTCACCCGCCTGCCACTGTAAAAAAATACTGCCACACGATCATGCTTCCGACCCTGTTCCCCCATCGGCGCCCGCTTGTTTGAAAGTCCCATCAACGATCAGATGCGCCCCATACCTGCCGTGCAGGTGCATAACAACAAGGAGGCGCAATGAACGCCGTGTTCTCTATCCACTTCCTCCCGTGGGGCAGTTTTTTCATGGTCCCCGCCCATGACCCGCAAAGGTCTGACTCAGTATTTGCAGCCGCCCGACACCTTCGAGGCGGACACAGGCAATCCCGGCATCCAGCCCACTGATCCAGCGGTGTCTGGCAGCAGGGGGTTAGCGGTGTACAATGCGCCGCGTTTTACCTGTGACCTCCTGCGCAAATGCGCAATTTCAAGGCTATCCGCCTTGTTCACTCCGCCGCGCCACAAGCGTGTCGGGTTCGATTTCGTCACAGATAAAAACAAACAGGTGACGCATGACCTTTGTAAATACGCTGAACTCCTGGTGCCTGCGCTGGGGTTTGATCGGCGCTGCTTGAGATCGCAACCGAGCAGCGACGTCTAGTGAACATCATCAAACCTTGCGTGAGACCCTTTTCATGAGTGGACAAAACTCGCATTCAGGCGAGCTGAAACGCGGCCTGAAGAATCGTCATATTCAACTGATCGCCCTCGGTGGCGCGATCGGTACCGGCCTGTTCCTGGGCTCGGCCGGGGTGCTGAAATCCGCCGGCCCGTCGATGATCCTCGGCTACGCCATCTGCGGCTTCATCGCGTTCATGATCATGCGCCAGCTCGGCGAAATGATCGTCGAGGAACCGGTCGCCGGTTCCTTCAGCCACTTCGCGCACAAGTACTGGGGCGGATTCGCCGGGTTCCTCTCTGGCTGGAACTGCTGGATTCTGTACATCCTGGTGGGCATGTCGGAGCTGACCGCGGTTGGCAAATACATTCATTACTGGGCACCGGATATCCCGACCTGGGTATCAGCAGCCGGTTTCTTTGTGCTGATCAACCTGATCAATCTGGCCAACGTCAAAGTCTTCGGTGAGGCCGAGTTCTGGTTCGCGATCATCAAGGTTGTGGCGATCGTTGGCATGATTGCCCTTGGCAGCTATTTGCTGGTCAGCGGCAACGGCGGCCCACAAGCTTCAGTGAGCAACCTGTGGTCGCACGGCGGTTTCTTTCCGAACGGGGTCAGCGGACTGGTGATGGCCATGGCGATCATCATGTTCTCCTTCGGCGGTCTGGAAATGCTCGGCTTCACTGCAGCGGAAGCCGACAAGCCGAGAACCGTGATCCCGAAAGCCATCAACCAGGTGATCTACCGGATCCTGATTTTCTACATTGGCGCGCTGGTCATCCTGCTGTCGCTGACGCCATGGGACAGCCTGCTGGCCACTCTGAACGCGTCCGGCGACTCCTACAGTGGCAGCCCGTTCGTTCAGGTGTTCTCGATGCTCGGCAGCAACACCGCGGCACATATCCTCAATTTTGTCGTGCTGACTGCGGCATTGTCCGTGTACAACAGCGGCACTTACTGCAACAGCCGCATGCTGCTGGGCATGGCCGAGCAGGGCGATGCGCCGAAAGCGCTGGCGAAGATCGACAAGCGCGGCGTGCCGGTTCGCTCGATTCTGGCATCGGCAGCGGTGACGCTGATCGCCGTGTTGCTCAACTACCTGATCCCGCACAGTGCGCTGGAGTTGTTGATGTCGCTGGTGGTGGCCACGCTGGTGATCAACTGGGCGATGATCAGTTTCTCGCATTTCAAGTTCCGCCAGCACATGAACCAGACCGGGCAGACGCCGCTGTTCAAGGCACTGTGGTATCCGTATGGCAACTACGTTTGCCTGGCGTTCGTGGTGTTCATTCTCGGTGTCATGCTGTTGATCCCGGGTATCCAGATCTCGGTTTACGCGATCCCGGTGTGGATTGCGTTTATGTGGCTGTGCTTCGGCATCAAGAACAGGCGCAGTGCGCAGCAGGCGTTGCAACCAGCCGGTTCCGGTGTGAAATAACGCAGGGCGCAGAAACAACCAACCCGGCCTTGTGCCGGGTTTTTTGCGCGTACTGCAACCCCTGTGGGAGCGAGCCTGCTGGCGAAGGTGATCTACCTGTCGACTGCAGATTCACTGACACACCGCTTTCGCGAGCAGGCTCGCTCCCACATTGGTCCGCATGTACCCTCAGGCTATTCAGGTATCCTGAACATTCTGATTACGGACGCTTTTCCATGCTGGTGATTTCCAACAATGTGCACCTTCCCGATGCCGAGATCGAGCTGACCGCCATCCGTGCCCAGGGCGCAGGCGGGCAGAACGTCAACAAGGTCTCCAGCGCCGTGCACTTGCGCTTCGACATTCCCGCGTCGTCGCTGCCCGATTTCTATAAGGAGCGACTGCTGGCATTGCGCGACAGCCGGATTACCAGCGAAGGCGTGTTAATCATCAAGGCCCAGCAGTACCGCACGCAGGAGGCCAATCGCGCCGATGCGCTGGCGCGTCTGACCGAGTTGATCCTCAGCGCCACCAAGGTCGAGAAAAAACGCCGCCCGACCAAACCGACGCTGGGTTCGAAAAAGCGTCGGCTCGAATCCAAGACCAAACGTGGCAGCATCAAGGCCGGCCGCGGCAAGGTGGATTTCTAACGCGCGTCGCGCTCTTCTCGATACCGCGGCGCCTGGCGGTACAGGTAAACACTGAGGACCAGGCCGCTCAAAGCGGCGAGGGCGGCGAACAGGAAGATCGCGGCAAAACCGAAGCCTGCGGCAATCGCACCCGCGAGCGGGCCGGTGATCCCCAGAGACAAGTCGATGAACAGGGAATAAGCACCGACCGCCGCGCCGCGACTGGACGCCGGCACGAGGTTGACCGCTTCCACGCCCAATGCCGGAAATACCAGCGAGAAACCGAATCCGCTCAACGCCGCCCCGGCCAGCGCCCATTGCGCATCCGGCGCCAACCACAGCAGCAACAGGCCCAGGGTCTCTACCGACAGGCAGGCAATCGCCACACGAAAGCCGCCGAGGCGGTTGATCAGGTTGCCAAACAGCAGTCGCGCGCCGATGAAGCTGGCGCCGAACAGGCTCAGGCACAACACCGCGTTGTCCCAGTTCTGCGTCGCGTAATACAACGTGATGAACGTGGCGATGGTGCCGAAGCCGATCGAGCCCAGCGCCAGGCCGCAACCGTGCGGCAGCACGCGCCCGAGCACATGCATGAACGGCAAGCGCTCGCCGGCGACGATCGGCGCGGCGGTTTTTGGCCAGGCCAGTGCCAGGCCCAGCACTGCCAGCAGCACAATGCTCACGCCCATGCTCCACAAACCCCACTGACTGACCAGCAAGACGCCGAGCGGAGCACCGACCGCCAATGCGCCGTAACTGGCGATGCCGTTCCAGGAAATGACTTTGGCGGTGTTCGCCGCGCCGACCCGGCCGATGCCCCAGCCGATCGAGCCGGAGCCGACCAGGCTTTCCGCGCTGCCAAGGACCAGGCGGCCGATCAGCAGACTGACCAGACTCAACATCGGCAGACTCTGCGTCCAAGCGGAAATCAACATGAAGACACCGCTCAAGCCACAGCCGGCGAGGCCATACATCACGGCCAGCTTGCTGCCTTTGTTGTCGATAATTTTTCCCGCATAGGGGCGGCTGAGCAGGGTGGCGAGGTATTGCACGCTGATCACCAGGCCGGCGATGACCGCCCCAAAGCCGAGGTCGTTGTGGACGTAGCCGGGCAGTACCGCCAAGGGGATGCCGATATTCAGGTAGCCGATGAAAGTAAAGAGAACGATGGAAACGACTTGCAGCGTGACCGCCAAGGGGCGCTGGTTTTCAGACATGAGGTAAAGGTCCACGGAGCAGCAGGATAGATAGGCTGCTTATGATAGCGGTGCGAACGGCCGCGGGTCGTGGAAAAGTAAAACTATTTGCCGGACGGGCCTTTCAGGATTTCGCGGGAGCGACGAGGTGGGTGGTGACCAGAGCGGCCAGAGCATTTTCTTCGCTGCCGAAACGGGCGAGCAGGGCGGCTTGTTTTTCGGGGGAAAGGCGGTTCCAGATCTCGATCATCTTCTCGGCGGTGCCGATCAAGGCGCTGGCTTGCTCTTCACTGAATTCGTCAGACATGGGGGCTCGGGTTTCAGGCAGTGTGGAAAGCGCATGTTAGCGCTTTCCACACGGTCTGGCATTGCAGGTGTTTCAGTCTTCGCTGTCGGCCTGGCGGCGTTCAGTGGCTTCTTTCGGCTCGGGCTGTTGGGCGCCGGCTTGCTGCGTGGTCGTCTGCTCAGTTTCGTGCAGGCTTGGGAAGGGGAGATTAGGGATCTCGTGCATTTCGCGCTCCTCGCAAAGTCTGTTGATAGATCTGGTAGATCCGCGCTTTTACAAAGCCTGCGCAGGATACAGCAGGAGAAATGACAAATAGACTTTTATCTCGAATTTCTGCGACCAATGGCCGCACCGCGGAACTTTTACGGTAAACCTGTAGCAGTTGCCGAGCCGGCGAGGCTGCGTCTGGCTCGGGGCAATCGGACGCAGCCTCGCCGGCTCGGTAGCTGTTACAGGGAGCCTGGCAGCTACGGGTTGCACACCTTGGCGATGGCTTCGGCGAGCAGGTCCAGTCGCGTGGCATCTATTCCTGCGACGTTGGCCCGACCCGTGCCCACCATGTAAACGCTGTGGTGATCACGCAGGTTTTTCACCTGGTCCGGCGTCAAGCCGGTGTAGGAGAACATTCCGCGCTGTTCACCAATGTGGGCAAACCGCTCGCGCAAACCGTGCGGTTCCAGTGCTTCGACCAAACCGCTGCGCAACTGGGCAATGCGTAAACGCATGGCTTCCACTTCATCGGCCCAGAGGCTTTTCAGATCGGGATCGCCAAGAATCGTTGCGACGACAGCCGCGCCATGATCCGGCGGCGTCGACCAGAGATTGCGGGCGATGTTGGCCAACTGGCTGCGGATGTCGATCAGCTTGTCGGCGGTTTTCGCGCAGACAATCAACGCGCCGATACGGTCGCGATACAGGCCGAAATTCTTCGAGCAGGAGCTCGTGATCAATACTTCGGGCAGTGCTTGCGCGAACAGGCGTGTGGACCAGGCATCCTGTTCCAGCCCGTCGCCGAAGCCCTGATAAGCGAAATCGATCAGCGGCACCAGATCGCGATTGCGCACTACATCCAGCACCCGACGCCAATCGTCATGGGACAAATCAAAACCGGTTGGGTTGTGACAGCAGGCGTGCAGCAACACGACGTCGCCCTTTGGCGCGTCACCGAGCGCTTCGAGCATCGCTTCGACGTCGAGCCGGTTGTCGCTGCCAACGTACGGGTAGTGGCTGACCTTGACCCCGGCAGTGGCGAAAATGGTTTCGTGAATCGGCCAGGTCGGGTTGCTCAACCAGATGCCCCGGCCTGGCAGGCATTGGGCGATGAAGTCGGCGCTTAAACGCAAAGCGCCGGTGCCGCCCGGAGTCTGCGTAGCGCCGACGCGCTGTTCAGTGATCAACGCCGAATCGGCACCGAGCACCAGGTCATTGATGGCTTTGCCGAACGCTGGCTCGCCATGACCGCCGATGTAGGTCTTGGTGGTCTGACGGTCCACCAGTCGCTGTTCGGCCAGCTTCACCGCCTGCGGGATCGGTGTAAGGCCGAATGAGTCTTTATAGACACCGACGCCGAGGTCGAATTTACCCGGGTTCCGGTCCTGTGCGTAGGCCTCCATGAGGCCCAGAATAGGGTCGCCGGGGACTCGGTCAATGGCGTCGAAATGCATTATTTGCGGCCCTCGGCGTCTTTCGCCACGTCATCAGTGCGTGCAGCCATGATGAAGTCGTTGCGATGCAAGCCCTTGATCGAGTGGCTCCACCAGGTCACGGTGACTTTGCCCCATTCGGTGAGCAGGCCCGGATGGTGACCTTCGGCTTCGGAAATTTCACCGACGGCATTGGTGAACGCCAGCGCGTGTTTGAAATTCTTGAACAGGAAAACCTTTTCCAGCTGCATGACGCCATCGCGGACTTCGATATTCCAGTCCGGGATCTGCTTGATCAATACCGGCAGTTCTTCGTCGCTGACTTGCGGTGCATCGGCGCGGCAGGCTTCGCAGTGGGCTTGGTTCAATGTGGACATGGTCTGTTTCCCGAGTCGATTCTTGTTAGACGTTACTATTTTTCGGCGCGTGCCGCGACTGCCGGGATATTCAGGCAGCCTTGGGCTTCGGCGGAAATTTCGGTGCATGCAAGCCAAGCGTCATGCCTTGCTTGACCATGCTCATGATGTCTTCGTGGGCCAGGTCAAACAGGCGCTTGAGATCGGGCAGGACAAAATACAGTGGCTGCAGGACGTCGATGCGATATGGCGTACGCATGCACTCCAGGGGGTCGAAGGCTTGATGCTCAGGCTCCTCCGACAGGCAGTAAACAGTTTCTTTAGGCGAGGAGAGGATGCCGCCGCCGTAAATGCGCTGCCCCTCTGGCGTGTCCACCAGACCGAATTCAATGGTCATCCAGTAGAGACGCGCCAGATAAACGCGCTCTTCCTTGGATGCCTGGAGGCCAAGTTTGCCGTAGGTGTGGGTAAATTCGGCAAACCATGGGTTGGTCAGCAGCGGGCAGTGGCCGAATATCTCGTGGAAAATGTCTGGCTCTTGCAGGTAATCCAGCTCTTCGCGAGTACGAATAAACGTTGCCACGGGAAACTGCTTGTTGGCGAGCAATTCAAAAAAAGTCTGGAAGGGGATCAATGCCGGCACCCGAGCCACTTGCCAGCCGGTGGTTTCGCCGAGGACTTTATTGATCTCGCCCAGTTGCGGAATACGGTCGTGGGGCAGGCCGAGTTTTTCGATGCCGTCCAGATATTCCTGACACGCACGCCCTTCAATCACCTTCAGTTGACGAGTGATCAGCGTGTTCCACACCGCGTGTTCTTCGGCGGGGTAGTCGATAAAACCTTGCGCATCGGGCTCGCGGGCCACGTATTGCGTCTGCTTCATGCTGCTCTCCTGCTAGGGATATCGTTCTTGTTATGTCCTGCTATGGATTTAGAAGTACCTCATCGGGTGCGGGTCTGCAGCACTTGCAGCGTGCTGCGCGTAGGAGAAATCGCTGAATTATGTAAAGTATTCGTTACGATTCGACGGTGATAGCGCAGGTATTGAGATATTCAGGTTTGAAAAGGTCCGTGCGTGTCACATAATCTTGACAGAGAAATTCGGCCTTTCGCAAAAAATACTGTGGGAGCGGGCTTGCTCGCGAAAGCGGTCTGTCTGAACCATCAGTTTTGAATGCGTCGCCGCTTTCGCGAGCAAGCCCGCTCCCACATGTTTTGCGTGTGGCAATACTTATTTCCCGCTTTTCAGGCGTTTTATATGCGTATCAAAGTTCATTGCCAGAACCGCATCGGCATTCTGCGCGACATTCTCAACCTGCTGGTCGAGTACGGTATCAACGTCGCTCGCGGCGAGGTCGGTGGTGAGCATGGCAACGCGATCTACCTGCATTGCCCGAACCTGATCAATATTCAGTTCCAGGCGCTACGTCCGAAATTCGAATCGATCGGCGGCGTATTCGGCGTCAAGCGCGTAGGCCTGATGCCCAGCGAGCGTCGGCATATGGAGCTGAACGCCTTGCTCGGTGCGCTGGAATTCCCGGTGTTGTCGATCGACATGGGCGGGTCCATCGTGGCGGCCAACCGCGCGGCAGCGCAATTGCTCGGGGTGCGGGTGGACGAGGTGCCGGGGATTCCGCTGGCGCGGTACGCCGAAGATTTCGACCTGCCGGAACTGGTGCGCGCCAACAAATCACGGATCAATGGCATGCGGGTAAAAGTCAGCGGTGACGTGTTTCTCGCCGACATCGCACCGCTGCAATCCGAGCATGACGACAGCGAAGCGATGGCCGGCGCGGTGCTGACCCTGCACCGCGCCGATCGGGTCGGCGAGCGCATCTATAACGTGCGCAAGCAGGAACTGCGCGGCTTCGACAGCATATTCCAAAGCTCCAAGGTGATGGCGGCGGTGGTGCGCGAGGCTCGGCGCATGGCACCGCTGGATGCGCCATTGTTGATAGAAGGCGAAACCGGTACCGGCAAGGAACTGCTGGCGCGCGCCTGTCACCTGGCCAGCCCGCGCGGGCAGTCGCCCCTCATGGCGCTTAACTGCGCGGGGCTGCCGGAATCAATGGCCGAGACTGAGCTGTTCGGCTACGGTCCCGGCGCCTTCGAAGGCGCCCGCGCCGAAGGCAAGCTCGGCCTGCTGGAGCTGACGGCGGGCGGTACGCTGTTTCTCGACGGCGTCGGCGAAATGAGTCCGCGTCTGCAGGTGAAATTGCTGCGCTTTCTGCAGGACGGCTGCTTCCGGCGTGTAGGCAGTGATGAAGAGGTCTATCTGGATGTACGGGTGATCTGCGCGACGCAGGTCGATCTGTCCGAGTTGTGCGCTCGGGGGGAGTTTCGCCAGGATCTCTATCACCGCCTCAACGTGCTCTCATTGCACATCCCGCCGTTGCGCGAATGCCTTGATGGCCTGGCGCCGCTGGTCGATCACTTCCTCGATCAGGCCAGTCGGCAGATCGGTTGCGCACTGCCGAAACTGGCGCCGGCGGCGATGGATCGGCTCAGCCATTACCACTGGCCTGGCAACGTTCGGCAACTGGAGAACGTGCTGTTCCAGGCGGTTTCCCTTTGCGACGGCGGAACGGTAAAGGCAGAACATATTCGTTTGCCGGATTACGGCGCGCGTCAGCCGCTTGGCGATTTTTCTCTGGAGGGCGGGTTGGACGAAATTGTCGGTCGCTTCGAAAAAGCCGTGCTGGAGAGTTTGTATTCAGAGCATCCAAGTAGCCGGCAGCTGGGCAAGCGGTTGGGTGTTTCGCATACGACTATTGCTAACAAGTTGCGTGAACATGCAGTGGGCAAGGACAACAACTGACCCTGCGGCGATGGGGCTTTTGTGGCGAGGGGGCTTGCCCCCGTTGGGTTGCGAAGCAGCCCATAACCAGAAAACGAATACTCCCAAGTAACGCATTGGACGGTTTTGCGGCCGCTTCGCGACCGAACTGGGGCAAGCCCCCTCGCCACAGGGATTCCGTGTTGGCTGCAAACGGTCGGCGCTTGCCGTAAGCGGCATAACACCGCCGGTTTTTCGTCTTCGACGCAATTATCAAAACCCCTCTGCGTCCCCTCAGGCCCCGCGTTTACCGGGCCTTGTGCCGTCAAATAAAAGTTGGTCTGCAAATTGCTTAAGGCTCAGCAGTACAGCAGTGGGCGGCAAACGTCCGGCATGCAGAGGAATGAGTGTGGACAAGTACCTTTATGTGGCAATGACCGGCGCCAGCCAGAATGCACTGGCGCAGAAGGCTCACGCGAACAACCTCGCGAACATCTCCACCAATGGTTTTCAGAAAGACCTGGAGCAGGCGCGTTCGATGCCGGTGTTCGGCGACAGCTTTCCGGCGCGTGCATTTGCGTTGTCGGAACGTCCAGCCACTGATTTCTCTCCGGGTTCCCTGGTGCAGACCGGTCGCGACCTCGATGTCGCCGTGCAGGGCAATGGCTGGCTCGCCGTGCAGAACCCCGACGGCGGCGAAAGCTATGTGCGCACCGGCAGCCTCAACGTCGATGCGCTCGGCGTATTGCGCGCCGGCAATGGCATGCCGGTGATGGGCAACGGCGGGCCGATTTCCGTGCCGCCCGAGCAACAGATCGAAATTGGTGAAGACGGCACCGTCAGCATCCGTGCGATGGGCGAAGGTCCGCGCGTGATGGCGGAAGTCGACCGGATCAAACTGGTCAACCCGGATTTCAGGAACATGACCAAGGGCCTCGACGGCTCGATCCACACCAAGGACGGCCAGCCGGCGCAAGCCGATGCCAACGTCAAGCTGGTGTCCGGATTTCTCGAATCGAGCAACGTCAATGCCGTGGAAGAAATGACCTCGGTGCTGGCGCTGGCGAAGCAGTTCGAACTGCACATCAAGATGATGAACACCGCCAAAGAAGACGACCAGGCCATGGCTCGGGTCTTGCAGATCTAATAATCATCAGAACGTCGCGCCGTAAAACAGGCGCACGAGGAGAATCGAATGCTTCCGGCTCTATGGGTTGCCAAAACAGGTCTGTCCGCCCAGGACACCAACCTGACCACCATTTCCAACAACCTGGCGAACGTGTCGACCACGGGTTTCAAACGTGACCGTGCCGAGTTCCAGGACCTGCTGTACCAGATCAAACGCCAGCCGGGCGCCCAGTCGACCCAGGACAGCGAACTGCCGTCGGGTCTGCAATTGGGTACCGGTGTGCGCATTGTCGGCACGCAGAAAAACTTCAACGCCGGTAGCCTGCAAACTACCGAGCAGCCGTTGGACATGGCCATCGACGGTCGCGGTTTCTTTCAGATTCTGCAGCCGGACGGCACCACGTCCTACACCCGTGACGGTACCTTTCACCTCGATTCCAACGGTCAGATCGTCAACTCCAGCGGCTTCGCTCTGGAACCGGCGATCGTCATTCCGAACGATGCGCAGACCTTCACCGTCGGCAAGGACGGCACTGTCTCCGTGACCGTTGCCGGCAACCCGGCCGCTCAGGTGATCGGCAACCTGCAAACCGCCGACTTCATCAACCCGGCCGGTCTGCAAGCCGTGGGCAACAACCTGTTCCTGGAGACCGCCGCCAGTGGCGCGCCGCAAGTCGGCACGCCGGGCCTGGCAGGTTTCGGTACCACGCTGCAGAACACCCTGGAAACGTCCAACGTCAGCACCGTTGAAGAGATGGTCAACATGATCACCACTCAGCGCGCCTACGAGATGAACTCCAAGGTGATCTCCACCGCCGACCAGATGCTCTCGTTCGTAACGCAGAATCTGTAATCAAGTCCAGAGGCGGCCATGCGGTCGCCAGCAACACCGTGAGGTAGGGTCATGAATCGCTTTGTATCTGTTCTGGCACTGAGTGGGATTACCGCGCTGGCGGGCTGCGTCCAGCCGTCGCCCAAGCCGAATGACCCTTACTACGCCCCGGTGTTGCCGCGCACGCCGCTGCCGGCTGCCGCCAATAACGGCTCGATCTATCAGGCTGGTTTCGAACAGAACCTGTACAGCGACCGCAAAGCGTTCCGGGTCGGTGACATCATCACCATTACCCTGAACGAGCGCACACAGGCCAGCAAGAACGCTAACTCGCAAGTGGCCAAGAACAGCAAGACCGGCATCGGCCTGAGCTCGTTTTTCGGTGGCGGCCTGAGCACCAACAACCCTGTCGGCGGCGGTGATCTGAGCCTCGACGTTGGCTACGAAGGCGATCGCGCGACCAAGGGCGACAGCAAATCTGGCCAGAGCAACAGCCTGACCGGTTCGATCACTGTAACCGTGGCCGATGTGCTGCCCAATGGCATCATCGCGGTGCGCGGCGAGAAGTGGCTGACCCTCAACACCGGCGACGAGCTGGTACGGATTGCCGGGCTGGTCCGGGCTGATGACATTGCCACCGACAACACCGTGTCATCGACCCGTGTCGCCGACGCACGTATCACCTATTCGGGCACCGGTGCCTTTGCCGATGCGAGTCAGCCAGGCTGGTTCGACCGTTTCTTCCTCAGCCCGCTGTTCCCTTTCTAGGTGGCTACGTTGAATCTTAAACACCTGTTGGTGGCCGCTTTGATGATGTCTGCAGCGTTCGGTGCGCAAGCCGAGCGGCTGAAGGACATCGCCAGTATTTCCGGCGTGCGCTCCAACCAATTGATTGGTTACGGCCTGGTGGTTGGGCTCAATGGTACAGGTGACCAGACGACGCAGACGCCGTTCACGTTGCAGACGTTCAACAATATGCTCTCGCAATTCGGTATCAAAGTACCGCCGGGCTCGGGCAACGTGCAGTTGAAGAACGTCGCCGCCGTGTCGATCAGTGCCGATTTGCCGGCGTTCGCCAAGCCAGGTCAGCAGGTCGACATCACTGTCGCATCGATCGGTAACTCCAAGAGCCTGCGCGGCGGCACCTTGCTGCTGACACCGCTCAAGGGTATCGACGGCAACGTGTACGCGATTGCTCAAGGCAACCTGGTCGTCGGTGGTTTTGATGCCGAAGGTCTCGATGGTTCCAAGATCACCGTCAACGTGCCATCGGCCGGCCGCATTCCGGGCGGTGCTTCGGTTGAGCGGGCAGTGCCGAGCGGTTTCAACCAGGGCAATAGCCTGACGCTGAACCTCAACCGCTCCGATTTCACCACCGCCAAGCGCATCGTCGACAAGATCAACGAGTTGCTCGGCCCAGGCGTGGCACAGGCCATCGATGGTGGCTCGATTCGCGTGAGTGCTCCGCTCGATCCGAGCCAGCGTGTCGACTACCTGTCGATCCTCGAAAACCTTGAAGTCGACCCGGGTCAGGCGGTGGCGAAAGTCATCATCAACTCGCGCACCGGCACCATCGTGATCGGCCAGAACGTCAAGGTATCGCCGGCGGCTGTCACTCACGGCAGCCTGACCGTGACCATCACCGAAGACCCGATCGTCAGCCAGCCCGGGCCTCTGTCCAATGGCCAGACGGCCGTGGTACCACGCTCGCGGGTCAACGCGGAGCAGGAAGCCAAGCCGATGTTCAAGTTCGGCCCGGGTACTACCCTCGACGAAATCGTGCGAGCGGTGAACCAGGTCGGCGCAGCGCCGGGTGACTTGATGGCGATTCTCGAAGCGTTGAAACAGGCCGGTGCGTTGCAAGCCGACCTGATCGTGATCTGAGGACGACGACCATGGATATGCGCAAGGGTATGGGCGTCAGCGGCAACGATTCAGGCTCCTACTCGGACCTCAATCGCCTGAACCAGCTCAAGGTCGGCGACAAGAACAGCGATGGCAACATGCGCAAAGTGGCGCAGGAATTCGAGTCGCTGTTTATTGGCGAGATGCTCAAGTCCATGCGTTCGGCCACCGACACCCTGGGCCAGGACAATCCGCTGAATACCGAGGCGGCCAAGCAGTACCAGGAAATGTACGACCAGCAGCTGGCCGTTTCGATGTCCCGCGAAGGCGGCGGCATTGGTCTGGCAGACGTGCTGATGCGGCAGATGTCGAAGAACAAACCACTGGCCCCGGGCGAAGCGGCAACGCTGTCCGCGGCCAAGCAGGAAGCGGCGAAAGCGGCAGCGCATACGCCGATCGCTGCCGGCACCGTCGCCACCGATGGCCCGTTGTCGCGCGTCAACGGCCAGCGTCCGTTGTGGGCTTCGCGTGCCGTCAATGCACCGCAAGCGGCGGGCGAGGGCGGCCATCGCAACGACATGGAATTGATCAATCAGCGTCGCCTGGCCTTGCCACCAAAACTGGCCGATCGCTTGCTCGCCGGTCTGGTGCCGTCGGCCACGGTGAACGCTGCGACCGTCAACAGGACGCCGTTGCCGGAAAGCACCGCAGTAGCAACCGGCGCGGGGGCTTTGTACAACGGCGACTGGCTGGCGAACGCGCAAGCGGCGGCGAATCCCGGCCTGCAGATTCACGGGCGCGCGGTTGCGCAAATTCCCCTGGCGCCGGCGAAGAAAGCATTCAGTTCCTCGGATGAGTTCGTCAATACCATGTTGCCGATGGCCAAGGAAGCGGCCGAGCGCATTGGCGTCGATCCACGTTACCTGGTGGCCCAGGCGGCACTGGAAACCGGTTGGGGAAAATCGGTCATGCGCGCCCAGGACGGCAGCAGCAGCCACAACCTGTTCGGCATCAAGGCCAGCAGCAACTGGAAGGGTGATTCGGCACGCGCCATCACCAGCGAATTCAGGAATGGCGAGATGGTCAAGGAGACGGCGCAGTTCCGCTCTTATGACTCTTACAAGGACAGTTTCCATGACCTGGTAACGCTGCTGCAAAGCAATGATCGCTATCAAGATGTGCTGAAGTCGGCCGATAACCCGGAACAGTTTGTTCGCGAGTTGCAAAAGGCCGGTTACGCAACCGACCCGAATTACGCGAACAAGATTTCGCAGATAGCCAAGCAGATGACGAGTTACCAAAACTACGCTGCAGCGGGCGCTTCAACCACGCCTCTATAGGCACTAGGCATAAGGTCTGAACCATGAGTTTGCTCAACATCGGGATGTCGGGTCTGGCCGCTGGCCAATCCTCATTGATGACAACCGGCAATAACATTGCCAACGTCGACACCGCCGGGTACTCACGCCAGCAGACAGTGCAGGGCACCAAAGCCTCGCAGCAGTACGGCAATGTCTTCATCGGCAGCGGCACGACCCTGGCCGATGTGCGTCGGGTGTACAACAGCTACCTTGATGCACAGCTGCAAACCACGACTTCGTTGAACAGCGATTCGGCAGCCTACCTGAACCAGGTTACGCCGTTGGACAAACTGCTGTCCGACAGCGGCACCGGCCTGAACGGCGCGCTGACCAAATTTTTTGCCTCGGTGCAAAACGTCAACGCCAAACCCGGTGACGACGCCTCCCGCCAGTTGCTTCTGAGCGACGCGCAGGCCTTGAGCAATCGCTTCAACTCGGTTTCTGCGCAGTTGAACGAGCAGAATGCCAACATCAACGGCAACCTGACGAGCATGGCCGATCAGGTCAACAAGCTCGCCGCGACCGTTGCGCAACTCAACCAGAGGATTTCCGAAGTCTCCGGCGCCGGCGGCTCGCCGAACGAGCTGCTCGACGCGCGTAACGAAACCGTGCGCCAGCTGTCGACCTTCACCGGTGCACAGGTCGTGGAACGTGAAGGCAGCCTCGACATTTATCTGGGCAGCGGTCAGCCGCTGGTCATGGGCAATACCGTCAACAAACTGGAGACCGTGCCGAGCAAGGACGATCCGGGTCGCCTCGCGTTGCAGCTCAATCGCGGTTCCAGCAGCGTCGACATCACCTCGATCATGACCGGCGGCGAGATTGGTGGTCTATTACGTTATCGCAGCACCGTGCTCGACCCGGCCATGAACGAATTGGGCCGGGTGGCGTTGGTCGTCGCGGACCAGATGAATTCGATTCAGGCCCAGGGTATCGACAAAAACGGTGACTTCGGTTCGACCCTGTTCAGTGGCATCAACAGTGCCGCACAGATGGCGCAGCGCAGCGTTGCCACCATTGGCAACAGTGTGGGCTCGGGCAACTTCGAGGTCAGCATCGAGGACACCGGCAAGCTGACCCTCAATGATTACAAGGTCACGTTTACCAGCGCGACCGATTACACCGTGCAGCGTCTGCCGGGCAACACGGCGGTAGGTTCTTACAGCACCACGACCACGCCGGCGCCGGTGATCGACGGGTTTTCCCTGAAGCTGGCCGGCGGCAATGCTGCGGCCGGTGACACCTTCAAGATTACCCCGACGCGCAACGCCGCGTCCGCGATCAAGACCGAGATGACCGACTCCAAGCGTCTGGCCATCGCGGCACCGCTGGGTGCGGCGATCGCCGCAGGCGGCAGCGGCACGTTGACGATTCCGGCCAGTGGCCAACCGACCCTGACCACTAAATTCGACATCGACGACGTGGCTATCACCACGGCGATGCAGACCGGCCTGAAAAACTCCACGCCGACCAAGATCGTCTTCGGCGATGTCTCCGCTGACGGCACCACCCAGACCTACCAGTTTCTGGATGCCAAGGGCGGCGTCATCAGCAGCGGCAGCATCAAGCCCGGCCAGAACAACACACTGAGTCTGAATATTCCGCTCAAGGACGCCTCGGGCGCGCCGATGCCTGCACCGCCGGCTGCGCAGTACACCGTGAGCTTCGACATGACCGTCGCGGGTTCACCGGGCAAGGGCACCGCAGTCAATGTTTCACTGGCCCAGCCGGGCACGCTGGACAACCGCAACGGCACTGCATTGGCCGGTCTGCAGACCGCGCAAACCGTGGACACCGGCACTGCCAGCAAAGGTATTTCCCTGACCGATGCCTACGGCAAACTGGTCGAAGGTGTTGGTTCCAAAGCGGCGCAAGGCAAGCTTGATACGGCGGCGACCAGCGCCATTCTGGCCAACGCCAAGGGTGCACGCGATTCGGTATCGGGTGTCGACCTCGATGAGGAAACCGGCAACCTGGTCAAATACCAGCAGTACTACACGGCCTCGTCGCAGATCATCAAAGCCGCGCAAGCCATTTTCAGCACACTGATCAACAGTCTTTAAGGAGTCGTAGTCCATGCGCATTTCTACCGCCCAGTTTTACGAGTCCACGGCTGCGAACTATCAGAAGAATTTCGCCAACATCGTCAAAAGCAGTGAAGAGGCCAGCAGCCTGGTGCGCGTGAACACCGCTGCGGATGATCCGGTTGGCGCTTCGCGTTTGTTGCAGTTGGGACAGCAGGCTTCGATGCTGGATCAGTACGCAGCCAACACCAGCACCATTAAAGCGACACTGGGTCAGGCCGAATCGGTTATGACCAGCATCAACAATGTTTTGCAACGTGCCAAGGAACTGGCGATTGGCGCCAATAACGCCGGCTACACCGACGCTGACCGTCAGGCCAACGCTTCGGAGCTGGGGCAGATCGAAGAGCAGCTGCTGAGCCTGATGAACAGCAAGGACGAAAACGGCAAGTACATCTTTGCCGGTTCCAAGGGCGACACCGTGCCGTTCACGCGCAACACCGACGGCACCTACACCTACAACGGTGACCAGGCGACTCTGGATCTGCCGGTCGGCGACAGCATGTCGATGGCCACCAACAGCACGGGTTGGGAAGTTTTTCAGCAGGCGATCAACACCAATCGTAGTCAAGTTACGCAGACCGCGCCGGTTCCGGCTGACAGCCGCGCGACCCTGTCTGACGGGCAGGTGACGTCGAACACGGCGTTCAACAACAAGTTTCGCAGCGGCGAGCCGTACACCGTAGAGTTCGTCAGCGGCACTCAGCTGAAGATCACCGCCGCAAACGGCGACGACGTGACCAATGAAGCCAGCCAGAATGGCGTGGTTGGCAGTGGTAAAAACCAGACCGTGAGTTTTCGCGGCGTCGACCTGACTCTGAACGTCAACCTGCAGGCCGGCGAAAGTGCCGCGCTGCTCACCGGCCACTCCTTCACACTGGGCGCCAAGCCAGACACGTTCAACGTCTCGCGCAGCCCTGGCAATCCGAGCCCGACCCAGGTGACGGGCACTAACGTCACCGATCCGGCTGCTTACAACGCCAGCTTCCCGAGCGGTTCGGCGGTCTTGAAGTTCACCACCGCCACCGCGTTCGACCTCTATTCCGCACCGATCACCGCCGACAGCAAGCCTGTGTCCAGTGGCAGCATGGTCGGCAATGTCGCGACGGCGTCGGGCGTCAGTTTCACTTTGAACAACACTGTGGCCGATCCGCTGGCAACAGGCGATCAGTTCAGCGTGGCGGTCAACACTCACGAAACCCAGAACATTCTGGACACTGTGAGCCAGTTGAAGTCGGCGTTGAATACGCCGACCGCAGGGGACCCTGTGGCGACCCAGAAACAGATCGCCGCGATGTCCGCGGGCATGGCCAACCTGGCCAGCGGGATTGATCAGGTGTCTGTCGGTTTGAGTTCGGTCGGTGGTCGCGGCGCGGCGCTGGATACCCAGAGCGACACCAATCAGGCACTGGTGTTGGCCAATGCCCAAACGCAGTCGTCGATCCGCGATTCCGATCCGGCCGAAGTGCTGACCCGACTGACCTTGCAGCAAACCATGCTGCAGGCTTCGCAGCTGGCGTTCAGCAAAATCGCGCAGTTGGGTTTGTTCAACAAGGTTTGAGGAAGTTTGTGGCCGCGCCACTTTCCAGGTGTGTGTCAGTTGTTGCCTGCTTGTCTTAGCGGGCACTTTTTTGTCAGGGACATAAGTCGTGAAGCCATTGCCACTCGTCACTATCGCCATACCTGCTTTCTCCCCGCGTTTTTTTGAGATGGCGTTGCAGAGTGCGGTAGATCAGACGTATCCACATCTCGAGATCGTTGTTTGCGATGACAGTGACGGTGTTGAGATCGAGCAGATGGTCATGGCCAGGATTCGCGCATGTCAAACCGGCATCCGTTACCTGCGTAACTCGCATCAGCTTGGATTCGCCGGCAATCTTCAGCGGTGTGTGGACAATGCTCAGGGCGAGTTCATCAAGGTGTTGTGTGACGATGATCGCTTGTTCTCGCACTGCGTGAGTGAACAGGCTGAAGCATTGAACGACTGCTCGGAGGCCAAACTTGCGATCTCTCCGCGTCTGTTTTCTGATGAAAACAATTACATTCTGCCGCGCCGATTACAGAACGTATCGCTGCCGTTGGGCAACAGTTTACTCAAGGGACAGGACATTCTGGCTTTCCTGGACGAGCAGGCTGTCAGTTTTCTCGGTAACTTTTCAGCCGCGTTGATACGTGCGAGTGATTTGCGAGAACTGCTGCCAGCGCTGACTCAGCCAGGTCTAGGATTCTTGGCAATTCTGGATCTGGTGATGTTTGTTTGTCTGCTACGTCGAGCTGATTTGATCATGCTCCGTAGGCCAGGCTCCATAGAACGATTGCATCCGAATCGTTTGAGCAAGCAGGTTGATACCCTGACCCATGCAAAGAGCGAATGGGAATGGCTCATGCAAATGTTGGCGTCGCGTACAGGTGAAGATGCGCCTGCTGACGGCTGGGTGCGCTTTGTCGATCTTGCCGACGCCCACGTCTCACCAAGGCAGTGGAAAGAGTTACCGATCAAAAGAATATTGGGCACTTGGCAAACGCGGCTGAATTCCAGGGTCGGCAGTAATTGTGAGAATTACGACGAGCTCTATCAGCAATGGCTCTCCTGCCGGAAGTTTTCTGACATTCAGCGCCACTTGCTGCCGCAGACCCTCGCCGCCTGGCCTGCCAAGCCGCGAATCATTGCGGTAGTGCTTGATCATCAGGGCAGCGACAGCGAGATGCGCTCCACCCTGGATAGCCTGTCCGCTCAATTGTATGCGCCATCAAGTGTTGTGGTTTTTTCCAACACCTTTGTCGAACGAAGCGGGCAACTGATCACTGGGGCGTTGCACAAGGATTGGGCCACACAGGTCAATGAATTGCCGACGCAGGTAGCGGGCGACTGGATCTATCTGCTGCGTGCCGGCGACGTCTTGAGCGAATCGGCATTGCTGGTGCTGGCAGAGCGAATTGCAGCCACCCCGAATCTGGCCTGTGTGTATAGCGACGAAGGTGAGTTGAAGGAGGGGCGCTCCCTTGGGCCGGTATTCAAACCCGACTTCAATCTGGACTTGCTGCGCAGCTACCCTTACGTAGGGCGATCCCTCGCATTTTCCTGCCAGACTCTCGTTGAACTTGGCGGTTTTAATGCCGATTTTGGTGAGCTTGCGCCTCATGATCTGCTGTGGCGTATTGCCGAATCTGCAGGGCTGGCGGCTATCGAACACATCGCCGAGGTTCAGCTCGAATCAACGTTTACCTTTGCGCAATGGGTTTCATCTCCTGAGGTCACCGAACAAAACCCGCGAGTGCTGTCGGCACACTTGCAACGGCTGGACGTCGCCCATCAGCTCCACAAAGGAGGTCAGCCTTGGCTCAATCGAGTCGACTATCTGCTTGATCAGCAGCCCATGGTTTCTATTATGGTCCCCTGTGGTGACGATCTCGCAGCCCTGCAGGCTTGTGTCGAAGGGCTCATCGAACGTACATCTGTTACTCGCTACGAAATACTGATCGTCAGCAGACAGACAGCCTCGATTGAAATGCGTAACTGGCTCGCGGCCATGGCGGATCTGGCGCCTTCAATGTTGAAGGTGCTGCACAATCCGGGAGCGGACACGTTCGTCAGTGCCGTCAACTTTGCAGCCGGTCAGGCGCAAGGTGATTTTCTTTTGCTGCTTTCGCCCACATTGCGAGTGCTCAATGGCGACTGGCTGAATGAATTGTTGAATCATGCCATTCGTCCCGAGGTGGGAATTGTCGGGCCCAAGGTGGTCAGCGCCGAGGGGAAAATTGTCGGCATGGGGGCTGTATTGGCGCTGGGGCCTTGCGCAAAAGCGGCGTTTGAAGGCGTCGATGTGCAGAGCCCTGGTTATATGCAGCGCCTGCAGGTGGTGCAGAACTGGAGCGCGGTCAGTGGCGCCTGCCTGATGGTTCGCAAAGAAGTTTTCCAGAGCGTCGGTGGTCTGGAGGACCGCGCGTTTGGTGCTGCCCTTGCTGAAGTGGACTTTTGTTTGAAAGTCGGCTCCGAGGGATATCTGGTGGTCAGCACCCCCTACGCGACGGTGCTTGGCTCCTCGGCTTCTTATCTCACGATCACCGGGAATTCTGCGAAGGACCTGGAGGAGCGGGATGCGCTATATCGTCGATGGCTTCCCACGTTTGTCAAAGATCCTGCCTACAGCCCGGTTCTGAGTCCGGCCAATGCCAACTTCGCTCTGGAGCCAGGGATGTTGAGTGGTTGGGCCCCGTTTCGCTCACGTTCACTTCCATTCGTTCTCGGGTTGCCAGTGAACGCCTCCGCAGTAGGGCACTATCGGGTCGTGCAGCCTTTCCTGGAGCTTGAGGCGGCAGGTCACATAACGGGACGCTTAAGCTACGAGACGCCTGCGGACATGGGTTTTGAGCGGATGAAGCCGGATATCGTAATCTTTCAGCTGCGTCACACCGCGTCGGCCGTGGACGATATGGCGCATCTGAAAAGGTTTTCCAATGTCAGGAGTATCTTCGAAATAGACGATTACATCCTTGATGTGCCGAAGAAGAATATCCACGCAAGGGACAAGCCCGCGGATGTCCGGGAGCAGTTGCAGCGCGGCATTGCGCAATGTGAGCGAGTCATCGTTACCACTAATGCTTTGGCCAACGCATTGAGCGACATGCATCGCGATATCCGCGTTGTGCCCAATATGCTCGCGCAACACCTCTGGAGCGACGTACGCAGTATGCGCGGCACCTCCAGCAAACCACGCGTTGGCTGGGGAGGCGGGACCAGCCATACCGGAGATCTGGAAATCATCGCTGATGTGGTGCGAGAGCTGGCAAATGAGGTGGAGTGGGTGTTTTTCGGCATGTGCCCTGATGCGTTACGGCCTTACATTCATGAGTTCCATTCTTGCGTAGGTCTGGATATCTATCCGCAGAAGCTGGCCAGCCTGAACCTCGATCTGGCGCTTGCGCCGTTGGAGTTCCACCTGTTCAACGACTGCAAGAGCAATCTGCGTTTGCTGGAGTACGGCGCGTGCGGCTATCCCGTCGTCTGCACCGATACAGAAGCCTATCGCGGTTATCTGCCGTGTACGCGCGTGCGCACCAACAGTACTCAGGAATGGCTTGAAGCTATTCGCATGCATTTGAATGATCCCCAAGGCAGCTACCGCATGGGTGATGAGTTGCGCACAGTTGTCATGCGCGACTTTGTACTGAGTCAAAACAATCTTCAGCCATGGGTTAATGCCTGGCTGGTGAACTGATCGTTGGTTCGGCCTGGCGGTCGGTCAGGGTCGACATTGAATATCTGGGTTAAGGGTTCGGCTATGGGTGAAGTATCAATGGCAGCTGCGTCGACGCTGAATGACGTCACGATCATCCTGCTGGGAAGTCCCGGATCAGATTACCTGCAAAGAGCAGACGGGTATTACAGTTCCCGAATCAACCATCTGATGACGGTGGGTATGGAGGTCGCGGGCAGGCCAACATCCCGATCGCCTGTAAAAGACTGGAAGCCTGCGCTGATTGCAAGCTTGCAGCGTGTTGTAACGCCCTATGTAGTCCTGGCTTCAGAGAGCGACTTTCTTCTGTTCGATGCGCTTGAAGAGAACATAGGTTTTTTGAATACGCATTTGCAGTATTCGCTTAGCCAAGGCCATGCACTGAACTATAGGCCAGGTAATGGATGCACCGGCTTTCACAAGCATGGCGCGGCACTTGTGAAGCATGACGATGCGGGGTCCTCCCTCGATCGGATTGGCCGGTTCACGACGGGTGGGATCGACGCTTGGCGAGCAGTCGTCAGGACGCAAGTCCTGTTGCAGATCGCTCAGGACCTACCCGGTGAGTTGGCATTTGAAGGGGCAATGGCTGCTCTTTCGTTCGGGCTGCTGGCCGAGCACCACGCCGCAGTCCTGCCGGTGACCTATAGCCTGGTTGAATACACCGCCGATGCGGCTGTTGCCACTGACCTTGAAGTTGAACGTGCGCGTTTCACACCGCTTGTCCGTCAATGGGACGCGGACCGCTGGCAACTGTGCAGGACACCCGAGGGAATCAAAGTTCTAGAAGGATTCGTCAGGACTTTTTTGAGTAAACGTACCGCGCCGCTGTTGTTTACTTCCCGTTGGACCAGTGTGTCGCAAAGGCCGGAGTGGAATTTTGAAAGCCGACAGTTCGTTGAGATGCCCTATTACGACTCGGCGTTATTCAACGCTTTAGAGCAGTTGGAGTGCCTGGTCCACGCCTGGCCAGCCGGCTCGCAGCACATTCATGCTCTGGAAGGCGTATGGGTGCGCCAGCGTGAGCTAATGGCCGTGCAGCTGAACGATACGCCCGATAGTTTGCTGCTGCGTTATCAGCAGGCGTTCTCGCTCGGCATGTTTAATAAGCAAGTCTGCGAGCGATTGATTGCAACACTTGATGCAACACAAGACGCGCTTCAGGCACAACAGATAAGCACGTGGTATCAGCGGTTGATCGCAGCAGGCGCGGCGGACGTTGAGCGTCTGCTGGAACAAACCCAATCCGGTCAAATTCTTGAAGCTGTCCAGTGTGCTGCGCCGGACGACGAGGGCACCGCGCGGGTTCTCAAGCATCTCGAAAAGCATCCATCGCCCCTAGTGACATTTCTGCTCATTGATCTGCAGGGCAGTGACGAGGCCCTGCAAAAAACCTTCGATAGTTTGATTGCCAGCGGTTTACGCACGTTCAAGATCGTGGTTTTGCGCGACGGTAAGCTAGCGGCAATCACCACGATCGAAGATACGGTGCATTTTGTAAAAGTCACCCAGGACAACCTGACTGCACGATTGAACCAGTTGTTGGGCCAACTTCGCAGTGAATGGCTGATGGTGCTTGATGCAGGGGATGTTCTGACCCGTGGCGGTCTTCTGCGCCTGCATACCGAATTGCCTTGGGCGAGCCAGTGTCGGGCAATCTCGGCGAATGAAATTCATCGCGACGTTGATGGCCGACTGGTCAGTCTGGTACGCCCCGGAACCAATCTTGAACTGCTGCGAAGCCGCCCGGATTTGATGTCGAAGCATTGGCTGGTTCGTCGTCAGGAAGTCTTGAACCTTGGCGGTTACAGCAATGCTTGCCCGGCAACTTTTGAGTTCGACCTGTTGCTCAGAATGATTGAGCGTCAGGGCGTAGCCGGCTTGGCCCATATGGATGAATACCTGGTCATCGGCGACAGTCCCGGCGATTCGATGAACAGGAAGGCGATCGAGACATTGAAGCGCCATCTGACGATTTTGGGCTATGGCGCGCAGGTCGATCTGGTGGCGGGCGGTACGTTGAACGTCGATTATCGTCACTACCAGACTCCACAAGTCAGCATTTTGTTGGCTGCGGAAAATGATCTGGCAGCACTCAAAGCGTGTCTTGGCTGTGTAACCCAGCGCACCCGTTACCAGCATTACGAAGTGATTGTCGTCGCAGATAACGCCTGCCCCGACGAAATCCGCAGCTATTTGTCCAGGTTCGAAGGTAATAGCGGACGGGTCAAAGTGATCTGGTGTCCGCAAGTTCTGTCACGGGCCGAACTCTTCAACCAGGCTCTTCAGTACGCGTCGGGCGAATATCTGGTGCTGTTGTCCAGTCGTAGTCATATCGCGACACCGGCCTGGATCGAGTGGATGTTGAAACAGGCGCTGCGCCCTGAAGTCGGGATTGTCGGGTGCAAGATGCACGATGCCGATGGATTCATCAGTCACGCCGGGTACGATCTTGTTGCGGCGGCAAAGGTCGTTTCCCCGTGGATCGGTCTTTCGCACACGGCGTTGGAACCTGCCTTGGGCGTCGGCACTGAGCGCAATTGCCAAGCGGTTTCGAGCGACTGCCTGATGGTGCGTAAATCCATATTCGAGCAGGTCGGAGGACTTGAGTACTTCGAGCGCAGTTCTCTGGCCGGTGATCTGGATTTCTGTTTGAAAGTGGCTCAGGCGGGCTGGTCCACAGTATGGGCGCCGCAGGCGCAGGTGATTAATCCGGGCGTCATGGTCGATGAACTGATACTCGCAGCAGTAGTGTCCGAGCGCTGGCCCAATGCGTTCACGGCCCGCTCGGAAGTTGAGGGGAGGTACGGCATCGATGTTTCGAGAACCGCTTCGGATCAACAATCGCTTGAATTGACTTGGCTTACAGCTCTGGAGGAAGGCCAGTGATCGAGGGCAAAGCAGTTGGCTGTGGCATCACCACGTTTAATCGTCCAGAGCAGTTGCAACGGCTGTACCGGTCGTTACCGCCGGGCGTCATTGATCATGTGGTTGTGGTCAACGATGGGTTGCCCTTCGAACCCGATTTTGGCGATGACGCTCATACCTTCATTCAGAATGAACGAAATCTGGGTGTGGCAAAGTCAAAGAACAAAGCCATTGAGCATCTGCTGGAGGCGGGAGCCGAGCATATATTTTTGATTGAAGACGATATATTCGTTCAAGACCCGTCAGTATTCGAGCGGTACATTGACGTTTCGCGCACTACCGGTATTCAGCACCTCAACTTCAGTCAGCACGGGTTGATGAACAAGACCGCGGACGGCAGGCCAAATCCGCGAGCCACTATCACGTATGAGGAAGGGTTGCAGGTTCCGTTTTACCCACACTGCGTGGGAGCATTTTCTTATTACTCCCGGCGCTGCCTGCTGGATGCGGGAGGGATGGATGAGGGTTTCTACAATGCCATCGAGCATGTCGAGCACACACTCAGGATCATTCAGTCCGGGCAGCATCCAGCGTTCTGGTATTTTGCGGATATCCCCGCTTCGGCTAGCTATCTGGGCGATGAAACCTGGAGCGTCGAGCAGTCGACTATATCCTCCAGGATCGATCGTGACCTGATAGTCCGTAACGCCACGGCTTACTTCCAGGAAAAACACGGCGTTGTACCCGTGGCTTTGCCATTGGCATCATCCGAGGACTTTGTTGCAGGGCTGCAGGATATCCTTGCACGATACGGCCAGTCTCGGCAGTGCAGGGCTGCACCCGAAACCAGCGGCAATCGAGGAATGGCACTGGCCCACAAATACTGTGTAGGCAGTGGCATAGAGCTTGGCGCGGCGGCACACAACGCATTCTATTTGCCGCAATGCCTGAATGTTGCGCCGAGTGACGGCATCAATTATGTGCATGAACGCGACTTGGCGGACTATCTCAAGTACAAGCAGGCTCAGGTCGATCGAACTGGAGAGATGATCAAGGTGGACCTGGTGGGGGACTTTCAGTCCATTCACTGCAGGAATCAGGCGTTTGACTATCTCGTCAGCTCCCATGTGATCGAGCATGCGCCCAATGTGTTGGCTGCCTATGTTGAGTCGCAGCGAGTGCTGAAAGACTTTGGTGTGTTCTTCTGTATTTTCCCCAAACGGGTGGCGGCAAAAAGTGATGCCACACGCGCATTAAGCACATTGCCGGCGATGATCGAGGCGTTCCAATTGGGTGTCGATGTTCATTCGATGCCTGAGAACGACTGGCGCGAGCACTATCAGGTGTTCTCGTTGCAAAGCATGTTGCAGGTGATCAACTACCTCAACAATAGTGGCTTAGGCTGCTGGTACATCGAATGCGTGGAAGAAACCGACAGCAAGGTCGGCAATGGACATACGATTGTAGTGCGCAAATTTGAAGGACTTGCCGGGACCCGTTGGCTTGATGAGACGGCGTTTGCCGGTGAGTTCAGTCGTCTGTGGCAGGCCGGGCGTTTGGGTGAAGCGCTGGCGATGCTCAAAGTGTCTTTGTCCTTTGATTTCTTCGACGCCGTGAAATTGCATCTGGCGGCCCATCTCAGTCGAGAGTTGGGGGATTCGCATGAAGCGGTTGAGTTCTTGCGCCAGGCATTGATTGTCGAGCCGGAGAACGAAGAGTTTCGCAAGGTCTTTTATGAGTGGACCGGTAGCTATTTCACCAATCCGGTGTTGTAAATCCACCTCCTGCAGGTCGCAGCCCGATGCAGGCGGCAAGGTCAGCAGGAGGGGAGGACAAGCAGGTGGCGAGTAAAATATGCGTAATCGTGACTTGGCAGTCGAAACGTGCATCTTTACTCTAATCAGCCGCCGCACCGGCGTCGGGTGTGATCGCAGAGGGGGCCGCCTGCTGCTGTCTTGCCTGGACGTTCGTGAATATCCGCCATATCTATCGGGAAGCCACAATGATTGGCATCAAAAGCATCGCGAGTTATGTACCTGTCGAAGGTGTGGACAATTACGCCCAAGGTGCGAAGTTCGCCAAAGACCAGGATTTTATTCTGGGCAAGATCGGCTCCACCTTCTTGCCGCGAAAGGGAGTCGAACAGGAAACTTCCGATCTTTGCGTTGAAGCAGTTAGAGCCTTGTTCGCTGCCAATCCGACATTGTCGCCAGACGCTATAGATGCACTGATCGTTGTTACGCAGAACGGGGATGAAGAGGGGTTGCCCCACACGGCTGCCATTGTTCAGGACAAACTGGGTCTGCCGACCCACGTAGCCGCCTTTGATATTTCTTTGGGTTGCTCCGGTTACGTTTACGGCATCTATGCCATGAAAGGCTTCATGGAAGCGGCAGGCTTGAAGAACGGTCTGCTCATTACCGCCGACCCGTATTCGAAAATCGTCGATCCTGAAGACCGCAACACCACCATGCTCTTCGGTGACGCAGCCACTGCCACGTGGATGGCCGAAGACGCGCCATGGTTGCTGGGCAAAGCCAAGTTCGGCACGGATGGTTCCGGTGCGCCGCACCTGAAAGTCAGCGAAGGTGTATTTTTCATGAATGGCCGACAGGTCTTCAACTTTGCCTTGCTGAAGGTGCCTGCCCACTTGCACGAGTTGCTCGACGAGTCGGCGCTGCAAGCCAGCGACATTGATGCGTTCTGTATTCACCAAGGCAGCGCGGCCATCGTTGATGCGGTGGCACGACGTTTTGAAGGCGAGCCTGAGAAATTCATCAAGGACATGGTCGAGACCGGCAACACCGTGTCGTCGAGCATACCTTTATTGCTGGAAAAACACGTTTTGGCTTCAGCATGGAACCGAGTGGCCATCAGCGGGTTTGGTGTTGGATTGTCATGGGGATCGGCGATTCTCTATCGCGGCTGATTTCTCAAGGTTCATTTAGTGCGCTGCCGGTCCTGCCGACAGCGTTTTTTTTTGCCCGAATTTCATGTGGCAGTATTTTTGACGTCATTTTTTTAGGCGAGGCAAGCGCCAAGTCCTTGATTTACAGGGGGTGGCAGTCTGCTAGTAAAATTTTTTAAAAAAGCCCTCAAGCAACCCGCTCTGACGACGATAACTATTACGAAGGTTCTCTAGGCCACACCCGGCGCTTGCCAGGGCCGGAAGCCGCAGTACCCAACCAACGAGGAATTCGTCATGGCTTTAACAGTAAACACTAACGTCACATCGTTGAATGTTCAGAAAAACCTGAACAAGGCTTCCGATGCTCTGTCGACTTCGATGACTCGTCTGTCGTCCGGTCTGAAAATCAACAGCGCCAAAGATGACGCTGCCGGCCTGCAAATCGCCACCCGCATGACTTCGCAAATCCGCGGTCAGACTATGGCGATCAAAAACGCCAACGACGGTATTTCCATCGCCCAGACCGCTGAAGGCGCGATGCAGGAACAAACCAACATTCTGCAGCGTATGCGTGAACTGGCCATCCAGTCGCGTAACAGCTCGAACAGCACCGACGACCGTGATGCACTGAACAAAGAGTTCATGCAAATGTCGCAAGAGCTGACTCGTATTGCAGACAGCACCCAGCTCAACGGCAAAAATCTGCTGAACACCGCTAGCAACGAAATGACTTTCCAGGTTGGTTCCGAAACCAGCGCCGACAACCAGATCTCGATTACTCTGGGTGACTTAAAGGCGGACACCTTGGGTGTTGACAGCGGCACAATCGCAATCTCTGGTGCAGACAGCGACATCCAGGCTAACTTCTCGGCTGCTGTTGACGCGATCGACAGTGCCCTGCAAACCATCAACAGCTCCCGTGCTGACCTTGGTGCCGCGCAAAACCGTCTGACCAGCACCATCTCCAACCTGCAGAACATCAACGAAAACGCCAGTGCTGCACTGGGTCGCGTACAAGATACCGACTTCGCTGCTGAAACCGCACAGCTGACCAAGCAACAAACTCTGCAACAGGCCTCTACCGCAGTACTGGCTCAGGCCAACCAACTGCCATCCGCTGTACTGAAACTGCTTCAGTAATAGCTGGATGAGTTTTGGGCGGGGGAGCGCGTTTATCGTGCTCTCTCGCTTTTTTGATTTAGCGAGGTGATGGACATGGATATGAGCGTGAAGCTGAACTTGTCTTATCCTGCGGCCAAGCCGGTAGCGCCCGTTGCTGAGGCAACCGCAGAAAAGCCTCGAGCTGATGCTGCGCCAGTGGCATTGGTCAAGGATGAGCCCAAGGATGCGATCAGTGAGCGGGATAAACTGAAGATGGCCGTTCAGGAAATCGAAAAATTCGTTCAGTCGGTCAAGCGCAACCTGGAGTTCTCTATTGATGAGCCTTCAGGCAAAGTCGTAGTTAAAGTCATTGCCAGTGATTCCGGTGAAGTGGTCCGTCAGATCCCCAATGAAGAAGTCCTGAAGCTGGCCAATAGCTTGAATGACGCGAGCAGCCTGCTGTTCAGCGCGAGAGCCTGACGGCTGGCATGATACTTGTTGTTATGTTCTTTTGAGCGTTGTAGTGGTCAAAAGACCGGCGAGACACTGAAGGGAGATACACATGGCAAGTCCAATACTACCCGGCTCGGGTTTAGGCTCTGGCCTTGACACCGGCGCTATCGTCAAAGCCTTGGTGAATGCTGACAAAGCGGCCAAGCAAGGTCAGATCGACCGTGGAACTGCAACTAACACCGCAAGCATTTCCGGTATCGGAACCTTGAAGTCCTTGATGGCTGCCTTTACCAAGTCCATGACTGACTTGGGAAACAAAACCAACCCGCTGTTTTCCGGGTTTGCTGCGGCTTCCTCTGATCTGAAAATCGTTACGGCCACCGCTGGTAACGCAGCCGTGGGTGGTAACTACGCCATCAATGTCAAAAATCTAGCCACCTCATCCAAAGTGTCCAGTCAGGCTTTCGCCGGTGGAACGGCAAGCGCTATCACTGAGGGCTCGCTGATCATCAAGCAGGGCACCGGGACGTACAATCTGGATATAAAACCCGGCGCTACACTGCAATCGGTTCGAGACTCAATCAACGCCGATACGTCGCTCAAAGATGCCGGTATCAGTGCCAACATCGTGACTGACTCCTTTGGTTCACGTCTTGTGCTGGGTTCGAGCACTACTGGCGCCAGTTCGGATATTTCCGTCTCTGGCATCCCTGAGTTGGCCATCGATGGCACGAAAGTCGTGGGTACAACCGGCTCCCCAATGACCGCAGCGTCTGCGGGTTCAATCGGTGCTTTGGCTGTAGATGCCAGTTTCACAGTCGACGGTATGGTGCTGACCAGCAAGAGCAATACTGTGGACAAGGCGGTATCTGGGCTGACTTTCAACCTGGTGGCAGTGGGGACTTCGACCGTTACGGTGTCTACCAACACCGATGGCCTTAAAGCTTCTATCCAGAAGTTCGTCGATGCCTACAATGCAATCGCCAATAGCGTCACCTCGTTGACCAAGCCTTCGCTTGATGACGATGGTAACCCGACCATACCGGCAGCATTGACCGGGGATGCGCTGCCTCGTTCGATCCTGGCAGCCATACGCGGTCCGTTGTCTGAAACCGGTGCGGGAGACAAGCTTACGGTGTTGGCGCAGTTGGGTATTACCACCAATCAGAAGACAGGCGCGCTCGATTTTGATAGCACCAAATTCACCGCTGCATTGAATGACAAAAAACTGGGCGGTGAGGTTCAGGAATTGTTCACGGGTAGCAACGGTCTGCTGGAGCGCATGAATAAGGCTATTGCGCCTTTTTCAGAAACGGCCGGTATTCTGGACCAGCGTTCGGCCACCCTGAGCAAAACCAAAACCAAGCTGGCAAACGACCAGGCGGCCCTTGATCGTCGTATTGACACGCTGACTGCGGTCCTCACCAAAAAATACAACGACATGGACACGCTCGTCGGTAAGCTAAAGGCCACTGCCAGCAACATCACGTCGATGTTCGAAGCAATGGCTGCACAGCAGAAGAACAGCTGATAGCGTGATAACGCCAAAAGCCCGGCAGCGTGATTTGACGCTCCGGGCTTTCGTGTTTGGCGGCTAAAGTTTTTTGACGCGCCGTCGATACATTGTTTAACGAATCACAGATTTCAGATGAGGTAGAACATGAACCCGATGTTAGCCCTTCGCCAATACCAGAAGATTGGCGCGCAGGCGCAGACTTCCGAAGCCAGTCCCCATCGTCTCGTACAGATGCTGATGGAAGGAGGCCTCGATCGTATTGCCCAGGCCAAAGGCGCGATAGAGCGTAAAGACATACCTAACAAAGGTGTGTTGATTGGCAAGGCCATCGGCATTATTGGTGGCCTGCGAGAAGGTCTTGATTTGGAAAACCAGGCGGCGTCAGTAGGTGAACTGGATAACCTCTACACCTACATGATGAAGCGTCTGGCCGAAGCCAACATCAAGACCGACCCAAAAATCCTCGACGAAGTCGCCGATCTGCTCCGCACCGTCAAAGACGGATGGGATGCTATCGCCGCGCCGGGTCCGCAGTTTTAAGGAGATCACCATGAGTCTTGTCTTGCAGCGTATCGAACAAACCCGTGAAGGCCTGGTGGGTGCACTGGCCGAGCGAAACTGGGAAGCCATAGGTGCATTGGACCTGGCTTGCCGATCCTGCATGGAAGACGTCTTGAGTGAAGCTACCGTGGACGAAGCCGCGTTGCGCGACAATCTCGAAGAGTTGCTGGGCGTCTACAAAAAGCTGCTTGAAGCAGCGACAGGTGAGCGTCAGGCGATCGTTGACGAGATGTCGCAGATCCATCAAGCGCAGAGCGCAGCAAAGGTTTACCATCTGTTCGGTTGAAAAACCGTCAGTTAATCGAAACTTTTCTGCGCCATAAATTTGACTGTGCGCATTTTTTTGACTTAACTAGTGGCTGTTTCCGATTACCAGACGTCTACAGGCATATGGTGTCTGCAAGCGTCCAGCTTGCCCCTTTTTGGGCATCCGAGTTTGACTAGGGAAGTTGCTATTGCATGTGGCGTGAAACCAAAATTCTGCTGATTGATGACGATAGCGTCCGTCGCCGCGACCTGGCGGTGATTTTGAATTTTCTCGGCGAAGAAAATTTACCCTGCGCAAGCTATGACTGGCAGCAGGCTGTCGGCTCGTTATCGTCAAGTCGTGAAGTGATCTGTGTCCTGATCGGGACCGTCAATGCGCCAGGCGCACTTTCAGGCTTGTTAAAGACACTCGCAACCTGGGATGAGTTCCTTCCGGTTTTGTTAATGGGCGATAATTCTTCCGTTGACTTGCCTGAAGACCAGCGCCGCAGAGTGCTTTCGACGCTGGAAATGCCGCCCAGCTACAGCAAATTGCTGGATTCCCTGCACCGTGCCCAGGTCTATCGCGAGATGTACGATCAGGCCCGCGAGCGCGGCCGCCACCGTGAACCCAATCTTTTCCGCAGTCTCGTCGGTACCAGCCGAGCGATTCAACATGTCCGGCAGATGATGCAGCAGGTTGCAGACACTGACGCCAGCGTGCTGATCCTCGGCGAATCCGGCACTGGCAAGGAAGTGGTAGCGCGCAACCTGCACTATCACTCCAAGCGACGTGACGGGCCCTTTGTACCGGTCAACTGCGGCGCGATCCCGGCGGAATTGTTGGAAAGTGAGCTGTTTGGCCATGAAAAGGGCGCCTTTACCGGCGCGATCACCAGCCGCGCCGGACGTTTTGAACTGGCCAACGGCGGCACCCTGTTCCTCGACGAGATCGGCGACATGCCGCTGCCGATGCAGGTCAAGCTGTTGCGCGTGTTGCAGGAACGCACCTTCGAACGCGTGGGCAGCAACAAGACCCAGAGTGTCGACGTGCGCATCATTGCGGCGACCCACAAGAACCTCGAAAGCATGATCGAGATCGGCACCTTTCGCGAAGACCTCTACTATCGCCTGAACGTGTTCCCGATCGAGATGGCGCCCCTGCGCGAGCGCGTCGAAGATATCCCGCTGCTGATGAATGAGCTGATCTCGCGCATGGAGCACGAGAAGCGCGGTTCCATTCGCTTCAACTCCGCCGCGATCATGTCGCTGTGCCGCCACGGCTGGCCGGGCAACGTTCGCGAACTTGCCAACCTCGTCGAGCGCATGGCGATCATGCATCCGTACGGCGTGATCGGTGTGGTCGAGTTGCCGAAGAAATTCCGCTATGTGGACGATGAAGACGAGCAACTGGTCGACAGCTTGCGCAGCGATCTCGAAGAGCGCGTGGCCATCAACGGCCATACACCCGATTTCACCGCGAACGCCATGCTGCCGCCGGAAGGCCTGGACCTCAAGGACTACCTCGGTGGTCTCGAGCAAGGGCTGATTCAGCAAGCGCTGGATGATGCCAACGGCATCGTTGCCCGTGCTGCCGAACGCCTGCGGATTCGTCGCACGACGCTGGTGGAAAAGATGCGCAAGTACGGCATGAGCCGTCGTGACGGTGATGAACAGGCGGATGATTGACGCCTATTTTTCAAGTCCTTCATTTATAGCCGGTTTTTTTTAGGCACGGGTATTGCTACATCCCTCGCAACATTCCGTTTCACTGACGGTCAACCAAGCGAGAGAGCACAATGCCCCAAGCCGCGCAGATATTTCCTGTCCTTGACGTATCGGGGCAACCCTCGTCCGTAGAACAGGCGAGCCGGCTTGGTCTCGAGCAGGCATTCTCGCTGTTCAATCAGATGTCCAGCCAGTTGACTGATTCCTACAGTTTGCTTGAGGCACGGGTCACCGAGCTCAAGGGTGAGCTGGCCGTGGTGAGCGCTCAGCGCATGCAGGAGCTGGCGGAAAAAGAACGCTTGGCCAACCGCCTGCAGAACCTCCTCGATCTGTTACCCGGCGGTGTCATCGTCATTGATGCCCAAGGCATCGTGCGTGAAGCCAACCCTGCCGCCTGTGAGCTGCTCGGTCTGCCCCTGGAGGGCGAGTTGTGGCGCCATGTGATTGCCCGTTGCTTCGCACCCCGCGAGGACGATGGTCATGAAATCTCCCTGAAGGATGGCCGACGCCTGTCCATCGCCACCCGCTCGCTGGACGCCGAGCCCGGTCAACTGGTGTTGCTCAACGACTTGACGGAAACCCGTCATCTGCAAGATCAACTGGCGCGGCATGAACGCCTGTCTTCACTAGGCAAAATGGTCGCTTCGCTGGCCCACCAGATTCGCACGCCATTGTCGGCTGCGTTGCTCTATGCCAGTCATCTGACCGAGCAGACTTTGCCGGTGCAAACCCAGCAACGTTTTGCCGGACGACTGAAAGAGCGTCTGCACGAGCTGGAACATCAAGTCCGCGACATGCTGGTGTTTGCGCGCGGTGAGTTGCCATTGACCGATCGCATCACTCCGGCGTTGTTGATGCAATCGTTGCAATCGGCTGCGCTGACGCATGTTCAGGACTTGCCAATCCGCTGGCAATGTGACAGTCACGCGGGGGAGTTACTCTGCAACCGCGATACGCTGGTCGGCGCCATTCTCAATCTGCTCGAAAATGCCATCCAGGCCAGCGCCGGTGAAGTGCGCCTCAAAGTTCATCTTTATGCCCGTAGCGGTACCTTGCGTCTGTGCGTCAGCGACAATGGCAGTGGCATCGCCGGCAAGGATCTGGCGCGATTGGGTGAGCCCTTTTTTACCACCAAAACCACCGGCACCGGTCTGGGCCTTACCGTGGTCAAGGCAGTGGCGCGTGCCCATCAGGGCGAATTGCAGCTGCGCTCGCGATTGGGTCGTGGGACCTGTGCATTAGTGATCCTGCCGTTATTCTCCAGCGAGCGGCCGAATGCGCGGGTTACACAATGAGCAGGCCAATCAAGGTTCTCCTGGTAGAGGACGACCGTTCGTTACGCGAAGCATTGGCTGACACGCTGTTGCTCGCCGGCCACGACTACAAGGCGGTCGGTTCGGCAGAAGAAGCGCTGGAGGCGGTCGCCATCGAACCCTTCAATCTTGTCCTCAGTGACGTCAATATGCCCGGCATGGACGGTCATCAGTTGCTCGGTCTATTGCGCGCACGTCAGCCGCACCTGCCGGTGTTGCTGATGACGGCCCATGGCGCAGTCGAGCGCGCGGTCGATGCCATGCGCCAGGGGGCTGCGGATTATCTGGTCAAACCCTTCGAGCCCAAAGCGCTGCTGGATCTGGTGGAGCGCCATGCGCTGGGTGCTCTCGGCGCAGTAGAGGGCGAAGGCCCGGTCGCTTTCGAGCCTGCCAGCGCGCAGTTGCTGGAATTGGCGGCGCGGGTTGCGCGCAGTGATTCCACGGTGCTGATCTCCGGTGAGTCCGGCACCGGTAAAGAAGTGCTCGCCCGTTATATCCACCAGCATTCCCATCGCGCCGCCCAGCCGTTCGTCGCGATCAACTGCGCGGCGATCCCTGACAACATGCTCGAAGCAACTTTGTTCGGTCACGAGAAAGGCTCATTCACCGGCGCCATTGCAGCCCAGGCCGGCAAATTCGAGCAGGCTGATGGTGGCACGATTCTGCTTGATGAGATTTCCGAGATGCCGCTGGGCCTTCAGGCCAAACTGTTGCGTGTTTTGCAGGAGCGCGAAGTCGAACGCGTCGGCGCTCGCAAGCCGATCACTTTGGATATCAGGGTGGTCGCCACCACCAACCGAGACCTGGCCGGTGAAGTGGCGGCGGGGCGCTTTCGCGAAGATCTCTATTACCGGCTCTCGGTATTCCCGCTTGCCTGGCGCCCGTTACGCGAGCGCACCGCCGATATCCTGCCGCTGGCAGAGCGGCTTTTGAACAAACACGTCAATAAAATGAAACATGCTCCAGCGAAATTATCGCCAGCGGCGCAGGCCTGCCTGATCGCTTACCCATGGCCAGGCAATGTGCGTGAGCTGGACAACGCCATTCAGCGCGCGTTGATACTCCAGCAGGGGGGCTTGATCCAGCCCCAGGACTTCTGCCTGAGCGGGCCGGTCACGTATGCGCCATTGCCTACCGTTGCGCCTGCGGCAGCCCGCAGCATCGAAATCGAGCCTGAACCCGGCGGCGCGCTGGGCGATGACCTGCGTCGTCGCGAATTCCAGCTGATCATCGACACCCTGCGAGCCGAGCGTGGCCGGCGCAAGGAAGCGGCGGAGCGTCTGGGCATCAGCCCGCGCACCTTGCGTTACAAGCTGGCGCAAATGCGCGACGCCGGTATGGATGTGGAAGCGTACCTGTTCGCCACTTGACCCCCCCTGCGACAAACTCGCGCAGACCTTTTGTTCAGTGCTGCCGGTGAGCTGGCACCGGTCTTGCTAACTCCTCACTACCCGTCGAGTGAGTGTCAAAAAATTGCGGGTCGCCTAAGAGAGCAGATCATGAGCCAAGGTATTGAATTCAATCGATTGATGCTGGATATGCGTGCCATGCAAATGGATGCCATGTCTGCGCCTAAATCGACGGCCGCCGTCCCTGAATTGAGCGGCAGCAGCTTTTCCGACATGCTCGGTCAGGCCGTTAATAAAGTCAGCGAAACCCAGCAAGCGTCCAGTCAGTTGGCCTCCGCCTTCGAAATTGGCAAAAGCGGCGTTGACCTGACGGACGTGATGATTGCCTCGCAGAAAGCCAGCGTGTCTATGCAGGCGTTGACCCAGGTGCGTAACAAACTGGTTCAGGCTTACCAAGACATCATGCAGATGCCGGTATAAGGACGAGATTGAGTAATGGCAGATGCAGCCGCCGATAATGTTCCGGCCAAGTCCACTCCGATAGACGGCAAACCGCCGCTATTCGGTTTGTCCTTTCTGGAAAACCTCTCCGAGATGACCATGTTGCGTCAGGTCGGCCTGTTGGTTGGCCTGGCAGCGAGCGTGGCCATTGGCTTCGCCGTCGTGTTGTGGTCGCAGCAACCGGACTACCGCCCGTTGTACGGCAGCCTTGCCGGTATGGATGCCAAACAGGTCATGGATACCCTGGCCGCCGCGGATATTCCCTATACCGTTGAACCGAATTCCGGCGCCTTGCTGGTCAAGGCCGAAGACCTGTCCCGTGCGCGACTCAAGCTCGCGGGCGCTGGTGTCACTCCCAGCGACGGCAATATCGGTTTCGAGATTCTGGACAAGGAACAGGGCCTGGGTACCAGCCAGTTCATGGAGGCGACCCGCTATCGTCGCGGCCTTGAGGGCGAACTGGCGCGGACCATTTCCAGCCTGAACAACGTCAAGGGCGCTCGCGTGCACCTGGCTATTCCGAAAAGCTCGGTGTTCGTGCGCGACGAACGCAAGCCAAGTGCGTCGGTGCTGGTCGAGCTGTATTCGGGCCGTTCACTGGAGCCGGGTCAGGTCGTGGCGATCATCAACCTGGTCGCGACCAGCGTGCCTGAGCTGAGCAAATCGCAGATCACCGTGGTCGACCAGAAAGGCAATTTACTGTCGGATCAGGCGGAGAACTCCGAGCTGACCATGGCCGGCAAGCAATTCGATTACAGCCGCCGTATGGAAAGCATGCTGACTCAGCGTGTGCACAACATCCTGCAGCCGGTGTTGGGCAATGATCGTTACAAAGCCGAAGTCTCGGCTGACGTGGATTTCAGCGCCGTTGAATCAACCACCGAGCAATTCAACCCGGATCAGCCGGCGTTGCGCAGTGAGCAGTCGGTCAACGAACAGCGCACCACCAGCAATGGCCCGCAAGGTATTCCGGGCGCGTTGAGCAA
>NZ_CABVGX010000055.1 GCF_902497625.1 Pseudomonas fluorescens | reverse complement strand
CCTCCGGTCAACGCACTCAGGGAGTCGTTGCCGAACGCCGAGTTCATTTTGGTCGGAGCGCTATTGATCAAGGTATCGAGTTTGCCCACCTTGTTCAGCGCCTGCTTGACCTTGGTCAGGAGTTGTTCGTTGGTGAAGGGTTTGCTGACATAGCCGGAAACGCCGGCCTGAATCGCCTGTACGACATTCTCTTTATCGCCACGACTGGTCACCATCACAAAAGGCATGGTTTTGAGGTTGTCCTGCTCACGACACCAGGTCAGCAGTTCCAGGCCGGACATTTCCGGCATTTCCCAGTCGCACAGGACCAGATCGAACGCTTCGCGCGCCAGAATCGACTGAGCTTTCTTGCCGTTGACCGCGTCTTCGATACGGATGCCCGGGAAATAATTGCGCAGACATTTTTTCACCAGGTCACGAATGAACGATGCATCGTCCACGACCAACACACTGACCTTACTCATCCATCACCCCTTTAAAAAATCCCGGCAAGGATACCGCCTTCTCTGATGGCACATTGCCAAAAAGCTTCAGTCACGCCGGGACTTTTCGTTCGCGGGTGCTGCATTCGATGCGTAAACCCGAAACGAAAACGCCCGGCCGAAAGGCCGGGCGCTTTACTTGGGCAATCTTACTTATCGTCCGCTGCGCCCGGAACATTAGCGTTTTCGCTGCTTGTGCCTTCAACTTCTTCCTTCATGCGCTTGAGGCCCAGGTGACGTACGTCAGTGCCGCGCACCAGGTAAATCACCAGTTCGGAAATATTGCGCGCGTGGTCGCCGATGCGTTCCAGCGAACGCAGCACCCAGATAATGCTCAGAACCCGCGAGATAGAGCGCGGATCTTCCATCATGTAAGTGGCGAGTTCACGCAGTGCGGTTTTATATTCGCGGTCGATAATCTTGTCGTATTGCGCGACCGACAGGGCCAGGTCAGCGTCGAAGCGGGCGAATGCGTCCAGCGCATCACGAACCATGTTGCGCACCTGGTCGCCGATGTGACGCACCTCTACGTAACCGCGCGGCGCCTCGCCTTCTTCACACAATTGAATGGCGCGACGGGCGATCTTGGTCGCTTCGTCACCGATGCGCTCCAGGTCGATAACCGACTTGGAGATGCTGATGATCAGCCGCAAGTCAGAGGCCGCAGGCTGACGACGGGCCAGAATGCGCAGGCATTCTTCGTCGATGTTGCGTTCCATCTGATTGATCTGATCATCGATTTCGCGAACCTGCTGAGCCAGGCCGGAGTCGGCCTCGATCAGCGCAGTCACCGCGTCATTGACCTGCTTCTCCACCAGCCCGCCCATGGCCAGGAGGTGGCTGCGCACTTCCTCAAGCTCGGCGTTGAACTGCGCGGAAATGTGGTGGGTTAAGCCTTCCTTCGAAATCATGTTGTTTGCTCCGCGAAAGTTGCGAGCTTCAAGCTGCAAGCTTCAAGCCGATGTATGTCGTTACGCTGAACCGCTCTAACTTGCCGCTTGAAGCTTGCGGCTTGAAGCTGCCTCAACTAGCCATATCGGCCCGTAATGTAATCTTCGGTCTGCTTCTTCGCCGGATTGGTGAACAGGGTGTCGGTATCGCCGAATTCCACCAGTTTGCCCATGTACATGAACGCCGTGTAATCGGAAACCCGTGCGGCCTGCTGCATGTTGTGGGTCACGATGACGATGGTGAATTTGGATTTCAGCTCGTAGATCAGCTCTTCGACTTTCAGCGTCGAGATCGGGTCGAGTGCCGAGCACGGTTCGTCGAGCAGCAGCACTTCCGGCTCTACGGCGATGGTGCGCGCGATCACCAGACGTTGCTGTTGACCACCGGACAAGCCCAGTGCCGATTCATGCAGACGGTCTTTGACCTCGTCCCACAGCGCCGCGCCTTTCAACGCCCACTCGACGGCTTCGTCGAGAATGCGTTTCTTGTTGATGCCCTGGATGCGCAGGCCGTACACCACGTTCTCGTAGATGGTTTTCGGGAACGGGTTGGGCTTTTGAAACACCATGCCGACGCGACGACGCAACTCGGCAACGTCTTCGCCCTTGCGGTAGATGTTGTTGCCATAGAGATTGATCGCACCTTCTACGCGGCAGCCGTCGACCAGATCGTTCATGCGGTTAAAAGTGCGCAGCAGCGTTGACTTGCCGCAGCCGGACGGGCCGATGAATGCGGTCACGCGCTGTTTCGGAATGTTCAGGCTGACGTCGAACAGCGCTTGTTTGTCGCCGTAAAACAGGCTCAGGCCCGGCACTTCGATGGCCACGGTTTCCTGCTCAAGGTTCAGGCTCTGTTTGTCGCGACCCAGCGCCGACATATTGATGCCGTGGGTATGAGTTTCGTGCTGCATGGTCTCACTCCGTTCGTAGCTGCCAGCTTCGAGCTGCAAGCTGCAAGATTTGAGCAAAAGCGGCTTGTAGCTTGCCGCTTGTGGCTAATGGCTTTAGCTATCCAGCGCTTTGTACTTCTCGCGCAGGTGGTTGCGGATGTATACCGCCGACAGGTTCAGTGTCGCGATCACCAGCACCAGCAGGAACGCTGTGGCGTACACCAGCGGCCGCGCGGCTTCGACGTTAGGGCTCTGGAAGCCGACGTCATAAATATGGAAGCCAAGGTGCATGATCTTCTGGTCAAGGTGAAGGTACGGGTAGTTGCCGTCCAGCGGCAGCGACGGCGCCAGTTTCACCACGCCCACCAGCATCAGCGGCGCCACTTCTCCGGCGGCACGCGCCACAGCGAGAATCATGCCGGTCATCATCGCCGGACTGGCCATTGGCAGCACGATCTTCCACAGGGTTTCAGCTTTGGTGGCACCAAGCGCCAGCGAACCTTCACGCACGGTGCGAGGGATCCGCGCCAAGCCTTCTTCGGTGGCGACGATCACCACCGGCACCGCCAGCAGCGCCAGCGTCAGAGAGGCCCAGAGCAGGCCCGGCGTACCGAACGTCGGCGCAGGCAGCGCTTCCGGGAAGAACAAGCGGTCGACCGAGCCGCCCAGCACGTAGACGAAAAAGCCCAGGCCGAACACGCCGTAAACGATTGCCGGCACACCGGCCAGGTTGTTTACCGCGATGCGGATAATCCGCGTCAATGTGTTCTGTTTGGCGTATTCGCGCAGGTAAACCGCTGCCAGAACGCCGAACGGCGTCACGATCATCGCCATGATCAACGTCATCATCACGGTACCGAAGATCGCCGGGAAGATTCCGCCTTCAGTGTTCGCTTCTCGCGGATCATCGCTCAGGAATTCCCAGACCTTGCTGAAGTAAAAGCCGATCTTGGTGAAGGTGCCCATCGCGTTCGGCTGAAAAGCGTGAACCACTTTGCCAATGTCGATTACCACTTCCTTGCCGTTGGCATCGCGGGCGGTCAGGCTGTCGCGGTTGAACTGCGCATGCAACTCGGCCAGACGCGCTTCGATGTCCTGATAGCGCGCGTTCAGCTCAGCGCGATCGGCGTCCATGTCTGCTTGTGCAGCGGCGTCGAGTTTGCCGGAGAGTTCCAGTTTGCGACCCTGCAAACGAATGCGTTCGAGCCCGGCGTTGATGGCGCCAATGTCGACCTTTTCCAGGGATTTGAGCTGGGCAGCGAGCTCATTGACGCGAGCGACACGGGCCTGCAGTTCCGGCCAGGCAGCTTCACCTTCAGCGATAACTTTGCCATTCTCCTTGACGTTGACCAGGTAACCGTAAAAGTTGCCCCACTCGCGACGTTCGATGGCCATCAATTCCGGCGGCGTCGTCTGGTTGGTCAGCCACTCGCCGACGATCCAGGTGAAGTCGGTGCCATTCAGGTCACGGTTGCCGACCTTGATCAGCTCGCGGGTCATGAACTCCGGGCCCTGATCGGGCACCGGCAGGCCTGCGCTTTTCAGGCGCTCGCGAGGCACTTGTTCCTTTTGCACCACCTCGCCGATCACCAGGTGATTGGCCTGGCCCGGTACGTCGTAGCTGGCGTGGATCAGGTCCGCCGGCCAAAAGTGACCCAGGCCGCGCACGGCAATCACTGCCAGCAGGCCAATGGTCATGATGACCGCGATGGACACCGCGCCACCGCTGATCCAGACGCCCGGGGCGCCGCTCTTGAACCATCCGTTCAGGGAGTTCTGTTTCACAGACTTCTACCTTTCTTAAAGCGACGAGTATTTCTTGCGCAGGCGCTGACGAATCAGTTCCGCGAGGGTATTCATGACGAAGGTGAACAACAGCAGCACCAACGCCGAGAGGAACAGCACGCGGTAGTGGCTGCCGCCGACTTCCGATTCGGGCATTTCCACCGCGACGTTGGCGGCCAGCGTACGCAGACCTTCGAACAGGTTCATTTCCATGACCGGGGTGTTGCCGGTGGCCATCAGCACGATCATGGTTTCGCCGACGGCACGGCCCATGCCGATCATCAGCGCCGAGAAAATACCCGGGCTGGCGGTGAGGATCACCACTCGCGTCATGGTCTGCCACGGCGTCGCGCCCAGGGCCAGGGAACCGAGGGTCAGGCCACGGGGCACGCTGAATACGGCATCTTCGGCAATGGAATAGATGTTGGGGATCACCGCGAAGCCCATGGCCAGCCCGACTACCAGTGCGTTGCGCTGGTCGTAGGTGATGCCCAGGTCGTGGGAAATCCACATGCGCATGTCGCCGCCGAAGAACCAGTTTTCCATGTACGGGCTCATGTACAACGAGAGCCAACCGATGAACAGGATGACCGGGATCAGAATCGCGCTCTCCCAACCGTCAGGCACTTTCAGGCGGATCGATTCAGGCAGACGACTGAAGATGAAACCGGCCAGCAGAATGCCGATCGGCAATAGCATCAGCAGGCTGAAAATGCCCGGCAGATGCCCCTCGACATACGGCGCGAGGAACAGGCCCGCGAAGAAACCGAGGATCACCGTTGGCATCGCTTCCATCAATTCGATGACCGGCTTGACCTTGCGGCGCAGGCTCGGGGCCATGAAATAAGCGGTGTAGATGGCGGCGGCAACAGCCAGTGGCGCGGCCAGCAGCATGGCGTAGAACGCGGCTTTCAGCGTGCCGAAGGTCAGTGGCGCCAGGCTCATCTTCGGTTCGAAATCGGTGTTGGCGGCGGTCGATTGCCAGACGTATTTAGGCTCGTCGTAGTTTTCGTACCAGACCTTGCTCCACAGCGCGCTCCAGGAAACTTCCGGGTGCGGGTTCTCCAGCAGCAACGGTTGCAGCTTGCCGCCTTGCTCCACGATGATCCGGTTGGCCCGTGGCGACAGACCAAACAGGCCCTGACCATCAACCACCTGATCCACCAGCAGGGTGCGGTGAGCGGTGCTGTGGAACACGCCGAGCTTGCCCGACGCGTCCAGCGCAACGAAACCCTTGCGGCGTTCTTCGGCTGTGATTTCTACGATCGGCGTGTCGCCCATCTGGAAGGTACGGATCTGCTTCAAACGCGATTCGCCATCTGCGTCACGCGCCATGAACCACTGCGCCAGGCCGCCCCTGGAATCGCCCAGAATCAACGAGATGCCGCCTACCAGCTGCGCACTGGCGGTGATCTGGTCATCGCCGTTTTCGAGCAGTTTATAGCGGCCGTTGAGGCTCTTGTCGCGCAGACTGAACACGTCGGCCTGAGCACGACCATTGATCACGTACAGCCACTGTTGGCGCGGGTCGACGAAGATGTTCTTCACCGGTTCGGTCATCTGCGGCAAATCAATGCGCTTCTGCTCGCTGGTCACTTCGCCGGTCATCATGTTCTCTTCGCTGGTGAGCGACAGAACATTGAGTTGCGAACCGCTGGAACCGACCAGCATCAGGGTCGAATCGGTCGCGTTGAGACTGACGTGCTCCAGCGTAACACCGGCCTCGTTGAGCGCAATCGGCGCCTCGCCGTACGGGTATTCGATGGCCGGTGAAATGGTCTTCTTGCCGTCCGGGTAGGAGACTTTATAGGTGTGACGGAACACCAGCGCCTGACCGTTGGAAAAACCCACCGCGACCAGCGGCTGGCCTGGCTGGTCTTTGCCGATAGCGGTCACGCTGGCCCCGGCTGGCACCGGCAGGTCGACGCGCTTGAGTTCGGCGCCGCTGTCAATATCGAAGAACAGTGCCTGGCCCTTGTCGGACACGCGCATGGCGACCTGATTCTGTTCTTCCAGGGAAATCATCAACGGCTTGCCGGCGTCCTGCATCCAGGCCGGCGTGATCGCGTCCTGCGCTTGCAGGTCAGCCCCTTTGAAAAGCGGCGCAACCACATAAGCGAGAAAGAAGAAGATCAGGGTAATGGCTGCCAGCACCGCCAGGCCGCCAATCAGGACGTACCAGCGGGTGAAGCGATCCTTGAGCGCGCGAATGCGGCGCTTGCGTTGCAATTCAGGCGTATTGAAGTCAATTCGCTTGGGGGGATTTGTAGTCATGGGAGCATTGGCCAGATCATTCATGCGCACACCCTAGCGATCCTGTATGACAGAAAGATGACAGTGTAGTGACGCGACAAATCCGCCGCGTGTTTGGACAGGCAGCGGATTGAAATTTGAAGGCCGGGCAACCCGGCTTCTGTAGCAGCTGTCGAGGGTACCGAGGCTGCGATCTTTTGAGCTTGCGGTTAGAGCCAGGTCAAAAGATCGCAGCCTCGTTTCACTCGACAGCTGCTACACAGATCCGGGGGTTAGCCCGGACCTAGGGTTTTACTTCTTTGCTACGCTGCCGCCTTCCTGCAGGCCCAGGTCAGCCAGTGCTTTGGCAGCGACTTTGGCTGGCAGTGGGATGTAGCCGTCTTTCACGACAACTTCCTGGCCTTGTTTGGACAGAACCAGTTTGATGAACTCGGCTTCCAGCGGGGCCAGAGGCTTGTTCGGGGCCTTGTTGACGTAAACATAGAGGAAGCGCGACAGCGGGTACTTGCCGTTCAGGGCGTTTTCTTCAGTGTCTTCGACGAACTCAGTGCTGCCTTTCTTGGCCAGTGCCACTGTTTTCACGCTGGCGGTCTTGTAACCAATGCCCGAGTAGCCGATGCCGTTCAGCGAAGAGCTGATCGATTGCACCACCGAAGCGGAACCTGGCTGTTCGTTAACGTTGGCCTTGAAGTCGCCTTTGCACAGGGCTTCCTCTTTGAAATAGCCGTAAGTGCCGGATACCGAGTTGCGACCGAACAATTGCACCGGCTTGTTTGCCAGGTCACCGGTCACACCCAGCTCACCCCAGGTTTTGACATCGGCCTTGCCGCCACACAGACGCGTAGAAGAGAACACCGCATCGACCTGTTCCATGGTCATGTGCTGAATCGGGTTGTCCTTGTGTACGAACACCGCCAGGGCATCCACGGCAACCGGGATAGCGGTTGGCTTATAGCCGTATTTGGTCTCGAAGGCTTGCAGCTCGTTGTCCTTCATCTTGCGGCTCATCGGGCCCAGGTTAGCGGTGCCTTCAGTCAGCGCAGGTGGCGCGGTGGACGAACCCGCAGCCTGAATCTGGATGTTTACGTTCGGGTATTCTTTTTTATAGTTCTCAGCCCAGAGGGTCATGAGGTTGGCCAGGGTATCGGAACCGACGCTGGACAGGTTGCCCGACACACCAGTGGTCTTGGTGTAGCCCGGAATAGCAGGGTCAACAGCGGCAACCGCGTTGGCAGTCGCAACGCCAGCAGCGACGAAAGTCATTGCCGCCATCAAACGCTTCAGTTTCATGCCTTACTCCTAGCAGATAGGGTGTTTAAGTCGGGGCCAAGTATCAGCAGGCCGTGTGAACACTCTATGGCTGAAATATGACAATTGGATGAAAGGCCACTATTGGGTGTCTAACGTTGTACCGCGTGATCGTTCATCGCGAGCAGGCTCGCTCCCATAGGGGATTTGCGGCGTACACAAAACCGGTGGGAGCGAGCCTGCTCGCGATGGGGCCAGTGCAGTCGATACAAAGCGTTGGCCTACCGCCCCTTCCTCCAAAGATACCCACCCACCAAAATCCCCACGCCGCACAGCACCGCTACGTAATACGCCGGTCCCATCGGACTTTCTTTAAGAAGCAGGCTGACGACCATCGGCGTCAAGCCGCCGAAAATGGCGTAGGCGACGTTGTAGGAGAACGACAAACCGCTGAAGCGCACTACGGGCGGGAATGCTTTGACCATCACGTACGGCACCGCCCCTATCGTGCCGACCAGAAAACCGGTCAGTGCGTACAGCGGGAAAAGCCAGTTCGGGTGATCCGCCAGACTGTGATAGAACGTCCAGGAACTGACCAGCAGCCCGGCGCAACCGAATACAAACACCCGGCCGGCGCCAAAGCGATCCGCCAGGGCACCGGCGATGATGCAACCGATGCTCAGGAACACGATTGCGATGCTGTTGGACTGCAGCGCGGTGGTAGGCGAAAAGTGGTAGACCGTCTGCAGCACAGTTGGCGTCATCAGGATCAGCACCACGACACCGGCGGACAACAACCAGGTCAACAGCATGGAAATCAGAATCGCCCCGCGATGATCACGCAATACTGCGCGAAGCGGCACCTCTTCGGCCAACGCTTTGCGCAATTGCAACTCGGCGAACACCGGGGTCTCGTGCAGCCAGCGACGCAGGTAGACGGAAAACAGCCCGAAAACGCCGCCCAGCAGGAACGGGATCCGCCAGGCGTAATCCGCGACTTCCACCGGCGTGTAGATGCTGTTGATCGCCGTCGCGACCAGCGAGCCCAGCAAAATGCCCGCGGTCAAACCGCTGGTCAAGGTGCCGCAGGCGTAGCCGATGTGCCGTTGCGGCACATGTTCGGAAACGAAGACCCATGCGCCCGGCACTTCGCCGCCAATCGCCGCGCCCTGAATGACCCGCATCAGCAGCAACAGGATCGGTGCCCAGATGCCGATCTGCGCATACGTGGGCAGCAAACCCATGATCAGGGTCGGCACAGCCATCATGAAAATACTCAGCGTGAACATCTTCTTGCGACCCAGCAAGTCACCGAAATGGGCCATGACAATGCCGCCCAGAGGCCGCGCCAGGTAGCCGGCGGCGAAGATGCCGAAGGTCTGCATCAGCCGCAGCCACTCAGGCATGTCGGCGGGGAAGAACAGCTTGCCGACCACCGTGGCAAAGAACACGAAAATGATGAAGTCGTAGAACTCCAGCGCGCCGCCCAGGGCGGACAGCGATAAAGTCTTGTAGTCGTTGCGGGTCAAAGGACGTGCGGGCTGGGTCGGTTGCGCGACGCTGGAGGGCGCTGTGGTCATGGCAAGAGCTTCTCTTATAGTCGAATCTGCAGCCTCGACAACGCTGGCAGAGGCTTGGGCAGGTTCGGCACCATACCAAATTGTTCGAAAAAGCACATAGAGGGGCGTAATTGGCGGTCAAAATCAGAACCGGACGGTCGTCTCGGAGTCTACCGACCGATATACTTGCGGTTCTGCAACAGTTTGAGAGGGTTGCTGTGCGAAAACGCCTGCCAGCTTCACAGGCCATTTCGCAGAGTTTCCCTTATAGACGCCTTACGAAAAACACGTCGAACAGCGTATGTTCGAGGCATGATCGTTTTTCCTGGACGACTATCTATTCGCACTACCAATTAAGAGTCACGGGTCAGAGGCACCCCCGGCATGCTAGAGCTCGAACAAGAAGATCCGATCCCGCAAGGCGACCTGGCCCTGCAAATCACCGCGCTCCCCCGCGAAACCAATGGCTTCGGCGATATTTTCGGCGGCTGGCTGGTAGCGCAAATGGATTTGGCCGGCACCGCAATGGCCAGCAAAGTGGCGGGCGGACGCGTAGCGACAGTTGCCATCGATCGCATGGCGTTTCTGGTCCCGGTGGCCGTCGGCGCCCAACTCTCCTTTTATACCCAGGCGCTGGAAATCGGCCGTAGCTCGATCCAGATGATGGTTGAAGTGTGGAGCGACGATCCACTGTCCAGCGAATGGCGCAAAGTAACCGAGGCGGTGTTCGTGTTTGTCGCCATCGACGGCAGCGGCCGTACCCGTTCCGTGCCGTCCAGGGCTCGCTGAACCAGGCAGCGTTAAACGCAGTGACCGTTTTGCGGTCCATTGAAGTCAATGTTCCTGATCGAGAGTTGCCCCATGAGCACGCCCGACGTTGAAGCCATGAAACTGGACGACCTGAATTGCTGGCGCATTCGCCACGGTCAGGCGGAATTGCTGGTGGCCCAGCAAGGCGCGCACATCCTCAGTTATCAGCTGGCCGGCCAGCCACCGCTGATCTGGCTCAACGACGAAGCCGTGTTCAAGAGCGGCAAGAGCATCCGCGCCGGCGTGCCGGTGTGCTGGCCGTGGTTCGGCAATCTCGCACGCAACCCGCAAAGCGTACAGGCGATGCGCGTCAGTCATGACGAGGCGCCGGCTCACGGCCTGGTACGGGCGATGGATTGGGAGTTGGGCAGCATCGAAACCGACGGTGAGGGCCTGAAAGTGGAGTTCGTCCTGCCCTACCCCGAAGGCGGCTTGCCGGGCTGGCCGCACCAAGTGGACTTGAAGCTCAGCATCCGTCTGGACGAACAACTGCACATCAGCCTGACCAGCATTAATCAAGGCGCCGACGAGGTCACCATCAGCCAGGCATTGCACAGCTATTTCGCCGTCAGCGATGTGCGCAATGTGCATGTTGAAGGCGTGAATGGCCTGAGTTACATCGAGACGCTGGAAGACTGGAAGCTCAAGCCTCAGGTCGGTGACCTGCGGTTTACCGGCGAGACTGACCGGATCTATCTTGAGACGCCTGCGCTGCTGAGCATTGTTGATCCGGCGTGGGAACGGCGCGTCGAGCTGACCAGCAGCGGATCGCGTTCGGCCGTGATCTGGAACCCATGGATTGATCGTGCGGCGGCGTTCAGCGACATGGCGGATGACGGCTGGCAGCGGATGCTGTGCATCGAGACGGCGAATGTGATGGATGACGTGGTCACGCTGGCGCCGGGTGCGAGCCATACCCTCGGCGTCAGCATCGGTAGCAGGCCTTTATAGGAACACCACAAGCAAATGTGGGAGCGGGCTTGCTCGCGAAAGCGGCACAACAGTCAACGATGATGCTGAATGTTAACCCGCCTTCGCGAGCAAGCCCGCTCCCACATTTGGATTACCTACAAATCCGATTCCTGCACCACTCTGACTGTCGCCGCATCCAGCGCATACGCCGCATCAGCCAGATCATTGCTGACCTTCTCGACCTTCAGCGTGCCCGTTACCCACAACGGCGTGTAGATATCCTCCACCTTCAATCCCTTCGGATAACGCACCAGCACCAGTTGGTTAGGCGGTGGCGGTGGCACGTGGATGCAGGCGCCCGGGTAGGGCACGAGGAAAAACAAGGTGCTGCGTCCTGCAGCATCGGACTCCAGCGGCACCGGATAGCCACCCAGACGAATGTTCCTGTCGTTCATCGACGCCACGGTTTTGCTCGAATACATCACGGCCGGCAAACCCTTGCTCTGCTTCATGCCACCTTTTTCGGTAAAGGTGCCGTTGGCTTCGGGCGAGTCGTGATCGATTTCGGGCATGGCCTCGAGGGCCTTCTGGTCCGACTTGGGCATCAGCTCCAGCCAGTCGGTTTCCGGCAGGTCGCCGGCGTGGGCATAGCCCGAACCCAGTAAAAGGAAGGTCAGTAAAAGATGGCGCATGAAGGTGCTCGGCAGAAGAAGGGACGATGAAGCGCCGAGCATTCTAGCCCTCCCCGCGCGTTTGGCAGAGAGGGCTTTGTCGCCTGGATCAGCGCTTCTTGATCAAACCGTAGATCACCAGCAACACCACGGCGCCAACCAGCGCACCCAGGAAGCCTGCACCTTCGCCCGCGCGATAGATGCCCAGAGCCTGGCCGCCATACGTGGCCGCCAGCGAACCGCCGATACCGAGCAGGATGGTCATGATCCAACCCATGCTGTCATCACCCGGTTTCAGGAACCGGGCCAGCAGGCCGACGATCAAGCCGATAAAGATGGTTCCGATAATTCCCATGGCATTTCCCTCAGATTTGAATGGCTACGCGAAAGCCTAGTCAGACTTTCGCATACTGCCATGAGAGAACGCCGGCCCCTGAATGGTTCCGCCGTTAACGCAAGGAAACTACTCGGCGATGAGCGCTTCGACCTTGAGGATCTGCGCGGCGAGTGTGTCGCGGTCGGCACAACGCAGGTTGGCATGGCCGACCTTGCGCCCGACCTTGAAGGCTTTGCCGTAATGATGCAAATGGCAATCGGCAATGGCCAGGACTTTCTCGGTGTCCGGCACTTTACCGATGAAGTTGAGCATCGCACTTTCACCGACCTTGGCCGTCGAGCCCAGCGGCAGGCCGGCCACCGCCCGCAGGTGGTTTTCGAACTGGCTGCATTCGGCGCCTTCGGTGGTCCAGTGCCCGGAATTGTGCACGCGCGGGGCGATTTCGTTGGCCTTGAGGCCACCGTCGACTTCAAAGAACTCGAACGCCATCACGCCGACATAATTCAGCTGCTTGAGTACGCGGCTGGAGTAATCTTCGGCAAGCGTTTGCAGCGGATGGTCGGTACTGGCCACGGACAGCTTGAGAATGCCGCTGTCGTGGGTGTTGTGAACCAGCGGATAGAACTTCGTTTCGCCATCCCGAGCACGCACGGCGATCAACGAGACTTCGCCCGTGAACGGCACGAAGCCTTCCAGCAAACAGGCAACGCTACCCAGCTCGGCGAACGTGCCGACGACATCTTCGGCGGTACGCAGGACTTTCTGGCCCTTGCCATCGTAGCCCAGCGTCCGGGTTTTCAGCACGGCCGGCAGACCGATAGCAGCCACGGCGGCGTCCAGATCGGCTTGCGACTGGATGTCGGCGAACGCCGGGGTCGGAATTCCCAGGTCCTTGAACATGCTCTTCTCGAACCAGCGATCGCGAGCAATTCGCAGCGCATCGGCGCTCGGGTAGACCGGGACGAATTGCGACAGGAAGGCGACGGTTTCCGCCGGGACGCTTTCAAACTCGAAGGTCACCAGATCGACTTCATCGGCCAGCTGACGCAGGTGATCCTGATCGCCATAATCGGCTCGCAGGTGTTCGCCCAGCGCGGCTGCGCAAGCATCCGGCGCGGGGTCCAGGAAAGCGAAGTTCATGCCCAGCGGAGTACCCGCCAGGGCCAGCATGCGACCCAACTGGCCGCCACCGATTACACCGATCTTCATCGTCAATAACCTCAGGCGATGCGTGGGTCTGGATTGTCCAGGACGCTGTCTGTCTGCTCGGCGCGGAAAGTTTTCAGCACGTCGTGGAACTGCGGATGCTTGGCGCCCAGGATACTCGCCGACAGCAGCGCGGCGTTGATAGCGCCGGCCTTGCCGATGGCCAGGGTCGCGACCGGGATGCCCGCAGGCATCTGCACGATCGAGAGCAGCGAATCCACGCCCGAGAGCATCGACGACTGCACCGGCACACCGAGCACTGGCAAGTGGGTCTTGGCCGCACACATGCCCGGCAAGTGCGCCGCGCCACCGGCACCGGCGATGATCACCTCGATGCCACGCGCTTCGGCCTCTTCGGCGTACTGGAACAGCAGGTCCGGGGTGCGGTGGGCAGAAACCACTTTCACCTCGTAAGGGATGCCGAGCTTTTCCAGCATATCGGCGGTGTGGCTAAGGGTGGACCAATCGGACTTGGAGCCCATGATCACGCCAACCAGTGCACTCATCGTCGTGCCTCTTCTCTCTGGGCGCCCGCAGGCGCGTCAAAAAACAACAAGCCACGCAAAAGAGCGTGGCTTGTTGTACGAATTCTGGCCAGTCGAGCCGGCCGAAGGCCGCGCAGTATACCGCAATGAAGCAGATAAACAGCCCCCATGGCGACCATCTGTCATACGGCGCAAAAGCCCGGTTTTATTGACTGGAAGGTCAATCAAATACATTACAATTCCCCTGTGGGAGCGAGCCTGCTCGCGAAGGCGGCGCATCAGCCGACCTCGATGTTGCCTGACACACCGCTTTCGCGAGCAGGCTCGCTCCCACATTTTGATCTTCAGCGGTCTCAGGAACCGGTTGTACCTTGGGCCGCTCCGCCTTCGAGCTTGCGCCACAACAACCGCACGTTCGCTTTGCGCACCAGCGCGCAGCGATACAAGCGAATCTCCAGTGGCACGTGCCATTGCGGGCCGCCGCAGACCACCAGCTCACCGCGAGCCAGTTCCGCACGGACGCTCAGTTGCGGCACCCAGGCAATCCCCAGCCCTTCCAGCGCCATGCTCTTCAGGCTGTCGGCCATGGCGGTTTCGTAAATGGTGGTGAAGCGCAGCGCTCGCTGACGCAGTAACAGGTTTACCGAGCGCCCGAGAAAAGCCCCGGCGCTATACGCGAGCAACGGCACGCTGCCATCGCCTTCCAGATCGAACAGCGGTTTGCCGTTCGCGTGCGCAGCGCAGACCGGCAGCATTTCGGTCTGCCCGAGGTGCAGCGACGGAAAGATTTCCGGGTCCATCTGCATCGCCGCGTCCGGGTCGTAAAACGCCAGCATCAAATCGCAACCACCCTCTCGCAGCGCGTGCACAGCGTCGCCGACGTTGGTCGCCACCAGACGCGTGGCGATGTTCAAGCCTTCATTGCGCAACTGGGCAATCCAGCGCGGAAAGAAACCCAACGCCAGGGAGTGAGCGGCAGCGACTTGCATCACCTCGCCTTGCCCGCCTTCCAGGTGATGCAGATGGCGCAGCACTTCCCCAAGCTGCTCGACCACGGTGCGTGCTGTGACCAGAAACAGCTGACCCGCCGCTGTCAGCTCGATCGGCGTGCGTGAACGGTTGACCAGTTGCAGCCCCAGCGCCGCTTCGAGGCTGCGAATTCGCCGACTGAACGCCGGCTGAGTCACGAATCGGCGCTCGGCAGCTTGGGAGAAGCTGCGGGTGGCAGCCAAGGCGCTGAAGTCCTCAAGCCATTTACTTTCCAGATTCATCACGCCCTCCCGGACACGCACCAATTTAGGTCACACGCTCGTCACGAATACGACGTCACATCGACATTATGCCGAATATGCATAGGCCAGTGTTTAATAGCATTGGCCCAAAATTCTCCACAAGCCTAGCATTTGCAGTGTTCCGGCACAGGCCGGGTTCCTATCGAGATGATTTCTATCATGTCCTCCGCTGCATCTTTCCGCACAGAAAAAGACCTGCTTGGCGTACTCGAAGTACCTGCTCAAGCGTATTACGGCATCCAGACCCTGCGAGCGGTGAACAACTTCCGTCTCTCCGGCGTTCCGATTTCGCATTACCCGAAGCTGGTTGTCGGTCTGGCGATGGTCAAACAGGCCGCCGCTGACGCCAACCGCGAACTGGGCCACCTGAGCGAAGCCAAGCACGCCGCCATCAGCGAAGCCTGTGCCCGTCTGATCCGCGGCGATTTCCACGAAGAATTCGTGGTGGACATGATTCAAGGCGGCGCCGGTACTTCCACCAACATGAACGCCAACGAAGTGATTGCCAACATTGCTCTCGAAGCAATGGGTCACGAGAAAGGCGAGTACCAGTACCTGCACCCGAACAACGACGTGAACATGGCGCAGTCGACCAACGACGCCTACCCGACGGCGATCCGTTTGGGTCTGCTGCTCGGTCACGACGCGTTGCTGGCCAGCCTCGACAGCCTGATTCAGGCATTCGCTGGCAAAGGCGAAGAATTCAGCCACGTTTTGAAAATGGGTCGTACCCAGTTGCAAGACGCCGTGCCGATGACCCTCGGGCAGGAATTCCGTGCCTTCGCCACTACCCTGGGGGAAGACCTCGCGCGCCTGAAAACCCTCGCGCCTGAATTGCTGACCGAAGTGAACCTGGGCGGCACCGCGATCGGTACCGGCATTAACGCCGACCCGCGTTACCAGGCCCTGGCCGTTCAGCGTCTGGCCCTGATCAGCGGCCAACCGCTGGTGCCTGCCGCCGACCTCATCGAAGCCACCTCCGACATGGGCGCCTTCGTGCTGTTCTCCGGCATGCTCAAGCGCACCGCGGTCAAGCTGTCGAAGATCTGCAACGACTTGCGCCTGCTGTCCAGCGGTCCACGCACCGGTATCAACGAGATCAATTTGCCGGCGCGTCAGCCGGGCAGCTCGATCATGCCCGGCAAGGTCAACCCGGTGATTCCGGAAGCGGTCAACCAGGTGGCCTTCCAGATCATCGGCAACGACCTGGCACTGACCATCGCGGCCGAAGGCGGTCAGCTGCAATTGAACGTGATGGAGCCCTTGATCGCATTCAAGATCTTCGACTCGATACGCCTGCTGCAACGCGCCATGGACATGCTGCGCGAACACTGCATCGTCGGCATCACTGCCAACGAAGCGCGCTGCCGTGAACTGGTCGAGCACTCGATCGGTCTGGTCACCGCGCTGAACCCGTACATCGGCTATGAAAACGCCACCCGCATCGCCCGCATCGCGTTGGAAAGCGGCCGCGGCGTGCTGGAACTGGTGCGTGAAGAAGGCTTGCTCGACGAAGCGATGCTCGCCGACATCCTGCGCCCGGAAAACATGATTGCTCCACGTCTGGTTCCGCTTAAAGCCTGAACCGACGCGTTACCTGTAGCAGCGCTCACCAGGTCGAGGGACTAGACACCTCTCACCTTTTGAGGGCTTGGGGATTTATTCCCCAGGCCCTTTTTTTTATCCGCAGCACCGCCAAGCCGGTAGGAGTGAGCCTGCTCGCGATCGCGGTTGTCCATTCAACATTGCTGGCGACTGACACACCGCTATCGCGAGCAGGCTCGCTCCCACAGAAAAGCATCGGTATAGTGCCGCCCCTCTTCGCATGAGCGGTCGTCGGTAACGAGGCTTTAACCCATGCGATACCCGAACTCATAACAAACCCGCGATTTGCAACCGGGACGAAACCTCTGCCCCACCTGTTTTGCCGTGCGCAAACCGGTGTAACACGATGTTTCTGCCTGTCCAGCTTTTGCTTACATAAAAAACAGCGAGGAATACTCCATGCTCGAAGTCATCAACGGCTTCCTCTCAGAGAAAGTACTGATCGTGCTCATTGTCGGGCTCGGTGGCTACTTCACGATCCGCTCGCGTTTCGTACAACTGCGCCACTTTTTCCACATGTTCGCGGTGTTCCGCGACAGCCTCAAAAGCAGCGCCGGTCAGCTCAGTTCGTTTCAAGCGCTGATGCTCAGCCTCGCCGGTCGCGTTGGCGCAGGTAACATCGCCGGCGTCGGCATCGCCGTCACCATGGGCGGCCCCGGGGCGGTGTTCTGGATGTGGGTGACCGCGCTGGTCGGCATGGCCAGCAGCTTCTTTGAATGTTCGCTCGGCCAGCTCTACAAGCGCTGCGATAGCGACGGCAGTTATCGCGGCGGTCCTTCCTATTACATTCAGCATGGTTTGCAAAAACGCTGGCTGGGCATGGTCATGGCGTTTCTGCTGCTGGTGACCTTCGGGTTTGCCTTCAACGGTCTGCAATCCCACGCGGTGACTCACTCGCTGCAGGATGCTTTCAAACTCGACCCGACCTACACCGGCGCGGCACTGGCCGTGTTGCTGGGTCTGGTCTTCTTCGGTGGGATCAAGCGTATCGCCAAGGTCGCAGACCTGCTGGTACCGGTGAAAACCCTGGTGTATATCGGCGTGACCATTTACGTGATCGTGCTGCAATTCGATCAGGTACCGGCAATGCTGATGACCATCGTCAGAAGCGCCTTTGGACTGGATCAGGCGTTCGGCGGCTTGATCGGCAGCGCGATCATCATGGGCGTGAAACGCGGCGTGTTCGCCAACGAAGCGGGCTTGGGCAGCGCGCCGAACGTGGCTGCGGTGGCGTCGGTTGAGCACCCTGTGGCGCAAGGTGTGGTTCAGGCGTTCAGCGTGTTCCTCGATACGTTCGTGATCTGCACCTGCACAGCCTTGCTGATTCTGCTCTCGGGTTTTTACACCCCAGGCTTCGAAGGCGACGGTATTGCCCTGACGCAGAACTCGCTGGCTGCCGTGGTCGGCGACTGGGGCCGCAGTTTCATCTCCGTGGCGCTGTCGTTGTTCGTTTTTACCTCGATCCTCTACAACTACTACCTGGGTGAGAGCAACCTGCGCTTCCTGATCGGTGAGAACCGCACGGCGCTGATGGCTTATCGCGCTCTGGTACTGGTGCTGATCTATTGGGGCGCCATCGAAAACCTCGGCACCGTGTTCGCCTTTGCCGACATCACCATGACCTTGTTGGCGTTCGTGAACCTGATCGCGTTGTTCCTGCTCTTCAAGATCGCCATGCGCGTCCTGCGCGACTACGACGACCAGCGCGCCGCAGGCATCAAGACGCCGGTGTTCGATTCGAGCAAGTTCCCGGATCTGGACCTGGACCTGAAAGCCTGGCCGGCCAACCCGCCCGCGGTTGCAGTCCAGGCTGAAGTCGAGTCACAAGGCGTACCCGCAGCGCAACGCTGATCGGTTAAAGTGCGCAAAATCCCTGTGGGAGCGGGCTTGCTCGCGAATGCGGTCTTTCATTCAACATTGATGTCGACTGATACAACGCTTTCGCGAGCAAGCCCGCTCCCACAGGAACTCATCGTTCTCGGAGCACCTCCATGAATTCCTCGACCTACCCAGCCGCCCAACACGTCATGGTGCTTTACACCGGTGGCACCATCGGCATGCAAGCCAGCGCCAACGGCCTGGTGCCGGCGTCCGGTTTCGAAGCGCGGATGCGCGAGTATTTGCACAGCCAGCCTGAGTTGGTGGTGCCGCAGTGGCGCTTTCGCGAGATGTCGCCGCTGATCGACAGCGCCAACATGAGCCCGGCGTATTGGCAGCAGCTGCGTGTAGCGGTGGTCGACGCAGTGGATGAACAAGGCTGCGACAGCGTGCTGATCCTGCATGGCACCGACACACTCGCCTACAGCGCGGCGGCCATGAGCTTTAAATTGCTCGGCCTGCACGCCCGCGTGGTGTTCACCGGTTCCATGTTGCCGGCCGGCGTGGCTGACAGCGACGCCTGGGAAAATCTCGGTGGGGCGCTGGTCGCTCTGGGTCAGGGCGTGGCACCGGGCGTTCATCTGTACTTTCACGGTGAACTACTCGATCCGACCCGCTGCGCAAAGGTGCGCAGTTTCGGCCGTCATCCCTTCAAGCGGTTGGAGCGTCAAGGCGGCGGTGTTAAAGCGTCTACCCTGCCGACGCAACTCCATTACAACCAGCCTGGGCAATTGGCCAAAGTCGCGGTGCTACCGCTGTTTCCAGGCATCGGCGCGCAACTGCTTGATGCTGTGCTCAACAGCGACATTCAGGGTTTGGTGCTGGAGTGCTACGGCAGCGGTACCGGGCCAAGCGACAATCCGGAGTTTCTCGCCGCTCTCGCGCGGGCACGCGATAACGGCGTGGTGGTTATTGCCGTTACGCAATGCCATGAAGGTGGCGTTGAGCTGGATGTCTACGAGGCCGGTAGTCGCCTGCGCGGTGCCGGCGTGCTGTCGGGTGGCGGGATGACCCGTGAAGCGGCATTCGGCAAGTTGCATGGGTTGCTCGGTGCGGGGCTTGAGATCGCCGAAGTGCGACGCCTGGTCGAGCTCGACCTTTGCGGTGAATTGAGCTGACTTCAACTGATCGTCCCCAGAAGCATTCCCACGCAGACGGTTCGACGTGGAAACGATCAACACACCACCTACCCTGTGGGAGCGAGCCTGCTCGCGACAGTAGTCGACCATTCAACATGAATGGTGGCTGAGACGACGCTATCGCGAGCAGGCTCGCTCCCACAAGGATCTGCGTCGGGCACATAACTTGCTGCCGTTCCAGCATCCCAGTGCTGGAACAGCCCATGCTCCATTCCCACCTCACTACCCTCAACGCCGTGTCTCTGGTGCTCAACACCTTCAAGGCCGAAGGCCTGTCCGGCGAAGCACTGCTCGCTGGCAGCGGCATCAGCCCGGCGGATTTACAGCGTGCCGACACGCGCATCACCACCAATCAGGAGATGCAGGTCTGTGCCAACGCCGTTGCGCTGAAACGTGATATCGGCCTGGAACTGGGTCGGCGCATGCACGTTTCCTCTTACGGCATGCTTGGCTATGCGCTGCTGACCAGTGCCACCTTCGGTGACGCTTTGCGGTTGGCGATGCGTTATCCGGCCCTGTTGGGAACACTTTTTGAACTGAGCCTCGAGGACGAGGGCGAGCGCGTATGGTTTGTCGCCGCAGACTATCGAGAAAACCCGGCACTGGCCGTGTTCAACGCAGAGTTCTGTCTGGTGTCGCTGAAAGTCATCTGCGACGACCTGCTCGGGCAATCGTTGCCGCTGGTGAGTACGCGCTTCGAACACACCGCGCCCGATTATCAAGCGAGCTACAGCGAGCACTTTAATTGCCCACTGCACTTCGGCGCGCCGGACAATGCCTTTGCTTTCGACAGACAGTGGCTTGATCAGCCCCTGCCGCTCGCCGATGCCATCACCCACCAGGCCATGGCCGAGCGCTGCCGCAAACAGAACACTGAATTCACCGGCCGCCAGCTGTGGCTCGGGCGAATCCGCCAGCTGCTCAGTGCACAGCTGAATGCCGCACCCGGCCTCGAAGGCTTGGCCGAACAGATGAACTGCTCGGCGCGCACCCTGAGGCGGCACCTCAAGGAACTGGGGTGCAGTTATCAGGAGCTGCTCGATGAGCTCAGGTTCGAGCACGCCAAACAGATGCTCTGCGAAGAGCAGATGCCGATCTATCAAATTGCCGAGGCGCTGGGCTTCAGCGAGACCGCAAGTTTCCGCCATGCGTTTGTGCGCTGGAGTGGCGTGGCGCCAAGTCAGTTCCGGCCGCACGGATAACCCTGTGTCTAAGGGACTCCCCTCGCCACAAGGTTATCCTCCACATGAGTGCATCCACGCGCCGGACCGGGGCACTAATGCGCTACAAAGGGGCGAATTTCGGTCAGACGTTTTGGCCATATCGATCCCCTTTTGGCCTTTCCTGCCGTTCTCTTCGAAGCCGTGCGCCGCAAGACTGTGTTCAACCGAATCAGCCTGTGGAGAACAAGAAAATGCTGACGATCTACTCGGACGATCACCACCTGCACCATGGCCGCTGTGAACTGATGGATGGGCAACTGATGCCCTGCTTCGAAATGCCGTCGCGTGCCGATCATGTATTGCAACGCGTACAAACCCAGAACCTAGGCCCCGTGCAGGCACCCACGGATTTCGGCCTGGACCCCATCGCGCGCATTCACAGCCGCGAGTACCTCGACTTCTTCAAAGGCGCCTGGGCGCGCTGGACCGAGTTCAACACAGACGGCGATTTATTGCCCTACACTTGGCCGGCGCGCACGCTGCGGCGGATCATGCCGACCAGCCTGCACGGCCAACTCGGTTATTACAGCTTCGACGGCGGTGCACCGATCACTGCTGGCACCTGGCAAGCCGCCTACAGTGCAGCGCAAGTTGCGCTGACTGCTCAGGCTGAAATCCAGCGTGGCGCTCGCAGCGCCTTCGCGTTGTGCCGTCCACCGGGGCACCACGCCGCCAGCGATTTGATGGGCGGTTATTGCTACCTCAATAACGCCGCCATCGCCGCGCAGGCCTTCCTCGATCAAGGCCATAAAAAAGTCGCGATCCTTGATGTCGATTACCATCACGGCAACGGCACGCAATCGATTTTCTACGAACGCAGCGACGTGCTGTTCACCTCGATTCATGGCCATCCGGAAGCCGAGTTTCCGTTCTTCCTCGGCTACGAGGACGAGCTCGGCGAAGGGTCGGGTGAAGGCTGCAACTTCAACTACCCGTTGCCCGCCGGCTCCGGTTGGGACACGTGGAGCGCCGCGCTCGATCAAGCCTGCGAGGAAATCGAGAAATACGCTGCAGACATCGTCGTCGTGTCCTTGGGTGTTGATACGTTCAAGGACGACCCGATCTCGCAATTCAAGCTCGACAGCCCCGATTACCTGGCCATGGGCGCACGCATCGCGAAGCTTGGCAAACCGACCCTGTTCGTGATGGAAGGCGGCTACGCTGTGGAAGAAATTGGCATCAATGCCGTGAACGTTCTCGAAGGTTTTGAAAGCGCCCACTGAGGAAGAGAAGAATGAACAGACTCAAGCGTTTTATCGCGCCCGCGCTCTGCGCTGCGGTGCTCAGTGGTGCGGCACAAGCTGAAGAGCGAACGTTGCGCGTCTACAACTGGTTCGACTACATCACGCCCAAAGCGCTGGAAGACTTCAAGGCGCAGAACACCCAGACCAAACTGATCTACGATATCTTCGACACCAACGAAGCGCTGGAAGCCAAGCTGCTGACCGGCAACTCCGGCTACGACGTGGTGGTGCCGTCCAACGTGTTTCTTGCCAAGCAGATCGAGGCTGGAGTATTCCAGCCGCTTGATCGCAGCAAGTTGCCGAACTGGAACCACCTCGATCCGAAGCTGATGAAGCTGATCGAGGCCAACGATCCGGGCAATAAATTTGCCGTGCCGTACATGTACGGCACCATCCTGATCGGCTTCAACCCGGACAAGATCAAAGCCGCGCTCGGCGACAATGCGCCGGTGGACAGCTGGGACCTGATCTTCAAGGAAGAAAACCTTAGCAAGCTCAAGCAATGCGGAGTCGCCCTGCTCGATTCGCCCTCGGAAATCCTGCCGCTGGCCCTGGCGCATCTCGGCCTCGACCCTAACAGCAAGAAGCCTGCGGATTACGAAAAGGCGGAAGCATTGCTGATGAAAATTCGGCCCTACGTCACCTACTTCCACTCCTCCAAATACATGGCTGACATTGCCAACGGCGACATCTGCGTTGCCGTCGGTTATTCGGGCAGTTTTTCCCAGGCCGCGAACCGCGCCAAGGAAGCCAAAAACGGCGTGACCGTGGACATGCGCTTGCCGAAAGAAGGCGCGCCGATCTGGTTCGACATGCTCGCCATCCCGAAAGGCGCGAAGAACCCGCAAGACGCTTACACCTTCATCAACTACCTGCTGCAACCGCAGGTGATTGCGCCTGTCAGCGACTTTGTCGGCTACCCGAACCCGAACAAAGACGCCACTGAACTGGTCGACCCCGCAATTCGCAACAATCCGAATCTGTACCCCACCGAGGCGGCGATGGGCTCGCTGTACACCTTGCAGCCGTTGCCGCGCGATGCTGAGCGAGCACGCACCCGGGCCTGGACCAAAATCAAATCCGGCACGTGAACCTGATCCACAGGCAGTAGCCCGCTACCGCTCGTGCCGCCTTCGCTTCTGGAAAACCCGTGCTTGCGCGGGTTTTTTTGCCTGGGGTAAATAGTTACCGCACTCGTATCCCGCAAGCTAAAAAACCTCAACAAAGTATGCATGCCCGCCACGGCACACTTCAAAGTGTCCGACACTGATCTCACAACGCTGACGCAAAGGCCAGCAGAAAACCCTGACCAGGGTTGACCCCATTGATGGTGTCCTGCGCAGAATCGAGAACCGGATTTGCGTAAACTTTTTTATGCGCGGGGACCTTCATGCAAGTAACTGCGACGATGTCACCACGGGTCTCATGTCCGCCAGATGCGGCCCAACTTGTTGAGTGCTTCAACAATGGCAGCCTCAGGTACGGCTGCGAAGCCCAGCACCAGCCCGGCGCGCTGATCTTCGGGCGGCTGTGAATCCGGTAGCCAGTAGCTGCTCAGGGGGTTGATCTCCACATCGACGCTCGCGGCTTTTTCCACCAGTTCGCACTCGCGGGCGCGCGTGTCGACGGCCACTGTCAGGTGCAGGCCTGCGGCGACACTCGGCAGGCTGCCGACGCCGGCAATGGTCTGCGGCCAGTGCGCCAGCAAGGTGTTACGACGGCTCAACGCCGCGCGTCGCATGCGCCGAATGTGGCGCTGGAAATGCCCGGCCGCGATGAATTCGGCCATCACTGCCTGCGTGCTGATTTCGGAATGCCGAACGTCGACTGCGCGCCGTTGCGAGAATGCGTCCACCAGTGCAGGGGGCAATACCAGGTAACCCAGTCTTAATGCCGGGAATGCCACCTTGCCGAACGTGCCGACATACAAGACACGTGCGTGCTGATCGAGGGCCGCCAATGGTGCCAGCGGCGCACCGCTGTAACGATACTCTCCGTCGTAGTCGTCCTCGACGATCCAGCCTTGTGAGCGTTCGGCCCAAGCCAATAGTTCGAGGCGTCGCGCCAGGCTCATGACCACTCCGGTCGGGTATTGATGAGACGGCGTGACGTAGGCCAATCGACAATCTTTCAAACCGTTGAGCTCGGCGCTATTAATACCTTCGCTGTCCACGGATACACCGTGCAACGTTGCACCGGCGACAGCGAATGCATGGGCCGCCGCCCGATAGCCCGGATTCTCGATCGCCACCCCGTCACCGGGCTCAACCAGCAACTGTGCACAAAGACTGATTCCCTGCTGAGCACCACTGGTGATCACTATTTGCTCAGCGGAACACTGCATGCCTCGGGAACTGCGCAAGTAGGCAGCAATCAGACCGCGCAATCGTTCATCTCCCGCCGGGTCGCCGTAACACAACGTCTGCAGATCGGGTTTACGCCAGAAAGCCTTGTTCAGCTTGGCCCACACCTCAAATGGAAACAGGTCGAACGCTGGTACGCCTACCCGGAATGCGCGTGGTGGCCCGCTGGGAGGCATTGCCAAATGGTTGTTTTTCACCCGTTCCAGCGCACCATTGTGGATAACTTTGCTGGATGAAATCACAGGTAAATCCGGGAGTTTTGTGGATAAGGCTGTGCATAAGCCTGTTGGTAACCCTGTGGACACTTTTGTGGATAGTTTTTTTGCTGGAGAAATTGCCTGGCTTAACTGTGCGACATAAGTTCCGTCACCGACACGGCCCTCGATAAACCCTTCGGCGCACAGCTGATCGTAAGCGCGTATGACGCTATTGCGGGAAACTCCCATGGCCGCCGCCAGATCGCGACTGGCTGGAAGCCGCGTTCCGCTGGCAACGCGCCCGTCGAGTATCCTCAAGCGGAGCGCTTGATAAAGCTGGCGGCTCAAACCCTGGCGGCGGTCAAGTTGGATACCCGCCGGGTTGAACGGTAAGGACAGCGGTAAACCCGTCATGGCATTGGACCTATGAAATTGGTCGGTAATGGCTCTTACAACAGACCAATAGCCTGCCTAGGATGCAGGCATTCGCCAAGGAAAATCTCCATGTACACGCCAAGCAGTTTCGCCATCGACGACTTGCATGAATTGCAGCAGCACATGCTCGATACGCGCCTCGCCGTGTTGGTCACTTATAGCAAGCAAGGGCTGCAAGCCAGTCATTTGCCTCTACTGCTGAATCCTCATGAAGGTGCCAGCGGCACGCTATACGGCCACTTCGCTCGCGCCAATCCGCAGTGGCAAGCCCTGCAGCAAGGCGCCGAAGCGCTGGTTGTTTTTTCCGGTGCCGACGCGTACATCACGCCGGCGTTTTATCCGGCCAAGGCCGAGCATGGCAAAGTCGTGCCGACGTGGAACTACGTCGCCGTGCACGCGTACGGCACTGCAGAGGTGTTCACTGACGCAGACCGCTTGCGCCAACTGGTCAGCGCTTTGACCGATCGACATGAATCCGGTCGTGCTCAACCCTGGAAAGTTGCTGATGCGCCGGCTGAGTACATTGATGGCATGCTCAAAGCCATCGTCGGCTTCGCCCTGCCGATCCAGCACCTGGAAGGCAAGCGCAAACTCAGCCAGAACCGCAGCCCCGCAGACATTGCCGGCGTGCGAAAGGGGCTTGCCGCCAGCCCCGACGCGCACGATCAGGGCCTCGCCCATTTGATGCGTTAGAGGATCGAACATGACCCGGATCGAAATCCGCCAAGTCACTGGCGACGACTACGCGGCCTGGTTGCCGCTGTGGCAGGCCTACCTGCGTTTCTACAACACTCAATTGCCTGAAGCCGTCACCCAAAGCACCTGGCAGCGTATGCTCGACCCCAACGAGCCGACTCACGCCGCGCTGGCTTGGGCCGATGGCAACGCGGTGGGGATGGTGCACTTCATCTACCACCGATCAAACTGGAGCATCGAAAACTCCTGCTACCTGCAAGACTTGCTGGTCATGCTCGAAACACGCGGCACCGGTGTGGGTCGGCAGTTGATCGAGTACGTCTACGCCACGGCCAAGGAAGACGGTTGCTGCAAAGTCCACTGGCTTACCCACGAGACCAACGCCACTGCGATCCAGCTCTACGAGCGCATTGCCGAACGCCCCGGTTTCATCCAGTTTCGTAAAGGCCTTTAAGGTTCAAGGAGAACATAATGTCGACTTCCCTCGCCGACTGGAAAGGCGCCCCGGCGCCGTCGGCCACAACGATCGAAGGGCGTTTCATTCGCCTGGAAAAACTTGACCCTGCGCGTCATGGCGACGATTTGTGGCATGCCCTGCAAGGTCCGGGCGGCGACCCGAAGCTTTGGGACTATCTGCCTTACGGTCCTTTCCCGGATCGTGAAGGCTTCGACGATTGGTTGAACAACCACGCGGCGAGCAGCGATCCGTATTTCTTCACCGTCATTGACCGTGCCAGCGGGCAAGCGCAAGGCATCCTCAGCCTGATGTCGATCGTGCCGGCCCAGGGCCGCATCGAAATCGGCCACGTGACCTTCGGCGCACCGATGCAACGCTCGCCGAAGAGCACCGAAGCGGTTTACTTGCTGGCGAAGGAGTCTTTTGCCTTGGGTAACCGGCGGCTGGAGTGGAAGTGCAACAACGGCAACGCGCGCTCCAAATACGCGGCCGAGCGGCTGGGCTTCAGCTTCGAAGGCGTGTTTCGCCAGCACATGGTGGTCAAGGGGCAGAACCGCGACACCGCGTGGTATTCGATTCTGGACGCGGAGTGGCCCGCAATTGGCGCAGGGTTTGAACGCTGGTTGAGCGATGAGAACCAGACGGATTCGGGACAGGTTAAAACCCTGGCCGAATGCCGCAGCTGAACGAATCGTTCCCACGTCTTGCCGTGGGAACCGCCGCTCTACGGCCACGCCATCAACTGAAATCGCGGCGAATCCGCACGACGCCCATCTTCAAGCCAAAAGGACGAAACACCGAATTCAACGATTTCAACGTCTGATTCCCTTCGCCATGCTCGATATGCACCAGGGTGCGCACCGAGATTTTGCACATTTTCGCAAACTGGCTTTGATGTAAACCCGTGACCTCGACACGCAAGCGTCGCACTGCCTCGCCAATCTCCAGCGTGCCCTGGGCCAGCCCGTCCTGGATGCTTTCGATTACTAATGCGCGGGCGTCGATGGAGAGGGTCATGTCAGCCCCCAGTGCTGCAGTCGTTGGTCGAGGTTTTTCAAGGCAATCGCAGGATAGTTCAGGGTGGCTTCGGGCAGGCCACTGGCAGAGAGAATGTCCGGCAACGCCAGGAAGCGGCGCGCGTCGTCGCGCAGACCTTCGAACAACGCCTCTGGATCTCCGATCATCGACAATGCTTCGCAGACGGCGCGCCATTTCACCTCGCCGCCCACCTCAAGATCCTTCGACCATTTGGTGCTCCGCGTCACGCCCTCCTCGTCCATGACCATCGGTGCCAAATCGTAGATGGGGGCGAGACGCACACTGCTTTCCTCGCGAATGATGGATGTGTTGCGGCCGTGATTGTCGGAGTTGCCGAGAATTTTGTTGAGTAAATCTCGCCGCAAATAATCGGCGATCAAATCAGGGATCTGCGCGGCCTGTCCCGCTTGTGACCAGAGTCGTGCCAGCAGCTGAATAACTTCCATGTGGTCCATATAGCTGCCCGGGACGGTCACACCCGCGAGCGAGTACATGGACTCAACGGCCAAGCGATCAACGCCTCGATCACTCACATTACGGTCAAAGCGCTTCATCCAGAGACTGGGTTTTGTAGCCTCTTCCAGGGCTAGGCCATCCGCGGCCACTGTCTCGATTCCGAGTGTGTGCAGCGCTTTGTAGTAATGGAACTCGCTTTTAAGGATGGTCTGGTCCATCTGGGCTGCCCGGTTACGGGCAAATTTCACAAACCAGTGCTGTGCGACTTGATCATCTGCCAGGACTGCGTCTGGATACAGCAACCCGTCGCGAGCTTGCGCCATGAGCAGTTTCGGCGCTTCTCCGCCCGCTCCGGTTGCGCCGCCGATTGCAGCGCCCTGCTCGTAGGCGTACTCCAGAAAAGAGTTGTCCCGCGCGACGACCTCCTCGCGACCAAACCCCATGACGGCCCGGTCATCCAAAGCCTCGATGGATTCCTTGACGCGCAGATGGCCGATGGGTGCAGGCGTGGATCGTCCCAGCAGAAACAAATCGGCGCTAAGGTCCTCAGGCTTATCCTGTCCAAGGCGTGCCATGAGAAAGCGCCGGGCCGCCCCCGCAGGCGCGATATCGAACAGGAAGGCAGGCGCTTTCTTCAGCGAAGTACTGTCCCAGTCCAATGGCAACCTGCCACTGACTGCCTTGCAAAACGGCAGATCAATCGATTCCAGATTATTGGCGATGTAGTCAGTCTTGTAGCCGATTCGGCAAGCGCCTTCGAAGCCCTTTTCCGGCTCGACGAATATCAGCGTCATTGCGTCTGACCATTGTCGGTTGGCATACGCCTGCAACGTAAGTGTGTACATTTTTTTCCTGCCGCAATTTGCGCCTTGGCTTTTTACAGAAGCGCTGTACGCAATATAGTGCATAAAATAAGCTCTTGCTGTTCTTGAAATGCAAAATAATGCGTGAATCTCCCATTTTACTTGTGGAAAATGCATTTTAATGCAGAAACGAGACTTTACGTAGACATCAATCTGTAAAAACCTTCCGCTATACAGGACGTCCCGCTTATAACAAAAAGGCCGTTCGCTCATGTCCTTCTTGCCCCATCGTCTCGCGCTGACTATCGCTCTCCTGGCGAGCGCTTCAGCTCATGCCAGAACCGTGCAAATCGACACGGCCACGACTGCCGCGCAAACGCTCGGCGGCAGTGACTCGCTGAAAATTTCGGCACCCGGCAGCATCACTAACAGCGGCAAGACCGTGAGTCTGAAAGACAGCACCCGCGGCACGGGCGTGGTGATCGATAACGCGGGGAAAATCATTTCCACAGGCGGGCGGGCAATCGACAGCAGCGGCGACCTTACCAAGGCGCGCAATTACAGCATTTACAACCGCGCCGGCGGACAAATCCTCGGCGTTAACGATGCACTGCGTATCGACAGCAATTTTGTCAGCGGCGCGTTGTTGATAGATAACAGTGGGCTGATCCGCTCCAGCACCGGTCAGGGCCTTGACCTTGATGCGTTGCGCAGTGACGGCGCCACTACCACGATTATCAATCGTGCCGGCGGACTGATTCGCGGCGAGGCCAGCGACGGCATGAAGACCGGCGCCAACGCGAGCATCACCAACCATGGCGAGATTTCGACCGGCGAGTCGCGCAGCGCCGATGACAAGTTTGACGGTATCGATATTGACTCAGCGACCGGCGTGGCCGTGACCAACTACGGGACGATTTCCGGCGGTCGGCACGGCATCACCACCGACCTCGGTGCCACCCTGACAAACTACGGGACCATCACTGGCCGCAACGGCTCGGGCTTCGGCTCCGACGGCGACGGCACGGTGATCAACCACGGCACCATTACCGGCGCCTACTCCGGTCTGCAAGCCAACGGTGACGGCGATGGCGTGGACATCGACAACCTCGCGCACATCGAAAACTACGGCGTCATTCAGGGCACCGGCGCGGGTGGCGTGGACAAGGGCGGTTTTGCCAACGGCAGCGAAGGTATCGCCCTGGGCGGCGGTTACGTGTTGAACGCCAAGGATGCGCTGATCAGCGGCGCCACCAGTGCGATCCTGGTCGATGACGGCAGCGGTGGCGCGGGTGTGGCGGCGACCACACTGGAAAACTTCGGCACCATTCAGGGCCTCGCCGGCTTCGGCGTGAAGCTGGTGGGCGAGTACGACGACCGCGTCATCAACGGCGGCACGATCAGCGGCAGCAACGGCCTGGCGCTGGATCTGGGCGGTGGCGACGACGAGGTCGCGTTGCGTAGCGGCAGCCGCTTTGTCGGCATGGTCGACGGTGGCACAGGGTACGATCGCGTGCTGATGGACGACTCGGCCGGCGGCAGTTTTGCGGCCAGCCGAAATTTCGAATGGCTGGAGGTGAGCCAAGGCGCGTGGACACTCAACGGCCAAGGCGACTTCAGTGAAGGCGGCGCAGTGCGTAGCGGTGCGACCCTGATCAATCAGGGCGCAATGGCTGGCGATCTGACTATCGACTCGGGCGGCGTGTACGCCGGCGGCGGTTCGGTGGGCAATCTTCTGGTTAACGGCACCTTGCGCACCGACACCCGACTGGGCACGGCAACGGTGGTCGGTGGCCTGACCATGGGCAGCGGCTCGACCCTGGCCTATGGCGTCAACGCCGATGGCAGCAGCGCACCGATTCAGGTGGGCGGCGTTGCCAGCCTGAATGGCGCCACGCTGGCGGTGAATCCGGGCAGCGGAAACTGGCCGTGGCAGAGCCGCTACACCGTGCTGCAAGCCGCGAGCATTGATGGCACCTTCGGCAGCGTCACCAGCGATTACGCGTTCCTCACGCCGACCCTCGCCTACACGCCCACCGAGGTCGACCTGACTTATACGCGCAACGACATCGCTTTCAACCAATTCGCCAGCACCGCCAACGGCAGCAGTGCGGCGAACAGCCTGGCGTCGATGAGCAAAAACAACGCGCTCTATAACGCGTTGCTTAACACCACCAGCGCCACCGCCGGCAACGCCATCGAACAACTGGCCGGTACCAGCAACGCCAACCTGACCAGCGCAACACTGGCTGCGAGCAGCCAGATCGGTGGCAGCATGCTGTCGGCGATGCAGCAGATGAGGACCGGCTCACGTTTGCTGGCAGGCCTCGATCAACACGACACGCCGATGCTGGCCGCCACCGGCGTGCCATCCGACGCGCGCAACCTCAACGATCCCGACGCTCGCGGTCGGCTATGGCTGCAAGGCATCGGCGGCTACGGCAAGCTGGATGGGGAACACGGCAGCAGCGGTCTGGAACAGCGCACCAAGGGCAGCGTGATTGGCGTCGATTGGGCACTCGACCCGCAATGGCGTCTAGGTGTGCTCGGCGGTTATTCGAAGACCGATCTGGACGCCACGGGTGTCGATGGCAACGTCGAGAGCTGGCATGCCGGCGTTTACGCCCTGCGCCAAAGCGGCCCGTTTGCGTTGCGTCTGGGCGCCGCCTGGAGCGGCCATCAAGGTGAAAGCAAACGCACGGTCGCTTTCAACGGTTTCAGCGATCGGCCAAAGGGCGATTATGACGCCGACAGCCAGCAAGCCTTTGCCGAGTTCGGTTATGTAATGGGCAGTGGCCGCCTGAGTGCAGAACCCTTCGCCAGCCTTGGCTACCAGCGGTACCGCCGCGACAGCTATCAGGAAAAAGGTGGCTCTGCCGCGTTGCAGGTCGACCGGCAAACCCAGGACAACTTCAACAGCACCTTCGGCGTACGGCTGGCGCACCTGAGCACCCTTGAGAATGGCATGAGCCTGACGCCGCGCATGACAGCGGGCTGGAAGCATACGTATGGCGATGTCAGTAACTCGACGCGTCAGGCGTTTGTAGTCGGCGGCACGGCGTTCAGCGTTGACGGCAGCTCACTGGACCGGGACAGCCTGATGCTGGAGGCCGGAGTCGATCTAGCCATTTCGTCACGCCATTCGGTAGGTTTCGGCTACAGCGGCGAGCTCGGCAGTAACAGCCGAAATCACGGATTGATCGGGCAGTGGCAAATGAGTTTTTGACTGTACGGAAGTTGCGCGTGCGTTGATGGGGCGCGGATCACAGACCGGCTGCAATCATCAAATCCGCTTGTTCAGGGTTTCAACGAGGGTAAACCCGGAAGAACAAAAAAAAAGGGGAGCACATGCCCCCCCGAGGTTTAAAGCGGTGTATCGAGGCTGTTAATTCAGCCCTCGATCTCGATAAGGATCTCGCCCGGGTTGACTCGGTCGCCTTTGGCCACGTGGATGGCGGTGACTTTGCCGGCTATGGCAGCCTGGACTTCGGTTTCCATCTTCATTGCTTCGGTGATCAGTACAGCCTGACCAGCCTTGACTGCATCGCCCTCTTTGACCAGCACGTCGACAATGTTGCCCGGCATGGTGGTGCTGACGTGGCCCGGTGCAGTAGCTTGCTTGCGCTTGCTGCTGCCACCACTGACAAACTCGTTGAGTGGCTCGAACACCACTTCTTCCGGCATGCCATCGATGGACAGGTAGAAGTGACGCTTGCCTTCAGCCTTGACGCCGACTCCGGTGATGTCGACGCGGTAGGTTTCACCATGGACGTCGATGACGAATTCGGTCGGGACGCCCTCACCGCTGGCGGAGGTCACGGCGCCGGCTTCCGGAATCGGTAGCAGCACTTCCGGTACGAGGGTACCGGCGGCACGCTCTTCGAGGAATTTGCGCCCGATGTCCGGGAACATGGCAAAGGTCAGCACATCTTCTTCAGATTTGGCCAGTGCGCCAATGTCGGCACGCAGTTTGGTCATTTCTGGCTTGAGCAGATCGGCCGGACGTACATCAATGACTTCTTCGCTGCCGATTGCCTGCCGACGCAGCTTTTCGTTCACCACGCCCGGCGCTTTGCCGTAGCCGCCTTGAAGGTACAGCTTCACTTCGTTGGTGATGGTTTTGTAGCGCTCGCCGGCCAACACGTTGAAAAAAGCCTGGGTACCGACGATCTGCGAGGTCGGCGTCACCAGCGGCGGGAAACCCAGGTCTTCGCGAACGCGCGGAATTTCCGCAAGCACTTCGCTCATGCGATTCAAGGCGCCCTGCTCTTTCAACTGGTTGGCCAGGTTGGAAATCATCCCGCCCGGTACCTGGTTGACTTGCACGCGGGTGTCGACGGCGGTGAACTCGCTTTCGAACTGGTGATACTTCTTGCGCACGGCGTAGAAGTACAAACCGATCTCTTGCAGCAGCTCCAGGTTCAGACCAGTGTCGTACTCGCTGCCTTTGAGCGCGGCAACCATCGACTCGGTGCCCGGGTGGCTGGTGCCTGACGCGAAGCTGGAGATCGCGGTGTCGATGTGATCGGCGCCGTTCTCGATGGCCTTGAGCTGGCACATGCTCGCCAGACCGGCGGTGTCGTGGGAGTGGATAAACACCGGTAGCGACTGCTCGGCTTTCAACGCCCGGACCAGTTCGCCAGTGGCATACGGGGTCAGCAGGCCGGCCATGTCTTTGATCGCCACCGAGTCGCAACCCATGGCTTCCATCTGCTTGGCTTGTGCCACAAACGCGTCGATGGTGTGCACCGGGCTGGTGGTGTACGCGATGGTGCCCTGAGCATGTTTGCCGGACGCTTTCACCGCTTCGATGGCCACGCGCAGGTTACGCACATCGTTCATCGCATCGAAAATACGGAACACGTCGATGCCGTTGACCGCTGCCTCGGCGACGAAGGCTTTGACCACGTCGTCGCTGTAGTGGCGGTAACCGAGCAGGTTCTGGCCGCGCAGGAGCATTTGCAGACGCGTATTAGGCAGTGCGGCGCGCAATTGGCGCAGGCGCTCCCACGGATCCTCTTTCAGGAAACGTACGCAAGCGTCAAACGTCGCGCCGCCCCAGCACTCCAGCGACCAGTAGCCGACTTTGTCGAGCTTGTCGCAGATCGGCAGCATGTCTTCGGTGCGCATGCGGGTGGCAAGCAGCGATTGGTGGGCGTCGCGCAGGATTGTGTCAGTAACGAAGATCTTTTTAGTCATGGGGAGCTCCTAATAGCGACAAGTTTCAAGCTACAAGCTGCAAGTAAAGCTAAACTGCTCTTACTTGCCGCTTGCCGCTAAAAGCTTGCGGCTGCTTCATTCATAATCCCGCGTGGGCGGCGATGGCGGCGGCGATGGCCAGGGCCAGCTCTTCGGGTTTGCGCTTGATCGAGTAGTTGGTCAGTTCAGGGTGGGCTTCAACGAAGCTGGTGTTGAACTGACCGCTACGGAATTCCGGGTTGCGCAGGATTTCCTGGTAGTACGCGGCGGTGGTCTTGACCCCTTGCAGACGCATGTCGTCGAGAGCGCGCAAGCCACGGTCCATCGCCTCTTCCCAGGTCAATGCCCACACCACCAGTTTCAGACACATGGAGTCGTAGAACGGCGGAATGGTGTAGCCGGTATAGATCGCTGTATCGGTGCGCACGCCGGGGCCGCCGGGCGCGTAATAGCGGGTGATCTTGCCAAAGCTCGGCAGGAAGTTGTTTTTCGGGTCTTCAGCATTGATCCGAAACTGCAAGGCGAAACCGCGGTGCTGAATATCTTCCTGTTTCACCGAAAGCGGCAGGCCGGAAGCAATCCGAATCTGCTCACGGACGATATCGATACCGGTGATCTCTTCAGTGATGGTGTGCTCGACCTGCACTCGCGTGTTCATCTCCATGAAGTACACCTCGCCCTCGGCGAGCAGGAACTCCACAGTACCGGCGTTTTCGTAACCGACAGCCTTGGCGGCACGCACCGACAGGTCGCCGATATAGGCGCGCTGTTCCGGAGTCAGCTGCGGGCTCGGGGCGATCTCGATGAGCTTCTGGTTGCGGCGCTGGATCGAGCAATCACGCTCGAACAGGTGCACCACGTTGCCGAAGCTGTCGCCGAGGATCTGCGCTTCAATGTGTTTCGGATTGACGATGCATTTTTCGAGGAACACTTCCGCCGATCCAAAGGCTTTGGTGGCTTCGGAAATGACCCGAGGGAAGGCTTGTTCGAGCTCCTCGCGGCTATTGCAACGACGAATGCCACGGCCTCCGCCACCCGAGGTGGCTTTGAGCATTACCGGATAACCGATGCGATCGCCTTCAATCAATGCCTCTTCGATACCGGCGACGTTGCCTTCAGTACCCGGTGTGACCGGCACACCCGCCTTTATCATGCTGCGGCGCGCTTCGGTCTTGTCGCCCATGCGGCGAATCACTTCTGCCGACGGACCAATGAATTTGATGCCGCGCTCGGCACAAATGTCTGCAAGCTCGGCGTTTTCCGAAAGGAATCCGTAGCCGGGGTGCAGCGCATCGCAGCCGGTTTCAACGGCCAGGTTCACCAGTTTGCGCGGGTTCAGGTAACCGGCCAACGGGTCGGCACCGATGCTGTGGGCTTCGTCCGCACGCTTCACGTGCAGGGCATGGCGGTCGGCGTCAGAAAAAACCGCGACCGAGCGAATGCCCATCTCGGCGCAGGCGCGCACGATTCTTACGGCAATCTCACCACGGTTGGCGATCAGGATCTTTGTTATCACTTGGAGTTTCCCTTGAGCCGGTGGCACCCACGACCTGCTAGACCAGGTCGACGCGTGACTAAATGTTTCGATTTAGTCGCAGCCCCACACTAGCCCTCGCAAGGGATTAACAAAAATGAATAATAATTGGGTCAGCTATAAAGAAAGACTTATAGTCAACGCATCAGCGTCCAGCGGAAGTCTTCTAAAATGCGTAAGTCCTTGATGCGTATGACATTGCGTCAATTACAGATATTCAATGAGGTGTGTGATCTAAGGTCTTACAGCCGAGCAGCCGAAGAAATGTCGCTGACACAACCTGCCGTGAGCTTGCAGATTCGTCAACTCGAAGAGCTGATTGGTCAGCCATTGTTTGATTATGTCGGCAAAAAACTCTACATGACGGAAGCGGCGGAAGCCCTTCAGCGTGCAAGCCGAGACATTTTCGGACGTCTTGAAAATCTCGACATGCAGTTGTCGGACATGCAGGGATCGTTGCAGGGGCAATTGAAACTGGCGGTCGAATCCAGTGCCAAGTATTTCGTCCCGCATCTGTTTGCCGCGTTCAAACGCCAGCACCCGGAAGTGAACCTGCATCTGACCGTGGTCAACCGCGGACAGGTCATCCGGCGGCTCTCGGACAATCGCGACGATCTGGTGATCATGTCGATGGTGCCGCAGGACATGGGCCTGGAGTTTTTACCCTTTCTCAATAATCCGATCATCGCCGTAGCGCCGCCGGATCATCCGCTGAGCCACATGGGACCGTTGCGCCTGCAGGATCTGGAGCCTTATACGTTGCTGTTGCGCGAGCCGGGCTCGGGAACGCGGCTGGCCTGCGAGGAATATTTCAAGGAAAAGCGCGTGCACTTCACCCAGACCCAAGAGGTTGCTTCGGCGGAGGCGCAACGTGAATGTGTGCTGGCGGGTCTGGGCCTGGCGGTGCTGACGCGCCACGCCCTGAACCTTGAGTTGGCGACCGGAGCGCTGGTTGAGCTGCCGGTCGAAGAGCTGCCGTTGTATCGCAGCTGGTGCCTGGTGCAAGCCAAGGCGAAAAGGCTGTCACCGGTTGCGCACGCGTTCCTTGCGTATATCCGTAGCGAGCGGGTGCAGATCAGCGCGCTGGTTGAGCGCTTCGACGGGAAGTTACCGGTGCTGCCTGCCAGTAATTGAGTTGCAGATCGTCAGGGTAATCGCCAATTTCGGCCAGCAACTGGCGGCGTTCGCAACGATCCTCGATCGCGCGGCGAAACTCCATGCGGCGCTGATCCTCCTGCTGACGACGGGTTTTGACGGCGCTGTTGCGTTCTTCGTAGGGCTGGGCCATTTCGAGTCTCCCAAAGCAATTACGGGAGTTTCAAGATAGGCGCAGTAGATGACGGTTTGGTAGCGGGTGAGTGACAGACAGATGAATGTTTTTGCCATGGCGATATCTATTGTGGCAAGGCGGCTTGCCCCCGTTCGGCTGCGCAGCAGTCGCATAATCTCTGGGGCTGCTGCGCAACCCAACGGGGGCAAGCCCCCTCGCCACAGTAACTGTCTCGTCACACGTCAGTCGTCGAGGGCTTTCACCGACTTGGGCGACAAGCGCAAACTGCGCAGGCTGCGTTTCACGCTCTTGAGGTGATTGACCAGGCTCGGTCCGCGCGCCATCGCCACACCCATCGCCAACACGTCGATCACCACCAGGTGAGCAATGCGCGAGGTCAACGGCGTATAGATTTCAGTGTCTTCGTGCACATCAATCGCCAGATTTACGGTCGACAACTCTGCCAGCGGCGTCTGGCTTGGACACAGCGTGATCAGCGAGGCCCCGCTTTCACGTACCAGATTCGCGGTGATCAGCAGGTCCTTGGAGCGCCCGGACTGGGAGATACAGATCGCCACGTCGGTCGGTTTCAGTGTCACCGCCGACATCGCCTGCATGTGCGGATCGGAATACGCCGCAGCGGTCAGCAACAACCGGAAGAATTTGTGCTGCGCGTCTGCCGCCACTGCACCCGAGGCGCCAAAGCCATAAAACTCCACCCGTTGAGCCTGGGACATGAGCGTCACCGCTCGCTGCAACTCCACCGGATCGAGCCGCTCGCGTACCTCCATCAGGGTGTGCAGCGTGGTGTCGAAAATCTTCAGGCTGTAGTCGGCCACCGAATCGTCTTCATGGATCGCAAACTGACCGAAGCTCGCGCCTGCCGCCAGGCTTTGCGCCAGCTTCAGTTTGAGGTCCTGAAAACCGGAGCAACCGATAGCGCGACAAAAACGCACGATGGTCGGTTCGCTGATGCCCACGCTGTGAGCGAGGTCGGCCATGGAGCTGTGCATCACCGCCGCAGGATCAAGCAGCACGTGGTCGGCGACCTTGAGCTCCGACTTGCGTAACAGGTGGCGTGACTGGGCGATGTGTTGCAGCAGATTCAAGGGACGGACTCTTTGTTATTGGCAGGTGCCGGGGATGTAGCACGCTTGTAGTTATACTACATGAATCGGCATTTTGCCTGCTCAATACGTAACCAATCCCCAGAGCTGACGTGCCTGGGGCCTCATGTAGCGCAGAGCAACCGGTATCAGCAGCGCACTAGGTGTTTTGCTCTTGCAGCAAACTCGCCAAATCGTCCGCCTCGACCGGCCGACTCACCAGGTAGCCCTGGACCTCATCGCAGCGCTCGGCTTTCAAAAACTCAAGCTGCTCCGGCCTTTCCACCCCCTCGGCAACGACTTTCAGCGACAAGCCGTGAGCCATGGCAATGATCGCCCGGGTAATGGCCGCATCCTCACTGCCATCGCCCAACCCGCGAATGAACGCCTGATCGATCTTCACGTAATCCACCGGAATCCGCTTGAGATAACTGAGGGACGAATAGCCAGTGCCAAAGTCGTCGATTGCCAGCTTCACGCCCAGATTGCGCAATTGCTGGAACGTCGCAATGATGTGCTCGACGCTGTCCAGCAGCTGACTTTCCGTGAGTTCCAGTTCGAG
>NZ_CABVGX010000054.1 GCF_902497625.1 Pseudomonas fluorescens | reverse complement strand
GTATGGTGCAGCCAGGCCAGCCGTTGCTGGACGCCAACGGTCAACAGATCATGGACCCGGCCACCGGCCAGCCAATGCTCGCACCGTACCCGGCGGACAAGCGTCAACAATCGACCAAGAACTTCGAGCTCGACCGTTCCATCAGCCACACCAAACAGCAGCAGGGCCGTTTGAATCGCCTGTCGGTATCAGTAGTTGTGGACGATCAGATCAAGGTCAACGCGGCCAACGGCGAAACCAGCCGCGCGCCGTGGACCGCTGATGAACTGGCACGTTTCACCCGTCTGGTGCAGGACGCCGTTGGTTTCGACGCCAGCCGTGGTGACAGCGTCAGCGTGATCAACATGCCGTTCTCCGCCGAGCGCGGCGAAGTGATTGCCGACATCCCGTTCTATTCTCAGCCGTGGTTCTGGGACATCGTCAAGCAAGTGTTGGGTGTATTGTTCATTCTGGTGCTGGTGTTCGGTGTGCTGCGTCCGGTACTCAACAACATCACCGGTGGTGGCAAGGGCAAGCAGCTGGCGGGCATCGGCAGCGACGTCGAACTGGGTGGCATGGGCGGACTTGACGGCGAACTGGCCAACGACCGCGTCAGCCTCGGCGGCCCGCAGAGCATTCTGTTGCCGAGCCCGAGCGAAGGCTATGACGCGCAGTTGAATGCAATCAAGAGTCTGGTGGCAGAAGATCCGGGTCGTGTGGCCCAGGTCGTGAAAGAGTGGATTAACGCAGATGAGTGATAACCGAGTCGCTGCCGCCAAACTGACCAAAGTCGACAAAGCTGCGATCCTGCTGCTGTCGCTGGGTTCGACCGATGCTGCCCAAGTGCTGCGCCACATGGGGCCGAAAGAGGTCCAGCGTGTCGGCGTGGCCATGGCGCAGATGGGCAACGTGCACCGTGAGCAGGTCGAGCAAGTGATGAGTGAGTTCGTCGACATCGTCGGCGATCAAACCAGCCTTGGCGTCGGTTCTGACGACTACGTTCGTAAAATGCTTACGCAGGCACTGGGTGAAGACAAGGCCAATGGCCTGATCGACCGTATCCTGCTCGGCGGCAACACCAGCGGCCTCGACAGCCTGAAATGGATGGAACCGCGTGCCGTGGCGGACGTGATTCGTTTCGAACACCCGCAGATCCAGGCGATCGTGGTGGCCTATCTCGATCCGGATCAGGCCGGCGAAGTGCTGGGCAATTTCGACCACAAGGTGCGTCTGGACATCATCCTGCGCGTCTCGTCCTTGAACACCGTGCAGCCAGCGGCGCTCAAAGAGTTGAACCAGATTCTCGAGAAGCAGTTCTCCGGCAACTCGAACGCCTCCCGAACCACCCTGGGTGGCATCAAGCGTGCGGCCGATATCATGAACTTCCTCGACAGTTCGATCGAAGGTCAACTGATGGATTCGATTCGCGAGGTTGACGAAGACCTGTCCGGTCAGATCGAGGACCTCATGTTCGTGTTCAACAACCTCGCCGACGTCGACGACCGCGGCATTCAGGCGCTGTTGCGCGAAGTGTCCTCCGATGTGTTGGTACTGGCCCTCAAAGGCTCCGACGAAGGCGTCAAGGAAAAGATCTTCAAGAACATGTCCAAACGGGCGGCCGAACTGTTGCGCGACGACCTCGAGGCCAAAGGCCCGGTGCGCGTCAGCGACGTGGAAACCGCGCAGAAAGAAATCCTCACCATTGCTCGCCGTATGGCCGAAGCCGGAGAAATCGTTCTCGGCGGGAAGGGCGGCGAAGAGATGATTTAAGCCCACTATGTCGACCAAACACGATGAGTCCCAAACCGACCTGATCCGTGGCAAGGATGTCGGTGGTTTCGATATCTGGTCGCTGCCAAGCTTCGATCCGCATGTCCCCGAACCGGAGCCGCAACCGGAGCTCGAACCCGAACCGCCGGAGATGGAGGAAGTGCCGCTGGACGAAGTCCAGCCACTGACCCTCGAAGAACTCGAAAGCATTCGCCAGGAAGCCTACAACGAAGGCTTTGCTGTGGGCGAAAAAGAGGGTTTCCACAGCACCACGTTGAAGGTTCGTCAGGAAGCGGAGGCCGCTCTGGCGAGCAAGATCGCCGGCCTTGAGCAATTGATGGCGCATCTGTTCGAACCGATCGCCGAGCAGGACACGCTGATCGAGCGGTCGCTGGTGGACCTGGTGCAGCACATTACCAAACAGGTCATTCAGCGCGAACTGACCATCGACTCGACGCAGATCGAACACGTCATGCGTGACGCGCTCAAGCTGTTGCCATTGGGCGTGAACAACGTGCGACTGTTCATCAATCCACAGGATTTCGAACAGGTCAAAGCCTTGCGCGAGCGTCACGAAGAAACCTGGCGCATTGTCGAGGACGAATCGTTGCTGCCGGGCGGTTGCCGGGTTGAAACCGAGCACAGTCGCATCGACGCTACGGTTGAAACCCGTGTTGCCCGCGTCATGGACAAACTGTTCGATCAAATGCACGAACAGTCCCTGAACCCGTCTGCGCCGGACATAAGCCTGGAATTGCCGGTCGACGCGAAACCGGTCGTTGAGCCAGAAGTGAACGAATCCGATGCGCCTTGATCGCACCAGCTTTGCCAGGCGCCTGGGCACGTATGCCGAGGCCACTGAACTGGCCGGCGCGCCGATCCTCGAAGGTCGCCTGCTGCGCATGGTCGGCCTGACCCTCGAGGCCGAAGGCTTGCGGGCCGCCATGGGCAGCCGCTGCATGGTCATCAATGACGACAGTTATCACCCGGTTGAAGTTGAAGCCGAAGTCATGGGCTTTTCCGGCAGCAAAGTATTCCTGATGCCGGTCGGCAGTGTCGCCGGCATCGCCCCCGGTGCCCGTGTGGTACCGCTGGCGGATACCGGTCGTTTGCCGATGGGCATGAGCATGCTCGGCCGGGTGCTGGACGGCGCTGGCCGCGCGCTGGACGGCAAAGGCGGAATGAAAGCCGAAGACTGGGTGCCGATGGATGGCCCGACCATCAATCCTCTCAAGCGCCACCCGATCAGCGAACCACTGGATGTGGGCATCCGCTCGATCAACGGCCTGTTGACAGTCGGGCGTGGCCAGCGTCTCGGCCTGTTCGCCGGTACCGGCGTCGGCAAGAGCGTACTGTTGGGCATGATGACGCGCTTTACCGAAGCCGACATTATTGTCGTCGGCCTGATCGGCGAGCGCGGACGCGAAGTCAAGGAATTCATCGAGCACAGTCTCGGTGAAGAAGGCCTCAAGCGCGCTGTGGTTGTCGCTTCGCCAGCGGACGATGCGCCGTTGATGCGTTTGCGCGCTGCGATGTATTGCACACGCATCGCCGAGTATTTCCGCGACAAGGGCAAGAACGTGTTGTTGCTCATGGATTCGCTGACCCGCTTTGCCCAGGCGCAGCGGGAAATCGCCTTGGCGATCGGTGAACCGCCAGCAACCAAGGGTTATCCGCCATCGGTGTTCGCCAAATTGCCCAAACTGGTGGAGCGCGCCGGTAACGCTGAGAAGGGCGGTGGTTCGATCACGGCGTTTTATACCGTGTTGTCGGAAGGTGACGATCAGCAGGACCCGATCGCCGACTCGGCGCGAGGCGTGCTGGACGGGCACATCGTTTTATCCCGTCGCCTGGCCGAAGAAGGGCATTATCCGGCTATCGATATCGAAGCGTCGATCAGCCGGGTCATGCCGTCGGTGGTCACGCAGGAGCACATGAACCGTGCTCAGTATTTCAAGCAGTTGTGGTCGCGCTATCAGCAGAGCCGCGACCTCATCAGCGTCGGCGCGTACGTCGCGGGCGGTGATCGCGAGACTGATCTGGCGATTGCGCTGCACCCGCAGTTGGTCAAATACCTGCGACAGGGTTTGAACGACAGCATCAGTCTGGGCGAGAGCGAAGCCTACCTTGGGTCGATCTTCGCGCCCGCGGCAGGCGGTTAATCGATCATGGCGCAAAGTCGGGCAGGGCGCCTCGCCCCTGTGGTCGACATGGCCGAAAAGGCCGAGAAGACTGCTGTCCAGCGCCTGGGCCATTTTCAAGGGCAGGTGCGTCTGGCTGAAAGCAAGCTCGCTGACCTTGAAGCGTTTCGGCTCGATTATCAGGAACAGTGGATCGTGCGCGGCAGCAGCGGTGTTTCCGGGCAGTGGCTGTTGGGCTATCAGGGTTTTCTCGCGCAGTTGGGTATCGCCATCGATCAGCAGCGCCAGAGCCTGGCCTGGCACCAGAATAATCTGAACAAGGCGCGTGACACCTGGCAGCAGGCTTTCGCCCGGGTCGAAGGCTTGCGCAAGTTGGTCCAGCGGTACGCTGATGAGGCGCGGGCGCTGGAGGACAGACGTGAGCAGAAGCTGCTGGACGAGCTGGCGCAACGGTTGCCGCGCAAGGATGAATTTTGAATCAGCAAACCGCCAGCCTTGCCGCCATCCCCGTCAAATGCTAAACCTTGTACAAACCTATTCATTAATGACAAGGAAGCCGTTCAATGTCAGTCCATTCGCAAACATCCCAGGAAGGGAAAAAGCTGACGATATCGATCAAGGGACGATTCGATTTCGCCAAGCATCAGGAATTTCGTGAGTGTTACGAGCACTTGAAACCCAAGCCTGAATCCTTCGAAGTGAATCTGAAGGACGCCACTTATCTCGACAGTTCAGCCCTTGGCATGTTGTTGCTGCTGCGTGATCACGCTGGCGGCGAAAACGCTGACATCAGGCTGACTCACGCCAACGCCGATGTGCGCAAGATCCTCGCCATTTCCAATTTCGAACAGATCTTCGACGTAGCATGACAGCTCTGCAATCCCCGCTCGAATCGATGACGGTCCTCATCGCCGAAGACAGCGCGGCCGATCGCATGCTGCTATCGAGCATTGTCCGTCGACAGGGCCATGAAGTGCTGACTGCCGCCGACGGCGCCGAGGCGGTTGAAGTGTTTCGTCAGCAGCGCCCGCAGTTGGTTTTGATGGATGCCATGATGCCGGTGATGGACGGATTCGAAGCGGCACGGCAAATCAAGGCGCTGGCCGGGGAAACCCTGGTGCCGATCATATTCCTCACCTCGCTGAGCGAAAGCGAGGCGTTGGCACGTTGCCTCGAGGCGGGCGGCGACGATTTTCTGGCGAAACCCTACAATCAGGTGATACTCGCAGCGAAAATCAAGGCGATGGATCGCTTACGGCGCTTGCAGGCCACCGTGTTGCAACAGCGCGATCAGATCGCCCGGCATCACGACTACTTGCTCAACGAGCAGCGCGTGGCCAAAGCGGTTTTCGATAAAGTCGCCCATTCCGGTTGCCTCAGCGCCCCCAACATCCGCTATCTGCAATCGCCCTATGCGCTGTTCAATGGCGACTTGCTCCTGGCCGCTTTCACCCCGGCCGGGCACATGCATGTACTGCTTGGGGATTTCACCGGGCATGGTCTGCCCGCCGCAGTCGGCGCCATGCCCCTGGCGGAAGTGTTCTACGGCATGACGGCCAAGGGTTACGGACTGGCGGAAACGCTGCGCGAGATGAATGCCAAACTCAAACGTATCCTGCCGATCGATATGTTTTGCTGTGCGACGCTCCTGTGTCTGAATTTTCAGCGACGTTCGCTGGAAGTGTGGAACGGCGGCATGCCCGACGGTTATCTGCACACGATCGCCACAGGCGAGCGAACGCCACTGGTTTCGCGGCATTTGCCGCTCGGCGTGCTAAGCCCTGAAACCTTTGCCGATAGCACTGAAGTCTTCCCGATGGCTCTGGGGGACCGGGTATTCCTGCTGTCCGACGGCGTGATCGACACCTGCGACGCCAACGAGCAATTGTTTGGTGTGGAACGGTTGCAGCAAGTGTTTGCGGCAAATCTTCAGCCGGATCAACTGTTCGAAGACATTGAGCAGGCGTTGCGCGATTTCCGCGGGGTAGCTCGCGACGATGTGAGCATGGTCGAAGTCAGCCTGCTGGAAACTGCGCAGTCCAGCCCTGGGGCGCTGATCTATTCCGACAGTGGGCAGTCATCCCCGCTGGATTGGTCGGTGAGTTTCGAGTTTCGCGCGGCCACGCTCAAACGCTTCAATCCGTTGCCCTATCTGCTGCAATTGCTGTTGGAAGTGCATGGCCTGCGAGCGCAGAGCGGTGCACTGTACAGTGTGCTGGGCGAACTGTATTCCAACGCACTGGAGCATGGTGTGTTGGGTCTGGACTCCGGCCTCAAGCGCGATGCCACTGGTTTTGCCCTTTACTATCAACAGCGCAACGCACGCCTGCATGCGCTGCAGGACGGCTATGTGCGCGTGCACCTGGAGGTATCGCCCAAGGGGGATGGCGGCTGCCTGGCCATTCGCGTCGAAGACAGTGGTATGGGTTTTGACGTTGAGCGAGTACTGGCGCGCCCTGCCAATGATATCCGTCTGTCGGGAAGGGGCTTGGGTCTCGTCCGCCAACTCAGCCACGGCGCGAGCTGGTCCGACGATGGTCGAAGTGTCCGCGTGGAGTTTTTCTGGGAGGCTCAGGCATAATTCACGCATTCTTGATCAAGGAGTGAGCAAGTGGCTGACACACATCTGGATCGCGACGTGTTGAGCGCGTTGCAAGAGGTGATGGAGAGTGAGTATCCGATGCTGGTGGATACTTTCCTCGCCGATTCCGAAGAGCGCTTGAGCATCTTGCGCAAGTCTGACGACGCGCTGCAATTGATGAATGCAGCGCACAGTTTCAAAGGCAGTAGCAGCAATATGGGCGCCATTCGCCTGGCTCAACTGTGCAATGAACTCGAACAACGTGCCCGACACCGACCCATTGAAGGTTGCGAGACGTTGATCGTTGAAATCGACAAGGAGTTCGACTTTATCCGTCCTCTATATGAAGCGGAGCGCCTACGCTCCCAGGCCGAGCTGGCGACCGTCCGGCGTCCTTCCTGAAAGCTGGCTCAAACCTTGCAATAATCTTCGCACCTGTACCTTCGATCCCTGTGCAGCGGAGAGCGTTTCATGCCCGTCACTCAAAATATTCTGCTTCAGGCCGCCGCGCAGGCGAAAACCCAAGCGGCCTCCGCAAAGTCGTCGGTGCAGCCTGCCGAGCCCGGGGACAGGCTGTCCAGCTTCTCTCAGGTGTACGCAAAACAAGGGCAGAACAAGTCTCTTGCCGCAGCTGACGGGCCGGTGAAGTCCGCCCGCGACAAGACTTCCGAGGCGCCGATTCGCAAGGAGGTCGGCAACGACAAGTCCGCCGGCCCGGACACTCCCGTTGCCGATAGCGGCAAATCCTTGCCCGCCGAGAAACCGGCGCCGACCGACGACAAGACAGCGATCGCGGACGCAGCCGATGCGCCACCGACCGCCGACACTGCGCCGGTAGACCCTGCTCTCGATCCATCGTTGTCAACCGAGTTGACGACTCCGGCGCCCGCTGTGCCGGAGGCTGTCGTCGCAACGCCTGCTCAGCGCGACATCGATGCAGCTCTGGCGGCGGCTGCTGCGCTGACGCAGGCGTCTGCCGCTGCCACTGAAGGCGAATTCGATCCCGAGGCCGATCCGCTCGACGCATTGCCGGCTTTGCGCATGGCGATGGAGCAGGGCGGCCATATTTCCGCGACCAGCCAGGCCCAACCAAAGTCTGCCGCGATCTCCGCTCAGGCTCAGGCCGACGGTGAAACCACAGCGGCACAGAATTTTGCCGCAGGCATGGCGGGTATGCTTGATGCGCAGGCCGGCCTCGGTGAGAGCAGTGAGCGTGGCGAGAAAGCTTTCAGTGGCTTGATCGATGACGGCCTCAAAGACTTGAAATCGGCGACCAGTGATACGCGCGTCGACGACTTTGCCAACCGTCTGGCGTCGCTGACGCAAGCCGCAACGCCTAAATCCGCCAACGCCGTACCGGTCAATCAACCGATCACCATGAATCAAAGCGGCTGGACCGAAGAAGTGGTAAACCGCGTGATGTACCTGTCCAGCGTCAATCTAAAGGCGGCGGATATTCAGTTGCAGCCGGCTGAGCTGGGTCGTCTCGATATCCGGGTCAACATGGTCCCGGACCAGCAGACCCAAGTGACGTTCATGAGTGCTCATCCGAGTGTCCGTGAAGCGCTGGACAGCCAGATGCATCGCTTGCGTGACATGTTTGCGCAACAGGGCATGGGCCAGGTCGATGTCAACGTGTCAGACCAGTCGCGAGGTTCGCAGCAAGGTCAGGAGCACGCGCAGCACAGTCAATCGGGGCGGACCAGTACTAACGGCGGCCGCCTTGATTCGATGGATGACGAACCTTTGCCGACGGTTGCCGAGGTGGCGACTGCGACCTCCAGCGTGATCGGCTCCAGCGTCGTCGATTATTACGCCTGAGCCAAAGCACATCATCCTGTGGGAGCGAGCCTGCTCGCTTAAGCGGTTTTGCACTCAACATCTCTGATGACTGTAACGCTTCCTTCGCGAGCGGGCTCGCTCCCACATTTGGTTCAGGGTTGATCCCGCCAGTCTTCTCCCAGACACTTCTGGCATAACACTTGCTCCTGCCTTGCCGTGCACCTGTGAAAACCCGAATAGTGACGGATTATTGGCATGGCGAAGAGCGAAGCAGCAGCAGTAAAAGACCCCGCTACCAAAGGCAAACTCAAGCTGATCATTTTGATTGTGGTGGCCCTGCTGCTGGCGATCGGTTTGTCCGTGGGTGCGACGTGGTTCTTCATGCATGGCGCTCAGGCCAAGCCTGAAACCACCGCCGAAACCGCTCCGGTCGGTAAGCAGGCGGCGGTTTTCGAGGCCATGGCACCAGCCTTCGTGGCCAATTACAACCAGGGCGGTCGTCAGCGCTACATGCAGGTCAGCATCACCATGCAAGGGCGCAACCAGGCTGACCTTGATGCGCTGAAAGTGCACATGCCGGTTATCCGCAACAACCTCGTCATGCTGTTCTCCGGCCAGGACTTCGCCACACTCGCATCGCCGGTGGGTCAGGAAATGCTGCGCCAGAAAGCGACGGCCAGCGTGCAGGAAGTGGCGCAGAAAGAACTCGGCAAAGTGGCCATCGAACAGTTGCTTTTCACTAATTTCGTACTGCAGTAGGAACACGACATGGCCGTGCAGGACCTGCTGTCCCAGGATGAGATCGACGCGCTGTTGCACGGCGTCGACGATGGTCTGGTACAGACCGATACCGCTGCCGAACCGGGCAGTGTCAAAAGCTACGACCTGACCAGTCAGGATCGCATCGTCCGCGGACGCATGCCGACCCTGGAAATGATCAATGAACGTTTCGCCCGCTACACCCGCATCAGCATGTTCAACATGCTGCGTCGTTCGGCGGACGTCGCCGTCGGCGGTGTGCAGGTGATGAAGTTTGGCGAGTACGTGCACTCGCTGTACGTGCCGACCAGCCTCAACCTGGTCAAGATCAAGCCCTTGCGCGGCACCGCGCTGTTCATCCTTGACGCCAAACTGGTGTTCAAGCTGGTGGACAACTTTTTCGGTGGCGACGGTCGTCACGCCAAGATCGAAGGGCGGGAATTCACTCCGACCGAACTGCGTGTGGTGCGCATGGTGCTGGAGCAGGCTTTCGTCGATTTGAAGGAAGCCTGGCAGGCGATCATGGAAGTGAACTTCGAGTACATCAACTCGGAAGTGAACCCGGCCATGGCCAATATCGTCGGCCCGAGCGAAGCCATTGTAGTGTCGACCTTCCACATCGAACTTGATGGCGGTGGCGGCGACCTGCACGTGACCATGCCGTACTCGATGATCGAGCCGGTGCGCGAAATGCTCGACGCCGGCTTCCAGTCGGACCTCGACGACCAGGACGAGCGCTGGGTCAACGCGTTGCGTCAGGACGTGCTTGACGTTGATGTGCCAATCGGTGCCACGGTTGCCCGTCGCCAGTTGCGCCTGCGGGACATTCTGCACATGCAGCCGGGCGATATTATTCCGGTGGAAATGCCCGAAGAGATGATCATGCGCGCCAATGGCGTACCGGCCTTCAAGGTCAAGATGGGCTCGCACAAAGGCAACCTCGCGTTGCAAGTGATCGAGCCGATCGAGCGCCGCTGATCGGTGCTCCTCCCCCTATTTGCTAAATGACTGCTTCGATAGAACAGTTGCACGCCGAGGACAAATGATGGCTAACGACATGAACACCCAGGACGACCAGGCACTGGCCGATGAATGGGCTGCGGCTCTGGAAGAATCGGGTGACGGCGGGCAGGACGATATCGATGCCTTGTTGGCCGCTGACGCCGCGAGCTCGCCGTCCAATCGCCTTGCGATGGAAGAATTCGGCAGCGTGCCGAAGAACAATGACCCGGTGACCCTCGACGGTCCGAACCTGGATGTGATCCTTGATATCCCGGTGTCGATCTCCATGGAAGTGGGTAGCACCGATATCAACATCCGCAACCTGCTGCAGCTTAACCAGGGCTCGGTGATCGAACTTGATCGTCTGGCTGGCGAGCCGCTCGACGTGCTGGTCAACGGCACATTGATCGCCCACGGTGAAGTGGTCGTGGTCAACGAAAAGTTTGGCATTCGCCTGACCGACGTGATCAGCCCAAGCGAACGCATCAAGAAGCTGCGCTGAGTGAAAAGGCTTCTGGGTTGTGTGCTCGCTTTGGCGTTGCTGGTGCCCTTTAGCATTCTGGCGGCAGAGCCTGTGGCCACGGCGTCCGCCACGGCTGCGGCGGCGCCTGCGGTCGGCGGCGGAGTGGCAGGTCAACTGACACAGCTAGTGCTCGGCTTGCTGCTCGTGCTGGGGCTGATTTTCTTTCTCGCCTGGCTACTGCGCCGGGTTCAGCAGGCCGGGCCGGCAGGCAGGGGGCAAGTGATCGAACTGATCGGCTCCCGCGCACTTGGGCCGCGTGATCGTCTGGTGCTGGTGCAGGTCGGTAACGAGCAGATTCTGCTCGGTCTGAGTCCTGGGAGCATCACCGCATTACACGTGCTCAAAGAGCCGGTCGAAGTGCCGGACGGGACAGAAAAAGCCACCCCCGAGTTCGCCCGGCGCCTGATGGAGCTGATGGGCAAGGATCATAAGGATACGAAGTAATGGGTGCGCTCCGCATCGTCTTGACGCTGGCCCTGATGCTGGCCGCGCCGCTGGTTTACGCCGCCGATCCGCTGTCGATTCCGGCAATCACCCTGGGCACCAATGCCGAGGGCGCGCAGGAATACTCGGTCAGTCTGCAGATCCTGCTGATCATGACTGCGCTGAGTTTCATTCCAGCGTTCGTCATGCTGATGACCAGTTTCACACGGATCATCATTGTGTTCTCGATCCTGCGTCAGGCGTTGGGCCTGCAGCAGACGCCGTCGAACCAGATCCTCACCGGCATGGCGTTGTTCCTGACGTTGTTCATCATGGCGCCGGTATTCGACCGGGTGAACCAGGATGCCTTGCAGCCGTATCTGGCGGAAACACTCTCCGCCCAGGATGCCGTCGCCAAGGCGCAGGTGCCGATCAAGGACTTCATGCTCGCGCAAACCCGCAGCAGCGATCTCGAGTTGTTCATGCGCCTGTCCAAGCGCACCGACATCGCTACACCTGATCAGGCGCCTTTGACCATTCTGGTACCGGCGTTCGTCACCTCTGAATTGAAGACCGCGTTCCAGATCGGTTTCATGATCTTCATTCCGTTCCTGATCATCGACCTCGTGGTCGCCAGCGTGCTGATGGCCATGGGTATGATGATGCTTTCGCCGCTGATCATTTCCCTGCCGTTCAAAATCATGTTGTTTGTGCTGGTGGATGGCTGGGCGTTGATCATCGGCACCCTGGCGAGCAGCTTCGGAGGTGTTTCCCCATGACGCCGGAAGTTGCGGTCGACATCTTTCGAGAAGCGCTCTGGCTCACCACCGTGATGGTGGCGGTGCTGGTGATTCCGAGTTTGTTGGTGGGCTTGATGGTGGCAATGTTCCAGGCCGCCACCCAGATCAACGAACAGACGCTGAGCTTTCTTCCGCGTCTGCTGGTGATGCTGGTCACGCTGATCGTCGCCGGCCCCTGGCTGGTGCAGACCTTCATGGAATATATCCTGCAGCTGTATGGCAATATTCCGCGGGTCATCGGCTAGACCATGGAGTCGCTGCTACAGCTGACCGATACCCAGATCAGTACCTGGGTGGCGACGTTCATGCTGCCGCTATTTCGCATCGGTTCGTTGCTGATGGTCATGCCCATTTTTGGCACCACACTCGTGCCGACGCGCGTGCGCCTTTACTTTGCCCTGGCGATCACCGTGGTCATCGCCCCCGGACTGCCGCCGATGCCGCCCGTGAATGCGCTGGACCTGTCGGCATTGATGCTGATCGCCGAGCAGATCCTGATTGGCGCGGTACTGGGTTTTTCCTTGCAACTGTTCTTCCAGGCCTTTGTGGTGGCGGGGCAGGTTGTCGCAATCCAGATGGGCATGGGTTTCGCGTCAATGGTCGACCCTACGAACGGCGTGTCAGTGGCGGTGATCGGCCAGTTCTTCACCATGCTGGTGACCTTGCTGTTTCTGTCGATGAACGGCCATCTGGTGGTCTTTGAGGTGCTGACTGAAAGCTTCACCACGCTGCCGGTCGGCAGCGGTCTGATGGTCAATCATTTCTGGGAGCTGGCCGGCAAGCTAGGCTGGGTATTGGGTTCTGCGCTGGTCCTTGTGCTCCCAGCGATCACTGCGTTGCTGGTGGTCAACATTGCGTTTGGGATCATGACCCGCGCGGCGCCTCAGCTGAACATTTTTTCCATCGGGTTCCCGCTCACCCTGGTGCTCGGCTTGTTCATTGTCTGGGTCGGCCTGGCGGACATTCTCAATCAGTATCAACCGCTGGCCTCCGAGGCCTTGCAGTTTTTACGCGAACTGGCACAGGCGCGCTGAATCATGGCTGAGAGCGAAAGTGGCGCGGACAAAACAGAAGACCCCACCGAGAAGCGCAAGAAAGACTCGCGCGAAAAAGGCGAGATTGCCCGCTCCAAAGAGCTCAATACCCTGGCGATCATGCTGGCCGGCTCTGCTGCGCTGCTCATCTTCGGTGGGGCGCTGGCGCAGGAAATGATGGAGATGATGCGGGAGAATTTTACGCTGTCGCGAGAAGTCATCCTCGATCAGCGCTCCATGGCCACCTACCTGATGAGCTCCGGTTTGATGGCCTTGCTGGCTATTCAGCCGATCATGATCACTCTGGTGCTGGCTGCGATCATCGGCCCGATCTCCCTCGGCGGCTGGCTGTTCGCGGCCGGGTCACTGGCACCGAAGTTCAGCCGCATGAATCCAGCGGCAGGCCTCAAGCGTATGTTTTCCTTCAAGGCAGTGGCTGAACTGCTGAAGGCGCTCGCCAAATTCGTCATCACCCTGGCCGTCGCCATCATGGTGTTGTCGGCAGACATCGACGACCTGATGCGCATCGCCCATGAGCCGCTGGACATGGCGATCATTCACAGTTTGCAAGTGGTGGGCTGGAGTACGCTGTGGATGTCGTGCGGGTTGATTGTCATTGCTGCGGTGGACGTGCCGGTGCAGCTATGGGAAAGCCACAAGAAACTGCTGATGACCAAGCAGGAGGTGCGCGACGAGCACAAGGATCAGGAGGGCAAGCCGGAGGTCAAGCAGCGCATTCGTCAGTTGCAGCGTGAAGTCTCTCAACGGCGGATGATGGCGGCGGTTCCCGAGGCGGATGTGATCATCACCAACCCGACGCATTACGCCGTGGCGCTCAAGTACGATCCGGACAAGAGCGGCGCGCCGATGCTGGTTGCCAAGGGCAGTGACTTCCTCGCACTGAAAATCCGCGAAATCGCAGTGGCCAACAACGTACTTCTGCTGGAGTCTCCGGCGCTCGCGCGGTCCATCTATTACTCCACCGAGCTTGATCAGGAAATTCCGGGCGGGCTGTATCTGGCGGTAGCTCAGGTACTGGCCTACGTCTACCAGATTCGCCAGCACCGTGCAGGTAAGGGCAAGCGCCCGGATCCGCTGAAGGATGACTTGCCGATCCCGCCGGATCTACGGCGCGATTCCTGAGTTCCGTCTGTAGCAGCTGCCGAGCCCGCGAGGCTGCGTTCGAGGACGCAGTCCTCGCCGGCCATTAGCACCGGATTAATGTGCCGACGCAGCCTCGCAGGCTCGACAGCTGCTACTCCTGATTGCGCCCCAATCGGCATTTAAACCCTCTATTCCCTGCCTCTGCAAAAGTTGGAAGGCTTCTTGCAGTAGCGATCTTGCGCCTGCTTCGGGCGTCAAAAGTTTGCTTTAAAGGAACGGGGAAAACCGGTGGATCGCTCTCAGTTATTCAACACTGCTCGCACGAACGTTGCCGACTTGAGTCGAGGCAATCTGGGTGTGCCGTTGTTGCTGCTGGTCATGCTGGCAATGATGATGCTGCCCATCCCGCCGTTCCTGCTGGACGTGTTTTTCACGTTCAACATTGCTTTGTCGATCGTTGTTCTGCTGGTCTGCGTCTACGCCTTGCGGCCGCTGGATTTTGCGGTGTTCCCGACCATCCTGCTGGTCGCCACGTTGTTGCGGCTGGCATTGAACGTCGCCTCGACGCGCGTGGTCATGCTCCATGGCCAGGACGGGCATGCGTCTGCCGGCAAGGTGATTCAGGCATTCGGTGAAGTGGTCATCGGCGGTAACTACGTGGTCGGTATCGTGGTCTTCGCGATTTTGATGATCATCAACTTCGTCGTTGTGACCAAAGGTGCCGGTCGGATTTCCGAGGTGAGCGCGCGCTTCACCCTCGATGCAATGCCCGGCAAACAAATGGCGATCGACGCCGATCTTAACGCTGGCCTGATCGATCAGAACCAGGCAAAACTGCGTCGCACGGAAGTTGCGCAGGAAGCCGAGTTCTACGGGTCCATGGACGGTGCCAGCAAATTCGTCCGCGGTGATGCCATCGCCGGCCTGCTGATTCTGTTCATCAACCTGATTGGCGGCATGGCTGTCGGTATCTTCCAGCACGGCATGACGTTCGGCGACGCCGGCAAGGTGTACGCGTTGCTGACCATCGGTGACGGTTTGGTGGCGCAATTGCCATCACTGCTGTTGTCCACCGCCGCCGCCATCATGGTGACCCGCGCGTCCGGTTCGGAAGACATGGGCAAGCAGATCAATCGTCAGATGTTCTCCTCGCCTAAAGCGCTGGCCGTGGCAGCAGCCATCATGGCGGTGATGGGTATCGTACCCGGCATGCCGCACTTTTCCTTCCTGAGCATGGCGGCTGTCGCAGCGGGCGGCGCGTACCTGTTCTGGAAAAAGCAGAACGTGGTCAAGGTGCAGGCGCTGCAAGAGGTCAAGCGTCAGCAGGAACTGCTGCCTTCTCCGGCCCGTGCGCAGGAAACCAAGGAGCTCGGCTGGGACGACGTGACGCCGATCGACATGATCGGTCTGGAAGTGGGCTATCGCCTGATTCCACTGGTTGACCGCAATCAGGGTGGGCAGTTGCTGGCGCGGATCAAGGGCGTGCGCAAGAAGCTGTCCCAAGACCTCGGATTCTTGATGCCGACCGTGCACATCCGCGACAACCTCGACCTGGCACCGAGTGCATACCGTCTGACGTTGATGGGCGTGATTCTCGCCGAAGCAGAGATTTACCCGGATCGTGAACTGGCGATCAACCCCGGTCAGGTCTACGGCTCGCTCAACGGCATCACCGCCAAAGATCCGGCTTTTGGTCTGGAAGCGGTCTGGATCGAAATCAGCCAGCGCGCGCAGGCGCAATCGCTTGGCTACACGGTGGTCGATGCCAGTACTGTAGTAGCAACTCACTTGAACCAGATTTTGTACAAGCATTCCAGTGAACTGATCGGCCACGAAGAAGTGCAGCAGCTAATGCAATTGCTGGGCAAAAGCTCGCCTAAACTGGCTGAAGAGCTGGTGCCTGGCGTGGTGTCTTTGTCGCAGTTGCTCAAAGTCCTGCAGGCACTGCTGGCTGAGCAGGTGCCTGTGCGTGATATCCGCAGCATCGCCGAAGCCATCGCTAACAATGCTGCCAAGAGTCAAGATACTGCCGCGCTGGTGGCGGCCGTGCGGGTCGGCGTATCCCGTGCAATCGTCCAAAGCATTGTAGGTACTGAGTCCGAGCTGCCAGTTATCACGCTCGAGCCAAGGTTGGAACAGATATTGCTCAATAGTCTTCAGAAGGCGGGACAAGGCTCGGAAGAGGGCGTTCTGCTGGAGCCAAGCATGGCTGAGAAGCTGCAGCGTTCGTTGATCGAAGCGGCGCAGCGTCAGGAAATGCAAGGTCAACCGGTGATTCTGCTGGTAGCCGGTCCGGTTCGCGCCATGTTGTCGCGATTTGGCCGACTGGCAGTCCCGGGTTTGCACGTGTTGGCTTATCAGGAAATTCCTGACAACAAGCAAGTGACCATCGTTGCGACAGTAGGGCCCAACGGCTGAGGGTAGTGGTTTATGCAAGTAAAGCGTTTTTTCGCCGCCGATATGCGTCAGGCCATGAAACTGGTTCGTGATGAGCTGGGCGCTGATGCGGCCATTATTGGCAACCGCCGGATTGCCGGTGGTGTCGAGCTGACGGCCGCCCTCGATTACACCCTGTCGGCGCTGGCACCGCGTGTTCCGAATATGGAACTCGAGGACGAGCTGCGCAAGACCCAGTCGCGGATCGTCACCGCCCAGGCCGAATTGAGCCTGCGAGGCGAAGGCGAGAGCGACAAGACTTCCAATCGCCAATTGTTTGCCGGCCTGCCGTTGACGGCCGCCGAGCCACTGGTCGAGCCGACCCTGGCCGAGCCGCGTCGCCCTGCGCCGACCCCTGCCGCCGCGACCGGCGTTGATCCACGGGCATTCGAATCGATGCGTTTCGAGCTCAACAGTCTGCGGGAGCTGATGGAAGTACAACTCGGTTCTCTGGCCTGGAATCAGCTGCAGGGCAGTCGTCCGGCCCAGGCCAATCTGTGGCGTCGTTTGCAACGCATCGGTCTGTCCGGCCCTTTGTCGCGCGACCTGCTCGAACTTATCAGCGGAATTGAAGAGCCCCGTCAGGCCTGGCGTATGCTCCTGGCGCACCTGGCGCGAATGATTGCCACCCCGGACGTCGAGCCGCTGGAAGAGGGCGGTGTGATTGCCATGGTCGGCCCTGCCGGCATGGGCAAGACCACCACGCTGGCCAAGCTTGCGGCCCGTTACGTGCTTAAGTACGGCGCGCAGAGCATCGCGCTGGTGAGCATGGACAGCTATCGCATTGGTGCCCAGGAACAATTGAAGACACTGGGGCGGATTCTCAATGTCTCGGTCACCCACGTTGACCCGGGCCAGTCGCTGGTGCAGGCGCTGGAGCCGCTGCTGCGCAAACGCGTGGTGCTGATCGACACCGCCGGCCTGCAAGCGAGCGATCCGGCACTGCGTATGCAACTCGAAAGCCTGGCCGGTCGTGGCATCAAATCAAAAAATTATCTGGTTCTGGCAACCACCAGCCAGAAACAGGTTCTAACCGCCGCCTATCACAGTTACAAGCGGTGCGGCCTCTCTGGCTGCATTCTGACTAAACTGGATGAGACGGCGAGCCTTGGCGAGGTGTTAAGCCTGGCGATCAGTCATGAATTGCCGGTGGCTTATCTGACCGACGGACCGCGGATTCCGGATGATTTGCATCTGCCGCGCCGTCATCAACTGGTCAGTCGTGCCGTCAGTGTGCAAATGCAGGAAGAACCCAGCGAAGAAGCCATGGCTGACATGTTCGCTGACCTCTACCACAGTCCGACCAAGCGGGTAGGCTGAGGTGATAATGAACAGTTTTTGTACCTACATCGATGGTCTGCCATGCATTGTTCCGTTGGTGAACGCGCAGCCAGTAATGTGGCCTCCGTCTATGCAAGACAAGGTAATGAAATAACATGGGCAGCATGCATCCCGTACAGGTGATCGCGGTGACCGGCGGCAAAGGTGGCGTCGGCAAGACTAACGTGTCAGTGAACTTGTCCCTGGCTCTAGCTGAGCTCGGCCGGCGCGTCATGCTGCTGGACGCCGATCTGGGGCTGGCGAACGTTGACGTTCTGTTGGGACTGACACCCAAACGTACTCTGGCCGACGTGATCGAAGGCCGCTGTGAACTGCGCGACGTGCTGTTGCAGGGGCCCGGCGGAATTCGCATCGTTCCGGCCGCGTCCGGCACCCAGAGCATGGTTCATCTGAGCCCGGCCCAACATGCCGGCCTGATCCAGGCATTCAGCGATATCGGCGACAATCTCGACGTGCTGGTCATCGACACCGCTGCGGGTATCGGTGACTCGGTAGTCAGTTTCGTTCGCGCCGCGCAAGAAGTGTTGCTGGTGGTGTGCGATGAGCCGACCTCGATCACGGACGCCTACGCGCTGATCAAGCTGCTTAATCGCGATTACGGCATGAACCGCTTCCGCGTCCTGGCCAACATGGCCCAGAGCCCGCAGGAAGGGCGCAATCTGTTCGCCAAGCTGACCAAGGTCACAGACCGCTTTCTCGACGTCGCTTTGCAGTACGTCGGTGCGGTGCCGTATGACGAAAGCGTGCGCAAGGCGGTGCAAAAACAGCGCGCCGTTTACGAAGCGTTCCCGCGCTCCAAATGCTCGCTGGCCTTCAAGGCGATCGCACAAAAGGTCGATACCTGGCCGTTGCCCGCCAACCCGCGCGGGCATCTGGAATTTTTCGTCGAGCGCCTCGTGCAACAGACCGCAGGACCCGTGCTATGACAGCTACCGGTTACAACCTTTACAAGAAGTCGGCACGTGATGCGCAATACGAATTGATCGAGCGTTACGCGCCACTGGTCAAGCGCATTGCCTATCACTTGCTGGCGCGTCTGCCGGCCAGCGTCCAGGTTGAAGACTTGATTCAGGCCGGGATGATCGGCCTGCTCGAAGTGTCGACCAAATACGACGCCAGCAAAGGCGCTAGTTTCGAAACGTACGCGGGCATTCGAATCCGCGGCGCGATGCTCGATGAAGTGCGCAAGGGCGATTGGGCACCTCGCTCGGTCCACCGCAATACGCGCATGGTCAGCGACGCAATACGCTCGATTGAAGCTAAAACCGGTCGTGACGCTAAAGATCATGAAGTTGCGGCCGAACTCCAATTGAGTCTCGACGATTACTACGGGATTTTGAACGATACCCTGGGTAGCCGTTTATTCAGTTTCGACGACCTGTTGCAGGACGGCGAACACGAAGGGCTGCACGAGGACGGCGCGAGTGCACACATGGAGCCGTCACGCGATCTGGAAGATGAACGCTTCCAGGCGGCGCTGGCGGACGCTATTGCCAACCTGCCGGAGCGTGAGCGGCTGGTATTGGCGTTGTACTACGACGAAGAGCTGAATCTCAAGGAAATCGGCGAGGTCCTGGGGGTCAGCGAATCCCGGGTCAGCCAGTTACACAGCCAGTGCGCGGCCCGTTTGCGGGGGCGTTTGGGGGAGTGGCGAGCGCGCTGAAGGCAGTGTGGGGACACTGCGAACGTGGCTGGTGTGGTGTTGAACCGCGCCGGTCGCGATCTGTTGTGCTCCAGACAGTCATCGAGTGTTAGCCGGATTGATTGAAGTGGCGCGCCCAGGTGCTGGACGCGTTTAAGACTGCTTGGAGGTCGAATTGGACAAGAACATGAAAATCCTCATCGTTGATGACTTCTCAACGATGCGGCGGATCATAAAAAACCTGTTGCGTGACCTTGGGTTCACCAACACGGTCGAGGCTGATGATGGCACCACTGCCATTCCGGTTCTCAACAGTGGCAGCATCGACTTTCTGGTGACGGACTGGAACATGCCCGGCATGACCGGCATCGACCTGCTGCGCCACGTGCGCGCCGATGAAAAGCTCAAGCACCTGCCGGTGCTGATGGTGACCGCTGAAGCCAAGCGCGAGCAGATCATCGAAGCGGCCCAGGCCGGTGTAAACGGCTATGTGGTCAAGCCCTTCACGGCCCAGGCGTTGAAAGACAAGATCGAGAAGATTTTCGAACGCATTGGCTGAGTAACGGCGCCACGGGGGAGCTATGGACAACAACGAATCTTCACAGGGCGATTTTGAATCGACCCTGAAAAAACACGCGGTCGAGCTGGTCGAAAGCCTTGAAAAAGGCAGGTTCGGCGACGCGGTGCAACTGATCCATGAGCTCAACCAGACCCGTGACCGCGGCCTGTACCAGGAAGTGGGCAAACTCACACGCGAGCTGCACAGCGCGATCGTCAATTTCCAGATTGACCCGCACATGCCGCAAGCCGAGGAAGTGTCCCAGATAACCGACGCCACCGAGCGTCTGGGGTATGTGGTCAAGCTGACCGAGGCCGCCGCCAACCGCACCATGGATCTGGTTGAAAACGCCACGCCACTGGTAAACGGCCTGAGCGAAGAAGCGCAGGCGTTGAGCACGGATTGGGGGCGGTTCATGCGTCGCGAAGTCGGCGCTGAAGAGTTCCGTGAGCTGGCCCGGCGAGTCGACGGTTTCCTGACACGCAGCAGCGCCGACAATCGCGTGGTGTTGAGCAACCTCAACGACATTCTGCTTGCTCAGGATTATCAGGACCTTACCGGCCAGGTGATCAAACGGGTGACCCAGTTGGTCACCGAAGTTGAAAGCAATCTGCTCAAACTCGTGCTCATGGCCAGCCAGGTGGACCGCTTCGCGGGCATCGAACATGACCGTGATGCGATGCTTAAAGAAAAAGATCCGCAAAAACATCTCTCTCAGGGTGAAGGTCCGCAGATTCATGCCGATAAAAGAGAAGACGTTGTGTCCGGTCAGGACGATGTGGACGATTTGCTATCCAGCCTGGGATTTTAGAATTTTAGGTTTTTTAGGTTTTTAGACCTGTAGGAGCACCCCCTTAATGAGCTTCGGCGCCGATGAAGAGATCCTTCAGGATTTCCTGGTTGAGGCCGGCGAGATTCTAGAGCAGCTGTCCGAACAGCTGGTCGAGCTGGAAAGCCGACCGGATGATGCGGATCTGCTCAATGCAATTTTTCGCGGTTTTCACACTGTAAAAGGAGGCGCCGGCTTCCTCCAGCTCAATGAGTTGGTGGAGTGCTGTCACATCGCCGAGAACGTCTTCGACATCCTGCGCAAGGGTGAGCGTCGCGTCGACTCGGAGCTGATGGACGTGGTTCTCGAAGCACTGGACGCAGTAAACGCGATGTTTACCGAAGTCCGCGAACGCAGCCCGGTCACGGCTGCGACCCCTGAATTGCTGGCGGCGCTGGCACGTCTGGCCGAACCGCAGAGCGCCGATGAAGTGGCTCCTGCTGCTGAGGTGGCTGCAGAACCGGTCGCCGAAAGCGATTCGGGCGACATTACCGATAACGAATTCGAACAACTGCTGGACTCACTGAATGCCGTCAAGGCCCAGGCCGAGGCGCCCGCAGTTGCTCCTGCTCCTGCTCCTAGCGGTAGCGCGGCGAGTGACGAAATCACCGACGACGAATTTGAATCGTTGCTGGATCAGTTGCATGGCAAAGGTCAGTTCGCCATCGATGCGGTCACTGCGCCTGCCGCACCCGCTGCACCGGCCGCGCCAAAAGCCGCGGGCGACAGTTCCGACATTACCGACGACGAATTCGAAGCACTGCTCGACCAGTTGCACGGCAAGGGCAATTTCGCCGTTGACGCGCTGGAATCGGCGATTGCCTCGGTACCGATCCCGGCTGCTCCCAAGGCGGCAGCGGCGGGCGGAGATCTGATCTCCGATCACGAGTTCGAATCGCTGCTGGACGAACTGCACGGTAAAGGCAAGTTCACCGAAGTCGGCACCGGATCGGCAGCTTCCACAGTAGCCGCGCCTGTCGCCAAAGCCGCGGCGCCTGTCGCCAAGGCGCCCGCGGCGAAAGCTGAAGCACCGAAGGCTGCTGCTCCAGCGCCGGCCCGTGCTCCGGCCGCGCCAACACCGGACAAGCCGCCGAGTGAAGCGGAAACCACGGTACGGGTCGACACTGCACGCCTCGACGAAATCATGAACATGGTTGGCGAACTGGTGCTGGTGCGTAATCGCCTGGTTCGTCTGGGTGCCAACAGCGCCGACGAGGCCATGTCCAAGGCGGTGTCGAACCTCGACGTGGTCACCGCTGATTTGCAAACCGCGGTCATGAAGACGCGGATGCAACCGATCAAGAAAGTCTTCGGGCGCTTCCCGCGTCTGGTTCGCGACCTGGCACGCCAGCTCAAGAAAGAGATCAACCTGGAGTTGGTCGGCGAAGAGACCGACCTCGACAAGAATCTCGTCGAGGCCCTGGCCGATCCGCTGGTTCACTTGGTGCGCAACTCGGTCGACCACGGTATTGAAGAGCCGGCCGAACGCGAGGCGATGGGCAAGCCCCGTAGCGGCAAGGTGATCCTCTCCGCTGAACAGGAAGGCGACCATATTTTGCTGTCCATCTCCGATGACGGCAAAGGCATGGACGCTGATGTCCTGCGCGGCATTGCCGTGAAGAAAGGCCTGATGGACAAGGACGCGGCAGACCGTCTAAGCGAGTCGGACTGCTTCAACCTGATCTTCGCGCCGGGCTTCTCGACCAAGACTGAAATCTCCGACGTGTCCGGTCGTGGCGTGGGCATGGACGTGGTGAAAACCAAGATCGCCCAGCTCAACGGCACCATCAATATCTACTCGACCAAGGGCAAGGGCTCGAAGATCGTCATCAAGGTCCCGCTGACCCTGGCGATCATGCCGACGCTGATGGTCATGCTGGGCAATCAGGCGTTCGCGTTCCCGCTGGTCAACGTCAACGAAATCTTCCACCTCGATCTGTCGCGCACCAACGTGGTCGACGGTCAGGAAGTGGTGATCGTGCGCGACAAGGCGCTGCCGCTGTTTTACCTCAAGCGCTGGCTGGTCAGCTCCGCGGCTCACGAAGAACAGCGCGAAGGCCATGTGGTGATCCTCTCGGTGGGCACCCAGCGGATCGGCTTTGTCGTCGATCAATTGGTGGGCCAGGAAGAAGTGGTCATCAAGCCATTGGGCAAAATGCTCCAGGGAACCCCGGGCATGTCCGGCGCCACCATCACCGGTGACGGCCGCATTGCGCTGATTCTCGATGTGCCGAGCATGCTCAAGCGTTACGCCGCACGGCGTATTTGATTCTGGGGGCGCGGGGCGATCAGCCTCGCCCCGCCTAACGGAGTTTTTATGGCAGTCAAAGTCCTGGTGGTGGACGATTCGGGGTTTTTTCGCCGCCGCGTTTCGGAGATTCTTTCAGCGGATGCAAACATCCAGATCGTCGGCACCGCCACCAACGGTAAAGAAGCAATCGATCAGGCGCTGGCCCTCAAGCCGGACGTGATCACCATGGACTATGAGATGCCGATGATGGATGGCATTACAGCCGTGCGTCACATCATGCAGCGCTGCCCGACGCCGGTCCTGATGTTTTCCTCGCTGACCCACGAAGGCGCCCGGGTGACGCTTGATGCGCTGGACGCCGGCGCGGTGGATTTCCTGCCGAAAAATTTCGAAGACATTTCGCGTAACCCGGACAAGGTCAAGCAGATGCTGTGCGAGAAGATTCTGAGCATTTCGCGCAGCAATCGTCGTGTCAGCTCTTACAGCGCACCAGCCCCGATGCCTGCGCCAGTTGCGCCGCCGGCTCCTGCAGGTGTCAGCAGCAGTTACACGAGCACGGCACCGGCACGTCCGGCGCCTGCGACTATGCCGACCCGTGCGCCTGCGGCCAGTCCGGCATCACCGGCGCCCAAGCGCAAAGCTTACAAACTGGTCGCCATCGGCACGTCCACCGGTGGCCCGGTGGCACTGCAGCGGGTGTTGACTCAGTTGCCGGCCAACTTCCCGGCACCGATCGTGTTGGTTCAGCACATGCCCGCCGCGTTCACCAAGGCTTTTGCCGAACGCCTGGACAAGCTGTGCCGCATCAGCGTCAAGGAAGCCGAGGACGGTGACATCCTGCGTCCCGGGCTGGCGCTGCTGGCGCCGGGTGGCAAACAAATGATGATTGACGGCCGTGGTGCGGTGAAGATTCTGCCGGGCGACGAGCGCCTCAATTACAAGCCGTGCGTGGACATCACCTTCGGTTCAGCCGCGAAATCCTACGGTGACAAAGTTCTGGCGGTGGTGTTGACCGGCATGGGCGCTGACGGTCGCGAAGGCGCGCGTCTGCTCAAGCAGAGCGGTAGCGCAATCTGGGCTCAGGATGAAGCGAGCTGCGTGATTTACGGCATGCCAATGGCCATCGTCAAAGCCGACCTCGCCGACGCGGTGTATGGTCTTGACGATATCGGCCGGCACCTGGTCGAGGCGTGTATCTGATGGATGTACTCAGCCTGATCGGGATCATCATGGCGTTCGTCGCCATCATCGGCGGCAACTACCTCGAAGGCGGTCACCTCGGCGCATTGGCTAACGGCCCGGCAGCGTTGATCGTGATCGGCGGCACCCTCGGCGCGGCCCTGCTGCAAGCGCCGATGAGCGCCTTCAAGCGGGCGATGCAGATTGTCGGCTGGATTCTGTTTCCGCCTCGCGTCGACCTGGCCGGTGGCGTCGATCGCGTCGTCAACTGGAGCCTCACTGCACGCAAGGAAGGTCTGCTGGGGCTGGAAAGTGTGGCTGACGCCGAGCCCGACAGTTACTCGCGCAAAGGCCTGCAACTGCTGGTTGATGGCGCCGAGCCGGAAGCGATTCGCAGCATTCTGGAAGTGGATTTCTACACCCAGGAAAGCCGCGACATCGAAGCCGCGAAATTTTTCGAAAGCATGGGCGGCTATGCGCCGACCATTGGCATCATCGGTGCGGTGATGGGCCTGATCCACGTCATGGGCAATCTGGCCGATCCATCGCAACTGGGCAGTGGCATTGCCGTAGCCTTCGTCGCCACGATCTATGGCGTGGCCAGCGCCAACCTGGTGTTGCTGCCGATTGCCGCCAAGCTCAAGTCGGTTGCCTTGCGCCAGTCGCGTTACCGCGAAATGTTGCTCGAAGGCATTTTGTCGATCGCCGAAGGTGAAAACCCTCGCTCTATCGAATTGAAGCTTCAGGGCTTCATGGATTGATGGAGGACGTGAATCGTGGCTCGACGCAGGCATCGTGAAGAACATGTAAACCATGAACGCTGGCTCGTTTCCTACGCCGACTTCATCACGTTGCTGTTCGCCTTTTTTGTGGTGATGTACTCGATTTCTTCGATCAACGAAGGCAAGTACAAAGTCATTTCGCAAGCCCTGGTCGGCGTGTTCAACGACGCCGATCGGGCGCTCAAGCCAATTCCGATCGGCGACGAACGTCCGTTGTCCGTAACTCCGGCCAAACCCCTGATCAAGGACAGCGATGAAATTGACGCCGGCATTTCCGGCGCGAGCGACCCGCTGAAAAGCATTGCCGATGACATCAGTGCCGCGTTTGGTGACCTGATCAAGTCCAATCAGATGACTGTTCGCGGCAACGAGCTGTGGGTCGAGATCGAACTCAATTCCAGCCTGTTGTTCGGCAGCGGCGATGCCATGCCCAGCGACATGGCATTCAACATTATCGACAAGGTGGCCGCGATCCTGAAACCGTTCGATAACCCGATCCACGTCGAAGGTTTCACCGACGATCAACCGATCCGCACCGCGCAATACCCGACCAACTGGGAACTGTCCTCGGCCCGTTCCTCGAGCATTGTGCGCATGCTGGCCATGCAAGGGGTTAACCCCGGTCGATTGGCGTCGGTCGGTTACGGTGAGTTTCAACCGGTAGCCAACAATGCCACTGTCGAAGGCCGCGCGCGCAATCGGCGCGTGGTGCTGGTGGTGTCGCGCAATCTGGACGTCCGTCGCAGTCTTACCGGCACCGGTACCGCTCATGCGAAGCCGGACGCCGCATTGAAGCGGGCTGGCACACAAACTGCACCTACCCCGGTCAAGTCGCCGGGACGAGAGAGCGCCGTCAATTCTCCGTCGCCCGCATTAACACGCTGAGCCATTTTCCCGGTCGACCCGACCGGGTGGAACAATCCGAATGAGAGTCTGGGCAGTCGCCAATCAAAAGGGTGGTGTTGGTAAAACCACTTCATCCATCGCTCTGGCCGGTTTACTGGCCGAGGCGGGCAAGCGCGTGGTCGTGGTCGATCTTGACCCGCACGGCTCGATGACCAGTTACTTCGGTTATGACCCCGACACCCTCGAACACAGCAGCTATGACCTGTTCCTGCACAAGGGCAACGTGCCGGCTGGCTTGCCGGGGCAGCTGCTGATGCCGACCAGTCACGCGAGTATTTCCCTATTGCCGTCGAGCACCGCGCTCGCCACCCTGGAACGTCAGTCGCCAGGCCAAAGTGGCCTGGGCCTGGTGATTGCCAAGAGTCTGGCGCAGCTGTGGCAGGACTTCGATTACGCGGTGATCGACAGCCCGCCGTTGCTCGGCCTGCTGATGGTCAATGCCTTGGCGGCCAGCCAGCAATTGGTGATTCCGGTGCAGACCGAACACCTGGCGGTCAAAGGTCTGGAGCGCATGGTCAACACCTTGGCGATGATCAACCGTTCACGCAAAGTCGCGCTGCCGTTCAGCATCGTGCCGACCTTGTTCGACCGCCGCACTCAGGCATCGCTGGGCACCTTGCGGGTGCTTCGCGATAAATACCCCGAAGAAATCTGGCAAGGCTACATTCCCGTGGATACGCGTCTGCGCGATGCCAGCCGTGCCGGCGTGACGCCTTCGCAGTTCGACGGCAAGAGCCGTGGTGTGCTGGCGTATCGTGCGCTGCTCAAGCACATGCTGACGGCACAACTTGTTCCGCAGGTGGCTTGATGAATTCATTATCTGTAGAAGCTGCCGCAGGCTGCGATCTGTTGATCCTGGTTTGCGACGTTTTCGAGATTGCTGAAAGATCGCAGCCTGCGGCAGCTCCTACAGTGGGGGCTTGCGCATGAACAAGCCGGTGAAGATCACTTCGCGTCCGCAATTGGCGCTCCAGTCTTATCTGGACAACTTGTTGATGGACGCCACTGAAGAGTGGGTGGCGCCGCAAATCGAAGCTGCGCCCGGGCCGGTCGAAGTCGAGGTGGTCGAGGAGGAGGGCGCGCTGGATGAATTCCAGGCCGCCGTGCTCGAAGAGCAGGCCCGCGATGCACACCAGTCTGCAGGAGATTCCGCGCCTGTTGTAGCGCCAGTGCTGGTCTGCGTCGCCAAAGCACCGGTCGTCCTCGAGGAGGCGCCGGCACCAGTGCTGGCATCCGTCTCGACCCTCGCGCCGCTGTTGCATGCCTTGGTGCCGCCGGTTGTCGAAGTGCACCTGCCACCGAGCAACACGCCGCCACCGGTCGCGAGCAACGGCCGACCCGCCTGGGCCGCCGAACCTTTCGAATGCCTGTTGTTCGATGTCGCCGGATTGACGCTCGCCGTCCCGCTGGTGTGCCTGGGCTCGATTTATTCCCTGGCCGGCCACGAGCTGACGCCGCTGTTCGGTCAGCCGGACTGGTTCCTGGGGATCCTGCCGAGTCAGGCTGGCAACCTCAAAGTGCTGGACACCGCGCGTTGGGTAATGCCCGACCGCTACCGCGATGATTTCCGCCAGGGTCTGCAATACGTTATTTCGGTTCAGGGCTACGAGTGGGGGTTGGCCGTGCATCAAGTCAGCCGCTCATTGCGCCTGGACCCCAACGAAATCAAATGGCGCAGCCATCGCGGTCAGCGACCGTGGCTGGCTGGCACAGTGATCGAACACATGTGTGCTTTGCTCGACGTCTCAGAACTGGCCGAGCTCATTGCCAGCGGCGGTGCAAAACACATGGGCGGCAGCAAGCCAACGCTCAAATCAACCTGACAAACAGGCGCGGGCAGTTACTGCCTGCGCACGGAACACACACCGCCAGCGCGGTTTTTCGAGGGGCAAGGTATGAATGACAAGGCAACAGCGGCAAAGGGCTCCGAAGATCCGATCCTGCAATGGGTGACCTTCAAGCTCGACAACGAAACCTACGGCATCAACGTGATGCGCGTTCAGGAAGTGTTGCGTTACACCGAAATCGCTCCGGTTCCGGGTGCACCAAGCTACGTGCTGGGCATCATCAACTTGCGCGGTAACGTGGTCACCGTGATCGACACCCGTCAGCGCTTCGGCCTGATGAACGCCGAGATCAGTGACAACACGCGCATCGTCATCATCGAAGCCGACAAGCAAGTAGTCGGGATCATGGTCGACAGCGTCGCCGAAGTGGTTTACCTGCGTCAGTCGGAAATCGAGACGGCGCCGAACGTCGGCAACGAAGAATCCGCCAAGTTCATTCAAGGCGTGTGCAACAAGAACAACGAACTGCTGATCCTCGTCGAGCTGGACAAGATGATGAGCGAAGAAGAATGGTCGGATCTGGAGAACATCTGATTGATTCTTGAGGTAGCGGTAGTTGTCCTGTTCCTGTTTTGGGCGGGCACGCTGGCAATGTTTCTGGCGTACATTCGCGCGCAACGACAGATTGCCGCGCAACAGGCCGAGGGCGATGCGCTGCGTGATCAGCGCATCAAGGACCTGGCCAAGCGCGTCGACGATTATCAGAGCGGCAACGTGCGCATGGGCGAAAGCCTGCACGAGCTGCGCGCAATCGTCGGCCCGTTGCCAGACAAACTGGCGCAGCTCGAACAGCGAGACCCGTCGAGCCTGTCGTTTGCCCAAGCGGCGCGATTGGTGGGCATGGGCGCGAGCGTTGACGAATTGACGGCGTCCTGCGGCCTGACCCAGGCCGAGGCCGAGTTGATGCGCAAGATGCACAAGAACTGATTGCTACGATCGGCCCGCAGCCGCTTTCGCGAGCAGGCCCGCTCCCACATCTGATCTCGGCCGATTACAAAACCCGTGTTCGCTAAAGATCAAATGTAGGAACGGGCTGACTCGCGAAGGCATTTTCAAACCTCAACAATCGTCCCCACGCTCGATCACATCCTTCTCGCCCATTGGCGCATCATTTGGATCGTACCCCTGCGAATCCTTGCCATAAGACGCAGCGTGAACGACCCATTGCGCAATGCTGCGTTACATTAATGCCTGGATCTATTTTTTATAGCTGACATCTAATTGTGCGTAACGTCTTAGCGGGTTAATACCGTCAGATCTGATAGTTGAGCTCAAAAGTGTTAACCCTTATCGTTGTTTTTCTTCGAGGTTCGAAGTTTCTCAAACATTATGTTTGTATGTATTCTTAGGAGGAATTGATATGGATAGCAAGCCGAATCAGTCTACTGGCGTAATTGTGTGGGCAGAGTTGACAGATCCGTGGGGTAGTTGGGACTGGCCTACGAGTTTCATAAAAGGTGAGATTGAGGACGATGACGGGGGGCGTAAATACAAGTTTAATCACAGAAGCTTTGAAGGATGGTTTGAGGCGACGCCACTCGTTGGCAAGCGGGTCCGTTTCCTCAGGTTTCCCGGCTGGAATGGTTTGGTGGCCGAGGAAGTTGAGCTTGAATGATACTAACCATCGATGCGGTTAATGCTGTATTTGTCAAAAAAACCGCTCCCAAGCCTAGCAGTTTTCACTCATTGTATACTGACTGCTAATTGCTTGGGACGGAGCTTTATTAAAGCGCAAAAATTTATGTTTCAATAATCATCCCCACGCTCGGTCATATCCTTCTCGACCATAGGCGCATTCGGATCACTGCCTTCCGGAAACTTGCCCTTCAAATTCCACGCGAAGGCAATGATCTCTGCAATCGTGCGATATAGCTCCTCAGGAATACTATCACCCAGTTCCATTCTCGCTAATAGCTTAACCAGTTCGGCATTTTCATAAATCGGTACTTCACATTCGCGAGCGATCCTGAGGATTTCTTCTGCCAGTGCTTCGTCACCTTTCGCCGTGAGCGTCGGCGCGTGGGTTCCGTCGTATTTGAGGGCGATGGCCTGACGGGGAGTATCGGAGGTATTCATGCGGTTTCGTCGACCCAGCGTTGTTCCAGACGGGTGTGTGCGCCTTGCGGCGGAGTGCCGAGGTGGCAATCGAGATCGCCGACATTGAGGCCCGAGGCGAGCAGCTTTTCGCGTAGTCCGCCAAGGTTGCTTTCGATCAGACTCGCCGTGTACGGCCTTTCGGCCCACAGCTGGCTGGACAGATTGCCACTGATCAACTGCGCTTGAATCTGCATCGGCCCCAGCGGTTCGATGTCGAACGCCAGCTCGACGCGCCACAGTTGCTGTTTGGGCTCGCGTTCGTCACGGCGCTCGTTGGGCTGCTCCTTTTCGGGCGCTTCTTCGCGCTGAAACTTCACCTGAAGCGGCACGATGTCTTGCAGGTTGCGCATCGGGATTTCCAGCTGCCAGGTGCTCATCAGCCGGCCATCATCCGTCACGCCGGTTTGCTCAAGGCTCGACAATTGATGGGTTTGCAAGCGTGAAACCGCCGCCGCAGCCAGACGTAGCAAGTGTTCAAGATCACCTTCGCCTTCCGTACTTTGCAGCATGCGCTCTGGCAACGGAAAGCTGCCCGGCTGCGGCTTGGCGCTGACCTGGCCGAGCATGCCCAATGCGCTGCGGACGAAACTCGGCATGGCTTGCGCCAGCGTATTGGCAGCGATGATCGCGTTCAGATGAGTATTGGCGGGCAAGCCCGGGGTTAGTTGCGCGATGAGCTTCAGCAGATCGCCTTTCATGTCGGGGGCCAGTGACGGGTTCTGTCCGGCCAGCAGCTTGGCTTCCAGAAACTGCCCGCTGTTGGCCAGCGCCTGGGCCAGACCTTTGGGTGTGCTCAGTTGTTGCACATCAGGCAGACCGGCAAGCAGTCTCTCCACCGCTGCACGCAGATCGCGCGGGGTTTGCTCGGATGCCGGCAGGTTTTGCAGGAGTTTGAGCAGTCCGTCCAGCGAGCCCTGGCGGCTTTGCTGGCTGACCAGTTGCTGAGTCACCGCGAGTTGTTCCTGACGGTTGGCCAACGGAACGAATTTCAAGGTGTGCGCATCCTGCACCAGTGCGCTGAGTAAGGTGCCGATGCGCAAGGGCGTCGGGCTGTCGATGTTCATCGTGCTGCCGGCTTGCGCGGTGTTCAAAAGGCTCACCAGCGAGCGAAACACGGTCGGCTGGCCCGGCACCTGCGGCAACACCTGGGAAGTCAGCACTGTGCCTTGCAACAGCGTGCCAACCGGCAACTGTGCGGTGTCGAGGCGGGTGAGGGTGGCCACACCGGAGGCAATCGCCTGTTGCACCGTCACAGCCAGATTCCCTGCCGATGGCTGGGTGATCGCCAGGTTGGTACCCTGAGCCAGCGGCTGGGTGCTCATCGCTTGCACGGTGGTCTGGCGGCCACTGTCCAGCGTGACCTTGAGCAACAATTGGAAGGTCTGGTCCGCCTGCTTCAACGACAGCACTTCCGCCTTGGCGCTCTGGCCGGCAGCGATCAGACCTTCCATCGGCGCCAGCAACTTCAGTAACTCGCCACTGACGACCTGCGGCCGCGCGTTCGCGGGCGAGGTCGGCGGCAGCGGGAGGATGTTCATTTCGCCTGTCATACGCGGTCACAACCTGAAGAAATTGCCCTCTTTAGAGTAGGGCATGGCATGTATAATGCCGCCCCGTTGTTATCGGGGCGCTAAAAACATTGCATTTGTTTGACGCAGCTCTCTGGAACGGGTCGCCAATGCATTTATCCTGCATCTCTTTAGCGGCCGCACCCTTGCCGACTTGAACCGTAAAGGCCCGTGATCTCTTGACCAGCCCAGTCCTGCAAACCGTTGCACTCGCTTGTGAGCGAGACCTTCGGCTGCTCTTCGAAAATCTCGAACTGCGACTGGCCTGCGGTGAAATGCTGCAGATCAGCGGTCCCAACGGCAGTGGCAAAACCAGCCTGTTGCGCTTGTTGTCGGGCCTGATGCAACCGACCGCCGGCCAGGTGCTGCTCAACGGCCAGCCGCTGCACGAACAGCGCAGTGAACTGGCGCGCGATCTGTTGTGGATCGGCCATGCCGCCGGCATCAAGGACTTGCTGACACCAGAAGAAAACCTCAGCTGGCTTTGCGCGCTGCATCAACCGGCGTCCCACGAGGCGATCTGGCAGGCGCTTGCTGCGGTGGGCCTGCGCGGTTTCGAGGATGTGCCCTGTCACACGCTGTCCGCCGGGCAGCAACGTCGCGTGGCGCTGGCCCGCTTGTATCTGGACAGCCCGCCGCTGTGGATTCTCGACGAGCCATTCACCGCGCTCGACAAGCAGGGCGTGGCGCAACTCGAGGAACATCTGGCGGCGCACTGCGAGCGCGGTGGCATGGTCGTGTTGACCACCCATCACACGCTGACCCGGATGCCGACCGGCTATCGCGATATCGATTTGGGGAACTGGGCCGTATGAGTGTTTTCGGCCTGTTGGTCGCCCGCGAGGCGCGTCTGCTGTTCCGCCGTCCTGCCGAACTGGCCAATCCGCTGGTTTTCTTTGCCATCGTGGTTGCGCTGTTCCCGTTGGCGGTCGGTCCCGAGTCTCAATTGTTGCAAACCTTGTCTCCGGGACTGGTCTGGGTGGCGGCCCTTTTATCGGTTCTGCTCTCACTGGACGGGCTTTTCCGCAGTGATTTCGAGGACGGTTCCCTCGAACAGTGGGTCCTTTCGTCGCACCCCCTGCCTCTTCTGGTTTTGGCCAAGGTACTGGCACACTGGGCTTTCTCCGGTCTGGCCCTGGTGCTGCTGGCACCGTTGCTGGCGTTGATGCTCGGGTTGCCTGCCGCCTGTCTGCCAGTGTTGCTGCTTTCGTTATTGCTGGGTACACCGGTGCTGAGCCTGCTCGGTGCGGTGGGCGCGGCCCTGACCGTCGGTTTGAAGCGCGGTGGCCTGTTGCTGGCGCTGCTGATTCTGCCTTTGTACATCCCGGTGTTGATTCTTGGCAGTGGTGCCTTGCAGGCGGCTCTGCAGGGAATGCCGGCGACCGGTTATCTCCTGTGGCTTGGCAGCCTGACCGCCCTGGCGATAACCCTGACACCCTTTGCCATAGCGGCTGGCCTGAAGATCAGCGTCGGCGAATAATAATAAGGTCTGGGCAATTCTTGACCAGTTCGTCAAGAAAGCAGACCCTCGACTGCTCGTGACAACGAGCGGCAACCGTGATGGAAACAGCAATGAACTGGACCTGGTTTCACAAGCTCGGCTCACCCAAATGGTTTTATGGCATCAGCGGCAAAATGCTGCCATGGCTGAGCGTCGCGGCGTTGCTGCTGATCGGCATTGGCATGGTCTGGGGCCTGGCGTTCGCGCCGCCGGATTACCAGCAGGGCAACAGCTTTCGGATCATCTACATTCACGTCCCCGCCGCAATGCTCGCGCAATCCATCTATGTGATGCTGGCAGTGTGCGGCGTGGTCGGGCTGGTGTGGAAGATGAAACTGGCCGACGTCGCCCTGCAATGCGCGGCGCCCGTCGGTGCCTGGATGACCGCCGTGGCGCTGGTCACCGGCGCCATCTGGGGCAAGCCGACCTGGGGCTCGTGGTGGGTCTGGGATGCGCGGCTCACGTCGATGCTGATTCTGCTGTTTCTGTACTTCGGCCTGATTGCGCTGGGTAACGCCATCAGCAATCGGGACAGCGCCGCCAAGGCCTGCGCAGTGCTGGCGATTGTCGGCGTGATCAACATTCCGATCATCAAATACTCGGTGGAGTGGTGGAACACCCTGCACCAGGGCGCGACCTTCACTCTCACCGAAAAACCGGCCATGCCCGCCGAGATGTGGCTGCCGCTGCTGCTGACAGTTCTGGGTTTTTACTGTTTCTTCGGCACCGTGCTGTTGCTGCGCATGCGTCTTGAGGTACTCAAGCGCGAAGCCCGCGCCAGTTGGGTGAAAGCGCAAGTGCAGAGCAGCCTGGAGGCCTCGCGATGAGTTTTGCTTCATTCGGCGAGTTTCTCGCCATGGGCCATCACGGCCTGTATGTCTGGTCCGCCTATGGCATTTGCCTGGCGGTGCTGGCTATCAACGTCGCGGCGCCAATCCTGGCCCGCAAGCGGTATCTGCAACAAGAGGCGCGTCGTCTGCGCCGGGAGAACGGCAAGTGAATCCGCTGCGCAAAAAGCGTCTGATCATCATTCTGGCAATCCTCGTCGGCGTCGGCGCGGCTGTCGGCCTGGCCCTGAGTGCCCTGCAGCAGAACATCAATCTGTTTTACACACCGACCCAGATCGCCAATGGCGAAGCGCCGCAAGACACCCGGATTCGCGCCGGTGGCATGGTCGAGGCGGGTTCGCTGCAACGGTCCGGTGATTCGCTGGACGTGAAATTCATCGTTACCGACTTCAATAAATCCGTGACCATCAGCTATCGCGGCATCCTTCCCGATCTGTTCCGCGAAGGGCAGGGCATCGTCGCCCTCGGCAAACTCAACGCGGACGGCGTGGTTGTGGCTGACGAAGTGCTGGCCAAGCATGATGAGAAATACATGCCGCCGGAAGTCACCAAAGCCCTGAAGGACAGCGGCATGTCAGCACCTACTCCAGTGAAAGAGGGCTAACCGATGAGTTCTGCACTGTTCATTCCCGAACTGGGCCATCTGGCGATGATTCTGGCGCTGTGTTTCGCGCTGGTTCAGGCCGTGGTGCCGTTGCTTGGGGCCTGGCGTGGCGATCGTTTGTGGATGAGCCTCGCGCAGCCTGCCGCCTGGGGGCAGTTTGCGTTCCTGCTGTTCGCCTTTGGATGCCTGACTTACGCCTTCATGGTCGACGATTTCTCGGTGGACTACGTGGCGAGCAACTCCAACAGCGCGTTGCCGTGGTATTACAAATTCAGCGCGGTGTGGGGCGCTCACGAGGGCTCGTTACTGCTGTGGGCGTTGATTCTCGGCGGTTGGACTTTTGCAGTTTCGGTATTCTCCCGCCAGTTGCCGCAAGTCATGCTGGCCCGGGTGCTCGCGGTGATGGGCATGATCAGCACTGGTTTCCTGCTGTTCCTGATCCTCACCTCCAACCCGTTTGCGCGGATCCTGCCGCAAATTCCCGCTGACGGGCGCGACCTCAACCCGTTGCTGCAGGACATTGGCCTGATCGTGCACCCGCCGATGCTCTACATGGGTTATGTCGGCTTCTCGGTAGCCTTCGCATTCGCCATCGCCGCGTTGTTGGGCGGCCGTCTCGATGCAGCGTGGGCCCGCTGGTCGCGTCCATGGACCATCGTCGCCTGGGCCTTTCTCGGCATAGGCATCACCCTCGGTTCGTGGTGGGCCTATTACGAACTCGGCTGGGGCGGCTGGTGGTTCTGGGACCCGGTGGAAAATGCCTCGTTCATGCCTTGGCTGGTCGGCACGGCGCTGATTCACTCGCTGGCGGTGACTGAAAAACGCGGTGTGTTCAAAAGCTGGACCGTGTTGCTGGCTATCGCTGCGTTCTCGTTGAGTTTGCTCGGGACGTTCCTCGTGCGTTCCGGCGTGCTGACCTCGGTGCACGCCTTTGCCTCCGACCCTGAGCGCGGCGTGTTCATCCTGATCTTCCTGATGTTTGTGGTGGGTGGTTCGCTCACCTTGTTCGCCCTGCGCGCGCCGGTGGTGAAAAGCCATGTCGGTTTTAATCTCTGGTCACGGGAAACCCTGTTGTTGGGTAACAACCTGGTGCTGGTCGTGGCGGCGTCGATGATCCTGCTCGGCACGCTGTATCCGCTGATTCTGGATGCGATGACCGGCGCCAAGCTTTCGGTTGGCCCGCCATATTTCAATGCGCTGTTCATTCCATTAATGGCGTTGCTGATGATGGTAATGGCGGTCGGCATGCTGGTGCGCTGGAAAGACACGCCGGTCAAATGGCTGGTCGACATGCTGACGCCGGTGCTACTCGGCAGCGCCGCATTGGCGGTAGTCGCAGGTATCGCTTACGGCGATTTCAACTGGGCGGTGATTGCAACCTTCATGCTCGCTGCCTGGGTGTTGATGGCCGGCGTGCGCGATATCTTCGACAAGACTCGTCATAAAGGTCTGATCAAAGGCCTCCCGACCCTGACCCGCAGTTATTGGGGCATGCAGATCGCTCACCTCGGCATCGCCGTGTGCGCGCTCGGCGTGGTGTTATCGAGTCAGAACAGTGCCGAGCGCGATCTGCGCCTGGCGCCGGGCGAGTCGATGGACCTGGGCGGTTATCAGTTTGTGTTCGAAGGCGCCAAGCATTTCGAAGGCCCGAACTTCACGTCCGACAAAGGCACGGTTCGGGTGATCCGCGACGGCAAGGAAATCAGCGTGCTGCACCCGGAAAAGCGTCTATACACCGTGCAGAATTCGGTGATGACCGAAGCCGGGATCGACGCCGGTTTCACCCGTGACCTCTATGTAGCGCTGGGTGAGCCTCTGGGCGACGGCGCCTGGGCCGTCCGCGTTCATGTCAAACCGTTCGTGCGCTGGATCTGGTTCGGCGGCTTGCTCACCGGCCTCGGCGGGTTGATCGCGGCAATGGATCGGCGTTATCGGGTCAAAGTGAAAACCCGCGTGCGTGAAGCACTGGGCATGACGGGAGCCACGGCATGAAGCGCTGGTTGATGTTGTTGCCGCTGGCCATTTTTCTGTTGGTCGCGGTGTTCCTGTATCGCGGTTTGTATCTGAATCCAGCCGAGTTGCCTTCGGCAATGATCAACAAGCCGTTCCCGGAGTTTTCCCTGCCAGCGGTGCAAGGTGACAAGATCCTGACCCGCGCTGATATTCTCGGCAAACCGGCGCTGGTCAATGTGTGGGGCACCTGGTGCATTTCCTGCCGGGTCGAGCATCCGGTATTGAACAAACTGGCCGAGCAGGGCGTAGTGATTTATGGCATCAACTACAAGGACGTCAACGCCGATGCGCTGAAGTGGCTGGCTGAATTTCATAACCCTTATCAGCTGGATATTCGCGATGCGGAAGGCACGCTGGGCTTGAACCTCGGTGTCTATGGCGCTCCGGAAACCTTCTTCATCGATGCCAAGGGCATTATCCGCGACAAGTTTGTCGGCGTGATCGACGAGCAGGTATGGCGTGAGAAACTCGCCGGCAAATATCAGGCGCTGGTCGATGAGGCCAAGCCATGAAGCGCTGGATGGCCGCTTTTGTTTTGGGCTTGAGCATGGCCAGCATGGCCCACGCGGCGATCGATACGTACGAGTTCGCCCAAGAGAGTGATCGCGAGCGATTCCGCGAGCTGACCAAAGAACTGCGCTGCCCGAAATGCCAGAACCAGGACATCGCCGATTCCAATGCGCCTATCGCAACCGATCTGCGCAGAGAGATTTTTCGCATGCTCGGCGAGGGCAAGGATAATCAGCAGATCATCGACTTCATGGTCGACCGCTACGGTGATTTCGTTCGCTACAAGCCCGCGCTGAACGCCAAGACCGCGTTCCTCTGGTTCGGCCCCGCCGCGTTGTTGCTGGGTGGGTTCGTCCTCATTGCCGTGATTGTCCGTCGTCGCCGCGTGCAACGCTCCGACACCCCGGATTCGCTTTCTGCCGAGGAGCGCGAGCGCCTCGACCACCTGTTGGATAAAACCAAGAATGATTGATTTCTGGCTCGCTGCAGGTCTGCTGCTTTTGGTTGCCCTGAGTTTTCTGCTGATTCCGGTTCTGCGCGGCCGTCGCGCACAACTTGAAGAGGATCGCACTGCCCTCAACGTCGCGCTGTATCAGGAGCGCGTTGCCGAACTGCAGACTCAGCAGGAAGAGGGCGTGCTCAATACCGCGCAAGTGGACACCGGTCGCGCCGAAGCGGCGCGCGAGCTGCTCGCTGATACCGAGGGCGTTGAAGCACCGCGGGTGTCGCGTCTGGGCAAACCGTGGCCGTTGCTGGCGGCGATTCTGGTGCCGGTAGTCGGGCTTGGGCTTTACCTGCATTTCGGTGCCAGCGACAAGGTCGAGCTGACCCGCGAATTTGCCCAGGCGCCGCAATCGATGGAAGAGATGACCCGTCGCCTGGAGCGCGCGGTCGAGGCTCAGCCAGACTCGGCGGAAGGCCTGTACTTCCTCGGTCGGACCTATATGGCACAGGAACGGCCGGCTGATGCGGCGAAGATTTTCGAACGTACGGTGAAACTTGCAGGGCGTCAGCCTGAGTTGCTCGGGCAGTGGGCGCAGGCGCAGTACTTTGCCGATGGCAAAAAATGGTCGGACAAGGTTCAGGCGCTGACCGACGAAGCGTTGAAAGCCGATCCGAAGGAAGTCACCAGCCTCGGTCTGCTGGGCATTGCCGCGTTTGAAAGCGAGCGTTATCAGGACGCTATCGATTACTGGAACCGTCTGCTGGCGCAATTGCCGCCGGAAGATAGTTCACGCGCTGCGCTGCAGGGCGGAATCACCCGCGCCAGCGAGAAGCTGGTCGCCAGTGGCAGCAAGGTGGCCGAAGTGCCGGCGGCCAAGGCTGCGGCGCTGCTCAAAGTCAGTGTCGACCTCGCTCCCGAGCTCAAGGCCAAGGTCCAGCCCGGCGACAGCGTGTTCATATTCGCCCGCGCTACCTCCGGCCCACCGGCGCCGCTCGCTGCCAAACGGCTGACCGTGGCCGATCTGCCGGCGACCGTCGAGCTGGGTGATGCCGATGCAATGATGCCGCAATTGAAACTGTCCAACTTCCCTGAAGTCCAACTCGTTGCGCGCATCTCCCGCGCCGGTCAACCGACTGCCGGCGAGTGGATCGGTCGCAGCCAGCCGTTGGCCAGCAGCACCACCGCGCCGCAAAAACTGACAATCGACAGCCCGGACAAATAACAGGAAGCCTTCATGACGGCCATCGCTCGTATCACCCTGCTCAGTATCATGGTCCTGGGGTTAAGCGCGTGTGCGGTCCAGCGGCCAGAGCC
>NZ_CABVGX010000053.1 GCF_902497625.1 Pseudomonas fluorescens | reverse complement strand
GGCGGCGAATTCGTGATTCCCGATGACATCAAAGGCTGCGCGCTGGCCGTGTTGCGCCACCGTGTGCGTATCTCACCGGAGCTTGATATCGAAGGGCTGGAAGTGGATCAGGTATTGCGTCAAATGCTCGATCAAGTTCCGGCGCCGCGTCTGTGAAACCTTCGCGGCTGCTGCTGGGCTGGCTCGTGGTCCTGCTGGCCATCAGCATCGGACTGGGCGCTTCAAGGGCACTGGGCATCGCCATTCCCTCAAGCCTGTTATCGATCAATTGGGGTTTGCTGCTGGCAATCGTTATCCTGGCGATCGTCGATGCCGTTCGCCTCCAACGGCTGCCCTCCCCCAAGGCAGCGCGACAAATGCCTGGCAGTCTCGCCCTGGGTCGCTGGAGTGAGGTGCGACTGCACGTTGAACATGACTTGCGTCAGCCGCTGAATATCCAGATTTACGATCACGTACCCGATGGTCTGAGTTTCGAGAATCTGCCTTTGACCGTCGAGCTTCAACCGGGGCAACGCAGTGAGATCGGCTACCGGCTGCGCCCGCTCAAACGCGGTCACTTCACCTTCGAACGTTGCGAGATCAGTCTGCCCAGCCCAATGGGGCTCTGGTCCGGAAAACGGTTGCTGAGTGTGACCGACGACACCCGGGTGTACCCTGATTTCGCCCGGCTCTACGGGGGGCAATTGCTGGCCGTGGATAACTGGCTCAGCCAGCTCGGCGTGCGGCAAAATCAGCGGCGCGGTCAGGGCCTCGAGTTTCATCAGCTACGGGAATTTCGCGAAGGCGACAGCCTGCGCCAGATCGACTGGAAAGCCACCGCCCGCCAGCGCACACCGATTGCGCGGGAGTACCAGGATGAGCGTGACCAGCAGATCATTTTCCTGTTGGACTGCGGCCGACGCATGCGCAGCCAGGACGGCGAACTGGCGCATTTCGACCATGCGCTGAACGCCTGTCTGCTGCTCAGTTACGTCGCGCTGCGTCAGGGAGATGCAGTCGGCTTCAGCACGTTCGCGGCAGAGCAGCAACGTTATCTGGGACCGGTCAAAGGCATGGGCCAGTTGAACGTGTTGCTCAACACGGTTTATGACCTGAACAGCTCTCGACACAGCGCCGACTATTCGTCCGCCGCCACGCAACTGCTCGCCCGGCAAAAACGTCGGGCCCTGGTGGTGATGGTCACCAATCTGCGCGATGAGGACGATGACGAACTTCTGGCCGCTGTGAAAAGACTCAGCGTGCACCATTTCGTGCTGGTAGCCAGCCTGCGCGAAGACGTGCTGGACAGTGCGCGCCAGCAAGCCGTGCAAACCTTGTCCGACGCGCTGACTTATTGCGGGACGGTGGATTATCTGAATGCCAGATCTGAACTTCACGAACGCTTGAGCGCCCATGGCGTGCAGGTGCTGGATGCGCTGCCCAACCAACTGGGCGCGCAGCTGGTGACGCGATACCTGAGCTGGAAGCGCGCAGGTCTGATGTGACGCGCGCGAATCGGTGTCACTTACGCAGACGCCGGCAACGGCTGAAAACTGAAATAGCGCCTCAATGCCTCGACCAACTGCCCATATTCCGGCGGTGCCCATTGCAGGCTGAATCCGGCGTCGTAATGGTGGGGAGTCGCGTCCTCGTGGCACCACAGACAGCTGGCCCTCAGGTCAATGACCTGCTGGCAGCCATCGGTACCGGGAACCTTCAGGCGCAATGCGAACTCAACGCCGATCATCATGGGTAACTGGCTGATCAACAGCAGCCCGTCTGCGGAGACGTTGCCCAGAAAGCCGATGGGTTTGTCGTTGACACCGTTGAACACTTTCAAAAAATACGGCAGTTGATGCCGCTCGATCCGGCGGTCGATGAACATGGTGATTTCGCCACGCAAAGCCCTTGCACAGGGGCGCACTAATTGCTTCGGAACGGGCCTTCTCGTCAAGTCGACACGCTCTCCCCGATCCCGGTGCAACAGTCCGTGACGCCGCTGCCGCCTACCCTTGCCGATCACAGGTGTTACGTCGTTCGAGAGCCCTGGCTCTGAATCGACTCTATGACTATAGCTGACCGCCGTCGCACGGCCAGCCATGGCTTACGAGTGCAATCACAAGCGCGTCGGGCGAACGACAGCGGTGGTGCTGCGCAAAGGGTAATGGCCCAACGACTGCAAGGTTTCCAGGCGGGCGCGGGCACGGAAGGCGTATTCGCTTTGCGGGTAGGACGCCAGGATGAATTGATAGGTTTGCGCGGCATCGACAAACAGCTTCTGACGCTCGAGGCACAAGCCTCGCAGCATTGACACTTCCGGCCACACGTAGGGCCGCGCGCGGCTGGCGCGTTCGACTTTCGACAACTCGAGGGTGACCTGCTCGCAATTGCCCCGTTCGTAGGCGCTGTAGGCATTATTCAAATGATGGTTCATCGACCAACGGGTGCAACCCAGAACACTGAGGGCAAGCACGGTTATGAGCAAAATTCGCATGACGGTTCTCCTGTCTTGAGCTCTGTATCGACCCGCTGGCGAAAATCTTCAGCAATGTTCTTTGCCACAGGCGAATCAAAAAGTTCTGCACAAAAAGTAGTGCACACGAACAATGACTACACCTCGAGACCATAGTAGCCTCACTCAGCGCTTGAACTCAGGAGTCTTTGCATGTCCGTCCGTCGTACCAAAATCGTCGCTACCCTTGGCCCGGCCAGTAACTCGCCGGAAGTTCTCGAACAGCTGATTCTGGCTGGCCTGGACGTCGCCCGCCTGAATTTTTCCCACGGCACTCCCAACGAGCACAAGGCTCGCGCGAAGCTGGTGCGGGATCTCGCCGCCAAGCACGGTCGCTTCGTCGCCCTGCTGGGTGACCTGCAAGGTCCGAAAATCCGTATTGCCAAATTCGCCAACAAGAAGATCGAGCTGAAGATTGGCGATCACTTCACCTTCTCCACCAGCCATCCTCTGACCGAAGGCAATCAGCAAGTGGTCGGCATCGACTACCCCGATCTGGTCAAGGATTGCGGCGTCGGCGACGAACTGCTGCTCGACGACGGTCGCGTGGTGATGCGGGTCGATTCCGCCACCGCCACCGAGCTGCATTGCACCGTGACCATCGGCGGCCCACTGTCGGATCACAAAGGCATCAATCGTCGCGGCGGTGGCCTGACTGCTCCTGCCCTGACCGAGAAAGACAAGGCCGACATCAAGCTCGCTGCAGAGATGGAAGTCGACTACCTCGCGGTGTCCTTTCCTCGCGACGCCGCCGACATGGAATACGCGCGCAAGCTGCGTGACGAGGCTGGCGGTACTGCCTGGCTGGTGGCGAAGATCGAACGCGCCGAAGCCGTGGCCGACGACGAAACCCTCGACGGTCTGATCAAGGCTTCCGATGCAGTGATGGTCGCCCGTGGTGACCTCGGGGTGGAAATCGGCGACGCCGAGCTGGTGGGTATACAGAAGAAAATCATTCTGCACGCGCGTCGCCACAATAAGGCAGTAATCGTCGCGACCCAGATGATGGAGTCGATGATCCAGAACCCGATGCCGACCCGCGCCGAAGTGTCCGACGTGGCCAACGCCGTGCTCGACTACACCGACGCCGTGATGCTTTCGGCCGAGAGCGCCGCCGGTCTGTACCCGCTGGAAGCGGTACAAGCCATGGCGCGCATCTGCGTTGGCGCGGAAAAGCACCCGACCGGCAAGACCTCCAGCCATCGCATCGGCAAGGAATTTACCCGCTGCGACGAAAGCATCGCGCTGGCAACCATGTATACCGCCAACCACTTCCCGGGCGTGAAGGCAATTATCGCTCTGACCGAAAGTGGCTACACCCCGCTGATCATGTCGCGCATCCGCTCCTCGGTGCCGATCTACGCCTTCTCGCCGCACCGCGAGACGCAGGCACGCGCTGCGATGTTCCGTGGCGTGTACACGGTTCCATTCGATCCCGCGTCGCTTGAGCCGCACGAAGTCAGCCAGAAGGCGATCGACGAACTGGTCAAGCGCGGCGTTGTCGAGAAAGGTGACTGGGTCATCCTGACCAAGGGCGACAGCTACCACACCACCGGCGGCACAAACGGAATGAAGATCCTGCATGTGGGCGACCCCCAGGTCTGAGTGACAGGTTGTTGAACGACACGAGCCCCGCCATGTAAATGGCGGGGCTTGTGCTTTTCAGAGCAGTTGGGGTGCCCGTACTGACGACTTCGCGGGCAAATCGGAATGTCGCACCATTCGCTCGAGGGATTGGGCAGGGCCACACAACGCGTTGCGGCATAAAACCTGTGGGGGCGAGGCTTGCCCGCGAAGAGCCCGCAAGGTCAGGGTACAATCAATGCCGGTTGATAAAGCCCGATAACGCCGCAACCGCTTCCGGCGAACGCAGCCGTTGGGTGAACAATGCGCCCTCTTCTTCTATCACCCGGCGCAACTGCTCACGGTCCGGGGCCTTCATCAGTTGCTTGCTCGTGCGTACCGCTTCGGGTGGCAGCGATTCGAATCGCAGCGCCATCTCCCGCGCCTTGGCCAAAGCCGCCTCGCCGCTGGCCAGTGCCTCGGTGGCAATGCCCCAGGCTGCCGCTTGTTCGCCACTGAACCCTTCGCCTAGCAGTAACAATTGCGACGCCCTCGCGTGGCCGAGCAAGCGCGGCAGGAGAAGGCTGGAGCCGAATTCCGGGCAAAGTCCGAGATTGACGAACGGCATTCGCAAGCGCGCATCGCGGCTCACATACACCAGGTCGCAATGCAGCAGCAGCGTTGTACCGATTCCGACCGCGGCACCCGCCACAGCGGCGATCACCGGTTTACTGCACTCGAGCAGGTTGAGCATGAAATGAAATACCGGACTGTCGAGGCTGCTCGGCGGTTGTTCGAGGAAGTCGGCGATGTCGTTACCGGCGGTAAAGCATTCGCTGGAGCCGCTGATCAATACGGCGTTGATTTCAGCGTCGGCGTCGGCCTGCTCGAGGGCTAGCGCCAGTCGGCTGTACATGGCGCCGGTCAGGGCGTTTTTCTTGTCAGGACGGTTCAGACGCAGGATCAGCACGCCCCGTTCGCGTTCAATCTGGATGGCATCGGTCATGGTCGGTCAGTCTCGCGTCTGAATCATCAGCACTCAGCTGCGCAGCAAGAACACGTCGGCCAGCAGCTGATTGCGCGGCAATCCTGCCAGATAGAGCCGTCGGGCGAAGGCCTCGACACTGGCGGGTGACCCGCAGAGTAAGGCCTGGGTTTGCCGGGAAACAAGCCGCAGTTGCGCCAAAGCCTCGGGCAAGCCGGTCGGTGTCCACAGCTCGACACTCAGGTTGGGGCGGCTGGCAGCCATGGCTTGCAGGGGTTTAGCCAGGTAATGCTCATCGGCATCATTGGCGAGGTGAATGACGCGGATGTCACCTTGATGATCCTGCCGCAGCGCTTCGCGTAACACGCCAAACAACGGCGCCAGCCCGGTGCCGGCAGCCATCAGCCACAGCGGTCGGTTTTGCCAGTCGCCATCGTAATGCAACGCGCCGCCGCGCAACTCACCCAGCCGCAGCGGATCGCCGATCCTGAGCTGGCGGGCGGCATCGCTGAATTCCCCGGCATGCCGACATTCGAGATGAAATTCCAGGAACCGGTCTTCTTCCGGCAGGCTCGCGAGAGAATAAGGACGCGCCACATGGCCTGCCCAAAGCACCAGATGCTGGCCAGCGCTGTAACGAAGCGGCCGCTGCGGTTTGACGCGCAGGCGCAACACGTTGGCGCTGAGCCAGTCGACGGCTGCCACTTCGGCCGGGCGACCGTCCTGTTGCGGATCGAAAGTGTGCACCTGCAAGTCTTCGACTACCTGACACTGGCATGCCAGCCGCCAGCCTTGCGCCCGTTGCTCTGCGCTCAAAGCATCCGGCCGATTGTCACCAGGCAACCCTCGCACACACTGCACCAGACACGCATGACAACTGCCGGCGCGACAGCTGTAAGGCACCGGCACACCATTGCGATTCAAGACATCCAGCAGGTTGCTGCCGGCCGCCACCGACCATTGGCGCTCGCCGACGCGTACCTCAGGCATCGACGTTTTCCCACGCCGCGGCACACCGATTGCGGCCGTCGCGTTTGGCCCGATAGAGCGCCTGGTCGGCTCGCTGCAGCGCGTCGTCGAGGTCGTCGCCCAGTTCCAGCAGGGTCATGCCGGCGGACAAACTGAGGTGAGCGACATCCAGACCGATCAGCTCGACATCGGTGAACGCAATGCGCAGGCGTTCGCAGCAGGCGGTCAGGCGTTCCGGATCACAATCGGGCAACAACAGGACAAACTCCTCGCCGCCGTAGCGGGCCAGCACATCGCCCTCGCGCAGACACGCCGTGGCAACAGCGGCGAAGGCCTGCAGCACCTGATCGCCGGCCGCATGTCCATGCACGTCGTTGATGCGTTTGAAGTGGTCAAGGTCGATCAGCGCCAGGCCGTGGACCACGCCGGCCTCCATGGCATTGAGTTCGCGCGAGGCCAGGCGCAGGAAATGCCGGCGATTGAACAGCCCGGTCAGTTCGTCCGTGGCGACCAAGTCTTCCAGCTGGCGCATCATGCCGCGCAAGGTGTCCTGATGCGCCTGCAAAGCGAAGCGGCGCTGGCGCATGCGTTGCCGCGAGGCCTGGACATAACGGGCATAAAGTTCCAGCCAGATCAGCACGATCAGCAGCACGCACACCTGCAGCGCAGACAGCGCCGGGTCGGCCAGCTCGAAGTGGTAGCCCTCCCACAGGGTGATCGCGCAAAAACTGAAAAAAACCAGCAACGCGCATCGCACAAATGCGCGGCGGGACAGGTGAAACAGCCCGAACAGCAGAATAAGCAGGTAGAACACCAGGAACGCGCCGCGAGCCTCGTCGAGGTTGGCGATCAGCCAGGTTTGCCAGCCCAGCCCCAGCAATACCTGGGGCTCGGTCAGGCTGGGGTCAGGGAAACGCAGGTTCCAGCCGCTGTAAAAAAGCGCGAAGAGCGTCGCCTGGCTGATGACCACCAGGGCGCTGCCGACGGCCACACTGGCCAACGGCTCATCATAATGGCCTGTAAAAAACGCCAGCCACAGCAGCAGCAAGGCCAGAGCGTAGGTGCCGGCTGCGAGGGCGAAGCGTTTGAGCAAAAGGCGTTGAATGGCGTTATGGGTCAATCGTTGACTCACCGTGCAAAAGAAGGCTGACAGAGCGTCCTGTTCTACAGACCGACTGCCACTTTAGTGGTCAGTCAGGCAAATGACCATTGAATTTTTGGGGAGAAAAACTGGCGTCAAAGGGATGACCCGACCAACCGTTGACGGCGCCTGCAACTTTTGCAGGACCCGGCTGGCCGGCGATAGCGGTTTGCCAGTTTCCATTAGGCTGGCTGCCACACCGCTGTCGCCAGCCAGCCGGCGCCTACCGGTGAGCGCGCCCGCGCAGGTTATCTGCACCGCCACCCATGCGACCAACGATTGACTGCCGGCGCGTGTTTACGCTGGCGACCCGCGCTATACTGCCGCGCCTTTTTAGCGGCGCGCCGGCATGCCCGGCGCGCCAGAGGAGCAGCTCCAGGTTTCAAGCTTCCAGCGGCAGCTGGAGCAGTCCCCGTACTGCTCTGGACTTGCCACTTGAAGCTTGGAACTCGAAGCTGCTCTTTAGAATGTTCCCGTCTTTTAGAGGAGCGCGACTGATGACCGTGATCAAGCAAGATGACCTGATACAGAGCGTTGCCGACGCCTTGCAGTTCATTTCCTATTACCACCCCGTTGATTTCATTCAGGCGATGCACGAAGCCTACCTGCGCGAAGAATCGCCGGCAGCGCGTGACTCGATGGCGCAGATTCTGATCAACTCGCGCATGTGCGCCACCGGCCACCGTCCGATCTGCCAGGACACCGGCATCGTCACCGTGTTCGTCCGTGTAGGCATGGACGTGCGTTGGGATGGCGCCACCATGAGCCTGGACGACATGATCAACCAAGGCGTGCGCCAGGCTTATAACCTGCCGGAAAACGTCCTGCGTGCGTCGATCCTCGCCGACCCGGCGGGCGCTCGCAAAAACACCAAGGACAACACCCCGGCCGTGATCCACTACTCCATCGTTCCGGGTAACACCGTGGAAGTGGACGTGGCAGCCAAGGGCGGCGGTTCCGAGAACAAATCGAAGATGGCCATGCTTAACCCGTCCGACTCGATCGTCGACTGGGTTCTGAAAACCGTTCCGACCATGGGCGCCGGCTGGTGCCCACCGGGCATGCTCGGCATCGGCATCGGCGGCACCGCCGAGAAAGCGGCGGTGATGGCCAAGGAAGTGTTGATGGAATCCATCGACATCCACGAGCTGAAAAAGCGCGGCCCGTCCAACCGTATCGAAGAGATGCGTCTGGAGCTGTTCGAGAAGGTCAACCAACTGGGCATCGGCGCCCAGGGCCTCGGTGGCCTGACCACCGTGCTTGACGTGAAGATCATGGATTACCCGACCCACGCCGCTTCGCTGCCGGTGTGCATGATCCCCAACTGCGCCGCGACCCGCCACGCGCACTTTGTGCTCGATGGCTCCGGCCCGGCCTCGCTGGAAGCGCCACCGCTGGATGCCTATCCGGAAATCGTCTGGGAAGCCGGCCCGTCGGCCCGTCGCGTCAACCTCGACACCCTGACTCCGGAAGACGTGCAAAGCTGGAAGCCGGGCGAAACCGTGCTGCTCAACGGCAAAATGCTCACCGGTCGCGACGCTGCGCACAAGCGCATGGTCGAGATGCTCAACAAGGGCGAAACCTTGCCGGTAGACCTCAAGGGCCGCTTCATCTATTACGTCGGTCCGGTTGATCCGGTGCGCGAAGAAGTTGTCGGCCCGGCGGGCCCGACCACGGCGACACGGATGGACAAGTTCACCCGTCAGATCCTCGAGCAAACCGGCCTGTTGGGCATGATCGGCAAATCCGAGCGCGGCCCGACCGCCATCGAAGCGATCAAGGACCACAAGGCGGTTTACTTGATGGCAGTCGGCGGCGCGGCTTACCTGGTGGCCCAGGCCATCAAGAAATCCCGCGTAGTTGCTTTTGCCGAATTGGGCATGGAAGCGATCTACGAGTTCGACGTGAAAGACATGCCGGTGACCGTTGCAGTCGATAGCAATGGCGAGTCGGTGCACATCACCGGCCCTGCGATCTGGCAGCAGAAGATCAGTGAAAGCCTGGCAGTTGAAGTGCAATAAGCGTTTCTGACTGGACAAGCGAAAGGTGACAGGGGCTGATCCTCCTGTCGCCTTTTTTATTGCCCATGGTATGGTGCGGCCCTCCGAACATTGTGTGTAACGCCCGGCATGTCTGAGCCCTCTCGTACCTTGCGCCTGGCGCTGTACACCTTGCTGATTTTCGCTGGCGCGATCCTCGTCGCGACCCTCGCCATCCGCCAGGCCGAGCGTCAGGCCCTGGTAGAAGACGCCGCCCGGGCAAGTCAACAATTGGACTTGTACGCCACTTCCCTGCACACCCTGATCGAACGCTATCGAGCGCTGCCCGCGGTATTGGCGCTGGACCCGGAATTGCGCTCGGCGCTCAACGGTCCGCTGACACCCCATCTGCAGGACGCGTTGAATCGCAAGCTGGAGAAAATCAACGGCGCGGCCGCCTCTTCGAGCCTGGAACTGCTTGATCGGACCGGGCTGGCCATCGCAGCGAGCAACTGGCGTCTGCCAAGCAGTTACGTCGGCCATAACTACGCCTTCCGTCCATATTTCATCCAGGCCCGAACGCAAGGTGCCGGGCGTTTTTACGCGGTCGGCGTTACGAGCGGGATTCCAGGATACTTTCTCTCCAGTGCAGTCACGGCCGACGATGGCCGCTTTCTCGGCGCCATGGTGGTGAAGCTCGAGTTCCCGGAACTGGAACGCGAATGGCGTCAGGGCAGCGACACCTTACTGGTCAGCGACGCACGGGGGATCATCTTCATCGCCAACCAGCCGGGTTGGCGCTACCGCCTGTTGAAACCGCTGAGCGACAGCGATCACGCAGAACTCAAAACCACCCGCCAGTACGACAAGCAAATCCTGACGCCGCTGCAATTTGAATCGTTGCGGCGCTTCGATGACAACAGTGACCTGGCACGCGTCGATGGCCCGGACGGTAGCGCCGATTACCTGTGGGAATCAGCGCCACTGGCCGCGCAGGGCTGGACATTGCACCTGCTGCGTCTGCCAAAAATTGCCTTCGAAGACACTCGTAATGCTGCCCTCGCCGCAGCCGGCCTCTGGCTGGCGCTAGTGTTTTTGCTGCTGTTCCTCAATCAGCGCTGGCGCTTGGCGAAAATGCGCCAGCGCAGTCGAGAAGAGCTTGAACAACTGGTCGAAAAACGTACCCGTGACTTGCGCACTGCGCAGGACAGCCTGGTGCAATCGGCCAAACTCGCGGCGCTGGGGCAGATGTCGGCGGCGTTGGCGCATGAAATCAATCAACCGCTGACCGCGCAGCGCATGCAACTGGCAACGTTGCGCCTGTTACTCGACCACGGTCGGGTCGACGACGCCTACAAGGCGCTCAAACCCCTGGACGACATGCTGATACGCATGGCTGCCCTCACCGGTCATCTGAAAACGTTCGCGCGCAAGAGTCCGAGCGGCTTGCGCGAACACCTGGACCTGGCGACGGTGGTCGATCAATCGCTGGAATTGCTTGATACTCGCCTGCGTGAGGAACAGGTGAGCACGGTCTTGCACCTGCAACGCCCGGCCTGGGTACGTGGCGATGCGATTCGCCTGGAGCAGGTCCTGATCAATCTGCTGCGCAACGCCCTCGATGCAATGCGCGACAAGCCCTGCAAACGTCTGGTAATCCGACTTCAAGCCGACGAAAAATTGTGGCGCCTGACGGTGGCCGACAATGGCGGTGGCATTGCTGAAGAACATCTGCCGAAAGTTTTTGATCCGTTCTTCACCACCAAACCGGTGGGCGAAGGACTAGGCATCGGTCTGGCCGTATCCTTTGCCATCGTGCACGAATCCGGCGGCCGCTTGAGCGCTGACAATCGCAACAGCGGTGCGGTGTTCACCGTTACCCTGCCCATCGATATGGAGACCCAGGCCTGATGCTGAACTCAGTGATGGTGGTGGACGACGAAAGCAGCATCCGCAGCGCTGTCGAACAATGGTTGAGCCTGTCGGGTTTCGAGGTGCAACTGTTCAGCCGCGCTGAAGAATGCCTTGCGCAGTTGCCGAGGCATTTCCCCGGCGTCATCCTCAGCGACGTGCGCATGCCCGGCATGAGCGGCCTGGAACTGCTCGCCGAAGTACAGCGCCGCGATGCCGACTTGCCGGTGATTCTGCTGACCGGCCATGGCGACGTGCCGATGGCGGTGGACGCAATGCGTGACGGCGCCTACGACTTTCTGGAGAAGCCGTTCAGCCCGGAAACTTTGCTTGGCAGTCTGCGCCGGGCTTTGGACAAGCGCCGGCTGGTTCTGGAAAACCGTGCCTTACACGAGCAGGCAGACAACCGCGCCAGACTCGATTCGACCTTGCTCGGCGTGTCTCGGGGTTTGCAGACGTTGCGCCGGCAAGTGCTGGAACTCGCGGCGTTGCCGGTGAACGTGCTGATCCGTGGCGAAACCGGCAGCGGCAAAGAATTGGTCGCGCGCTGCCTGCATGACTTCGGGCCGCGTGCCGACAAGCCGTTTGTGGCGCTCAACTGCGCCGCGATTCCAGAGCAGTTGTTCGAGGCCGAACTGTTCGGCCACGAGAGCGGCGCGTTTACCGGCGCTCAGGGCAAACGCATCGGCAAGCTGGAATATGCCGATGGCGGCACGCTGTTTCTGGATGAAATCGAAAGCATGCCGCTGGCGCAGCAGGTCAAGTTGCTGCGCGTGCTGCAGGAACAGAAGCTGGAACGGCTGGGGTCGAATCACAGCATCAACGTCGACTTGCGGATCATTGCAGCGACTAAACCGGATTTGCTCGACGAAGCACGGGCCGGACGTTTCCGCGAGGACCTGGCCTATCGCTTGAACGTCGCGGAATTGCGCTTGCCGCCATTGCGCGATCGTCGCGAGGATATTCCGCTGTTGTTCGAGTCGTTTGCCTACAAGGCTGCGCAGCGTCTGGGTCGTACACTGCCGCCGCTGACCGGGCCGCAGCTGAGCCATCTGTTGAGTCACGACTGGCCGGGCAATGTGCGTGAACTGGCGAATGTTGCCGAACGCCAGGTGCTGGGTCTTGATGAGCCTGCACCGGCACGCATCGACCCTGGCCAGTCGCTGGCGGCGCAGCAGGAAGCCTTCGAAGCGCACTGCCTGCGCGCAGCATTGACCCGGTATAAAGGCGATGTGAAAGCCGTGCTCGAAGAGTTGCAACTGCCGCGCCGGACTTTCAATGAAAAAATGCAGCGGCACGGATTGAGTCGCGAGATGTTCCTGCAGGACAGCTGAATTTTATGGCGCTTGATCTGGCCTCATCGCGAGCAGGCTCGCTCCCACATCTGAATTGCGGACACTGGCCCATTGTAGGAGCGAGCCTGCTCGCGATGAGGCAGCCCAGGCAACAAAACCCTGGAATCGATAAGCGATTTTCCGCTCACACGCACTGAAAAATAAGCGGATTTCCGCTCAAGTCATCCCCTTACCCCCTCTAAACCAGCCTTCTCTCCTTTGGCACAGCTCCTGCTATAGCCCACGCAGGCTGCGTTTCATTGCGCTCCACAAAAACAATTAAATGAAGGATCCTTCAATGGATAACTCCGCCACACTGCCCCAGGGGTCGGCTGCCGCGCCGGCCAAAGAAAGAACTACCGCCAGCCGGATCAAATCAATCTTCAGCGGCTCGGTCGGCAACATGGTCGAGTGGTATGACTGGTATGTTTATGCCGCGTTCTCCCTGTACTTCGCCAAAGCCTTCTTTCCGAAAGGCGACACCACCGCACAACTGCTGAACACTGCCGCAATCTTTGCGGTCGGCTTCCTGATGCGTCCGATCGGTGGCTGGCTGATGGGCCTTTACGCTGACCGTGCCGGTCGCAAAAAAGCGTTGATGGCTTCGGTCTACCTGATGTGCTTCGGCTCGCTCGTGATCGCCCTCAGCCCGGGTTATGAAACCATCGGCATCGGCGCACCGATCCTGCTGATTTTCGCCCGGTTGCTGCAAGGCCTGTCGGTCGGTGGCGAATACGGCACATCAGCGACTTACCTCAGCGAAATGGCGACCAAGGACCGTCGCGGCTTCTTTTCAAGTTTCCAGTACGTGACCCTGATCTCCGGCCAGCTCATTGCGCTGGGCGTATTGATCGTGCTGCAGAACACCCTCACTACCGAAGAACTGTACGCATGGGGCTGGCGCATCCCGTTCGCCATCGGCGCACTGTGTGCCGTGGTCGCGCTGTACTTGCGTCGTGGCATGGAAGAAACCGAATCCTTCACCAAGGTGCAGAAGGAAAAGAAAGAAAGCGCCATGCGCACCTTGATGCGCCATCCGAAGGAACTGATGACCGTGGTCGGCCTGACCATGGGCGGGACCCTGGCGTTCTACACCTACACCACTTACATGCAGAAATACCTGGTGAACACGGTCGGCATGAGCATTTCCGACTCCACCACCATTTCCGCAGCCACCCTGTTCCTGTTCATGTGCCTGCAACCGCTGATCGGCGGCTTGTCGGATAAAGTCGGTCGTCGTCCGATCCTGATCGCCTTCGGCGTACTCGGCACGTTGTTCACGGTGCCAATCCTGACCACCCTGCACACGGTCCAGAGCTGGTGGGGCGCGTTCTTCCTGATCATGGCCGCGCTGATCATCGTCAGCGGCTACACCTCGATCAACGCCGTGGTCAAAGCCGAACTGTTCCCGACCGAAATCCGCGCACTGGGCGTCGGTCTGCCATACGCATTGACCGTGTCGATCTTCGGCGGTACTGCTGAATACATCGCGCTGTGGTTCAAGAGCATCGGCATGGAAACCGGTTATTACTGGTATGTCACCGCGTGCATTGCCGTGTCGCTGCTGGTGTACATCACCATGAAAGACACGCGCACACATTCGCGGATCGAGACTGACTGAGTTCGCTGATGCAATACAGAAAGGGGCAGACCTTGGCGGGTCTGCCCCTTTTCTGTTAATTCCACAACCCGCCCTGTGGGAGTGAGCCTGGTCTGGGCGGCATTGCGACGATAGCGGTGAGTCATTCCGCATTGAGCTTGGCTGACAAACCATCGCGAGCAGGCTCGCTCCCACATTTGGACTTCATCACTGGAAATTATACGTTCGTCCTTGCACCATGAACGCCTCCAGATCCTCCCGGAATATATGCCATGCCCGACGATATCCATTTCTACGAACCCGCCAACGGCCACGGCCTGCCCCACGACCCGTTCAATGCGATCGTCGGTCCGCGCCCCATTGGCTGGATATCGTCCCAGGATGCCGAGGGTTGCCTGAACCTCGCGCCCTACAGTTTCTTCAACGCTTTCAACTACATTCCGCCGATCATTGGTTTCTCCAGCGTCGGGCGCAAGGACAGCCTGAACAACATTGAACAGACCGGTGAGTTCGCCTGGAACCTGGCAACCCGGCCGTTGGCCGAGCAGATGAACCAGAGCTGCGCCATGGTCGAGCCGCAGGTCAACGAATTCGAGTTATCCGGGTTGACGGCCGTCGCGTCGAAAATCATTCAGGTGCCACGGGTCGCCGAAAGCCCGGTGTCGTTCGAGTGCAAGGTCACGCAGATCATTCAACTGCAAAGGGCCGATGGCAACGTGGTGCCGAGCTGGCTGATTCTCGGCGAAGTGGTCGCCGTGCACATCGCCAGATGGCTGCTCAAGGATGGCGTATACGACACCGCCGCGGCAGAACCGATTTTGCGCGGCGGCGGCCCGGCGGACTACTTTCAGCTGGGGCCGGAAGCATTGTTCAAGATGTTCCGCCCGGGGGCGGTGAAGTAATTACCAGATCAGATCGCCGTCTTCGCTGACACCTTTCAAATGCGTCAGCTGAATGGCGGCCGCATCATCCGCGGCGGTGGCAGTGGTAAAAGTCTGGTCTTCCAGCACCTTGTTGAAGCGCGGCGTACCCGAACCACCGATGGCTTTGGTAGCGATAGCCGCGTAATAACCACCCTCGCGGGGCACTACGGCAGATACGGCTTCGAAGGTTTCAAAGGCTTTGCGTGCCATGTCGCGGATCCTGGATGATGAGAATGCAGCCATTAAACCCTCAACCCGCCATTTTGTGTACCCATGACTCGGTGTGGCCTCGAGCCTGTTCTGCTGACACATCCCTGAAAGTGTGAAAATCCAGGCTATTGACTACCATGCCTTGCACCAGCTCGGCGAACACCTGCATGGCCGGTGTGCTGAAATAGGTCGTCATTGCGTGTTGATTGACCCAGAAACCGGACACCAGCCACAACGCCGAATCGCATTGAGAATGTTGCAGGGAAAAGCTCAGGCAACCCGGCGCATTACGTGATGGCTCGATCAAGGCGCTGAGCCGCGCCCCGAGTTCCATCGAGCATCCGGCGCGGGCACGAACGAAGGCCATGTGACTGACGGGAATCTGCTTAGACATGTTCAACCCTCCCAGGTAGTCGACCGCAACCAAGGGACGGGCTGCGACAGGATCCAAGGTTAAGCGCGGCGCAGGCTTTGCGGTTAGTCGATTCCTGCCGGCTTTTTGCACAATCCTGCGCGGCGAAGATTCAGCATTCGTAACAACATGTAAATCCAGCGTCACATTAAAAACCGGGTTTTAAGCAAGTTTTGCGGAGGGTGGGCAACCTGAGTGAGTCCATTGATCGCCAACGTGCAGAATCAGGCAAGCTTCTCGCAGAATGTGTCTAGCGGTGCGCCTTGCACAAACATAAGCTCGGTCCATTCCATTGATACGCTGAGGATGCACTGCATGTCGTCGCTCGATCAAGTTCAAGCTGCGCTGGACACCGACATGGAAAAACAGCGCGCGGAGCTGGCGCAGATCATCCGCCGCAACACTCAGGACGATGGCAACTATGCCACAGGCGTCAGCTCGCTGTTCATGTCGCGGCACAGCAAATCACACGACTTCGCTTCGGTCCTGGCGCAACCGGCGCTTTGCATCATGGCCCAGGGTCGCAAAGAGGTTCGCCTGGCCGATGAGTTCTTCAATTACGACCCGCTCCATTACCTGGTGGTGTCGGTCTCGATGCCTTTGAGCGGGCGAGTGGTAAATGTCACTTCTGAAGAACCGATCCTGGCGGTACGGCTGGACATTGACCCAGCGGAAATTACCGCACTGATTGCCGACGCCGGGCCGCTTGGCGTACCGACTCGCCCCACCGGTCGCGGTCTGTATGTCGAGCGAATCGACACTGCGATGCTCGACGCAGTACTCCGCCTGGCGCGCTTGCTGGATGCGCCGAAAGACATCGCCATGCTCGCGCCGCTGATTCGCCGGGAAATTCTCTATCGTTTGTTACGCAGTCCGCAGGGCCACCGGCTGTATGAAATCGCCATCGCCAACAGCCAGAGCCATCGCATCAGCCAGGCGATCAAATGGCTCAACGGCCATTTTGAGCAACCGTTGCGGATTGATGATCTGGCCAGGGAAGTGAACCTGAGCGTGTCGACCCTGCACCATAGGTTCAAAGCGATGACAGCCATGAGCCCGCTGCAATATCAGAAGCAATTGCGCCTGCAGGAAGCGCGGCGCCTGATGCTGGCCGAAGGGCTGGAAGCTGCGGCGGCCGGGTATCGGGTGGGATACGAAAGCCCTTCGCAGTTCAGTCGCGAGTACAGCCGGTTGTTTGGCGCACCACCGTTGCGCGATCTGGCGCGACTGCGATTGACGGTTTGAGGGCCTGGAGTGATTTTTGCGAACAACGCCGACCCTGCGCGCCGTTAAAATCTCAGACCGCCCTGATCACGTGTTTTATTTCCTGAAATGCCTGCAAGCCCCAAGGGCCCAGCTCGCGACCAATGCTGCTCTGTTTGTAACCACCCCATGCTGTCTGCGGAAAGATCACTTGCGGCGCGTTGATCCACACCAGCCCCGCCTGCAAGTCGTTAGCGACCCGATCTGCAGTTTCAGCGTCGCGAGTGACCACGCTGGCCACCAGGCCAAACTGGCTGTCGTTGGCCAGGGCAATCGCCTGGGCTTCAGCAGCAAAGCTGCGCACGCAGATCACCGGGCCGAAGATCTCTTCGCACCACAATGCACTGTCCAACGGCACGTCAGTGAAAACCGTCGGCTGCAGAAAATATCCGCGGGAAAGATCCGCCGGACGATTGCCGCCGCAGAGCAGCCTGGCGCCAGCACTCAAACCGCGATCAATGTGGCCAAGCACGCGCTGGTATTGCGCTTGATTGACCAGTGCGCCCATTTCCACGTTCGGATCGAACGGATCAGCCACGCGGATGGCTTCGGCGCGGGTCTTCAAACGAACAAGAAATTCGTCCAGCCGTTCATCAGCGACCAGCACCCGGCTGGTGGCCGAACACATTTGCCCGGCATTGAAGAAACCACCGCCACAGGCCAGCTCCACGGCCAGTTCCATGTCGGCGTCTTTGAGCACCAGCAGCGAGGATTTGCCGCCCAGCTCCAGGCTTACGCCCTTCACACTTTCGGCCGCCCGCTGCATCACCTGCACGCCGACCGCGTTGCTGCCGGTGAAGGATATTTTGGCAATGCGCGGGTCAGCCGACAGCGGCGCGCCGACAACGAGGCCAGTGCCACAGACCAGATTGAACACACCTTTGGGCAAGCCTGCGTCGGCGATTATTCGGGCCAGTTGCAGCTCCGGTAGCGGCGTCACCTCGGAGGGTTTTAGCACCACGCAGCAACCGGCCGCCAGCGCCGGGGCGAGTTTCCACGCGGTGGTCACCATGGGGAAATTCCACGGCACGATCAGCCCGACCACACCGCAAGGCTCGCGACGCAGGCGCGCACTGAAATCCTCGTTCGGCAACTGCACAGCGTTGTCCTGCTGCGCGTCGAGTGCCTCGGCCAGCCCGGCGTAATAGTCGAAAGTGGCGATCACGTCGTCGACGTCGATGGCCGCTTCGAACAAGGGTTTGCCATTGTTGCTCGATTGCACATTCATCAGCTGTTCACGGGCGGCCTGCACGCCCGCCGCGATCTTGCGCAGGATCGCGCCACGGTCGGCGCCGGTGGTTTTCGACCATTCGCTGAACGCGGCCGTTGCGGCTCGCACGGCTTGATCGACGGCTCGGGCATCGCCGCCGTTGACGGTGGTCAGCAGCGCTTCAGTGGCCGGGTTGATCACGCGCAGATGCTCGCTGCCGGCCGACCATTGACCATCGATAAACAGTCCTTGCAGATTCGTCGGGAAATTCATTTCGCCACCGCCTTCATCCATTGCGCTTGATCGATTTCAATCAGCGTCGGGCCCTGGCGATCGGCTGCACTACGCAGCGCGTGACGCAATTGCTCGACACCGTCGACCGCTTCAGCCGCGCAGCCGAGCGCTTTGGCGACGCCGATGAAGTCCGGGGTGTAGATGTCCACGCCGACCGGCTCGATCGCGCGGTTGACCATGTACTTTTTGATTTCTTCGTAGCCCTGGTTATTCCACAGCAGGACAATGACCGGTGTTCGCGCTTCGACGGCGCTCGCCAGTTCCGGCAAGGTGAATTGCAGGCCGCCATCACCAATCAGACACACCACTGGAGGACACACGCCGTTGTCGCAGCTGCCGCCGAGCCAAGCGCCTATCGCCGCCGGCAACGCGTAACCAAGGGTGCCGTAACCGGTGGACGAGTTGAACCAGCGACGCGGACGCTGCGGGTTGAAGGTCAGGTTGCCGGTGTACACCGGTTGCGTCGAATCGCCGACGAAGACGGCGTCTGGCAACTCCTGCAGAACGGTTTCCAGGAAGCGGGTCTGGGCCAGTGTGGGTGCATCCCAGGTGGCGGCGAGTTCGTTGCGCAAGCGAGCGGCGCGCGCCTGGCCCCAATCGCTGCGGCGCTCGGCCAGCGACGTCTGCAACAACGCACTCAGCAACGCCTGGGCGGCGTTGCGCGAGTCGGCCACCAACGCTACTTGCGGCGGGTAGTTACGCACGGTCTGGTCCGGGTCGATGTCCACGCGCAGCAGTGCGCCGGGAATCTCGAACCCGCCCGCGAAAGTGACGTCGTAATCGGTCTCGGCCAGCTCGGTGCCGATCGCCAATACCACATCAGCCTCGGCCACCAGGGCGCGCGTGGCAACCAGGCTCTGGGTCGAGCCGATGAGCAACGGATGGTTGGATTCGAGCATACCTTTGGCATTGATGGTCAGGGCCATCGGGGCGTCCAGCAATTCAGCCAGCTCAGTCAGCTCGGCCGCCGCTTCGATCGCACCGCCACCGGCGAGAATCAGGGGGCGTTTTGCCGTGGCGAGCAATTTGCTCATACGCCCGATTGCGCTGGGCGAAGCGCCCGCCCGGTCAATGTTCACCGGGCGACTGGCGAGCAGTTGGTCGGCGTCTTCCACCAGCACGTCCAGCGGAATTTCGATGTGCACAGGACGCGGACGACCGGCCTGGAACAAGGCAAACGCTCGCGCCAGCACCCCCGGCAATTCCGCCGCCGACATCAAGGTGTGGGAAAACGCCGACACGCCAGCGACCAGCGCACTCTGGTTCGGCAGCTCATGCAGCTTGCCGCGACCGCCGCCTAACTGGCCGCGCGTTTGCACACTGGAAATCACCAGCATCGGGATCGAGTCGGCGTAGGCCTGGCCCATGGCCGTGGTGATGTTAGTCATGCCCGGCCCGGTGATGATGAAGCACACACCCGGTTTGCCACTGGTGCGCGCGTAGCCATCGGCCATGAAACCGGCGCCCTGCTCGTGGCGCGGCGTCACGTGGTTGATGCCCGAACCAGCGAGCCCGCGATACAGTTCCACGGTATGCACGCCGGGGATGCCGAATACCTGTTCGACTCCGTAATCCTCAAGTAACCTGACCAATACTTCGCCGCACGTCGCCATGTCTATGCCCTTCTTGTTCGTTTGGGACGCCGGGCCTGCACACTGTTCATGATGATTCGGCAGATCCGGCAATGGCCTCATTGGAACGGGCGACAGGTAGCCGCAACAATGGATAAAAAGTCATACTAGCCATGTTGTCACGTCATACCTCGGATCCCCATGAAACGATTGCCTCCCCTGCCAGCGCTGCACACTTTTCTGATCACGGCGCAATGCTGCAACTTCACCCGCGCGGCAGAGCAACTGCACATCACCCAAGGTGCGGTGAGCCGACAGATCGCCGGCCTGGAAGATCATCTGGGTTATGCGTTGTTCATTCGCCAGGCGCGCGGTTTGCAACTGACAGCTGAAGGGCGTGAATGGTTACCGAGCGTGCAGCAGGCCTTCGTATTGATCGACGAAGCGGTGCAGCAAATTGGCGAAAGACGCGAAACCCTGCGCCTGAAAGCGCCTACCTGTGTGATGCGCTGGTTATTGCCAAGGCTGATGCAATGGCAAAAAGAGCGTCCCGATGTGCCGGTGCAACTGACCAACACGATCAGTCACGGAGTGGATTTTCATCGTGAGCAGTTCGACGCGGCGGTTGTATACGGTCCCCCGCCGGATACCGCGCTGAGCTCCTTTCATTTGTTCGACGAACAACTGACGCCCGTGTGTTCGCAGCCGTTGCTGGACGGCGCGGTGCCGCTGCGCACGCCTGAGGATCTGCAGCAGCATCTGTTATTGCACCCGACCCGGGACGAACGCGACTGGAATGCATGGCTGAAAACGGCCAACGTGCAGTTGAGCAATGTCAGCATGGGCCAGCATTTCGAAACGCTGGACCTGGCCATGTCAATGGCCTCGCAAGGCACCGGTGTGGCAATCGGCGACTGGTCGCTGATCGGCGATGACCTGAGCGCAGGCCGGCTGGTGATGCCGTTTGATTTGAAGGTGAAGACGGGGTTGGCATACTACCTGGTGTTTCCGCAGAAGCCTGGGCCTTCAGGGAAGTTGCGCGAATTGATGGGGTGGCTGGTGGAGCAGGCGCAATCGCGCTGAGGGTTGGAACGCCGCAAGGCAGGCTCGCCTCCCACTGACCAAAGCATTTCGCAGGGTGTACATATCCGTTTCTTCGGTGAGGGCATACATTGGTTTCGCTTTTACAGCGAGTCACTTGGAGAAGCACCAAGTAACCAAATGCTCTTGCCCCTGACGTCCGGTGGCTCGCTTAGGCTCGCCATGCCTTCGCGAGCAAGCCCGCTCCCACAGGGGCTCATCAGCGTTCTGAATGACCGCATAGAAGCAACCCCTCTTCCACTGGCAACTCCCACACGCTGACCTAAACTGAAAGCAGTACCCACGGGTATTCGTTCAGAGGTCTACGCCATGAACATCAAAACAAGAAGGTATCTCACGATTTTCATCACCTGCGCGGCCACATTGGCGCTATACGGGACCGCAGCCTGGCGGGTGGAGCAATTGCGACAACTGCCCCGTGAATACGCGAGTTGTAACGTCGAGCGCTGCATTCCCCACAACGCGACGCTCAACGCCCTTCGCTAGCGGAAGGCATCAGATGTCGTTCTCCGACTCGGCCTTCAAGCGGTCGCGAAAAGCCTTTGGCGAAATTCCCACCCGGCGGCGGAACAGGCGCGTGAAGTTGGTCGGATCGGAAAAACCCAATACGTCGGACATTTCGTAAATGGTCATGCTGGTGTAGGTCAGCAGACGCTTTGCTTCAAGCAATTGGCGCTCATGCATGATTTGTAACGCTGGCTGCCCGGCCAGCTCACGGCACGTGCCGTTTAGGTGTGAAACGGAAATCCCCAGGCGATGCGCGAGATCCTCGACCTTTACGTGCTGGCGATAGGTTTCTTCAACCAGTTTAATGAAACCATTGAGGTACTCCCTCGCCCGCTGCGGCCTTTGACTGGCCTTGTGACGCTCAATCACCTGCCGACTGACCCAGACCATGATCACGCTGACCAGCGCATGCATCAGCATCTCCCGCGCCGGTTGATGACCAGTGTATTCAATCTGCAGTGCGCAGAACTGGCTGTTCAGATAGTCACTGTCCATACCCGCCGGGTAGCTTTGCGCATGCGCCAATGCGTTTATCGAGTTGCCCAGTTGCGACTGAAGATGGGCTACCAGCGGCGCTGCCAGCGTCACGACATACCCTTCGACATCCTCGGAAAATCGGTAGCCATGTACCGACAACGCCGGCAACACCAATACTGTCGGCTCGTTCAGCTGCGTACGTTTGCCTTCGATTTCAAGCTCTGCCTGACCTTTGAATACGAACAGCAATTGTGACAAATCGGCGTGGCGGTGGGGTTTGATCTCCCAATGGTGTTCGCGGCTACGCGCGGAAATGGTTTCACAGTGCAACAAGTCCGGGGTGGGCCAGTCCAGGCTTTCGCCGTAGAGCTTGAACACCGGGATGGAAGGCAGGTCAGGCTTGTTCATAACGTCAGTCCAGGCCTCTGGGGGATGACGGGCGATAATCGCACCGATTGGCAGAATGTGCAGCTTTCGGCTCAGTTTTCACCTTCAATTGCCGAACTCGCAAGGGAAAAATGCAAGCACTCGATCCATAAACGATCTTCCACCGACTCGAGTTGCGTGGACCTTGCGAGCCATAAAAATAATGAAAACGCTTAAAACTCAAATCGCCATCATCGGCGCCGGTCCCGCAGGCCTGTTGCTCGGCCAACTGCTGCATAACGCCGGAATTGACACCCTCATCCTTGAACGCAAAACCCCAGATTATGTGCTCGGGCGAATTCGCGCAGGAGTGCTGGAGCAAGGCATGACCGAGCTGTTGCGGCAAGCCGGCGTAGGTCAGCGCATGGACGCCGAAGGTTTGCTGCACGATGGCTTCGAACTGGTGCTTGGCGGACGGCGCGTGCACATTGATCTGCACGGTTTGACCGGCGGCAAAAACGTCATGATTTACGGCCAGACCGAGGTCACCCGCGACCTTATGGCCGCCCGTCGGGACGCGGGTGCGCAGACGATTTATCAGGCAAGCAACGTTCAGCCCCACGGCATGAAAACCGCTGAACCCTATGTCACCTTCGAGCAGGACGGTGAAACCTGGCGGCTTGATTGCGATTACATCGCCGGTTGCGACGGCTTTCACGGTGTGGCGCGGCAGTCGATTCCGAGCGATTGCCTCAAGGTGTTCGAAAGGGTCTATCCGTTTGGCTGGCTGGGTATTCTGGCCTACACGCCACCGGTCAACGAGGAACTGGTTTACGCTCGTCACGAACGCGGCTTTGCCCTGTGCAGCATGCGTTCGCCAAGCCGTACCCGGTATTACCTGCAGGTGCCGACCGGAGACAACGTCGAGGACTGGTCCGATCCTCGCTTCTGGGATGAGCTCAAGGCGCGTCTGCCTGCTGAACTGGCGGCGGCGCTGGTGACAGGTCCTTCGATTGAAAAAAGCATCGCGCCGCTGCGCAGTTTTGTCGTCGAACCGATGCAGTACGGGCGCATGTTTTTGCTCGGCGACGCCGCCCACATCGTCCCGCCGACGGGCGCCAAGGGCCTGAACCTGGCCGCCAGCGATGTCAGTACGCTGTTCAATATCTTGCTGAAGGTCTACCGCGAAGGCCGCATCGATCTGCTCGATACATACTCCGAAGTCTGCCTGCGCCGGGTCTGGAAAGCCGAGCGGTTTTCCTGGTGGATGACCTCTATGCTGCACCGCTTTGACGATCATGATGCTTTTAGCCAACGCATCGCCGAATCGGAACTGGATTACTTCGCCGACTCCGAGGCGGGTCGAAAAACCATCGCGGAAAATTACGTCGGACTCCCGTACGAGGCTATCGAATAGCCTGCTACCGACTTACACTGGCGAGCACTCGCCCGCTCGCCTCACCTTGCGGGAATCACTGCCCGCAGGTTTATCGTGACCACTCTCACTCAGCCCGACTCGCCAAAACCGGCCATTCGCAGCGTACTGATCGCCCTGATGCTGGCGATTTTTCTAGGCGCGCTGGATCAAACCATTGTCGCGGTTTCAATGCCGGCCATTTCCGCGCAATTCAAGGATGTCAGCCTGCTGGCCTGGGTGATTTCCGGATACATGGTGGCGATGACCGTGGCCGTGCCGATCTACGGCAAGCTCGGCGATTTGTACGGCCGCCGCAAACTGATGCTGTTCGGCATGGCCGTGTTCACGATCTCCTCCCTGTTTTGCGGCATCGCCCAGAGCATGGAGCAACTGGTCCTGGCGCGAATCGTTCAAGGCATCGGTGCAGGCGGGATGATTTCGGTCAGCCAGGCGATCATCGGCGACATCGTGCCCCCGCGCGAGCGCGGCCGCTATCAGGGCTATTTCAGCAGCATGTACGCAGTGGCCAGTGTCGCCGGGCCGGTACTCGGCGGCTACATGACCGAGTATCTGTCGTGGCGCTGGGTCTTCCTGATCAATTTGCCGCTAGGCCTTGGCGCCCTGCTGGTCGCTCATCGCACGCTGGTCGGCTTGCCAGTGCCGCAACGTAAACCGGTGATTGACTACCTGGGCACACTGCTGCTGATCATCGGATTGACTGCCTTGTTGCTGGGTATTACCGAGATCGGTCAGGGCCATGCCTGGCGCAGCGCCGAAGTGCTGGGCTTGCTGGTTTGCTCAGTGATCTTCCTCGCGCTGTTCGTGTGGCATGAGCGTCGTACCCGCGAACCGCTGCTGCCCATGCATCTGTTTGCCAATCGCAGTGCAGTGTTGTGCTGGTGCACGGTCTTTTTCACCAGTTTCCAGGCGATCTCGCTGATCGTACTGATGCCGTTGCGCTTTCAGAGTGTCACCGGCGATGGCGCCGACAGCGCGGCGCTGCACCTGCTGCCCCTGGCCATAGGATTGCCGATCGGAGCCTACTTCGCCGGACGCCGGACGTCGGTGACCGGTCGCTACAAACCCATGATTCTCTCAGGCGCCCTGCTCATGCCGATCGCCATCCTCGGCATGGCGTACAGCCCGCCGCAGGCACTGCTACTCAGTAGCCTGTTCATGTTGCTCAGTGGCATCGCCGGCGGCATGCAGTTCCCGACCTCTTTGGTCGGCACGCAAAATTCGGTTGAGCAACGGGACATCGGCGTGGCCACCAGCACGACCAACCTGTTCCGTTCTCTCGGTGGCGCGGTGGGGGTCGCATTGATGTCGGCGCTGTTACTAGCGTTGTTGCAGGATTCCAGTTTCGCCCACTTGACCGGGTCGGCTTTAATGGCTGAGGGCAGTTCCGGCAATGTCTTGCTCGACGGTTTGAATGCGGCGCCCGGGGATGCGCGCAATGCTTTGCGTGCGGAGTTATTGCTGACCTTCCGCCACTTGCTGATGGTCAGTGCGGCGGTGTCCTTGCTGGGCCTGGCTGCTGCGACAGTGATGCCAGACAATGTGCTGCGAGGGCGAGAGGATAAAGTTCGATAAGTCGAGTTGCCCGCTGTCGCGGCACGCTCGCAACAGCGGTATTGCAGGCACCGCAAATCAAGGGCTGTAATAACCCACCGCCACCAGGAAGTGCCCGACCTTTTTCAGGTAAGCGTGTTTGTCCTCGACCTTGCCGGTCACCGGATTCTTCCAGCGGTAGGCGTATTCGCCGTGATCCTGCCTGGCAATCAAAGCCAGAATCGGCTCGCCCACGGGTTTGCCCTCTGGATCCTTGATCTTGTTGAAATCGGTGTTGATCAAGCGCAGGTTGGTGCCATGGGCGACGTAGCGCTGAGTGTCCAGATCGACGACGAATACATAGAGGTCGTCCTGCAAGTACCCACCCTTGAGCGAGTTGATTGCAGTCAGCGTGCCCTTCTCGTCCTTGGTCAGATCCGTCGCCGCTTCGTTCAACAAGGCCATGGCCTGCTCCGCCGAAGCTCGCGGCAAGTAATAACCCACAGCCAGAATGCGTTCGCCGATGCGTTGGTAGTACACGCGCTTGCGCTCGACCTTGCCATCGGACCAGTTCTGCCAGCGGTATTCAGCCTGCTGAATGCCATTGGCTTCAGGCACTTTCAAGGCTTCCTTGAATGCTTTCTGCACATCCGGCCCGAGCACATCCGAAACATCACGCCCGATCAACGCCGAAGACGGGCCGCCGCTCGCGAGCATGACGCCTTTGGTATCGACAACAAAAACGTAACGGTCCTTGTCGACGAATTCACCCTGACGACTGAACGCCGCGAACGCTTTGTCGCCGTTATCGTGATAGTAGGCCAAGGCCTTTTCCAGCAGGGCCCGCGCGGCCTGACTGTCCTCCTGCTCAGTCCCGGCCGCCTGAGCCTGGCCGAGGCACAGCAACAGCATCCCGCCCAACAGGATCAACTTGTGCAAAACCGCCATTGCGCATTCCCCTCGTTCTTATCGGTGTCAGGAGAGCGTAGACGGTTGGCGAAATGTATGGAGGTTGAGCAACATCCAGAATGGATTGGCTGCCCGACCTCACGCCTGGTTTGAGATAGCTCCCCGAGCTATGTCCGTAGCAGCTGCCGAGCCTGCGAGGCTGCGAGCCTTCGTCTGTAGCAGCTGCCGAGCCTGCGAGCCTGCGAGCCTTCGTCCGTAGCAGCTGCCGAGCCTGCGAGCCTGCGAGCCTTCGTCCGTAGCAGCTGCCGAGCCTGCGAGGCTGCGAGCCTTCGTCTGTAGCAGCTGCCGAGCCTGCGAGCCTGCGAGCCTTCGTCCGTAGCAGCTGCCGAGCCTGCGAGCCTGCGAGCCTTCGTCTGTAGCAGCTGCCGAGCCTGCGAGGCTGCGTCCGGCTGCGCAGGCTACGTCAGACCAGTCGCTCGGTCATGCCAAATACTTCATCAGGACAGCCAGTTGACGACTGCTTCGCAGCCGGACGCAGCCTCGCAGGCTCGACAGCTGCTACATAAGGCGCAGCTGTGGCGTGCGGCGTTGGTCGGGCTAAGGCTTCGCCCGCAGCTGCTGCTGCAGATTCTGAATCTGCGCTTGCAGCGTATTGATGCTTCGAGTGACCTGGCCGCGAAACGCATCGAACTCGGCCGTGCTGGCCGCGCCTTGGGCCGGGCGATTGTCCTGCTGGCTTTTCAACACGATGATGTCTTGTTCGAGCCGCTCAATGGCCGCGCCCGGGTTGCCCTGTTTTTTCAGGGCGACGATATCGGCACCAATGCTTTTAAGTTGGGCGTCATATTGTCCGCTGTCAGCGGTGGCGGTTTTCAACGCGGTCAGTTCGCCAGTCAGGGTTTTAACCTGCGCCTGCAACTGGGTATTGACGGTCTGCTGCTCGGTGTTCTGCGCCGTAAATTGCGCGAGGCGCTTGTCCAGATCAACGGTTTGCGTAGTCATCTGCGCCAGTCGTTTGTCCAGTTCCGAGGCCTGGCCCGCCACGCCCTGTTGCTGTTGGCTCTGATCCTGCAGTCGATTTTCCAGCTGTTTGATTTGCAGCTTCAATGCTTCGCTGTCGCTGCTGACATTGGTTTGGCTGGCGACGACCCGGCCAGAAATGTCCTGCAAGCGCCCAGCCGCTTCCTCACTGATTCTCGCGAAGCTTTCCTGCGTGGCGACCAGTTGCTGCTCCATCAGCGAAATCTGCTGGAAACTCCACCAGGCGAGGCCGGCGAACGCGAAGAACAAGGCGCCGACCAACGCCCACAGTGGACCGGTGCTGGGGGCCTTGACCTTGACCACCGGCGCGGTGCGCGAATGCACGCTGTTGCGCGAATTGGTCGGGAAATCGTCATCGAGGATGTCGGCACGCAGGCTCGGCACGTTGTCGAAATCGTCGTTGGCATCGTTACGCATGGGCATTCAGTCAACCTTTGTAAAACATGGTGATGGCTTGATGCGACGAGTATAACCCCCAAGGGCGCAGCGATTGACCCTGAACCTGTAGCTCGGTTCAGTGAAGCCGTTTCAGCGAATTTCCTGAGCCTTCCACCAGCCGCAGAATTCATCAAGCGCCGTCCACAGACTGACCTTGGGATCGTAATCCAGGTAATGCCGGGCGCGGCTGATGTCCAGGGTGAAATTCCTGTTCATGACCTGCATGCCGAGGCGCGACAGCGTCGGCTCCGGACGCCCCGGCCAGAGCATGCACGCGCCTTCGTTGAGTGCGGCAACGGAGTAGGCCAATCCGTAGGAACGGTAGCGCGTGACTTGCGGGATTTCCATCTGACGCATGACGTAATTGACCACATCCCACAACGGAATCGGGGTACCGTTGCTGATGTTGTAGGCCTTCCCCAAGGCTGACCCGCCGGCCAGCAAACTGCTGAGCAACGCTTCATTGAGGTTTTGCACGCTGGTGAAATCAACCTTGTTCAAACCGTTGCCGATGATTGCCAGCCGTCCCTTGCGCTGCATGTTGAGCAAACGTGGAAAGATGCTCATATCACCGGCCCCGGTCACGAAACGCGGACGCAGCGCCACCGTTTCGAGGCCGAACTCCTGAGCGCCGAAAACTTTTTGCTCCGCCAGGTACTTGGTCGCGGCATAGGGATGATTGAAGCGCTTGGGCACTTGCTCTTCGGTCAGACCAAGATGATCGCGGCCGTCGAAGTAAATCGACGGGGAGGACAAATGCACCAGGCGTCTAACCCGCTGTTTCAGGCAGGCTTCAACGATGTTCTCAGTGACCTGAACATTGCCTTGATGAAAATCCTGATAGCGCCCCCACAAGCCGACCGCACCAGCGCAATGCACCACTGCATCTACGTCGGAGCACAGCGCCCGCGCCAGATCCGCATCGTTCAAATCACCCGGGATGAACTCGGCGCCTCGGTGTACCAGGTGCTCGACGCTTTCGGCCCGACGACCGTTGACCCGTACGTCCAGGCCCTGCTCCAGAGCGAAGCGCGCAAAGCGTCCGCCAATGAAACCACTTGCGCCGGTAACCAGAATCTTCATGAATTGCTCCAACGAATGCAGTGCTAATTTCACTTCAGGCTGCAAATAAATAACCGTCTGCAAGCGCATTACTTGCGGCTTGCAGCTTGACGCTTACCGCTGCTCCCAAGGCACCAGCCACTGCTTCGACGAACGCACCAACTGATCGGTGAGCAGGCCCAGTAACTGCCCGCCATTGCGCCAATGATGCCAGTACAGCGGCACATCGATCGGTTTATCTGCCAGCAACTCGATCAACTGGCCGTTTTTCAGTTGCTCGCGCACCTGCAATTCCGGCACCAGGCCCCAGCCCAGTCCGGCCTCGGTCAAGCGAATGAATCCTTCGGACGATGGGCATAGGTGGTGTTGAAAACCGCCGCCTACTCCGAGGGATGCAAGGTAGCGGTGCTGTAGCAAATCATCCGGCCCAAAGACCAATGCCGGCGTTTTCGACAGCAGCTCGGCGCGTACGCCTTCGGGAAAATGTCTGGCAATGAACGCCGGGCTGGCTAACGCCCGATAGCGCATCGCGCCCAGCAACACGCTGCGTGCGCCGGCCACCGGGCGTTCACTGGCGCAGAGACAGGCCGCCACTTCACCTGCGCGCATCCGTTTGAGCCCGACTGTCTGGTCTTCGACGATCAGGTCGAGCAACAAATGCTGCTCTGCGCAAAAAATGCTGATCGCTGGCGCCCACCAAGTGGCGAGGCTGTCGGCATTGAGAGCAACACGCAGGCGTTCCGGCAGGCCTTCGTCATCCAGCGCCGGCACCAGGGTTTGCAGGTCGCGCTCGAGCAGGCGCACCTGCTGCACGTGGTTGAGTAACCGTCGACCAATCTCGGTCGGGGCCGGGGGCGTCACGCGCACCAGCACCGGTTGGCCAACGCGCGCCTCGAGCAATTTGATGCGCTGCGAGATGGCTGATTGCGACACGTTGAGCACTTGCGCGGCACGTTCGAATCCGGCCTGTTCAATCACAGCGGCCAAGGCAGAAAGCAATTTGTAGTCGAACATCAGTTTTCCTAATGAGCGATCAGCATGATTGGTTTTTCTTATACATGCAGGAACTGGAAAATGGCCAGCAAGAACTCTCGAAACAGGACATCGACATGACCGGCGAAACTTCACTGGTGAAGCTCATTTGCAGCATGAGTCCGCAGTTGAATGCGGGCGAATACGTTTTTTGCACCCTCAGCGACGAGAAAATGCCGACCGATGTTGAGATCATCGGCAGCTTTCGCGAGCAGGAAGGTCTGACCGTCATTCTGGAACGCTCCGACGCCGAGCGAGCCGGTTTCCATTTCGATTACGTGGCAGCCTGGATCACGCTGAATGTGCACTCGTCCCTCGAAGCCGTGGGTTTAACGGCCGCGTTTGCCAGCGCACTGGCCCAGGCCGCCATCAGTTGCAACGTGGTGGCTGGCTATTTTCACGATCATCTATTCGTTGCTCAGGTCGATGCGGAACGCGCCCTGCACGTGCTGCGCGATCTCGCAGCGAATGCGGAGTAGAACGTTATGTGGCAGAGCTATGTAAACGGCCTGTTGGTCGCCGCCGGGCTGATCATGGCCATCGGCACGCAAAATGCGTTTGTGCTGGCCCAGAGCCTGCGGCGTGAACATCATCTGCCGGTGGCGGCCCTGTGTGTGGCGTGCGATGCGTTGCTGGTCGCTGCGGGCGTTTTCGGCCTGGCCACGGTGCTGGCGCAAAACCCGACGTTGCTGGCATTCGCGCGTTGGGGCGGTGCGGCCTTTTTGCTGTGGTACGGCAGTCTCGCGCTGCGCCGCGCCTTTTCGAAGCAGAGTCTGAAGCAGGGAGAAAACCAGACGGTCCGGTCGTTGCGTGCGGTAATGCTCAGCGCGCTGGCCGTCACGCTGCTCAACCCACACGTTTATCTGGACACCGTCTTGTTGATCGGTTCCCTTGGGGCCCAGCAAACCGACCCCAGTGCCTACGTGGTGGGCGCAGCCACGGCGTCGCTGTTGTGGTTTTTCACGCTGGCGCTGGGCGCGGCGTGGCTCGCACCCTGGCTGGCGCGGCCCGGCACCTGGCGAATCCTTGACCTGTTGGTTGCGGTAATGATGTTCGCCGTTGCCCTTCAATTGATCGTGGCCGGCTGATTATTCCAAAAGGCTCTGGAACCTCTATTCCACACAGTTGTTGCGTGGTTATGCCGCACCCCCGGTGCTATGATCCAAACCCTGCGCCGCAAAGAGTACAAACTCCCCGGCGCTTGTTTGGCCGCCCGTGATCGGCCTTGCGCTCACCGCAACTGACCTGATTAGGAGAATTATCATGGCTTTCGAATTGCCGCCGCTGCCTTATCCACACGATGCCCTGCAGCCGCACATTTCCAAGGAAACTCTGGAATACCACCACGACAAGCACCACAACACCTATGTCGTGAACCTGAACAACCTGGTGCCAGGCACCGAGTTCGAAGGCAAGACTCTGGAAGAAATCGTCAAGACTTCTTCGGGCGGTATATTCAACAACGCCGCTCAGGTCTGGAACCACACTTTCTACTGGAACTGCCTGGCGCCAAACGCTGGCGGTCAACCGACCGGCGCACTGGCCGAAGCAATCAATGCTTCCTTCGGTTCGTTCGACAAGTTCAAGGAAGAGTTCAGCAAAACCTCCATCGGCACCTTCGGTTCCGGCTGGGGCTGGCTGGTGAAAAAGGCTGACGGTTCGCTGGCCCTGGCCAGCACCATCGGTGCCGGCAACCCGCTGACCAGCGGCGACACCCCGCTGCTGACCTGCGATGTCTGGGAACACGCTTACTACATCGACTACCGCAACGTTCGTCCAAAGTATGTCGAAGCGTTCTGGAACCTGGTCAACTGGAAATTCGTGGCTGAGCAGTTCGAAGGCAAAACCTTCACCGCTTGAGTACACGCCAGTCAGAAAACCCGGCTTTTTAGCCGGGTTTTTTTTGGTGTGGTGAAAAGTGTGGGGACCGCGCACCCCAATGCGAACGCGTTAAGGGCGAAACCAACATCCGCCATCACCGATGAAACGGCTATGCCCCACTCAAAAAAACCACATCGGCCAAGATCCCATCGAACCCGGCGTCGCCAAACTACACCCCTACAGAAAACAGGCCAATTTCCCACAATCAAACCAGCCCCCAAGCCCTTGCCCCAACGCCACAGCCGTCTAACATCAACCCAACGGAAAATTAGTCCGAATTGCGCCTAAAGTTGAAGGACCCAGTAACCGACACAGTATTCATCCAGACGCCAGCACTACGGCCAACCCACAGGCAAATCCCCCTGTGTTTGATTGTCCCTTTGACTGCCATCACCGGATTGCCAATACTCATGGCAACTTGATGCTACCGCACGGAACAAGGAATGACTCTTTGAAGCTGGAACTCAAGAACAGCTTGTCGGTGAAGCTGCTCCGGGTCGTGCTGTTGTCGGCATTGATCGTCGGCGTGGTATTGAGCTGCGCGCAGATTGTTTTTGATGCCTATAAGACACGCCAGGCCGTGGCCAGCGATGCCGAGCGCATCCTCGACATGTTCCGCGACCCCTCGACACAGGCCGTCTACAGCCTGGACAGGGAAATGGGCATGCAAGTCATCGAAGGCCTGTTTCAGGATGCTGCGGTACGCCAGGCCTCCATCGGCCACCCCAACGAAGCCATGCTCGCGCAAAAGACCCGAGACCTGCAGCAATCCAACAGCCGCTGGCTCACCGACCTGATCCTCGGCCAGGAAAGCACCTTCACCACCCAATTGGTGGGACGCGGCCCCTACAGCGAATATTACGGTGACCTGAGCATCACTCTCGACACCGCCACCTACGGCCAGGGCTTCATCGTCAGCTCCGTGATCATCTTCATTTCCGGAGTGCTGCGCGCTTTGGCCATGGGCCTTGTGCTGTATCTGGTTTATCACTGGCTGCTGACCAAGCCGTTGTCGCGAATCATCGAGCACCTGACGGAAATCAACCCCGATCGCCCAAGCGAACACAAGATTCCGCAACTCAAGGGCCATGAAAAAAATGAACTGGGGATCTGGATCAACACCGCCAACCAGTTACTCGAATCCATCGAACGCAACACCCACCTGCGCCACGAAGCGGAAAACAGCTTGCTGCGCATGGCTCAATACGATTTCCTGACCGGCCTGCCCAACCGCCAAAAACTGCAGCAACAGCTGGACAAGATCCTCGTCGACGCAGGCAAATTGCAACGCCGGGTAGCGGTGTTGTGCGTGGGTCTCGATGATTTCAAAGGCATCAATGAACAGTTCAGCTATCAGACCGGCGATCAATTACTGCTCGCTCTGGCGGACCGCCTGCGCGCCCACAGCGGCCGGCTGGGCGCGCTGGCGAGACTTGGCGGCGATCAGTTCGCGCTGGTTCAGGCGGATATCGAACAACCCTACGAAGCGGCCGAGCTGGCGCAAAGCATTCTCGATGATCTGGAAGCGGCGTTTGCCCTCGATCATCAAGAGATTCGCCTGCGCGCGACTATCGGCATCACCTTGTTCCCGGAAGACGGCGACAGCACCGAGAAGCTGTTGCAGAAAGCCGAGCAGACCATGACTCTGGCCAAGACGCGCTCGCGCAACCGTTACCAGTTCTATATCGCCAGTGTCGATACAGAGATGCGCCGCCGTCGCGAACTGGAAAAAGACCTGCGTGACGCCCTTGTCCGCAATCAGTTCTACCTGGTTTACCAACCGCAAATAAGCTATCGCGACAACCGCGTGGTGGGCGTCGAGGCTTTGATTCGCTGGCAGCATCCCGAGCACGGGCTGGTTCCGCCTGACCTGTTCATTCCGTTGGCAGAGCAGAACGGTACCATCATTGCCATCGGCGAATGGGTGCTCGATCAAGCGTGCAAACAGCTGCGCGACTGGCATGACCAAGGCTTCACCGACCTGCGTATGGCTGTCAACCTGTCCACCGTTCAGTTGCACCACGCCGAATTGCCCCGCGTGGTCAACAATCTGCTGCAGATGTATCGCCTGCCGCCGCGCAGCCTGGAACTGGAAGTGACTGAAACCGGCCTGATGGAAGATATCAGCACCGCCGCTCAGCACTTGCTGAGTTTGCGTCGTTCCGGCGCATTGATCGCGATCGACGACTTCGGCACCGGCTACTCATCGTTGAGTTATCTGAAAAGCCTGCCGCTGGACAAGATCAAGATCGACAAGAGCTTCGTTCAGGACCTGCTCGATGACGACGACGATGCGACCATCGTCCGGGCCATCATCCAGCTGGGCAAAAGTCTGGGCATGCAGGTCATAGCCGAGGGTGTTGAGACCGCCGAACAAGAGGCCTACATCATTTCCGAAGGCTGCCATGAAGGTCAGGGCTACTTCTACAGCAAGCCTCTGCCGGCACGGGAATTGGGCGCGTATCTGAAACAGGCGCAGCGCAGCAATGCAGCCATCTTGTGAAGACCCAAAGATCGCAGCCTCGTTTCACTCGACAGCTGCTACGGTGAATCGGGGGCATTTCGTAATCGCAGCCTCGTTTCACTCGACAGCTGCTACGGTGATCGGGAGCATCCGTAGCAGCTGTCGAGTGAAACGAGGCTGCGATCTTTCATGTGAATAAGAAATATTTACAACCACAACTCTTTACACATAATGCGAAAGATTTGCATTATGTCGCAGCTTTGCGCGCTAGCTGCGCCATTCCACCCTCTCTCGAAGCAGGATGTTCGCCATGATTCGTATGCCTCTGGCTACCGCCAGTCTGTTGGCCATCGCTATTTCCCTCGCCGGTTGTGGCGAAGGCAAAGACAAAGCTGCTGCGCCAGCGCCGACTCCAGCTGCCACGGCCCCGGCCCCGACTCCGGCCACTGCGCCAGCGGCCGCCGGTAAAGTCGATGAAGCTGCGGCCAAAGCCGTCGTTGCGCATTACGCCGACATCGTTTTCGCCGTTTACAGCGATGCCGAATCGACCGCGAAAACCCTGCAAACGGCCGTCGACGCGTTCCTCGCCAAGCCGAATGCCGAGACCCTCGACGCCGCCAAGGCTGCCTGGGTCGCTGCTCGCGTACCTTACCTGCAGAGTGAAGTGTTCCGCTTCGGCAACACCATCATTGACGACTGGGAAGGTCAGGTGAACGCCTGGCCACTGGACGAAGGCCTGATTGACTACACCGACAAATCCTACGAACACGCATTGGGTAACCCGGGCGCTACCGCCAACATCATCGCCAACAGCGAAGTTCAGGTCGGCGAAGACAAGGTCGATGTCAAAGACATCACCCCGGAAAAACTCGCCAGCCTGAATGAGCTGGGCGGTGCCGAGGCCAACGTTGCCACCGGTTACCACGCGATCGAATTCCTGCTGTGGGGCCAGGACCTGAACGGTACCGGCCCGGGCGCTGGCAACCGTCCGGCCTCCGACTACCTGGAAGGCGCTGGCGCTACCGGCGGTCACAACGAGCGTCGTCGTGCTTATCTGAAAGCCGCCACCCAGCTGCTGGTCAGCGATCTGGAGGAAATGGTCGGCAACTGGAAGCCGAACGTGACCGACAACTATCGCGCCACCCTGGAAGCTGAACCGGGCGAGACCGGCCTGCGCAAAATGCTCTTCGGCATGGGCAGCTTGTCCTTGGGCGAATTGGCGGGCGAGCGCATGAAGGTTTCCCTGGAAGCCAACTCCCCGGAAGATGAACACGATTGCTTCAGCGACAACACCCATAACTCGCAGTTTTACGATGCCAAAGGCATTCGTAACGTTTACCTGGGCGAATACACCCGCGCTGACGGCACCAAGATGACCGGCGCGAGCCTGTCCTCGCTGGTAGCGAAGGCCGACCCGGTTGCCGACACCGCGCTGAAAGCCGACCTGGCTGCGACCGAAGCGAAGATGCAGGTCATCGTCGATCACGCCAACAAGGGTGAGCACTACGACCAGTTGATCGCCGCCGGCAACACTGCTGGCAACCAGATCGTCCGCGACGCCATCGCCTCGCTGGTCAAGCAGACCGGTTCGATCGAATCGGCTGCCGGTAAACTGGGCATCACCGACCTGAACCCGGACAACGCCGATCACGAATTCTGATCAACGCTGGCTGAATGAAAAGGCGACTTGTGAGGGTCGCCTTTTTCATGTCTGCCAAACACCGCCTCCCTTGTGGGAGCGAGCCTGCTCGCGATGGTGTATCAGTTGCACAAGTGTCGCCTGACACACCATCGCGAGCAGGCTCGCTCCCACAGGAGTCGCGACCTTCAGTGAAATGTGTTGAACACCTAGCAAACGATAATTCCTCTTATTCAATCTCCCCTGCCCTGTTAGACTTTGCGCCTTTGTTTTGCTCGTCTCGCAGGATGTCTTGATGCCCTCGCTGCCTCCTCGTTTGCTCGCACTGTTTCTGGCCTTGGGCCTGAGTGCCTGCGATGACGGCCCGCTTTTCACTAAAGCCGAACCCGGTGAAGCCCGCTCCGGTGGCAGCGCGACGGTGCGCAAGACTGATCAAAATTCGTTTTCCCTGCCATCCGCCAATCTCCCGCCGTCGCGGCGCGTGGATTTCAGCGTCGGCAACAGCTTTTTTCGCAACCCCTGGGTCATCGCTCCGGCGACCACTACAGCGCGGGACGGTCTCGGCCCATTGTTCAACACCAACGCTTGCCAGAACTGCCACATAAAGGATGGCCGCGGCCATCCGCCGGCGCCTGGGGCACTAAATGCGGTTTCGATGCTGGTGCGCCTGTCAATTCCCGATTCGCCGGCGTACGCCAAGGTCATCGAGCAGCTGGGTGTCGTCCCCGAGCCGGTGTATGGCGGGCAGTTTCAGGACATGTCAGTGCCCGGCGTCATACCCGAGGGTAAGGTCCGCGTTGATTACACGCCCGTGCCGGTCCGCTTCAAGGACGGTAGTGAAGTGGAATTGCAAAAACCGAAGCTGCAGATCACCCAGCTCGGCTACGGCCCGATGCATCCCGACACACGTTTCTCGGCCCGGGTTGCGCCACCGATGATCGGCCTGGGCTTGCTCGAAGCTATTCCCGAGGAGGCGATTCTGGCCAACGCCGCGGCTCAGGCCAGGGACAACAAAGGCATTGCCGGCCGGCCGAATAGGGTCTGGGATGACGTTCAGCAGAAAACCGTTCTCGGCCGATTTGGCTGGAAGGCCGGTCAACCGAACCTCAACCAGCAGAATGTTCACGCGTTTTCCGGTGACATGGGCCTCACCACCAGCCTGCGCCCGTTTGATGATTGCACCGACGCACAGATCGCGTGCAAGCAGGCTCCCAACGGGAATGGTCCGGATGGCGAACCTGAAGTCAGCGATAACATCCTGCGCCTGGTGCTGTTCTACAGCCGTAATCTCGCCGTACCGGCCCGCCGCGATGTCAGCTCCCCTGAGGTGCTGGCGGGCAAAACCCTGTTTTTCCAGGCCGGCTGCCAGTCTTGTCACACACCGAAATACACCACCGCCGCCAATGCCAGCGAACCCGAACTGGCCAATCAGGTGATTCGTCCCTACAGCGATCTGCTGTTGCATGACATGGGCGATGGCCTGGCCGACAACCGTACTGAATTCAAGGCCGGTGGACGCGACTGGCGCACCCCACCTCTGTGGGGCATCGGCCTCACGCAAGCGGTCAGCGGCCACACCCGGTTTTTACACGATGGCCGTGCCCGCAATCTGCTCGAAGCTGTGCTCTGGCATGGCGGCGAAGCGAGCGCGGCACAGCAAAAGGTTTTGTCTTTCGATGCCGGCCAGCGCGCTGCGCTGCTGGCGTTTTTGAATTCCCTTTAATACCCATTCCATAAGCGGGAGCCCGACATGTTCCGTCCCAAATTGTTGTTCACCAGCCTTGCTGCACTCGCTCTCGGAGCCTGCGCTCCGCAAGATCCGCAGGCGGTTACTTCGGCAGCCATCGCCAAATCGGTGATCCTGCCGACTTACACACGCTGGGTTGAGGCCGACCGCCAGCTCGCCGTCAGCGCTCTGGCCTACTGCGAGGGTAAATCGGACCTCGAAACCGCTCGCGCCGATTTCCTCCATGCGCAGAAAGCCTGGGCCGAGTTGCAACCGCTGCTGATAGGGCCACTGGCCGAAGGCAATCGCGCCTGGTCGGTGCAGTTCTGGCCGGACAAGAAAAACCTCGTGGGCCGTCAGGTCGAGCAACTGGTGACTGCGCAGCCGCAGATCGATGCGGCCGCACTGGCCAAATCCAGCGTCGTTGTACAAGGCCTGTCCGCCTACGAATATATCCTGTTCGACAGCAAGCCCGACGTCGCCAATGATGCACAAAAAAACAAATACTGCCCGCTGCTGATCGCGATTGGCGAACACCAGAAACAACTGGCCGAAGAGATCCTCAAAGGCTGGAACAACACCGACGGCATGCTCGCGCAGATGAGCAAATTTCCCAACCAGCGCTACGCCGACTCCCACGAGGCGATTGCCGACCTGCTGCGCGTGCAGGTCACGGCCCTCGACAGCCTGAAAAAGAAACTCGGCACACCGATGGGCCGCCAGAGCAAAGGCGTACCGCAGCCGTTCCAGGCCGATGCATGGCGCAGCCATTCTTCGCTAAGCGGTCTGGAAACCAGTCTCGCCGCCGCCAAAACGGTTTGGGAAGGCGTCGACAACAAAGGCTTGCGCGGCCTGTTGCCGAGCGAGCAGAAACCGCTCGCTGACAAAATAGACGCCGCTTACGCTGCCTCCCTGAAACTGTTTGCCAGCAACCAGCGTTCACTGACCGAGATGCTCAACGACGATGCCGGTCGCCAGCAACTCAACGACATCTATGACAGCCTCAATGTCGTCCATCGCCTGCACGAAGGCGAACTGGCCAAGGCGCTGGGCATCCAACTGGGCTTTAACGCCAACGACGGTGACTGATGAGGACAAGTGCCATGCTGCGACGTCAGGCTCTGACTTTAGGTAGTTTGCTGCTGGGAGCAGTGACACTGGGCGGCTGGACGCTGTTCAAGCAAAAGGATAAAAGCCCGCTGCTGCTGTCAGCGCGGGATGATGGTGACGGCAAGCATTACGCCGTCGGTTACCGGCTGGACGGCACGCGAGCGTTCGCCACGCAAGTCGGCCAGCGTTGCCACGACATCATCAATCACCCTGAGCTGCCAATCGCGCTGTTCGTCGCCCGCAGGCCAGGCACCGAGAGCTACCTGATCGATCTGCGCGACGGCACATTGTTGCAAACCGTGACATCGCTGCCACACCGGCATTTTTACGGTCACGCCGTGATCCACAAGAGCGGCGACTGGTTGTATGCGACCGAGAACGACACCTCCGATCCAGGCCGCGGCCTGCTCGGGGTATACAAGTTCGAAGGTGAACGACTGGTGCACAGCGGCGAGATTTCCACTCACGGCATCGGCCCGCATCAAGTGTCCTGGATGCCGGATGGCGAAACCCTGGTGGTCGCCAACGGCGGCATTCGCACCGAGGCGGAAAGCCGGGTCGAGATGAACCTGAATGCGATGGAGCCGAGTCTGGTACTGATGCATCGCGACGGTACGCTGCTGAGCAAGGAAACCCTTTCACAGCAGATGAACAGCGTGCGTCACCTGGGCATCGCAGGCGACGGCACGATTGTCGCCGGTCAGCAGTTCATGGGCCCGTCTCACGAACCGTCTGAGCTTTTGGCGATCAAGCGACCGGGCCAACCCTTTATGGCCTTTCCGGTGGCGGAACATCAATTGCAAGCCATGGGGCATTACACCGCCAGCGTCGCGGTGCACAGCGATTTACGCCTTGTGGCGTTGACGGCGCCGCGGGGCAACCGCTTTTTCATCTGGGACCTGGACAGCGGCGAAGTGCGCCTGGATGCGCCGCTTGCCGATTGCGCTGGCGTCGGTGCAGTGGCGGATGGCTTCGTCGTGACCTCCGGTCAGGGACGCTGCCGGTATTACGATTGCCGGCAGAAAGATCTCGTCGCAAAACCGCTGGACCTGCCCGCAGGCCTCTGGGACAACCATCTTCATCTGATCTAATCACTTGTTTCTGTGGCGAGGGGCTTGCCTGTGGTGAGGCGGGCTTGCCTGTGGCGAGGGGGCTTGCCTGTGGTGAGGCGGGCTTGCCTGTGGCGAGGGGGCTTGCCCCCGTTCGGCGGCGCAGCCGTCGTAAGAACCTTGCACGCGGTAAGCCTGGCACGTTGAGTCTGCAGGTTTCAGGATCGCTTCGCGACCCAACGGGGGCAAGCCCCCTCACCACAGACAAGCCCCTTATCACAGGCACCCCCCCTCACCACAGACAAGCCCCTTATCACAGGCCCCCCCCTCACCACAGACA
>NZ_CABVGX010000052.1 GCF_902497625.1 Pseudomonas fluorescens | reverse complement strand
GCCGGCACTAGCGCCACGGCGCCGAGGGTGCGTTTGAGGAGCACGCGCCGGCCGGGGTCAGGACGATCCAGCGTACTCATGGCCAGGCCGGACGGCAGATCGGAAAACCGCTGACGCAACGCCTGGGCCTTCTGCCAGGCTTGCTCATGACTGGCGCAGCTGTCGCGCCACCGTTGCAAGTTGACGCGGTCCTGCTCATTGGCGCTGCCGGACTCCACAAGCGCGAGCCATTGCGCCGCCGCTCGCACCACTTGCCGCGCATCCGGCGCCTGCGCGTTCACAGGTCCACCATCAAGCAATGCTCGTAGGCGTGCGCCATGTAGCGTTTGATCGTGCGCTCCGACACCTGCAGACGCTCGGCGATCTGTGAGTAAGTCAGGCCTTCCAGCTGGCTCCACAAAAATGCGCGTCTTACCGCCCTCGGCAGCCCGTCGAGCAACTCATCCAGCGCTTGCAGGGTTTCCAGCAGCAGCCAGCGCTGTTCCGGTGACGGCGCGGTTGCTTCGTCCATTAACGCCAACGCGGCCAGATAAGCCTGTTCAAGACTGCGGCGCTGATAGAAATTACTCAGCAGGCGCCTGCCGACGGTCAGCAGATAGGCACGGGGTTCTTGCAGGTCGGCGATCCGTTGCGAACTGGCGAGCAGACGCACAAACGTATCCTGGCTCAGGTCCGCCGCATCACAGCCATTGCCCAGGCGTCCACGCAACCAGCCTTCCAGCCAGCCACGGTGATCGCGGTACAGGTCGTGAAGGGTTTGCTCCTTCGGCATCGCAGCATCACTCATCTCAAGAAGCCCTGTGCCGGGAGTTATCGTAAATGAGAGTGATTCTAATTAATGTCCGAGCTGAGCACCAAGTCCTTTATGCGTTAGCGGGACAGAAAGCGGAGGTTCGCAAAAGTGTGAGGGCGGGAAAGGCAAATTTCAGACACAAAAAACCCCGGTCTTTCGACCAGGGCTTTTGCTATCGACTCGAAGATAACCAGCGGTTTTTCTTCGTAGCTCCAAGGCGTTCAGTGGGCCTTGAAGCAGATATGGCGCAGCGGACGGGACTCGAACCCGCGACCCCCGGCGTGACAGGCCGGTATTCTAACCGACTGAACTACCGCTGCGTATCGCTTTGGACTTTCGCCCAAGTAACTCATGTGACTGGAAGCTTCGAGGCTTCCAATCCCGAATCAGAAAAAATCTGACTCGTAAAATATGGCGCAGCGGACGGGACTCGAACCCGCGACCCCCGGCGTGACAGGCCGGTATTCTAACCGACTGAACTACCGCTGCGCGTCGGTGGAGGCTTTTCAGCTTCCCTCTTGCTTGCGCAAGAGTCTCAAGAAGTGGTGGGTGATGACGGGATCGAACCGCCGACATTCTGCTTGTAAGGCAGACGCTCTCCCAGCTGAGCTAATCACCCTTTGCTTCTCTGAGGCCGCGAAATTTACGCACCTAACAAAGCTAAGTCAATAGCAGGATTGGAGTTTTTTCAAAACAGCTTCAAGTCGCAAGCCGCAAGCCGCAAGCCGCAAGCGACAAGTAAAAGCGGGATTGCGTATTCAGTCCCAACAAAGGTCCGACATTACTTGAAGCTGCAAGCTGCAAGAAAAGCAGTGTTGCGTAAGCCGGCCTGACACCGACTGGTCGTTACTTGCAGCTTGAAGCTTGAAACTTGCAGCTCTACGTCTAGGCGTAGACCATCTTCTTGGTCATTCCACCATCCACCACAAACTCCTGCCCCGTGACAAATCCGGCATTCCTCGACAATAACCAGGCCACCATCGCCGCGACATCCTCGACCGTCCCTACCCTGCCCGCCGGATGTTGCGCATGGTCGGCATCGGATAAGGGTTCGGCGCGCCGCACCGAGGGATCGCGCGCATCGATCCAGCCTGGGCTGACGGCATTCACGCGAATCTCCGGGCCAAGGCTGATGGCCAACGCGTGCGTCAAAGCCAGCAGCCCGCCTTTGCTCGCGGCGTACGCCTCGGTGTCGGGCTCCGACTGCCCCGCTCGGGTCGAGGCCAGATTGACGATCGCCCCGCTGTGCGCGCGCAAGTACGGCGCGCAATGCTTGGCCAACAGCATCGGACCGCTGAGATTCACCGCCAGGACGCGGTTCCAGTACGCAAGATCGAGACTTTCCAGGGTGATGTTGTGCGGATCAGCCACGGCCGCATTGCACACCAGCGCATCCAGTCGACCGAATTGCCCCAGCACTTCGGCCACACCGAGCGCCACCTGACTTTCACTGGAAACGTCCATGGCGATGAACCAGGCGTTTTCGCCCAGCACTTTCGCCACTTTCGAACCGCGCTCACGGTCGAGGTCGGTCAACACCACCTGCCAGCCTTCGCTGATCAACCACGCGGCAATCCCCAGACCAATGCCACGCGCGGCACCAGTGACCAGCGCAACGCGGCCGTGGGTACCGGTCGTCGGTGTCGACAACTCGATCACAGGGCAGCCAGACCGCGCGCCAGGTCGGCTTGCAGGTCGGCCACATCTTCAAGACCGACCGCAATGCGGATCAGGCTGTCACGAATGCCCGCCGCTTCACGTTCTTGCGGCGCGAGACGGCCGTGAGAGGTTGTGCTCGGGTGAGTGATGGTGGTTTTGCTGTCGCCGAGATTGGCGGTGATCGAAATCAGCCGGGTCGCATCGATGAAGCGCCAGGCGCCCTCTTTGCCGCCCTTGACCTCAAAGCTCACCACGGCACCGAAACCTTTCTGCTGACGCAGGGCCAGCTCATGCTGCGGATGACTCTTGAGACCGGCGTAATGGACCTTCTCGATACCGTCCTGTTGCTCCAGCCACTCCGCGAGTTGCTGCGCGTTGGCGCAATGCGCCTTCATGCGCAGGCTTAAGGTTTCGAGGCCTTTGAGAAAAATCCAGGCGTTGAACGGGCTCAGGGTCGGCCCGGCGGTGCGCAGGAAGCCGACAACTTCCTTCATCTGCTCGCTACGACCGGCCACCACGCCGCCCATGCAACGACCCTGACCGTCGATGAACTTGGTCGCCGAATGCACGACGATGTCGGCGCCCATCTTCAGTGGCTGCTGCAAAGCCGGGGTGCAGAAGCAGTTGTCGACCACCAGCATTGCGCCCTTGGCATGAGCGATTTTCGCCAATTCGGCGATATCGACCAGCTCCGCCAGCGGGTTGGAAGGCGATTCGACAAATAGCAATTTGGTGTTCGCCTTGATCGCTGCGGCCCAGCCGGACAGGTCCGCCAAGGGCACGTAATCGACTTCAACGCCGAAGCGCTTGAAGTACTTCTCGAACAGGCTGATGGTGGAACCGAACACACTGCGCGACACCAGCACGTGATCACCGGCACTGCACAGGCTCATCACCACGGCCATGATCGCGGCCATGCCGGTGGCCGTGGCCACGGCTTGCTCGGCGCTTTCCAGCGCGGCGATTCGCTCTTCGAAAGCGCGCACGGTCGGGTTGGTGTAGCGCGAATAAACGTTGCCGGGCACTTCCCCGGCAAAGCGCGCGGCCGCGTCGGCGGCGGTGCGGAAGACGTAGCTGGAGGTGAAGAACATCGGATCACCGTGTTCGCCTTCCGGCGTGCGGTGTTGACCGGCGCGTACGGCCAGGGTGTCGAACGCTACGCCTTCGAGGTCGCTGTCCAGCCGACCGGCATCCCAATCCTGACTCATGCCGCTACTCCTTGATTCATTACTCTAATAAAAACGTACACCGTCTGTACGAGCGAGCTTGCTCCGGGCGGCGTTCCGACGATGCACGTCAACCATAACGCGTGCTTCCTGAATAAACGCGTGATCGTTGACGTTTTTCACGAGCAGGCTCGCGCCTACAGTGGCCAGCCGCGAGGTTGCCCGTTTATCAGTTGTTGTACAGATCGATGATCGCGCTGACGGCCTGGGTCTTGACCTTCGAGGCATCGTTACGCGCCTGCTCAATCTTGTTCAGGTAGGCCTCGTCAACGTCGCCGGTGACGTACTGGCCATCGAACACCGCGCAATCGAACTTGTCGATCTTGATCTTGCCGCCACCGACCGCTTCGATCAAGTCAGGCAAGTCCTGATAAATCAGCCAGTCGGCGCCGATCAGGTCGGCCACGTCCTGGGTCGAGCGATTGTGCGCGATCAACTCGTGGGCGCTCGGCATGTCGATGCCGTAGACGTTCGGGTAGCGAACGGCCGGTGCCGCGGAGCAGAAGTAGACATTCTTGGCGCCGGCTTCACGGGCCATCTGGATGATCTGCTTGCAGGTGGTGCCGCGCACGATCGAGTCGTCCACCAGCATCACGTTCTTGCCGCGGAATTCCAGCTCGATGGCGTTGAGCTTCTGCCGTACGGATTTTTTCCGTGCTGCCTGGCCCGGCATGATGAAGGTCCGGCCGATGTAGCGGTTCTTGACGAAGCCTTCACGAAACTTGACGCCCAGGTGGTTCGCCAGCTCCAGCGCTGCGGTGCGGCTGGTGTCGGGAATTGGGATGACCACGTCGATGTCGTGATCCGGACGCTCGCGCAGAATCTTGTCAGCGAGTTTTTCACCCATGCGCAGGCGCGCCTTGTAGACCGAGACGCCGTCGATGATCGAGTCCGGACGCGCCAGGTAGACGTGTTCGAAAATGCACGGAGTCAGGTACGGATTGGTCGCGCACTGACGGGTGTGCAGCTTGCCGTCTTCGGTAATGTAGACCGCTTCGCCCGGCGCCAGGTCGCGAATCAGGGTGAAACCGAGCACGTCAAGGGACACGCTCTCCGAGGCGATCATGTACTCGACGCCTTCGTCGGTGTGACGCTGGCCGAAGACGATCGGACGGATGCCGTGCGGGTCGCGGAAACCGACGATGCCGTAACCGGTCACCATGGCCACGACCGCGTAACCGCCAACGCAGCGGTTGTGCACGTCAGTGACGGCCGCGAACACGTCTTCCTCGGTCGGCTGCAACTTGCCGCGCTGGGCCAGTTCGTGAGCGAACACGTTAAGCAACACTTCCGAATCGGAATTGGTGTTGACGTGGCGCAGGTCAGATTCGTAAATCTCCTTGGCCAGTTGTTCAACGTTGGTCAGGTTACCGTTGTGCGCCAGGGTGATGCCGTAAGGCGAGTTGACGTAAAACGGTTGCGCTTCGGCCGAGGTCGAGCTGCCTGCGGTCGGGTAACGCACATGGCCGATACCCATGTGCCCGACCAGGCGTTGCATGTGACGCTGATGGAACACGTCACGCACCAGACCATTGTCCTTGCGCAGGAATAACCGGCCGTCATGGCTGGTCACGATACCGGCAGCGTCCTGGCCGCGGTGCTGGAGTACGGTTAGCGCGTCATACAGCGCCTGATTGACGTTCGACTTACCGACGATACCGACGATGCCACACATGCGACGCAACCCCTACTTTATGGATCTGAACTGAACAGCACTCACTGAGGCGTTTTCGCCGTCGGCAAGAGCTGTTCCTTGAACGGTATTTCAGCGGGTACGCTGATACCGCTGGCAAGCCACTGACTGCTCCACCCAAGGATCAGGTTTTTGGACCAGTCTGCGACCAATAGAAATTTTGGCACGAGCTGCGACTGCTGCCACCACTCGTCCTGCTGTACCGGCCCAAGGCTCAACAGCCCGACTGCCACGACCACCAGCAGCACGCCACGCGCAGCGCCGAAGGCCATGCCGAGAAATCGATCGGTCCCCGACAGCCCGGTGACGCGTACCAATTCGCCGATAAGATAATTGATCATTGCGCCCACGATCAGTGTGGCGACAAACATGATTGCGCAACCCGCTATCACGCGAGCCGATGGCGTTTCGATGTATCCGGCTAGGTGCTCGGACAATGCACCGCCGAACATCCAGGCGACGACTCCTGCGATGATCCAGGTCACCAGCGATAATGCTTCTTTTACGAAGCCGCGGCTCAGACTGATCAATGCGGAGATGGCGATGATTGCAACGATCGCCCAGTCAACCCAGGTAAATGGCACAGTGCAGCCTACAGACAGATAAGGCGGCGCATTTTAGCAGAGCCGGTGCTGATCGGTAAGCGGCGATTAGCAGTGCATTTCAAATCGGGGTGATAGCTTTAACCCTATCGAAACCGCAGGCTTCCTGTAGCAACTGGACCAGCCTGAGTCCTGGAGCAGCTCTTGTAGCAGCTGGCGAAGCCTGCGTCTTGTAGCAGCTCTTGTAGCAGCTGGCGAAGCCTGCGTCCGTAGCAGCTCTTGTAGCAGCTGGCGAAGCCTGCGTCCGTAGCAGCTCTTGTAGCAGCTGGCGAAGCCTGCGTCCGTAGCAGCTCTTGTAGCAGCTGGCGAAGCCTGCGTCCGTAGCAGCTCTTGTAGCAGCTGGCGAAGCCTGCGTCCGGCCGTGCAGCAGTCGCCGATCGGAGGGGGGGGGGTGCCTGATGTACCGAGTCGTCTGAATTACCTTACGACTGCTGCGCAGCCGGACGCAGGCTTCGCCAGCTGCTACAAAACGCAGGCTTCGCCAGCTGCTACGGGGCGCGGGCTGCTACACGGTGCGTTAGCCGCGCTCTGGCTGGAAGCGCACGACGAAACCCTTGAGGTTTTGCTGGCGGTTGAGCAGATCACGCAGACGGTCAGCTTCGGCGCGCTCGATCAGCGGCCCGACAAACACCCGATTCTTGCCATCGGCGGTGCGGATATAGGCGTTGTAGCCTTGGCTGCGCAGGGTTTTCTGCAAATTTTCCGCACTGGCACGGTTTGCCAGACTTGCCAGCTGCACCGACCAGCTGACCGACAGGCCATTGGCATCGACACGGCTCTGCGTGGCGTCAGGCTTCCCTGGCGCAGCAGTGATGGGCTGGCTTGGCGCGGTAGTGGGTTTGTTGACGGGCGCAACAGCGGCAGGCGCAGGGGGCGGCGTCACCGGTTTGGCAACGGGTGCAGGCGCTACGGGAGCAGCAGGCGCAGCCGGTGCGATTGGCATCGTCGGCTCTTCCTGCTGGGCGATTTCGGCATCGCTCGGCACCGGTTCCTGAGGCAGGGCCTGCGGCTCAGGCACCACCACTGGCTCGACCTGCACCTGCGGCACGACAGGCGCCTGCGGAGCAGTCGGGGCTTCAACGGTCACCTGGCGCTGTTCATCCTGGCGAGAGAACAGCATTGGCAGGAAAATCACCGCCAGCGCAACCAGAACCAGAGCGCCAACCATGCGTTGCTTGTAAGCCTTATCCAGCAATGCCATTTGCGGCTTCCTCCGTGGCGCGCCGGGCCAGCCATTCAAGGGCCTCGGCGACACAATAAAATGATCCGAACAACAGAATCTCATCGTCGCTCGTCGCTTGCGCGCACTGCCCTTCCAAAGCGGCGGTGACGCTGTCATACGACGTTACTGAAGCACCAAGGTTCTGCAACGCCGCGTACAAATCGGCGACCGGCCGTGTCCGCGCAGAATCCAGCGGCGCAACAGCCCAGTGCTGGACACTACCATTCAGTTCGCCGACAACGCCATCCAGGTCCTTGTCCGCGAGCAAGCCAAATACCGCCAGACGCTGGCCGGCCGGTGGTCGACTGGCCAGACGACGGGCCAGGTATTCGGCAGCGTGCGGATTATGTCCCACGTCCAGCAACAGATTCAGACGCTTGCCCTGCCACTCGAACTGGCGCCGATCGAGTCGACCGACCACTCGCGTGGCTTTCAGCGCCTGAATGATCTGCTCATCCACCCACGGCAAACCGAGCACTAGATAAGCCTGCAACGCCAGAGCGGCGTTTTCCATCGGTAAATCGAGCAATGGCAGGTCACGCAATTCAACGGCTTGACCTTGCGCATCGACACCGCGCCATTGCCAGTTGTGATCGGTCACGCCAAGGTCGAAATCACGCCCACGCAGAAAGAACGGGCATGCCAGCTCGCGCGCCTTTTCCAGCAGCGGCAGTGGAGGATTCAGATCGCCGCACAGCGCAGGCGCGCCGGGACGGAAGATGCCGGCCTTTTCGTAGGCCACCGATTCACGGGTGTCGCCCAGGTAATCGGCATGATCGACGCCGATACTGGTGACCAGTGCGATGTCGGCGTCCACTACGTTGACCGTGTCCAGACGCCCGCCCAGCCCGACTTCAAGCACTACGGCATCCAGCGCTGACTGTTGAAACAACCAGAATGCCGCCAGGGTTCCCATCTCGAAATAGGTCAGTGACGTGTCACCACGCCCCGCTTGCACTGCGGCAAAGGCTGCGCACAGTTCGGCGTCAGTGGCTTCGACGCCATCGACCTGGACCCGCTCGTTGTAGCGCAGCAAATGCGGAGAATTGTAGACACCTACTTTCAGGCCCTGGGCCCGCAGCAATGCTGCCACGAACGCACAGGTAGAACCTTTGCCGTTGGTGCCTGTGACCGTGATCACCCGAGGCGCCGGCTTGCCCAGTCCCATGCGGGACGCTACCTGTTGCGAGCGCTCAAGACCCATGTCGATGGCCGAAGGATGCAACTGCTCAAGGTAGGCGAGCCACTCGCCAAGGGTACGTTCGGTCATAGGTCGGCAGGCACCGGCGGAACCACGATTGGCTCGACAGGGGCAGCTACAAACTTCGGCGTCGGCTGGCCGGTCAATTGCGCCAGCAGGTTGCCCAGACGCGGACGCAGTTCCTGACGATGGATGATCATGTCGATTGCGCCGTGCTCCAGCAGAAATTCGCTGCGCTGGAAACCTTCCGGCAGTTTTTCGCGCACGGTTTGCTCGATCACGCGCGGACCGGCAAAGCCGATCAGGGCTTTCGGCTCGCCGACAATCACGTCACCGAGCATCGCCAGGCTGGCGGAAACACCGCCGTACACCGGATCGGTCAGCACCGAGATGAAAGGGATGCCCTCTTCACGCAGACGCGCCAGTACCGCCGAGGTCTTGGCCATTTGCATCAGGGAGATCAGGGCTTCCTGCATCCGCGCGCCACCGGAAGCGGCGAAGCAGATCATCGGGCATTTGTTTTCCAGCGCGTAGTTGGCAGCGCGGACAAAACGCTCACCGACGATCGCACCCATCGAACCGCCCATGAAGGAAAACTCGAACGCCGAAACGACGACAGGCATGCCGAGCAAGGTGCCGCTCATGGAAATCAGCGCATCCTTTTCGCCGGTCTGCTTTTGCGCAGCGGTGAGGCGGTCCTTGTACTTCTTGCCGTCGCGGAATTTCAGACGATCAACCGGCTCCAGATCCGCGCCCAGCTCGTTGCGGCCTTCGGCGTCGAGGAAAATGTCAATGCGGGCGCGGGCGCCGATGCGCATGTGGTGGTTGCACTTGGGGCAGACGTCCAGGGTCTTTTCCAACTCGGGACGGTACAGCACCGCTTCGCAAGACGGGCATTTGTGCCACAGACCTTCAGGCACCGAGCTCTTCTTGACCTCGGAACGCATGATCGAAGGGATCAGTTTGTCTACTAACCAGTTGCTCATGCTTTCTTTCTCCAGTACCGGCGGCCCGAACGCTCTGGTTCGCAGCCCCGCGTATGCCCTTGAGCTAAATTCATGTGTGTGCGGCGATGATTGCGAGAGGCCGGATCAGCTACAACGTGACCTGCGTACCTCCCAAAAACCCTCAGCCATGCCTGTGGACGGCGGCAGTGTGCCAGCCGTCACATCAGGTAATGCGTGTTGCCTTGATGAATGCGTGAATCTTTGCGTGATCCTTGATGCCCTTGCTGGCTTCCACCCCGCCGCTGACGTCCACCGCATAAGGCCGGACCCGGGCAATCGCTTCGGCGACGTTGTCCGGCGTCAGGCCACCGGCGAGGATGATCGGCTTGCTCAAGCCTTGCGGTATCAGAGACCAGTCGAACGCCTCACCGGTTCCGCCCGGCAGGCCTTCGACATAGGCATCCAGCAAGATGCCGCTGGCACTCGGAAAAGCGTCACACGCAGCCGCAATATCGTCGCCCGCCTTGACCCGCAACGCCTTGATGTACGGCCGATGCCAGCCTTCACAGTCCTCGGCAGTTTCGTCGCCGTGGAACTGCAGCAGGTCCAGCGGTACGGCATCAAGGATTTCTCCCAGCTCGCAGCGGCTGGCATTGACGAACAGACCCACGGTAGTCACGAACGGCGGCAGCGCCTTGATGATCGAGCGCGCCTGCTGGAACGTCACTGCTCGCGGGCTCCTGGCGTAGAACACAAAACCGATGGCATCGGCCCCGGCCTCGACCGCCGCCAACGCATCTTCCATGCGGGTAATCCCGCAAATCTTGCTGCGAACGGCTGACATGTCGATAAAACCTCAGGCCAAATCAGTGAAAGTCCCGGATGGTAACAAATGCGCCGGAGGGCGTCAGCCGTCAAGTTCGGCGAAACCGGTCAGGAAGTGTGGGCCGATGTAACGCTCGGGCAATTCGAACTCGTCACGGTACTCGACCTGCACCAGATACAGGCCGAACGGATGGGCCGTAACGCCGCCGGAACGGCGAATGCGACTGTCCAGAACCTCCTTCATCCACTCCACCGGCCGCTCGCCGGTGCCAATCGTCATCAATACGCCGGCGATGTTACGCACCATGTGATGCAGGAAAGCGCTGGCGCGGATGTCGAGGACGATCATCTTGCCGTGGCGCGTGACGCGCAGGTGATGGAGTTCCTTGACCGGCGATTTGGCCTGGCACTGACCCGCACGAAAGGCGCTGAAATCGTGCGTCCCGACCAGGTACTGCGCTGCCTCGGCCATGCGCTCGACATCGAGCGGGCGATGGTTCCAGGTGATTTCCTGGTTCAGGTGCGCCGGGCGAATCTGGTCGTTGTAGATGACGTAGCGATAACGCCGGGCAATTGCCTTGAAGCGCGCGTGGAAATGCGCCGGCATGACTTTCGCCCAGGTGACGCTGACATCGTGGGGCAGATTGATGTTGGCGCCCATGACCCACGCTTTCATCGACCGCTCGACCGGGGTGTCGAAATGCACAACCTGCCCGCAGGCGTGTACACCAGCGTCCGTGCGCCCGGCGCAGAGTAACGAAACTGGCGAGTCGGCAACCTTGGACAAGGCGTTTTCAAGGGTTTCCTGCACGGTGAGCACACCGGACGCCTGACGCTGCCAGCCGCGGTAGCGCGAGCCTTTGTATTCAACGCCCAACGCGATCCGGAATAAGCCCTCGGGCGCCATTTCGGCGCCCGGATTATCTATGTTTGCCAAGGGGTACAGCCTGCTGATGATCGCAAAGGCGGGCATTATAAGGCCGCCTCGCGGGGATGCCAGTGCATCAGCGCAGAAACAAAAACGGCAGCCCAATGGGCTGCCGTCTGATTATTGCCTGTTGTCGATCAAGCCAGGCGCGAGAGCATCTCCCTGGCTTCGCTCTTCTGACCGTCATCCCCCTCACCAACCACTTCGTTGAGGATGTCGCGGGCACCATCGGCGTCGCCCATGTCAATATAGGCCTGCGCCAGATCGAGTTTGGTCGCGACTTCGTCGGTGCCCGAGAGGAAATCGAAGTCCGGCTCGTCCGCAGCGGAGGCCAACGCGTCTTCTTCGGTGAACGTTGGCTCGGCCATGCTCTGCGAGAGGCGATCAAGCTCGGCGTTGACGTCGTTGAGCTCGGCGGCAAACGCGTCCGGCGCATCCATCTCATCTGCCAGCGACAGGTCGAAATCAGCTGGCAGCTCCAGATCATCCAGCGCTGGCTCAGGAGCAGCCTTCACTTCCGTGCCCTGCAGATCCTTGGGCTCATCATCCAGACTGAGCAGGAAGTCGTCCTCGGCCAGTGTCGCCGCAGACGGCTCATTGCCGAGGTCCATGTCCAGATCGAAATCCGACAGGTCGTCCAGATTTTCTTTGCCTTGAGACTGCTCTTGCAGCACCGAGGCAAAGCTAAGGTCGTCGTCCAGCGCAAACTCGTCGAGTTCGGCGGCAGGCTCGGGCGTTAGCGCAGGCTCTGGCGTAACAACGGCAGGCGAGGCAGTTTCCAGATCATCAAGGCTCAGGTCGAAGGCGCTATCGAAATCGTCCTCTGCCGCTGGCGGCGCGGGCTCCTGCGGCTCGTCCAGCAGCAGATCCTTGACGTATTGCGCGTCCAGCTCAGCAGCCATAGCCGCCGCCGCAATGCCACCGGCGGCGACAACAGCCATGGCCGGGAAGCGAGTTTTCAGCTCTTCGACACGGGCGAAGTTTTCGCCGTTGGCAACGAGCTGACGCTCCTGGCTCACGAACGCATCACGGTCGCCCTGCTGGCCGTAGACTTCCATCAGCTTCAAGCGCAAGTCACTGCGCTGAGGCTCTTCCTTGATGCCATCTTCGAGCAACGCAGCGGCCTGATTCAAGCGACCGGCAGCGATGTGCGACTCGGCCTTGGTCAGCACGTCGGCATCAGGATCGCCGGATGGCGCGACCAATGGCGCGGCAATCGGCTGCGTAACGATAACCGGCGCAATCACCGGCGCTGGTGTCGGCACTGGTACTGGCGCAGGAGTCGGTGTGGCGAGCTTCACGCTCGGTGGCGGAACTTCGAGACCTTCGAAGCTGCTTTCCGGCAGGTCGTGTTCGGCCGCGAACTCTTGCTCTTCGGACAGCGCGCGAGCCATGCGCAGGTGTTTTTCCGCTTCCTGCTGGGCTTTGCGGCGACGGGCAAGTAACAGCAGCAGCAGAAGCAGAAGCACGGCACCGCCACCAATCAGGCCGAGGAGCACCGGATTGGTCAGGAGGTCATTGAATTTTTGCTCCTCGGACGCCGTCGGAGCAGGCTCGACAGGAGCTGGCGTCGGCGTTTCGGCAGGAGCCGGAACAGCCTCGGGGGCAGCCGCCGTCTCAGGTGCTGGCGTTGCCGGCACAGCGTCTGTCGGAACGGTTGCAGGGTTGGGCGTCAATTCAGCCGAGATCACCGGTACGGTTTCTACGGCGCCGGCAGCATCCGGGGTGCCGGCAGGCGCGGCAGCATCGGCGGCGCCTCCAGCCTGCAACTTGGCCAGTTGGTTGTTTTTCAGTTCGATCAGGCGCTGCAGCTTGTCCAACTGACTTTGCAGATCGGTCATGCGGCTTTTCAGCTCGGCATTGTCACGACGGGTGGTGTCGAGGCTTTCCTGCGTCACCGCCAGCTTGTTGTTCAACGCTTTGGCATCGCCGCCCGCACCTGCAGCACCGGCCTTGGCCGCTTCGGCAGAAACCAGGCTCAGTTTGTCTTGGGCGGGCTGCGTCGGGGCGCCGTCGTTGCGAGCACGGTTGGTGGCATCAAGTTGCTGCTGGCCGGCACCGGCCTTAGGGGTATAACGACGACCCTGACGCCAAGCGGTGTTCTGCGCGGCCACTTCGGCCACAGCTGCCGGTTGCGCGAGGCTGGTGCTTTGGGTCTGATCTGGCAGGCGCAGCACCTGACCGGTTTTCAACAGGTTGATGTTGCCGTTGATGAAGGCATCCGGGTTCAGCGCCTGGATCGCCAGCATGGTCTGCTGGATCGAGCCGCCATTACGCGCCCTAGCAGCGATTTCCCACAGGGTATCGCGCGGCGTGGTGGTGTATTCAGTGGTCTTGGTCGCACCGGTGACCGGCGCAGTGGCGGTTTGCGACGGTGCCGGTTGCGCAGCCGCGTCAGCAGTCTGCGGCGAGAATTTGGACGGATCAAGCAGCACGCTGTAATCACGCAACAAGCGGCCGTTAGGCCACGTTACCTGAACGAGGAATTTGAACATCGGTTCGGACAACGGCTTGCTGGACGTCACGCGCAGAATGCTTTTACCACCGGGATTGAGCACCGGGGTGAAGCTCAGGTCATTGAGGAACGCCTGACGGTCGACCCCTGCCCTGACAAAATCTTCGGGATACCCCAGGCTCGGCACCACTTCGGCAGCGGTGAGATCCTTGACGTCGAGCAATTCGATTTCGGCGTCCAGCGGCTGGTTCACCGACGACTTCAGGGTCAGTTCCCCGAGGCCGAGGGCATGCGCCATACCGGAGGACAGCGCCGAGGCGGCCGCTATTGCTAACACCAGTTTGCGAACTTGAACCATAGCCTCATCCTTTGTTTGAACATTCCTCGGCCAGCGAGAAGGTGTTGATTGGTCGCTGCCGTAAGGCATTGCGCGCGGTGCGGCGAAAAGTCGTCGCGCGCGATCGTTTCGTTCGTGGCCCGGCAAGCCCCGCAGGGTGACTCGCCAGGTGCATCTGGCAAAGCATAGCGCCCGGCGAGAGTCATCCTGCCAATTGTTTCAAGTATCTTTTACAGCAGGTCTTTTATCAACAATTCAGCCACCTGCACAGCATTCAGCGCCGCGCCTTTGCGCACGTTATCTGACGTCAGCCACATATTTAGTTCCGACGGGTCGTCGATTCCCGTACGAACCCGACCAACGTAGACCACGTCTTGGCCGACCGCATCACCGACTGCAGTCGGGTAGTCACCGGTCTCGACAAGCTCTAGACCGGGGGCCGCTTCCAGAGCCGCGTTGACTTTCGCCAGGTCAACCGCATTCGCTGACTGTAATGTCACGCTATAGCTATCGCCAAAAAACACCGGGGCTTGAATGCAAGTCACGGAAATCTTCAATGAAGGCAGGGCGATGACCTGCCGCAGTTCACGCACCAGACGCTTTTCCAGCAGCGTATGGCCCTGCTCGTCCGGTTTGCCGACCTGCGCCAGCAGGTTGAACGCCATTTGCCGATCGAAGAAAGTCGGCTCCAGCGGGCGTACGTTGAGCAACTCCGCAGTTTGCCGAGCCAGTTCGGTCACCGCTTCCCGGCCCTGGGCGGAAACAGCCAGCGCGGCCGTCAGATTGATGCGTTGCAGATCAAGCAAACCGAGCAACGGTGCCAGCACCACCGCGAGCGTGGTGGCCGCCGGGCTTGGGCTGCTGACCTGAAACGGATGTTTGAGACCAAGGAGCATGGCTGCGTTGGCCTCAGGCACCACTTGCGGCGCCTGATCGGCCGGCAAGGCGCCGGACAGGTCGATCACCGAGCAACCGGCTGCCGTGGCACGCGGGGCGAAACTCAAGGTAACTGCCGGGCCTGCCGCAAAAAACACAAGCTGCACTTTGCTGAACTCGAACGCGTCGACTTCTCGCACTCGCACGTTCTTCCCGCGAAAGGGTACTGAATGCCCGGCCGACTCACTGCTGGCCAACAGGTGCAGGTCGCCCACCGGGAAATCGCGCTCCTCGAGGATCTGCACAAGTGTTTCGCCGACAGTTCCGGTGGCGCCGATCACGGCAATATCAAAGGACTGGCTCATGGTTTGACCTCTGGCGAAACGGGGGGAGCGGCACTTTACCGGGTGGGTGGCGTACAGGCAATTTCTGGGCGCACCCTTGTAGCAGCTGCCGAAGGCTGCGTCCGAGGACTACGCCCTCGTACTGCCATCTTTTCAGTCAATTCAGAGCATCGCGAGCTTGGTTTTACGACTGCTTCGCAGCCGGACGTCCGAACGCGGCCCGAGGCTTCGCCAGCAGATACAGTCAACAGGTCGATAGGGAGCATAAAAAACCCGCGACTCTTGCAAGGCGCGGGCTCTTTTATTGCCTCGATCGATCAACGCTCAAGCAGAATCCGCAGCATGCGGCGCAGCGGTTCGGCCGCGCCCCACAGCAGTTGGTCGCCGACGGTGAAGGCGCCCAGATACTGCGTGCCCATGTTCAGCTTGCGCAGACGGCCCACTGGCACATTCAGGGTGCCGGTGACCTTGTTCGGGCTCAGCTCCTGGATGCTCGCCTCGCGGTTGTTCGGCACCAGTTTGACCCACGGGTTGTGCTGACTGATCAACCCTTCGATGTCGGCGATCGGCACGTCCTTGTTCAGCTTGATGGTCAGCGCCTGGCTGTGGCAGCGCATCGCGCCGATGCGCACGCAGATGCCGTCGACCGGGATCGGGTTCTTGAAACGACCGAGAATCTTGTTGGTTTCGGCCTGGGCCTTCCACTCTTCGCGGCTCTGACCGTTCGGCAGTTCCTTGTCGATCCATGGGATCAGGCTGCCGGCCAACGGTACGCCAAAGTTTTCCGTCGGGTACGCGTCGCTGCGCATGGCCTCGGCGACACGGCGGTCGATGTCGAGGATGGCGCTGGCCGGATCGGCCAGTTGATCAGCCACCGCCGCGTGGGTTGCACCCATTTGTTTGATCAGCTCACGCATGTTCTGCGCGCCGGCACCGGACGCAGCCTGATAGGTCATGGCGCTCATCCACTCGACCAGACCGGCTTCAAACAGCCCACCGAGGCCCATCAGCATCAGGCTGACGGTGCAGTTGCCGCCAATGTAGTTCCTGGTGCCGGCATCCAGCTGCTGGTCGATGACCTTGCGGTTCACCGGGTCCAGCACGATCACGGCATCATCCTGCATGCGCAGGCTGGACGCCGCGTCGATCCAGTAACCCTGCCAGCCGGCTTCGCGCAGTTTCGGGAAGACTTCGCTGGTGTAGTCGCCACCCTGGCAGGTCAGAATCACGTCGAGGGTTTTCAGCTCTTCAATGCTGTAAGCGTCCTTGAGCGGAGCAATGTCCTTGCCCACGGACGGGCCTTGGCCACCGACATTGGAAGTGGTGAAAAACACCGGCTCGATTAGATCGAAATCCTGCTCTTCCAGCATCCGCTGCATGAGCACGGAACCGACCATACCGCGCCAACCGATCAGACCTACACGTTTCATCGCAACTACACCTTCTTGAAAAGTGGGCCGCTGCCTTGTACTGAATTTCGCAGCGGGCCCGAGAGATTACAGATTCCGCAGCGCGGCGACTACTGCGTCGCCCATTTCCTGCGTACCGACTTTAGTGCAACCGGTCGACCAGATATCACCGGTGCGCAGGCCCTGATCCAGCACCAGGCTCACGGCTTTCTCGATGGCATCCGCCGCGTCCTGCTGGTTGAAGCTGTAACGCAGCATCATCGAAACCGACAAAATGGTCGCCAGCGGGTTGGCAATGCCTTGCCCTGCGATGTCCGGCGCGGAACCGTGGCACGGCTCGTACATGCCTTTGTTGTTGGCATCCAGCGAGGCCGACGGCAGCATGCCGATGGAACCGGTGAGCATCGACGCCTGGTCGGACAGGATGTCGCCAAACAGGTTGTCGGTGACGATCACATCGAACTGCTTCGGCGCGCGCACCAGCTGCATGGCGGCGTTGTCGACATACATGTGACTGAGTTCGACGTCCGGGTAGTCCTTGGCCACTTGCTCGACGATCTCGCGCCACAATTGGCTGGACGCCAGTACGTTGGCCTTGTCGACCGAGCAGACTTTCTTGCCGCGCACCCGGGCCATATCGAAACCGACACGGGCGATCCGGCGGATTTCGCTTTCGCTGTACGGCAGCGTGTCGTAAGCCTGACGCTCACCGTTTTCCAGGGTGCGGGTGCCGCGTGGCGCGCCGAAGTAGATGCCGCCGGTCAGCTCACGGACGATCAGAATATCCAGGCCGGCAACGATTTCCGGTTTCAGGCTCGACGCTTCGGCGAGTTGCGGATAAAGGATGGCCGGACGCAGGTTGCCGAACAGGCCCAGTTGCGCACGGATCTTCAGCAGACCACGCTCCGGGCGGATGTCGCGCTCGATGGTGTCCCATTTCGGACCGCCCACGGCGCCCAGCAGCACGGCGTCGGCGGCACGGGCGCGATCGAGGGTTTCATCGGCCAGCGGTACGCCGTGCCTGTCGATGGCGGCGCCACCGATCACGTCGTGGCTGAGCTCGAAACCGAGGCTGTACTTGTCGTTCGCCAGTTCCAGCACTTTGACCGCTTCGGCCATGATTTCCGGACCAATACCGTCGCCCGGGAGAATCAGAATCTGCTTGCTCATGCGTTCCTCATGTCTTCAGTCGGTGCGTCATGAACTGACGCGCCCGGAAAAATTCTTGTGGTTCTAAAACTGTTTTTCAGCCCAGAGCACGATCACATCTGTACTGAACGAGCCATCGGCCTCAATCTCAAAATAATCGCGCACTTCGTTGCCCATCGATTGCTGCAACTCGCGAATCGCCGCGCGCATCACCGCTGGCGTGCGCATGCGCTCGACCCACGAGCTGAACTCCAGACGCAGCCGTTGACGCGCGGTGCTGCGGGTATGCAACCCCGCTTCACTGACCTGGCGCAACCACTCGCCGGCAGAATAATCACGCACGTGGCTGGTGTCGCGCAGCACTTCGACACTCTGCAGATAAGTGTCGAACAGGGGACTGCCCGGCGACAACACATCGATGAACGCCGCTACACCGCCCGGTTTCAGCACCCGACGCACTTCGCGCAGGGCCAGTCCGAGATCGCTCCAATGGTGCGCCGAATAACGGCTGAAGACGAAGTCGAATTCACCGTCGGCAAACGGCAGGCGCTCAGCGGCGCCGTGAACGGTGCTGATGTTAGCCAGATCACGATCCACTGCGGCCGCTGCGACGACATCAAGCATTTGTTGCGACAAATCGTAGGCGACCACTTCCTTGACCAGCGCGGCGACGTGAAAACTGACGTGGCCGGCGCCGCAACCCAGGTCCAGCACACGGGCACTGCCCTGCCCGGCCAGCTCTGCCTGTAACAGTGCGAATTCGGTGCCCTGAGCGTGCACGGCGCTGCTCAGATAGGCGGTGGCCTGTTCACCAAATTGCTTCTGGACGACCTGGGTGTGTTGGGCGGTGCTGGTCATGGTCACATCCTGTATTTGTGTTGTTTGGGCTGGCCCCTTCGCGAGCAGGCTCGCTCCCACACTTGGAATGCATTTCAAAGGTGGGAGCGAGCCTGCTCGCGAAGGGGCCGGCCCTGACTACATCAATCTCGAATCATTATGCGTCGCGGAACAACCACGGCTGACTAACCCGATGCTTGGCCTCAAACGTCGCAATCGCATCACCGTCCTGCAAGGTCAGGCCGATATCGTCCAGACCATTCAACAGGCAGTGCTTGCGGAACGCATCGATCTCGAAGCTGTACACCTTGCCATCCGGACGGGTCACGGTTTGCGCCTGCAGATCTACCTGCAATTGATAGCCCGGTTCGGCCTCAACCTGCTTAAACAATTCATCGACTTCAGCGTCGCCCAAGATGATCGGCAACAAGCCGTTCTTGAAGCTGTTGTTGAAGAAGATGTCGGCATAACTCGGCGCGATGATGCTGCGGAAACCGTATTCTTCCAAGGCCCATGGCGCGTGTTCACGGCTGGAACCGCAACCGAAGTTTTCCCGCGCCAGCAACACGCTGGCGCCTTGATAACGCTCGGCGTTGAGGACGAAATCCTTGTTCAACGGGCGCTTGGAGTTGTCCTGATACGGCTGCCCGACATCCAGATAACGCCACTCATCGAACAGGTTAGGACCGAAACCGGTGCGCTTGATCGACTTCAGAAACTGCTTGGGGATGATCTGGTCGGTGTCGACGTTGGCACGATCCAGAGGCGCGACAAGTCCAGTGTGCTGGGTAAAAGCTTTCATGCTGCGCTCCTTTAGATCAATTCACGAACATCGACAAAACGACCATTCACGGCGGCGGCGGCGGCCATGGCCGGGCTCACCAGGTGGGTACGGCCACCGGCGCCCTGACGACCTTCGAAGTTGCGGTTCGAGGTGGACGCGCAATGCTCGCCTGACTCCAAACGGTCCGGATTCATCGCCAGGCACATCGAGCACCCCGGCTCGCGCCATTCAAAACCGGCTTCGAGGAAAATCTTGTCGAGACCCTCGGATTCCGCCTGCGCTTTGACCAGGCCCGAGCCCGGCACCACGATCGCCTGTTTGATCGTCGAGGCAACTTTGCGACCTTTGGCGATCACCGCGGCGGCGCGCAAATCTTCGATCCGCGAGTTGGTGCAGGAACCGATGAATACGCGGTCCAACTGGATATCGGTGATCGCCTGATTGGCGGTCAAGCCCATGTACTTCAAGGCGCGCACGATCGAATCGCGTTTGACCAAGTCCATTTCCTTCGCAGGGTCGGGCACATTCTGGTCGACAGCCAGGACCATCTCGGGCGAGGTGCCCCAGCTGACTTGTGGCTTGATCTGCGTGGCGTCGAGCTCGACCACGGTGTCGAAATTCGCGTCCGCGTCGGACACCAGCTCCTTCCAGGCCTCGACAGCCAGATCCCACTCCGCGCCTTTCGGGGCGAACGGACGGCCCTTGACGTAGGCCACGGTTTTTTCATCTGCTGCCACCAGACCGACGCGAGCGCCGGCCTCGATAGACATGTTGCAGATGGTCATGCGCCCTTCGACGGAGAGATCGCGAATCGCGCTGCCGGCGAATTCGATCGCGTGGCCATTACCGCCGGCCGTGCCGATCTTGCCGATCACCGCGAGGACGATGTCCTTGGCGGTCACACCGAACGGCAACCGGCCTTCGACCGAGACCAGCATGTTCTTCATTTTCTTGGCGACCAGGCACTGCGTGGCGAGCACATGCTCGACCTCGGAGGTGCCGATACCGTGAGCCAGCGCGCCAAATGCGCCGTGGGTCGAGGTGTGGGAATCGCCGCAGACCACGGTCATGCCCGGCAAGGTCGCGCCCTGCTCCGGGCCGATGACGTGGACGATGCCCTGGCGAATGTCATTCATCTTGAATTCGACAATGCCGTATTCATCGCAGTTGTCGTCAAGGGTCTGAACCTGCAAACGCGAGACCTGATCGGCAATGGCTTCGATGCCGCCCTTGCGCTCCGGCGTCGTCGGTACGTTGTGATCCGGGGTCGCGATGTTGGCATCGATGCGCCACGGCTTGCGCCCGGCAATGCGCAGGCCTTCGAAGGCTTGCGGCGACGTCACTTCATGAATGATGTGACGATCGATGTAGATCAGCGCAGAGCCATCGTCGCGCTGTTTGACCAAATGCGAATCCCAGAGCTTGTCGTAGAGCGTTTTGCCGGCCATCAGACGTTTTCCTCATCAGCGTATTTCTATGCCCCGGGCTTCGAGAAGCTCAATAACCCTTTGGCTTGTGAGGTCGATCCTAGGGGGTTACATTAAATAACTCAAATTCATATTTTTTATGCTTTGGATAACCAACTGGAATACAAATGGACCTCGCCAATCTCAACGCCTTCATTGCCATCGCCGAAACCGGCAGCTTCTCCGGCGCGGGTGAACGACTGCACCTGACGCAGCCGGCCATCAGCAAGCGCATCGCCGGGCTTGAGCAGCAATTGAAGGTACGACTGTTCGATCGATTGGGCCGTGAGGTCGGCCTGACCGAGGCTGGACGCGCCTTGCTGCCCCGGGCTTACCAGATTCTCAATGTACTGGACGATACGCGGCGGGCGCTGACCAATTTGACCGGTGAAGTGACCGGCCGCCTGACCCTGGCCACCAGTCACCACATCGGCCTGCACCGTTTGCCGCCGGTATTACGCGCCTTCACTCGCCAATACCCACAGGTCGCGCTGGATATTCAATTCCTTGATTCGGAAGTAGCCTACGAGGAAATCCTCCACGGCCGTGCGGAACTGGCGGTAATCACCCTGGCGCCCGAACCGCACAATCTGGTCAAGGCCACGCCGGTGTGGGACGACCCGCTGGATTTTGTAGTTGCCCCTGAACATTCGTTGATCAGCAACGGTGCGGTCAGCCTGGCCGACATCGCGCTGCACCCCGCCGTGTTTCCCGGCGGCAACACCTTTACTCACCATATCGTCCAGCGCCTGTTCGAAGCCCAGGGGCTGACGCCGAACATCGCCATGAGTACCAATTACCTGGAAACCATAAAGATGATGGTCTCCATCGGCCTCGCCTGGAGCGTGCTGCCGCGCACGATGCTCGACGATCAGGTCGCAAGCATTCCATTGCCGGGCATACAGCTCACTCGCCAGCTAGGCTATATCGTACACACCGAACGGACGCTGTCGAACGCTGCGAAAGCCTTTATGGCTTTGCTGGATGCGCAAATCGATCTGCCAGGGACTAAAGGCTGAGTTGTGCTACTCCTATAGAGCCAGGATTCCCGGTCACTCACGTCTCAATCAGTTCAAGGCTCGTAGCCAATGCCGAAATCGTTTGACCGTACGCCGCCGATGCCCCGCATCCAGGCCATCGACCCGCGACACTCCGAACAGAGCTGGGAAAGTGCCCCGCAATTGCTGGCCGCCCTCAACGGCGCGCGTCTGGGTGCCTGGTATTGGGACATCGAGCGCGGGCAGATCAGTTGGTCACGGGGCACCCAGGCTTTATTCGGCTTCGATCCGCGCCAACCGTTGCCCAAGGATCTGGAATACCTCGACCTGCTGCCCCCCGAAGACCGCGCAAAGACGGTGCGCGCGTTCCACGCGGTGATTGCCGGGGCGCCACTGGCACAGGCGATGCATCACCGCATTCGCTGGCCCGACGGCAGCCTGCACTGGCTGGAGATCAGCGGCAGCTTGCTGCCGGACAAACACGGGCGTCCGCGGATGATCGGCGTGATCCGCGAAATCACCCATCAGCGCCAGCGCGAACAGGCGCTGAGCAGCTCGGAAAAACGCTTTGCGACGCTGTTTCATCTGTGCCCGAACATGGTCTTGCTGACCCGCCAGGAAGACGGCCTGATCAGCGAGGCCAATCAGTATTTCGAAAGCCTGTTCGGCTGGCCGGTGCAGGATGCGATCGGTCGCACCACGCTCGAACTCGGCCTGTGGGTGCACCCGGAACAACGGGCGGCGCTGGTCATTGCCACCAAGGCCAAGGGTGAGTTGACCAGCATGGAAGTGCAGTTTCGTGCCAGCAACGGGCAGATCCACGACGGCATTCTCAGCGCACAGAAAGTCGAACTTGAAGGCCAGCCATACTTACTCAGCACGTTCCTCGACACCACTGAGCGCAAGGTCGCCGAACATGCGCTCAAGGACAGCCAGGAGCGCCTCGACCTGGCGCTGAATTCGGCGCAGTTGGGCACCTGGGACTGGCACATTCCCAGCGGCATGCTCTACGGCTCGGCGCGGGCCGCGCAATTGCATGGCCTTGAAGCCAAACCTTTTCATGAATCGTTCGAAGCGTTTTTCGAGGGGGTCCCCGGTGAGGAACGCGAGAGCATGCGCGATGCTTATCGCAGCCTGCGCGAGGGTCCGGCCGGCAACTATCAATTAACCTACCGCGTGCAGTTGCCCGATGGCAGTTCGCGCTATCTGGAAAGCCGCGCGCGCCTGTATCGCGACGACGACGGCGTCCCATTGCGCATGGCCGGCACGTTGCTGGACATCACCGATCAAGTGGAGCGCGAGCAGAAACTGGTCGCCTCTGAAGAGAAGTTCGCCACGCTGTTTCAGGTCAGCCCGGACCCGATCTGCGTGACGCAGCAGGACACTGGCCAATTCATCGAGATCAATTCGAGTTTTTCCCAGACTTTCGGCTGGAGCACCACCGAAGTGATCGGTCGCAGCGCCGACGAAATCGGCCTGTGGGACGCATCGGCGAAAAGCCTGCGGCGCATCGAACAGGTCATCCGCGAACAGGGCCTGAACAATGTCGCCATCCACGTTCAGCACAAGGATGGCCAAGTGTTGACCTGCGTGATTTCCAGCCGACAGATCAGCGTCGGCGACCAGCCATGCATCGTCACCACCTTGCGCGACATCACCCAGCAGCAGCGCTTCGAGGCTGCGCTCAAGGCCAGCGAAGAGAAGTTCGCCAAAGCTTTCCACTCAAGCCCCGACGCCATCACCATCACCGAACGCGACACCGGACGCTATCTGGAAGTCAACGATGGTTTCTGTCGCCTGACGGGCTATCGCGCAGACGAGGTGCTGGGGCGCACGGTGCATCAGGTCGGCATCTGGGCCGACGAAAAACAGCGTTCGGCGCTGCTGGCCGAGCTGCAACTCAAAGGCCGTGTGCATCACCAGGAAATGCTCGCGCACAACAAGCGTGGCGACCTGTTGACCGTCGAAGTGTCGGTGGAACCGATCACACTCAATGAAAACGCCTGCCTGTTATTAACCGCGCGGGACGTCAGCCTGCTGAAAAATGCCGAGGCGCAGATTCGTCATCTGGCTTATCACGATCCGCTGACCAACCTGCCCAACCGCGCGCTGCTGATGGATCGCCTGAGCCAGCAGATCGCGCTGTTGAAACGGCATAATCTGCGCGGCGCATTAATGTTTCTCGATCTCGACCACTTCAAGCACATCAACGACTCACTGGGTCACCCCGTGGGCGACACAGTGCTGAAAATCATTACCGCGCGCCTCGAGGCGAGCGTGCGCATGGAAGACACCGTGGCGCGACTCGGTGGCGACGAATTCGTGGTACTGCTCAGTGCTCTGGAAGGGTCGCGCAACGAAGTCAGTGATCAGGTGCTGGAACTGGCAGACACCCTACGCGAACTGCTCTCGGAACCGATGTTCCTGGACGGTCAGCGTTTGCAAGTGACGCCGAGTATCGGCATCGCGCTGATTCCCGATCATGGTTCGACCCCGACCGATCTGCTCAAGCGAGCGGACATCGCGCTGTATCGCGCCAAGGACTCGGGTCGCAATACCGCGCAGATGTACCACAACGCCATGCAGAAAGCTGCGAGCGAGCGCCTGCGCATGGAAACCGACTTGCGCCTGGCCCTCTCCCGCGGCGAATTCCGCGTGCATTACCAGCCTCAGATTGATGCTCGCGATGGCCGGATTGTCGGCGCCGAAGCGTTGGTGCGCTGGAATCACCCCGAGCTTGGCGCGCAATCGCCCCATGAATTCATCAAGGTGCTCGAAGACAGCGGACTGATTCTGGAGGTCGGCACCTGGATCGTCGATGAGGCCTGCAATGCCTTCAAACACTTGATCGAGCAAGACCTGATCGATCCACTGGATTTCAGCCTGTGCGTGAACATCAGCCCGCGCCAGTTTCGTCAGAACGATTTCGTCGAACGCATCGAGCACAGCCTCAGCAGCCACGGCCTGCCCTATTCGTTGCTGAAACTGGAGATCACTGAAGGCATCGTCATTCAGAACCTGGACGACACCATCGGCAAAATGCGCCGCCTGAAAAAACTCGGCGTCAGCTTCGCCATGGATGATTTCGGCACCGGATACTCCTCACTGACCTACCTCAAGCGCTTGCCGGTGGACACTCTGAAGATCGACCAGTCGTTCATCCGCGACGCCACCACAGACCCCAACGACGCCGAAATCATCCGCGCCATCGTCGCCATGGCCCGCAGCCTCGGCTTGAAAATAATCGCCGAAGGTGTTGAAACGACAGAGCAACTGGATTTTCTGCAGGGACTGGGGTGTCATTTCTATCAAGGCTATCTGCACAGCGCGCCGGTGCCAGTAGACGGGTTGCAGAAGCTGCTCCGATAACCTGCCGAACCTCGTCATCGCCCCTACGCCCACCCGTAGCAGCTGCCGAGCCTGCGAGGCTGCGTCCACCTGTAGCAGCTGCCGAGTCCGCGAGGCTGCGCCCACCTGTAGCAGCTGCCGAGCCCGCGAGGCTGCGTCCGGCGGCGAAGCCGTCGTCGTTTGGCGATCTCAGCGTTTCCGGCAGCCCTGAGGTTGACGGGTTTACGACGGCTTCGCCGCCGAACGCAGCCTCGCAGGCTCGGCAGCTGCTACAGGTGGACGCAGCCTCGCAGGCTCGGCAGCTGCTACAGAGCGCGATTTCAGGCAATAAAAAAGGGCGCCAATGGCGCCCTTTTTCTCGCTCACGCTTAGTGCTGCAGCGCGGGCTTTTCCGTCCCGTTGATCGGGATGCGTTTGGCTTTAGCCTCTTCCGGAATCACTCGCAGCAGATCAATGCTCAGCAAGCCGTTGCGCAGGTCGGCAGTCTTGATTTCGATATGATCCGCCAGACGGAACGACAGCTTGAAAGCGCGTTGCGCGATGCCTTGATGCAGGAAGGTCACGCCTTCAGTGGTATCGCGCTTGCCACCGCTGATGGTCAGCACACCTTTTTCCACTTGCAGTTCCAGGTCTTCTTCCTGGAAGCCCGCAGCGGCTACGACAATGCGGTACTGATCATCGCCATGTTTTTCAACGTTGTAAGGAGGGTAGCTGCTGCCTGGCTCGTTGCGCAGGGCAGTTTCGAACAGGTCGTTGAAACGGTCGAAACCTACCGAGGAACGGAACAGCGGGGCCATGGAAAATGCAGTAGTCATGATTAAATCTCCTGAAAACAATCAGCAAGTTTTTTTCTCCGCGACCCGAATTCGGCATCGCGTAACCCCTAGATAAGGATCGCTGATTTCTTTTCAAGAGATCGTTCGAAAAATTTTTTCAGGCCGCTTCCGCCACTGACAAACCCAGCAAACGCGAGACCTGTTCCAGTTCGGTTTCACGTCGAAGCACGGTGAACAGCTCTACCGCTTCGGGGTAATTGCGGGTCAACATGGCCAGCCATTGCTTCAGACGACCGGGCGACTGGCGCGCGGTCATCTGGGCCTTTGCTTGCAGCCAGAAGTCCTGAAGCAACGGCAGCAATTCAGCCCAGGTCATTTCGACGACTTCTTCACCTGCCCTTGCAGCGGCGATCTGCCTGGCCAGGTCCGGACGCGACACCAGTCCGCGACCGAGCATGATGTCTTCCACACCGCTGATTTCACGGCAACGGCGCCAGTCTTCGACGCTCCAGATATCGCCGTTGGCGAACACCGGCACCTTGACCACGTCCTGCACGCGAGGAATCCATTCCCAATGCGCCGGCGGTTTATAACCGTCGGTTTTAGTCCGCGCATGCACCACAATGTGCGCCGCGCCGCCTTCGGCCAGCGCTGTGGCACACACCAGCGCACCGTCGGGGCTGTCGAAACCCAAGCGCATTTTGGCGGTAACCGGTATGTGCGCGGGAACGGCGCGGCGTACGTGCTCGACGATTTGATTGAGCAGCTCGGGCTCCTTGAGCAACACCGCCCCGCCGCGGGACTTGTTGACGGTCTTCGCCGGGCAACCGAAGTTCAGGTCAATGACTTCGGAACCGAGCTCGCAAGCTAGCGCTGCGTTTTCTGCCAGGCACACTGGATCGGAACCGAGTAATTGCACGCGCAAAGGCACACCAGATGCCGTGCGCGAACCCGTCAGCAACTCAGGACCAAATTTGTGAAAGTAAGCTGGCGTGAGCAACTGATCGTTGATGCGGATGAACTCGGTCACACACCAATCGATGCCGCCGACGCGAGTCAGGACGTCGCGCAGGATGTTGTCGACCAACCCCTCCATGGGCGCCAAAGCAATTTGCATGGAAAACACACTCGACGAAAAACGTGCGGCAGTTTACAGGTTTATCTCTGCAGGAGCTTGCAACGCCGGACCATAACCTTCGATGAATTCGACCGGCATGCGCTTGGGCTTGCCTGAGGACAATTCGATGCAGACAAACGTGGTTTGCGCACGCAGCAGTGTGGTGTTGTCGCGGGGGCGTTTGAGCTGGAAGTGGCGGGTCATCTTCAGGCGCTGGTCCCAATCGACAATCCAGGTGGCCAATTGCAGTTCGTCGCCTTCATAGGCCGCTGCCAGATAATCGATCTCATGGCGCACCACGGCCATCGCCCGATCAAGGCGCCGGTACTCGACCAGATCCAGCCCGAGCCGCTGCGAATGACGCCAGGCGCAGCGCTCGAGCCAGGTCACGTACACGGCATTGTTGGCGTGACCCAGACCGTCGATGTCCTCGGCAGCCACTTCCAGATCAATGATAAAAGGCGTTACCCGATCCCAGCCCATGCCCCACTCCCGGTCAGATTATTACGACCGGGGCAGTGTAACGGATGCTCAGGCCGATTGGCGCGATTGCAGGCTGCGTCCCGCCAGCAGTGATAACACGCCATCAATCACCCGAGGATCTGCCAGCACGCGCTGATGCCCACCCTCTTCCAGACGCAGCAAACGGCTGTCGAACCAGGCTTCATGGATCAATTGCGACTCTTTGACCCCGACGAGCTTGTCGTCTTCGGCGTGAACAATGAGGCCGGGCATATCGAGTTGATAGTGCGCGACATCCAGCGTAGCGGCGCGCATGCCGGCATCGTTCTCGACCTGGCGGATGAACGCCGAACGCGCTTTCGGGGGCAACCGCACGTAGCGTGCAAACCCGCGCAACACGCCGAGAATTCGCGCCGGGGCGGCGATGGTCACCAGGGTTTCGGTGCGCAAACCCAGTTGCACGGCGAGCATCGCACTGGCGCCGCCCATGGAGTGGCCGATGACGGCTTGCAGCGGCGGCAGTTCAGCGGCAGCTTCGAGCATCGCACGAGCGAACAGCACGACATTGGCTTCGCGACCGGGTGAACGGCCGTGCGCCGGGCCGTCCAGCGCGACTACGGTGTAACCGGCGTCGACCAGTGCGGTGATGAGACTGGCAAACTGCGTCGGGCGCCCTTCCCAACCGTGCATCAGCAACACCGCCGGGCCTTGTCCCCAACGCAAGGCCGACAGCCCGAAACGCAGGGTGATGCGTTCGGATTGGGCCAGCAGTGGCAACTCCCAGTCACGGGGCGGCAGGTCTCGCGGCTTCATGAACGCCAGTCGCATCTTGCTCGCGACCAATTGCGGTGCAAACCAGCCCAAGGTGCCATTAACGCCACGAACCCACTTTAACGTGCCCATCGCTCTCACTCCTCAGGCCGATGCCTTCAGGTCATAGCACCGCCGATTTGGCGGCGCGCAGCAATCGATCAGATAAATCACCCGGTCCCAACGCGCGGGCCAGGGCCAAACCACCCACCATCAATGCCATGTCAGCCAGGGCTTTTTCGGTGTCTTCCGGGCTGGCCGCCAACTGCGCGACCATCAATTCAACGTGCTCATTCAAGGCCACCCGAAACGCATCCGGCAGACGGCCCAGCTCACCCACAGACGCGGGAATCGGGCAGGCAGAGTCGGAAGAGTCGCGGTGCTTGCGGGACAGGTAAAACGCAGCGACCAAGGCCCGACGTTCTTCACCGGTCAAATCAGCGTCCATGTCAGCGATCAAGCCACGGCGGTGACCCAGCAGCTGCTTGAACGCTTCCAGCATCATCGCGTCCTTGCTTTCGAAATGAGCGTAGAAGCCACCGACAGTCAGGCCGGCTGCCCCCATCACTTCGCCCACGCTCGGCTCAGCCGGACCACGCTGAATCAATGCTGCACTGGCGGCCTTGAGAATGCGTTCACGGGTTTGAGCTTTTTTATCGTTCATCGTTGCCTCCGAATATTACGATTAGAATATTATCCGCATAATAATTTTTCGCAAGTCATGACTGTGACCGCTGGTCTGAAGCACAGTTTGAAAGATCGAGGGGGATTTGGCCAAACGCCAGACAAACAAAAGGGCCATTCAATAATTGAATGACCCTTATAAATCCCGCAGAGCGGGTAATCGTGGCGTCCCCTAGGGGACTCGAACCCCTGTTACCGCCGTGAAAGGGCGGTGTCCTAGGCCACTAGACGAAGGGGACGCAAAACCTTCTGTACAACTGATCAGTGCTGAGAGCTGATCGATTCAAGGCCGGTGTGGCCAGACCTTGAACTGTAAATTGGTGGAGCTTAGCGGGATCGAACCGCTGACCTCCTGCATGCCATGCAGGCGCTCTCCCAGCTGAGCTAAAGCCCCGGATTTTTCGCCTCGCGGCGGAGTGACATCTTGCAATATCACTTCTGTAAAACTGGCGTCCCCTAGGGGACTCGAACCCCTGTTACCGCCGTGAAAGGGCGGTGTCCTAGGCCACTAGACGAAGGGGACGCAAACCCTTCTATACACCAGATCAACGCTGAGTGTTGATCGCTTCAAGACCGGTGTGGCCAGACCTTGAAGTGTAAATTGGTGGAGCTTAGCGGGATCGAACCGCTGACCTCCTGCATGCCATGCAGGCGCTCTCCCAGCTGAGCTAAAGCCCCTCATCGCTGAGGACGGGGCGAATCTTAATGGCGCTTCAGGAGTGTGTCAAACTTATTTTTAACAATTTCTAAAGTTTTTTGCCGACATAACAATCACTTACCGCCCGCCCCCGTAATGTCGGGGTGATGCGTTCCCTGTAGCAGCTGCCGGAGGCTGCGTTCGACGCGCAGCGGTCGCCTTACAGGCGCTCCGACCTTTCAGATAGATTGTGGCGCGGGCAAGAGGTTGCTGCGCAACCCGACGCAGCCTGCGGCAGCTGCTACATGGGAACGATGTAATTAGGTGGCCTTAAGTGGAGTCAGGCGATGTTCGCCAGCAGTTTTTCCCACTCCTTGTTTTCCTTCTTCGACACGCCACCGAGCAAGTCGATGGCCTGGCGCAGACGGAAACGCGTCAAGTCCGGGCCGAGAATTTCCATCGCATCCAGCACCGAAACCGAACTGGCCTGGCCGGTAATCGAGGCAAACATCAGTGGCATGGCGTCACGCAATTTCAGCTCCAGGGATTCGACCACCGCCTGAATCGTCGCGGTGATGCTGTCCTTCTCCCACTGACGCAGGCTTTCCAGCTTCCACAAAATCAACTGCATCAACTGACGAACCTGATCGCCCGAGAGCTTTTTCGATTCAAACAGCTTGGCATCGGGATTCACGCCACCGGCAAAGAAGAAACCCGCCAATGGTGCGACCTGGCTGAAGGTTTCGACACGACCCTGTACATGCGGGGCGATTTTCATCATGTAGTCGGGGTTCAGCGCCCAGGTTTGCAGGCGCGAAGCGAACTCTTCGACCGGCAGGTCGCGCAGCCACTGGCCGTTGAGCCAGGACAGTTTCTCGATGTCGAAAATCGGTCCGCCGAGGGACACGCGACTCAAGTCAAAGTGCTCGACCATTTCCTGCAACGAGAACTTTTCGCGCTCATCCGGCATCGACCAGCCCATGCGACCCAGGTAGTTGAGCATCGCTTCGGGCATGAAGCCCATGCGCTCGTAGAACGTTACCGAGGTCGGGTTCTTGCGCTTGGACAACTTGCTCTTGTCCGGGTTACGCAGCAGCGGCATGTAGCACAGCTCTGGTTGTTCCCAGCCAAAGTACTCGTAGAGCAGAATCAGTTTCGGCGCCGAAGGCAGCCATTCCTCACCCCGCAATACGTGGGTGATGCCCATCAAATGGTCATCGACCACGTTGGCGAGGAAGTACGTCGGCAGACCATCGGTCTTCATCAGCACCTGCATGTCCATGCGGTCCCACGGGATCTCGACGTCGCCACGGAGCATGTCCGGCACCACGCAGACGCCTTCACTCGGCACTTTCATGCGAATGACATGCGGCTCGCCGGCGGCCAGGCGACGAGCGACTTCTTCCTTCGACAGCAGCAGCGCACGACCGTCATAACGCGGCGTTTCGCCACGAGCCTGTTGCTCGGCGCGCATCTGATCCAGCTCTTCTGCGGTGCAGAAGCACGGGAAGGCATGACCCATTTCGACCAGTTGCTGGCAGTACTTTTGATAAATATCGCCGCGCTCGCTTTGCCGATACGGACCGTGTGGGCCGCCGACGTCCGGGCCTTCGCTCCAGTCGATGCCCAACCAGCGCAGCGCGTCGAAAATCTGCTGCTCGGACTCGCGGGTCGAGCGCAGTTGATCAGTGTCTTCGATCCGCAGGATGAACTCGCCGCCGTGCTGCTTGGCAAAGCAATAGTTGAACAATGCGATGTAAGCGGTACCTACGTGGGGGTCCCCGGTAGGCGATGGCGCGATGCGCGTGCGGACGGTGGTCATGGCAAGTCTCGAAATGAAGATAAAACAAAGCGCGAATGGTAACAGGCGTAGCCCGTCCCGCTCCAGTGAGCAGGGCAGATATGCGAGGCTTGCGTCGAAACAGGCTGGCGGCGGGGGTTTAGCTTAACGGACCACTCGGGCTGAAAACTGCTGTGTTCGATCAGACGCCTTCGCGAGCAAGCCCGCTCCCACAGTTGACCGGGTTGCTCCCGCTAAACTCGGTTTATTGTGGGAGCGGGCTTGTCCGCGAAGATGTCATCCAACGCGAAGCAACTATCAGACCTCGATCAACCGTTCCCGCAACTTGCCAATCTCGTCTCGCATTTGCGCCGCAGCCTCGAATTCCAGATCGCGGGCCAACTGATACATCTTCTCTTCCAGACCTTTGATGCGTTTGGCGATTTCTCCTGGCGAGCGCAGTTCGGCTTCGTACTTGGCGCTTTCTTCGGCGGCCTTGGCCATGCCCTTGCGCTTCTTGCTGCGCGAACCCGGCACCGTGGCGCCTTCCATGATATCGGCGACATCCTTGAACACGCCTTTGGGCGTGATGCCATTAGCCAGGTTAAAGGCAATCTGCTTTTCGCGCCGACGCTCAGTTTCACCGATCGCCCGCTCCATAGAGCCGGTCATGCGGTCGGCATACAGAATCGCCCGGCCATTGAGGTTTCGCGCCGCGCGACCAATGGTCTGGATCAGCGAGCGCTCGGAACGCAGGAAGCCCTCCTTGTCCGCATCCAGAATCGCCACCAGCGAGACTTCCGGCATATCGAGACCTTCGCGCAGCAGGTTGATCCCCACCAGCACGTCGAACGTACCGAGGCGCAGATCGCGAATGATTTCGACCCGCTCCACGGTGTCGATGTCCGAGTGCAGATAGCGCACGCGCACACCGTGATCGGCCAGGTAATCGGTGAGGTCTTCGGACATGCGCTTGGTCAGCGTGGTGACCAGCACGCGCTCTTCCAGCGCGACACGCTTGGTGATTTCCGAGAGCAGATCGTCGACCTGGGTCAGCGCCGGGCGGATCTCGATCTGCGGGTCGACCAGGCCAGTGGGGCGCACCAGTTGTTCGACGACACGGCCAGCGTGTTCAGCCTCATAGTTGCCCGGCGTGGCCGACACAAAAATTGTCTGCGGGCTGATGCCTTCGAATTCGTCGAAACGCATCGGCCGGTTGTCCAGCGCCGAGGGCAGCCGGAAGCCGTATTCCACCAGCGTTTCTTTGCGCGAGCGGTCGCCTTTGTACATCGCGCCGACCTGCGGCACGCTGACGTGCGACTCGTCGATCACCAGCAGCGCGTCGGCCGGCAGGTAATCAAACAGCGTCGGCGGCGCCTGCCCCGATGCACGACCCGACAGGTAGCGCGAGTAGTTTTCGATGCCGTTGCAGTAGCCCAGTTCGAGGATCATCTCCAGGTCGAAACGGGTGCGCTGTTCCAGACGCTGGGCTTCGACCAGCTTGTTGTTGGAACGAAGATATTCGAGACGTTCCTGCAGTTCGACCTTGATGCCCTCGATGGCGCCGAGCAGAGTTTCGCGCGGTGTCACGTAGTGGCTTTTCGGGTAGAACGTGAAACGTGGCAGTTTGCGGATGACCTCGCCCGTTAACGGATCGAAGGCTGAAAGGCTTTCCACTTCGTCATCGAACAGCTCGATGCGGATGGCTTCGAAATCGGACTCCGCCGGGTGGATATCAATCACATCGCCACGCACCCGAAAGGTCGCACGGGCAAAATCGATGTCATTGCGGGTGTATTGCAGGTCGGCCAGACGGCGCAGCAAGGCACGCTGGTCAAGCTTGTCGCCGCGATCGACGTGCAGCACCATTTTCAGATACGTCTCGGGACTGCCCAGACCGTAGATGCACGACACCGTGGTAACGATGATCGCGTCCTTGCGCTCCAGCAACGCCTTGGTGGCCGACAACCGCATCTGCTCGATGTGGTCGTTGATCGAGGCGTCCTTCTCGATGAAGGTGTCCGAGGACGGCACGTACGCTTCCGGCTGGTAATAGTCGTAATAGGAAACGAAATACTCGACGGCGTTGTTCGGAAAGAACGCCTTGAATTCACCGTACAGTTGCGCGGCCAGCGTCTTGTTGGGTGCCAATACCAGGGTCGGACGCTGAACCTGAGCGATGACGTTGGCGATGCTGAAAGTCTTCCCCGAACCGGTCACACCGAGCAACGTCTGGTGCGCCAGCCCGGCCTCGATGCCTTCAACCATCAGGCGAATGGCTTCCGGCTGATCGCCGGCAGGCTCGAAGCGGGTGACTAGCTGGAATTCAGACATGAAATACCTCTGGGTTCACTCCCGCTCGGGCAAACCGGACAGGAACGAGAAAGACCGCAAACGACCGACGTCGCCCGAGGAAAAAACTGGATTGATCTCAATGTGGAGCCGATTGCCTGCGCTTTCAAGGCAAACGTCCTACATCCCTTGAAGTCTTTGACGCGGCCAATCGACTAACGGTCGAAAAATAATCGAGAAAACTTGCAGTAAAAACGGAAACGTCTGTCGCCATTGATCGGGAATGGACTCTATACTAGCTCCCCGTTTGTGCACCGCTCTAGTGCATTCGGCTGGAGCGCGACACGTCCCTCCACTCTCCATTCAGAGCCGCCGCAAAAATGAGCCTGTTCTCCGCTGTCGAAATGGCACCACGCGATCCAATCCTGGGCCTCAACGAAGCATTCAACGCCGATACCCGTACCAGCAAAGTCAATCTGGGGGTCGGTGTTTACTGCAACGAGGAGGGGCGAATTCCTCTCCTGCGCGCCGTTGTCGAAGCCGAGACGATTCGCGTCGCTCAACACGCCTCCCGTGGCTATCTGCCGATTGATGGCATTGCCGCCTACGATCAGGCTGTGCAGAAGCTGCTGTTCGGCAATGATTCTGCGCTGATCGCTGCTGGCCGGGTCATCACCACCCAGGCCGTCGGCGGCACTGGCGCACTGAAAATCGGTGCCGATTTCCTCAAGCAGCTGCTACCAAACGCTGTCGTGGCCATCAGCGACCCAAGCTGGGAAAACCACCGCGCGCTGTTCGAAACCGCCGGCTTCCCGGTGCAGAACTATCGGTATTACGACGCAGCCACCCATGACGTAAACCGTACCGGCCTGCTGGAAGACTTGAACGCCCTGCCCTCCGGTTCGATTGTTGTGTTGCACGCGTGCTGCCACAACCCGACCGGCGTGGACCTCAGCCCGGCGGACTGGAAAGACGTGCTGGAAGTCGTGAAAGCCAAGGGTCACGTACCGTTCCTCGACATGGCCTATCAGGGCTTTGGCGATGGCATCGACGAAGACGCCGCTGCCGTGCGTCTGTTTGCCGAATCGGGCCTGACATTCTTTGTTTCCAGCTCGTTCTCGAAATCTTTCTCGCTGTATGGCGAGCGTGTCGGTGCGCTGTCGATCGTCAGCGAATCCAGGGAAGAAAGCGCGCGCGTATTGTCGCAAGTCAAACGCGTGATCCGCACCAACTACTCCAACCCGCCCACCCACGGCGCGAGCATCGTCGCCGCCGTGCTGAACAGCCCGGAATTGCGCGCTCAGTGGGAAGAAGAACTGGCCGAAATGCGCTTGCGCATTCGCGGCATGCGCACCCAGATGGTCGACCTGCTGGCAAAAAATGCCCCGCAGCGCGACTTCAGCTTTGTCGGCCGTCAGCGCGGGATGTTTTCCTACTCGGGCCTGACCGTGGAGCAAGTGACCCGTCTGCGCACCGAGTTCGGCATCTACGCACTCGACACCGGCCGCATCTGCGTGGCCGCGTTGAACCAGAACAACATCGATGCAGTGACCAAGGCTATCGTTGCGGTGATCTGAAGGGTGGGCTGATACAAAAAAACGGGAAGCTTGGTGGCTTCCCGTTTTTTATTTGTTTCGATAATTTCCAACTCAGGGACTGGTGGCTCTAGACTGCGCACAGATCAAAACTGTGGGAGCGGGCTTGCTCGCGACGGCGGCCGCCTGGTCAGCATTTGAAGCGACAGACAGACCGCTTTCGCGAGCGTCCGCTCCCACAGGTGTTTTGTGCACCCTGAAACTTCAGAGAACCCACATGAAAAACGATGACCTGCGCGCCGAGCGCGACGACCTCGATCACCACGACGACTTCATTCCTCGCACCCCGGCCAAACAACGCAGCGGCAGCCTGGTGATGCCAGTGGCCACCGGCGTGTTCCTTGGCGGCCTCGCCTTGTGGCTGGTACAACTGGGCACCACGCTGCTTTACAACAAACTGATGCTGGCCACCGTTACCTTCGGCGGTTAAGCCAGTTCGCTGGCGCGCTGGCTGGCGGCATCGTCGTAGGCGACATACAGCGATTCTGCGATCTGGCTCTTGATGGCTTTGGCGCTTTCCAGGCCAAGCACAAAACCTTCGGCCTTGCCGCCTGCACGATTCAATTCTTCAGCGGTGCCGGCCTGGGTGATTGCATCGAGCAATTTCTCGGCGTGCGGGCCCACGCCTTTTGGCAGACTGATCTGAGCGATGCTCATGCGAACACCTCGCTACGGCAAGGTGTGAAAAACAGGTGGGTCATGACGCGTACCTTTTCGGCGAATGGCCGGCAGCGCGTGTAACCGCTTCCGGGCGACCATGGTAGACCTCTCCTGCGTTTCTGGTAACCGCCAATCGCGGATAAACCGCCGTCCGTCCCGCCAAATCTGTTCAACGAATAACAGATGCTTGACTTCTCTTTTTGAATCAGTAACATACACGCCATTCCGCGATAGCTCAGTTGGTAGAGCAAGTGACTGTTAATCACTGGGTCCCTGGTTCGAGTCCAGGTCGTGGAGCCAGACAGCAATAAACAAAAAGCCCCTGAGTCGAACGATTCAGGGGCTTTTTTTGTGGTCGTTGCCATACAGTCAAAAGATTGCAGCCTGCGGCAGCTCCTCCGTTGGATTGGCGTCCACCTCTTGGGGTGAAGACCAACCTGTAGGAGCTGTCGAGTGAAGCGAGGCTGCGATTTTTTTATCGGACAGCCTTTCAAGCAACTACATCTGCTAGACGTGCTCACTGCTTTTCACATGCACCACCCGCGGCCCGCCATGCTCGTGATCGGCTTCCACGACCGGGATTTCCTTGCCGTCGCAATCGTGCAGTTTGCCTTCGCTGAAATAATCCCCTTCACGCAACGCCGCCAGATCCTGATAGCGCAGCACACGCTCGGTGCCCGCCGCAAACACCGACTGCTGATCCGAGTTGCCCGCAGTCAAATGATTGAACGCCAAGTTGAGCACGATGGCCATGATCGCCGACGAGCTGATGCCCGAGTGGAAAATCGTCGCGAACCAGCTTGGGAATTGATCGTAGAAGTTCGGCGCGGCAATCGGAATCATGCCGAAACCGATGGAGGTCGCGACGATGATCAGGTTGACGTTATTGCGGTAATCGACTTTTGACAGCGTGCGGATCCCGCTGGCAGCCACGGTACCAAACAGCACAATGCCGGCGCCGCCGAGTACCGAGGTCGGCACAGCGGCAATCACCCGCCCCATAAAGGGCAGCAAGCCAAGGATCACCAGAAACAGCCCGCCGGTGGCGACCACGAATCGGCTTTTGATGCCGGTCACCGCCACCAGCCCGACGTTCTGGGCAAAAGCGCTTTGGGTGAAGGAGCCGAAGATAGGCGCGATCATGCTCGACAGCATGTCAGCCCGCAGACCATTACCCAGGCGTTTGGAGTCGACCTTGGTTTCGATGATTTCACCGACCGCGAGAATGTCTGCCGAGGTCTCTACCAGTGTCACCATCACGACAATGCACATCGACAGAATCGCGGCGAAATGGAAGGTTGGCATGCCGAAGTGAAACGGCGTGGGGAAGCCGAACATCGGCCCTTGCGTGACCGAGGAAAAGTCCGCCATACCGAGGAACACCGCGATCACCGTGCCGATGACCATCGCCAGCAGAATCGACAGACGCGAGATGGTCGCGCTGCCGACTTTACTCAGCAACAACACCAGCACCAGCGTGACTGCGGCAAGACCTATATTGGACATGCTGCCGAAATCCGGCGCCTGACTGTTGCCACCCATTGCCCAGCGTGCAGCCACTGGCATCAGCGTCAGACCTATGGTGGTGATCACGATTCCCGTCACCAACGGCGGGAAGAACTTGGTGATTCGTGAGAACACCGGGGTGATCAACAGTCCGATCAAGGAGGCGGCTATCACCGCGCCGAGAATCGATTGAAACCCGCCCTCCCCGCCACTGCTGACAATCGCCACCATGGTCGCGACGCCCGAGAACGAAACGCCCTGCACCAAGGGCAACTGACAGCCAAAAAACGGTAAGCCCAGCGTTTGCAGTAATGTCGCCAAGCCCCCCGCAAACAATGAAGCAGCAATCAATAAACCAATGTCCGCCGGTGACAGCCCGGCCGCCTGGCCGATGATCAATGGTACCGCGACAATGCCGCCGTACATGGTCAGAACATGTTGCAGGCCGTAAGCCATATTCGCGCCGACCCCGAGGTTTTCGTCCTCAGGCCGTTGGTGTGAAACATGGGGCGTTTTCATGATTGGGGGGTTCCCTGGTTTTTTGTTATGCGCACACTGTATGCAAGACTCACGACAAATGTCTATAGAGTTGTATACAACTCACCAGTCAAATTATGAACAGACGTTCAAATCAGCCTCGAAACTGGGTTCGCGCACGCAATAAAAACCTGCAATAAGCCTGCCGCCACCGGCACTGACGGCACCGAACAAGAAGATGCTCAGGGATGTCAAATCATTCAGCAGATCCGAGCAGTTTCGTCAGCGCCCCCCTGATCTGCGCGTCCTCGGGCAACCGAATGGCAAACTCACGGTTGAGCACGTCGATCAATTCCGGCAGTTCGGTGATTTCCCGCCGCTCGCTTTCCTGGCCAATCCGATGAATCGCGAAGCTGCCGTTGCTCAACGTACGGCGCCAGCCCTCCCCCGTTCGCGCCACCATCAACTGCCTGGCAAATGAGGATTGTGGATAAGTCGAGACATACCAGTTGCCAACGGCGTAATCGATTTCCTCCTGATGGTGCAGGTCAAAGATGTACATCGCCCGCCATTCGCCCGCGACCTTGGCGAACAAGGTGTAACCGTCACCGTGGCGCCTGATGCGATAAGGTTCATGCGCCGTCGCCTGCTCTTCCTCAGTGTCGAGCAGCAGGGGCGCCGTGGGCACCATGCCGCCAAACCCGACGTCGGTGATGTAGCGCGCGCCCTGCACAACGATCAGGTTCAAGCGGTGCGTGCGGGCCGTCCATGCCCCTTCGGGCTGGCCCATCACCACGCGACCGGTGATGCCACGCACCTCGTACCCCAGCGTCTGCAACAGCGCAAAGAACATCCCGTTCAGCTCATAGCAGTAACCACCGCGACCTTCGTGAAGGAGTTTTTGTTCGATTGATGGCAGGTCAATGAGCACTGGCAGGCCAGCAAGGGTATTGATGTTTTCGAAGGGAAAAACGCCGGTATGACGCAGCTGCAGCTGAGCCAGGGTTTCCAGCGTAGGCAGGGGTGGTGCGTCGAAACCCAAGCGTTGCAGGTACAGCGCAGGATTGCTCAAGCGTGGCTCGTTCATTGCGAGATCCTTATAAAGGGAATCGCGGATCGCTCCGCCGATAGCCGCCATGTATAAGGCAAACGCTCGCCGTCACGACAATTGATTTAGGCAATTGCCCTGACCGGCCGAACTTAGCGACGCTTGCGCGAGCTCAAACGGATCCACGTCGGTGCATGATCACTGGCGTGCGGTTCATTGCGCACCCACGCATCGACGCCCGCTTCGTGCAGGTAGGGACTCAGCGCTGGATTGAGCAGAAGGTGATCGATGCGCAACCCGGAATTTTTCTGCCAGTGCTGTCGGAAATAATCCCAGAACGTGTAGAGGCGGTCTTCGGGGTACAGATGCCGCAGGGAGTCGGTCCAGCCCTGATCCAGCAGACGCTGGTAGCACTCGCGACTTTCCGGCTGCAGCAGCGCGTCCTTGAGCCACGAACGCGGGTTATAGATGTCCAGGTCGGTAGGCACGACGTTGTAATCCCCTGCCAGCACCACCGGATGCTCACTGCTCTGCAACGCCTTGGCATAGCTGATCAGCCGCTCGAACCACGCCAGTTTGTAATCGAACTTGGGTCCCGGTTGAGGGTTGCCGTTGGGCAGGTACAAACAACCGACGAGTACGCCATGTACGGCCGCCTCGATATAGCGGCTATGGGTATCACTGTCGTCGCCGGGCAACCCACGGCGACTCTCGAGCGGTTGCGCATCCCGCGCCAGAATCGCCACACCGTTCCACGATGACTGCCCTTGCCAGATCGCACCATAACCGGCGGCCTCGATGTCTGCGGCGGGAAATGCCGTGTCCACCGATTTCAGCTCCTGCAAGCAGACAATGTCTGGCTTCTCACGCTCCAGCCAGGCCAGCAAATTGGGCAGCCGGGCACGCATGCCATTGACGTTGAACGTTGCGACTCGCAGATTCTTCACAGGCCAGCGCTCCTGCCGAGGATGATCTTTGTGTGACCTCGCCGCGTTCGGGTGGTTGCGTTGACCGGCACCTGGCAGGGGGAACCGACCGCTCGTCATCCTGTTGGCACCATCCTCATCGTCATTGACACCAACCTGAAGTAACGACTCAACCTTGGAGACAAACGATGATGAAGATCAAAATCACGCCGTTGCTTCTGGCCGGGTTGCTGTCTGCAGCATCCGTCACTGCATTTGCAGGCTCTGGCGATGGCGCAGATGCCACTGGCACCAAATCCGGATCGGTCGGCGGCGCTACAACAGCTCCCAACCCCAGCGCACCGCCGCGTCCCAATAC
>NZ_CABVGX010000051.1 GCF_902497625.1 Pseudomonas fluorescens | reverse complement strand
CGCAGGCTTCGCCAGCTGCTACGGGCGCAGGCTTCGCCAGCTGCTACGGGCGCAGGCTTCGCCAGCTGCTACGGGCGCAGGCTTCGCCAGCTGCTACGGGCGCAGGCTTCGCCAGCTGCTACAGACGCAGGTTTCGCCAGCTGCTACAGACGCAGGTTTCGCCAGCTGCTACAGGCGCAGGCTTCGCCAGCTGCTACAGGCGCAGGCTTTGCCAGCTGCTACAGGGATTGATTGGGTCGTAGAGGTTTTCCGGTGAGCATCACACGACGTAGCGCCGACGGATTTGCCCTGCAGGTGATGGTAGGCTTGTGCCTGGTCTGGGGCGTTCAGCAGGTCATGATCAAGTGGGCTGCACCGGACATTGCGCCGGTGATGCAGGCCGCCGCGCGCTCGGGTATTTCCGCGCTGCTGGTAGGCCTGCTTATCTGCTGGAAAGGCGGTTGGGCTCAGGTCAGTCATACCTGGCGCGGTGGACTGCTCGCCGGCGCTTTATTCGGTCTTGAGTTCTTCTTCATTTCCGAAGGCCTGCAACTGACCACCGCCGCGCACATGTCGGTGTTTCTCTACACCGCGCCGATCTTCACCGCATTGGGCGTGCATTGGCTACTGCCCAGCGAACGATTGAGACCGGTGCAATGGCTGGGTATCCTGCTGGCCTTCATTGGCATCGCGGTTGCGTTCGCCGGCGGGGTTTCGTGGGACAACCTTGATCGACGCATGCTGATGGGCGATGCCCTCGGCGTGCTGGCAGGTGCGGCGTGGGGCGCGACCACGGTGGTGGTGCGCGCCTCTCGCCTATCGGAAGCGCCGGTGACGTTGACGTTGTTCTATCAGCTGATGGTCGGGTTTGTCGGCCTTCTGCTGATCGCGATCCTCAGCGGGCAGGTTACCCATGTCAGCCTGACCGGCGTGGCCGTGGCCAGTGTGTTGTTCCAGGGGCTGGTGGTGTCGTTTTTCAGCTACCTGACCTGGTTCTGGTTGCTGCGTCGATACCTGGCGGCGAACCTCGCGGTGTTTTCGTTCATGACGCCGTTGTTTGGCGTCACCTTTGGCGTGGTGTTGCTCGGCGAAGAATTGAGCCTCAACTTCGTCGTCGGCGCAGTGCTGGTGTTGTTGGGCATCACGTTTGTCAGCGCGGAGCAGTGGGTTCGCCGTCGTTTGCGCAAAGTCCTCGGGCAGCCTTGATCGGGCTGAGCGACAAACCGCCCGCGATCAGCAAAGCACTGCCGGCAACGATCAGGGCGAGGTGCAGGCCGCCGCTGAAATGACTGCTTGATGCTGCCAGCAGCGGACCACTCAGTTGGCCGATAGCGAAGCACGCCGTCAGCAAACCTGCGTTGCGCTGAGTGGAATGCGGCGCCAGTTCGCGCGACCGTTGCATGACCAATTGCATGCAGGCCAGAAACGGCGTCCCGCAGAGCATCACACCCAACGCAAGACCGGCACCGCTGCCGATCAGGCACGCGAATACACCTGCCGCCTGCAGCCATAACGTTGCCATCAGCCAGTGCCGGGTGGCATCCGGATTGTGTCGACGCAAGCTGACCAACCCCACGCCAATTGCTGACGCCAGGCCGAAACACGGCCAGAACAGATCCGCCTGCCATTGACCCTGAAACTGTGCGCTGGCCATCTGCGACAGAAACGTCGCCGGAATGATGTAGCCCAAGCCGTACAACCCGTAAATCAGCCCTAACCGCCCAATTCCGCGATTGCCCGTGCCGCCAGCGCCAGGCGCGGTGGAGTGGGTTGCCACCGCTCGCGGCAGAAATGGCAATATCCCCAGCAGCATCACCAGCCCGGCGGCCGCATACACCAGCCACAATGTTGCCGAGGTTTGCCCCATCAGGTTGGAGGCAAGAGCCAATAGGCCTGTCATAAAGATCCCCAGGCCGGGCCCGGCGAATACCACTGCACCCAGTCGCGGCCGGCCGGCTGCTGCGGCCAGTGGCTGACTCAGGGCGGTAATCATCACCAGCACCCAAGCGCTGGCCAGCCCGGTACCGAAACGCAGGATCATGTGCGACCAGAACCCATTGGCCCAGAACGACCCCAGGGTCAGCAGCACGCACAGCCACAGGCCGCCCAGCAGCCGCCGTCGAACTTGCTCGGGACGGTGGGAAAACATCGCATCAACGGCGCCGACCAGGTAGCCCAGATAATTGGCGGCCGCGATCAAACCGGCAGCAGTCAGGTCGATCTGTCCTTCGCTGAGCAGGTGCGGCAACTGCGGCGTCATGGCGAAGCGCCCGATACCCATGGCCATCATCAAAGCGATAAAGCAGGCTGACAAACGGATCAGAGGAGTCATGTTCAGGTTCCGGCAGAGGCTCAATGACCGTCAGGCTAGAGGTGATTGACTTTCTTTAAAAATGAATAATAGTGGGTAACTTGTTCTGATTTGGAGAGGGTCGTGGAATTTAGCCAATTACGGATCTTCCAGGCTGTTGCGCAAGAAGGCTCGATCACCCGGGCCGCCGAACGATTGCATCGCGTGCCTTCCAACCTGTCGACGCGGCTTAAACAACTCGAAGAACAACTGGGTGTGGAGTTGTTCGTTCGCGAGCGTCAGCGTCTGCTGTTGTCACCTGCGGGAAAAGTCCTGTTGGACTACACCGCGAAGATGTTCAATTTGCATGACGAGGCGCAAGCGGCAGTGCAGGGCGGGCAACCGGCCGGTGATTTCGTGCTGGGTACGTTGTACAGCACGGCGGCCATCCATCTGCCTGCGTTGCTGGCGCGCTATCACCGGCAGTATCCAGCGGTGAATCTGCAGGTGCAGTCCGGCCCCAGTGGAGAATTGCTGGAAGGTCTGCTGTCCGGTCGGCTCGACGCCGCGCTGGTCGATGGTCCGCTGGAGCTGGCCGGACTTGACGGAGTGCCGCTGTGCCATGAGCGGCTGGTGCTGATCAGTGAAGCCGATCACCCGCCGGTGCGCAGTGCCCTGGAGGTCGAGGGGCGCTCGGTGTTCACTTTTCGCCAGGGCTGCTCTTACCGTATGCGCCTGGAAGCGTGGTTCGCGCACGCGCATGCCGCCATGGGCCGGGCGATGGAAATAGAGTCTTATCCGGGAATGCTCGCTTGTGTCATCGCCGGCTCCGGGGTGGCGTTGATGTCGGAGTCGATGCTTGCGAGCCTGCCCGGTCGGGAAAGTGTCGCCGTACACCCGCTGGCTGAGCCGTTTGCCAGTGCGACGACGTGGTTGATGTGGCGCAAGGGCATGGTCGGGGCGAACCTGAACGCATGGATCGAGCAACAGCAGGCGCTGTATCCATCACCGGTGATCGCGACGTCGGCAATGGCTTGAACTTATCGCCGGGAATTCAGATCAATTCAGTAACAGATCATTGCTTCTTTTGCCGAGCATTGCGTAGGACTTCGGACTATTATCAGTGCGAAGGGGCTTTTAGAATTTCAGCCGCTCAGCATTACCCTGAAGGGGGCACCATGAAAGAGAAAATCCAAAGCTGGCTGCACGATCTGGGTGTTGCACTCGGTTTGATCGAACCGCCTATGCAACCCGTGCCTATTCGGACGGACGACGAACGTCGACGCCAACAACGCCGGCGATAAGCGCCTCGGCTGGATCGCAGTAGATATTTTGGGGCCGCTATGCGGCCCAACGGGGACAAGCCCCCTCACCACAATTAGCTCCCAGCCCAGATGGGGTTGGTCGGGTGTGGCACGGTTCAGTGGCGCCCAATCTGTATTAAAAACCGACTCAAGTCATTCGCCGTTCTGGCGGTCTTGAGAAGCTGATCTTCCTCTGCGGTAAATGCCGTCAGCCCCAGCTCATCTTCCAGATGAAAGATCAATTCTTCAATATCCTCTTTGTCCAATCCCAGGTCCTGCAGACTGGCGTTGTCGGCGAAGTCTTGCTGATCTTCCAGCAAGCGGCTGATGAAGCGGTGGACGGCGGCGCGAACGGCTGCTTTTTTCATGATTGTCTTCGCGAGCGTTGACGTAGTTGTTCCCGTATCGAGTAGAGCAGTCTCGATCCCGGGCACTCTTCACACGAAAAAAAAACGGGTGTGGCAACCGACGCCACACCCGTCCAAGAAAGCATCAAGTTAAGTACAGTTTAGATCGCAGTCGCCACCACTGCCGGACGACGGGACAGCAGGCTCACCGCGACGAAGCTCACGAGGCTGACACCCAGGCTGTAATAGATCGGCGTGTTGGCGTCCATGCCATCGGTGTACATGAATACCAGAGCCGTAATGAAGCCCAGCGCCATGCTGGTGATCGCCCCGGCCGTGGTTGCACGTTTCCAGTAGATGGCGCCCATCAGCGGGATCAGCATGCCGCCGACCAAGAGGTTGTAGGCAAGCGTCAGCGCGCTGATTACATCGTTCACGACCAGCGCGATGCCCAGCACTACGATGCCGGTAAGCAGGGTGAACAGACGGTTGCTGTTGACGTTCGACGGCTTGCCGCCGCGCAATTTTGGCAGCAGGTCTTCGGACAGTGTGGTTGACGCAGCGAGCAGGCCGGCGCTGGCGGTGGACATCATTGCAGCCAGTGCTGCGGCGATCACCAGGCCGCGGATGCCGTCCGGCAGAGACACTTTGACGATGGCTGCGAAGGCGTTGTTGACGTTGTCCAGATCCGGGATCAGTACGTGCGCCGCCATGCCGATCAAGGCGCAGACCAGGCCGTAGATGATGCAGTAGATACCGGCCGAGGTACCGGCGACTTTCGCAACTTTTTCGCTGCGCGCAGTGAACACGCGTTGCCAGATGTCCTGGCCGATCAGGATGCCGAAAAAGTAGATCAGGAAGTACGTGATGATGGTGTCCCAACCGATGCTGGTAAAGCTGAAGCTGGCCGCCGGCAGTTGCGCCACCAGTTGGTCCCAGCCGCCTACGCGATACAGGCAGATCGGCAACAACAGGAACATCAGGCCAACGGTCTGGATGCCGAACTGGACGATATCGGTCAGGGTCAGCGACCACATTCCGCCGATGGTGGAGTAGATCACTACGATGCCGCCGCCGAGTAATACCGAAATCCAGAACGGCATGTCGAACAGTACTTGCAGCACGGTGCCGATGGCCAGGATGGACGTCACCCCGATCATCAGTGCGTACGCGAGCATGATGGTCGCGCTGGCCGTCCGCGCCATCGGGTTGTAGCGCTTTTCCAGCACTTGGGTGACGGTGAATATCTTCAGTTTCAACAACGGTTTGGCGAGGAACAGGTTAATCGCGATGATCCCGCAACCCAGTGCGGCACACAGCCAGAAGCCGGAAATGCCATGGACGTAGCCAAGGCGAACGGTGCCGACGGTGGATGCACCGCCCAGAACCGTGGCAGCCATGGTGCCCATGTACAGGCCCGGGCCCAGGTTGCGACCTGCGACCAGGTAGTCTTCGTGGGTTTTTGCCTTGCGCATGCCGTAGTAGCCCAGCACCAGCATTGCCACGGCGTAAATGATGACGACCAATAAATCCAAAGCCATGATGGCGTGTCTCCGATTGTCTTTTTTATGGTGAGGCAAAGGTATTTCTGTGTGGCTCCCAGAACGGGAGGGGTGTCAGGCCGGCTGACGAATTTCAGGTTTCTCGATGGTGCTGGTGCCCTTGCTGCGTGGATCATTTGGCCCGAACACGGCGGCCGGTTCCGGGAACAGACCCAGCAAGGTCAGGTACAGCACCGACGCCAGGCCCAGTGTGACCGGCAGGCTGATGTCGATGCCGTCCGCCAGTTCACCCAAGGGGCCAACGAATTGCCCCGGCAGGTTGACGAAGCACAGGCCGACCAGCGCACTCGGGATCCAGGCCCCCAGGCCGCGCCAGTTCCAGCCATGGGTAAACCAGTAGCGGCCACCTGTTTCGCCGCGAGTGAACACTTGCAAGTCATCCGGGCAATAGAAGCCGCGACGCACCAGCAGACCGATGATCATGATCACCATCCACGGGGTGGTGCAGGTGATGATCAGGACGGCGAAGGTCGACACGCTCTGCACCAGGTTTGCCGCAAACCGTCCGATGAAGATGAAAGCAATCGACATCACCCCGATCAACAGCGTCGCCTTGACCCGGGACAGCACGCGCGGGAACACGCTCGACATGTCCAGCCCGGTGCCGTACAGCGCAGTCGTTCCAGTCGACATACCTCCGATCACTGCGATCAGGCAAACCGGCAGGAAGAACCAGCTCGGCGACACGGCCAGCAAACCGCCGACGTAATTGTTGGCAGCGATGTAGTCCGGCGCTTTGATCGCGACGATGGTGGCGGTGGCAAGGCCGAACAGGAACGGAATCAAGGTAGCGATCTGTGCCGCGATCACCGCCAGCATGATGCGGCTTTTTCGCGTATTTCGTGGAATGTAGCGCGACCAGTCACCGAGGAATGCGCCGAATGAAATGGGGTTGCTCATGGCCACCAGCGCCGCGCCGATGAAGGCCGCCCAGAAGCCGGCCTGCCCCATCGCGACTGTGCCGCTGAACTGGCTGTCGAACGTCGGCGCGAAGGCGAACACCCCGAGCAGGAACAGCGCACTGGCGGCCCACACCGCAATGCGGTTGACCCATAGCATGAAGCGGAAACCATAAATGCACACGATCAGCACCAGTATCGCGAACAGCCCGTAAGCCAGACCCAGTGACAGGTCGGTTTCCGGCATGCCGATCAGGCGTTTCGCGCCACCGATCAACGCATCACCCGAGCTCCACACCGACAGTGAGAAGAACGCGATCGCGGTCAACAACGACAGAAACGAGCCGACGATCCGCCCGTGCACGCCGAAGTGCGCACCGGAAGAGACGGCGTTGTTGGTGCCATTGAGCGGACCGAACAGGCCCATGGGTGCAAGAATCAGCGCGCCGAGCAGCACGCCCAGGACAATCGCCCAGACACCCGCCTGGAACGACAGCCCGAACAGCACCGGGAAACTGCCGAGGACTGCGGTCGCAAAGGTATTGGCGCCGCCGAAAATCAGGCGGAACAGGTCGCCGGGACGGGCGTCACGCTCGTGGTCCGGGATCTGTTCGACCCCGTTTGTTTCGATGCTGCTAAGACTTTTGTCGTTGTTATTATTCATGATCTGCTCCGATCATAACGGCGCGCTCATCGTGTGTGAGCGTCACCTGAAGCTATAGGGGTGGCAGCCCTTCCGGCATTGCGGACAAATGTTCGTGGCAGGCCAGCCATAGGCCTTGTTGTTGTCGGCGAAACACAATGGTTTCGCGCTCCTGGCTGAAGTGTTGCTCCCCTTGCATGCGCAGCTCGGTGGCCACGTCATGGATGAAAATCGCCACATCACCTTGCAGGCTGACAAAAGCGTTGCTCGAGGTGCACGACAGCACCTCGAAGCCATCCTCGGCGCGCCAGCTGTCCCACAAGGCCTGATAGGCATCGCGCGACAGCAGAGGCTGTTCGAGGGTGTAGAACACGAAGCTGGCATCGGCGCTGAACGCACCGAAGTAGGCGTCGCGATCGTTGCGGGCAAAGGCTGTCACCAGTGCAGCGGCAGCGCTTGAAACCTGATCGGTGTCGTTCATGACCCATCCTCAGCGATGGGCCACGCCCGGCAGTACGCAGAGCATTTCGTAGAGCAGGTTGGCGGCCAGCAGCGAGGTGTTGCCGGTGGTGTCATAAGCCGGCGAGACTTCTACCAGATCGCAACCGATCAGGTCGAGACCCTGGCAGCCGCGGATGATCTCGATCGCCTGAATGGTCGTCAGACCGCCGATTTCCGGGGTGCCGGTACCCGGTGCCCAGGCTGGGTCGATGCCGTCGATGTCAAAGCTCAGGTACACCGGACCGTTGCCGACTTTCTCGCGAACTTCGGCCATCAGCGGCGCCAGGGATTTGTGCCAGCACTCTTCGGCCTGAACCACGCGGAAACCTTGTTTGCGGCTCCAGTTGAAATCTTCCGAGGTGTAACCCTGAGCGCGCAGACCGATCTGAACGACGCGATCGCAATCGATCAAGCCTTCTTCGGCCGCGCGACGAAAGGTGGTGCCATGGGCGATTTTCTCGCCGAACATATGATCGTTTACATCCGCGTGGGCGTCGATGTGCACCAGGCCGACCTTGCCGTGTTTTTTGTGGATGGCACGCAGGATCGGCAGGGTGATGGTGTGATCGCCGCCGAGAGTCAGCGGTATCACGTTGTGTTCGAGGATCGCGTCGTAGGATTCTTCAATGATCCGCACGGCGTCCAGCAGATTGAAGGTGTTGATCGCCACGTCACCGATGTCAGCGACCGACAGGGAATCGAACGGGGCGGCGCCGGTGGCCATGTTGTACGGGCGGATCATTACGGATTCGGCGCGGATTTCGCGAGGTCCGAAGCGGGTGCCGGGGCGCAGGGAAGTGCCGATGTCCAGCGGTACGCCAACGAAGGCCGCATCCAGGCCGGCAGCGGTAGGTACATGGGGAAGTCGCATCATGGTGGCGATGCCGCCGAAGCGCGGCATTTCGTTGCCGCCCAGTGGTTGGTGAAGAATCTTGTCCACGGGTAGGGCCTCATCGTCGTTGTTTTATTTATGTCGGTTGCACGGCTCGGGGAGAGACGGGCACCGGAGTGGGGCCGATTCTGCGAAATGCAGTGGCCGGAAAGAATCGCTGCGGGCAAATACTTAGTTCAGATTTTTCTAAACTAATGGCGGGTGCAGAGATAGACTTGCGGCCATGCACAGAATCCCGTATCGATTCGGCTTTTGTGGCGAGGGGGCTTGCCCCCGTTCGGCTGCGCAGCAGTCGTCACCCGGCACACTCTCTCTGTCGGAAACCGCAGTAGGTGATTTGGGGCCGCTTCGCGGCCCAACGGGGGCGAGCCCCCTCGCCACAGGTTCGCCGTCGTCCCAAAGGTTGCGCTTTCCTTTTGCTGGAGCTCCCCCATGGCCAACGCTTTACCCGACCTGAAGCTCCTGCGCATTTTCGTCAGCGTGGTTCGCCATCAAGGTTTCGCCAACGCGCAACAAGAGCTCAACCTCTCGACGTCGGCGATCAGTACCTACATGAGTCAGCTCGAAGCGGCGCTCGGCCTGGTCCTGTGCCATCGCGGACGCGGCGGTTTCAGCCTGACCAGCAAAGGCGAACTGTTCCATCAGGAAACCCTGCGCCTGCTCGGTGAGCTCGAAGGGTTCGAGCAATACGCCGCTGCACTCAAAGGCGAGTTGCGCGGCACGCTTAACCTCGGCGTGATCGATTCCACCGTGAGCGACAAAGCCCTGCCATTCGCCGAAGCCATTGGCGCTTACAGCCAGGAACACCCGGCCGTGCATTTGCACTTGTCGGTGATGAGCCCGTACGAATTGCAACTGGGCGTGCAGGACAACCGTCTCGACCTGGCCATTGGTGCGTTTTCCACGCGCATGAGCGGCCTGGTCTACATGCCGCTCTACCGCGAACAACACTGGCTGTATTGCAGCAGTCGCCATCCGCTGTTCAGCGAACGGCGCATCCCCGAACAAGTCATCACTCAGCAGCGCATGGTCGGTCGCGGCTACTGGAGTCAGGCCGAACTGGCGCGTCACGGTTTCAAGCACAGCGCGGCGACCGTGGAAAGTATGGAAGCGCAGTTGATTCTGGTGCTGTCCGGCGCCTACATTGGATACCTGCCGGAACACTATGCCCAGGCCTGGGCGGACAAGGGAGATTTGCGCGTGTTGCTCCCGGCGACTTTTGGTTATCAGGCGCCATTTTCGATGATCGTGCGTCGAGGCCGTAGTCGTGAACCATTGATCCAGACGTTCCGCGACTTGCTCAAAGCGCAGCTCAATCAGGTTTAAAACGATGCCCCGAATTCAATGTCCGCGCTGCCTGCGCCCCCAGAGCCATTGCCTTTGTGCGCTGATCCCCAACCTCGATAGCCGCACCCGGGTGCTGCTCTTGCAGCATCCGAGTGAAGTCAGCCATGCGCTGAACACGGCGCGGTTGGCAGCGTTGGGGTTGAGCAATGCCGAGATGATTGTCGGTGAAGTGTTCGAGGAGTTGCCGGTACTGCTGAATCAACCCGGTTATCGCGCGCGGCTGCTGTTCCCGGCGAACGATGCACAGACGTTGCAGACCTACGCCGCGAACGATGAGCCGATGCTGCTGGTGGTGCCGGACGGGACCTGGCGCAAGGCGAGTAAAATGCTGCACCTCAATCCGCTGCTGGCAGCGTTGCCGAGAGTGACGCTGGCGGCGGGGGCTGTATCGCGTTATCGCTTACGCAAGGCTCCGGAGCCGGGCGCGTTGTCGACGATCGAAGCGATTGTGCAGGCGCTGCAGACGCTGGAAGCGCCGGCGGATTTTGACGCGTTATTAAAGCCGTTCGACGCTTTGATCGACGGGCAGATAGCGGCGATGGGGCAGGAGACCTACCAGCGTAACCACGTGCCGGAGTAGCCATGGTTCATAAGGGCCTCATCGCGAGCATGCTCGCTCCCACAGGAATCGAGTTCTTCCAGAAAAGCTGCGATCCACTGTGGGAGCGAGCCTGCTCGCGATGGCGATGGAAAAATCAAAGCAACCCCCGCAACAGAGATCACCGCTCCCGCATCGCCTCCGTCCGCGCTTTCAACACCGGTTTCAACAGGTAATCCAGCACACTTTTTTCACCCGTAATGATATCGACGGTGGCCACCATCCCCGGGATGATCAGCAGCGGTTTTGCATCGCCGCCCAAATGGTTTTTGTCCGTGCGCACTTGAATCAGATAAAAGCTGTTGCCCTTGTCATCTGTGATCGTATCTGCACCAATCAGCTCAAGCTTGGCGCTCAGCCCGCCATAAATCGTGTAGTCGTATGCACTGAACTTGACCATCGCTTTCTGCCCCGGGTGCAGGAAGGCCACGTCCTGCGGCCGCACCTTGGCTTCGATCAACAGGTTTTCTTCGATCGGCACAATCTCCACCATGTCGTTGCCCGGCTGAACCACGCCGCCGATGGTGTTGACCTTCAACATCTTGATGATCCCGTGCACCGGCGATACCACGGTGGTACGGGATACACGGTCATCGATAGCGATGCTTGATGCGGTGATCTTCGACAGATCCGTGCGTTTCTCGTTGAGCTCTTTGGCGGCTTCGGAGCGGAATGCTTGCTCGGATTCGTCAATCTTGCTTTTGATTTCGTTGATCGCCGATTCCGCACGCGGTATCGCCAGCGTGGTGGCATTCAGCGAGCCACGGATTTCCACCGCGCTGCGTTTGAGTCGCAGAATTTCCACGGGCGAAACTGCCCCGGTACCGACCAGCGGCGCCGACATGTTCATTTCCTGCTGCAGTAACGCCAGGCTGGAACTGAACTGGCCCTGTTTGGAGCGAAACTCTGCAAGTTCCTGGGTTTTTTGCCGCAGTTGCTCACTGAGCGTGCGTTTCTCACTGGCCAGTTGACGCTGCCGCTGGTCGAACAACGAGCGTTCGTCTGCGGCCACTTGCGGTGCTTTGGCGATCACTTCGGGCGACAGTGTAAAGGGCCTGCCTTCGGCCTCGGCGGACAGGCGCTCGACTTGCGCTGTCAGCGCATAACGATCTGCCTCACTTTCGCCCTTGTTTGACAGAAACCGCGTGTCATCGAGGCGCAGCAACGTGTCGCCTTTGTTCACCATCTGACCTTCGCGGACGAAGATCTCGGTGACAATGCCGCCCTCCAGGTTCTGAATCACCTGAACTTTGCTTGAGGGGATCGCCTTGCCTTCGCCCATGGTCACTTCTTCGAGCACGGCAAATTTGGCCCAGACCACGGCCGTAATGATAAGCCCGGCGGCCAGCCACACGGTGACGCGCGACCAGCGCGGCGAGTCCTGCAAAGCCGCGCCGGCCGTTTCCGGCATGAATTCGCTTTCGGCGGTTTTGCCGAAACTGCCGAAGTAGCCCCTGTCTTTTGAAGACGCTGCGGGTGAATCAGACATGGACAACTCCTAAACCGCCGCAGAGCCGACGCGGCCCTTGCGTAGTGCATCGATGACCGCTTCTTTCGGACCGTCGGCGACGATCCGCCCGTTGTCCAGCACTACCAGCCGGTCCACCAGGCTGAGCATCGAGGTGCGGTGGGTGACCAGCAACAAGGTCTTGCCTTGCATCCAGCCGTGGAGTTTCTGCCGCAGAACATCTTCGCTGCTGTTGTCCATGGCGCTGGTGGGTTCGTCGAGCAGCATGATCGGTGGATCGAGCAGCAGAGCCCGCGCCAGCAACACGGCCTGACGCTGACCGCCGGACAGCAACTGACCGCGTTCACCCACCGGCCGGTCGAACCCTTGCGGGTGCTGACGCGCCAGTTCGGTCACGCCAGTCAATTCGGCCACTTCGAGCATGCGCGCATCGCTGATGTAGCGCGCACCCAGGGTGAGGTTGTCGCGCAGGCTGCCGGCCAGCAACGGCAAGTCGTGGGCGACGTAGCCGATTTGCTGGCGCAGGTCGGCGACGTCCAGTTGCCGCAGGTCAAGGCCATCAAGCAACAACTGACCTTCTTCCGGCGCATAAAAACCCATGACCAGCCGGGCCAGGGTACTTTTTCCGGAACCGCTGCGGCCGATGATGCCGACACGTTCGCCGGGCTTCATGCTGAAACTGACGTTGGCCAGCGCCGGCGTGCTCTGGCCGTTGTAGTGAAAGGTCACGCCGATCACATCGAGTGCACCTTGCAACTGCGTGCGCTCGAGCGGACGTTGCCTGGCATCGCGCTCCTGCGGCAGGGTCATCAGCGCGTCGGTGCTTTTCATGGTCAGTTGCGCTTGTTGATAGCGCGTGATCAATCCGGCGATTTGCCCGAGCGGTGCCAGAACGCGACTACCGAGCATGTAGGTCGCAACCAGTGCGCCGACGCTGAGGTTGCCGGCGATGATGCTGTAGACGCCGGCAACAATGGTCGCCATGCCGGCGAATTGCTGAATGAACAATGTGCCGTTGGTGGCCATCGCCGAGAGGTTGCGCGCGTGGCTGTCAAGACGGGTAAGAGCGCCATGGGTGCTTTCCCATTTGTGCTGGCGTTCACTCTCGGCGCTGCAGGCCTTGAGGGTTTCCAGCCCGCCAAGGGTTTCGATCAGCAACGCCTGGCGTTCTGCGCCTAGGGTCAGGCTTTTCTGCACGGTGTCGCGCAGACGGGACTGAATCACCATGGCAAAGATGATCGTGATCGGGAACGCCAGCAGCGGAATCACCACCAGCCAGCCGCCGAGCAAGCCGATCACCACCAGCATCAGCACGGCGAACGGCAGGTCGATCAAACTGGTCAGGGTCACGGCAGTGAGGAATTCGCGCAGCCCCTGGAAGTCGTGAATGCTCTGGGCGAAACCGCCGATGGTCGCCGGCCGCGCTTTCATTGACATGCCGGTGATGCGCTCGAACAACGTTGCCGAGAGGATCACATCGGTTTTCTTCCCGGCGGTGTCCAGCAAGTGCGCACGCACCAGGCGCAGCACGAGTTCGAAGCCGGTGCCGATCAACAGTCCGATCGACAACACCCACAGCGTCGACGTGGCCTGGTTTGGCACGACGCGGTCGTAAGTTTGCATGACGAACAGCGGCACCATCAAACCCAGCAGGTTAATCAGGAAACTGGCGAGAATCGCATCGCTGTACAGCCATTTGGATAATTTCAAGGTGTCGCGAAACCACGCATCCACTCTCGGTACCAGCGGCGCGCGGAGGTCTTCGAGCTCGTGTCGCGGGCGTGCGAACAAGGCCTGCCCGCTGTAGTCCGCGGTCAGCTCTTCACGACTGACCCATTGCTCACCGCCATCGGCCTCGCTGGGCAGAATCAACAGGCGCCCGTCATCGCCGACGCGCCGCAGAACGGCGGTGCGTCCGTTGGCGAGCATCAACATGACCGGTAGATTGAGCGGCGAGATGTCTGCCAGGTCGCGCCGCAACAGGCGCGCCTGCAAACCGGCCCGGGCCGCTGCACGGGGCAGCAGGTCCAGGCTCAGGCGTTGGTGTGCCATAGGCAGCCCGGCACTGAGGCTGGCGCGACTGACAGTCGCACCATGAAGTTTGCAGAGTATCAACAGACCGTCCAGAAGCGGGTCATCGAAGCTCAGCCGCGGATCGACGCCAATATTGCCGGGTTGCATGCTGGTCACACTGATTGTTCCTGTAGATCCGTGGTAATGCAGCCGACCGCAGGCTGGCGACGGCTGAAATCCTCTGATCTGATTACAGCAGAATCAAAAGATCGCAGCCTCCGGCAGCTCTACGGCTTATCTGAGTTCAGGCAAACGGGCTTCGCTTTTCACTTCAGTCTGAGCGATTGCATCGGCAGGCAGTACTACGCGTTGTTTGCTCAACAGCTCGCCCATGTTCGCCAGCACACGGTACATGGAATATTCCTCGGTGTAGCGAACTTCGGTGTAGCGGCGGTTGGCGTTGTAGAGTTCGTTTTCGCTGTCGAGCACGTCCAGCAGGGTCCGCTGGCCAAGACCGAACTGATCCTGGTAGGCGGCGCGTACGCGGGTGGTGGTCTCGGCGTATTCGCGGGCAGTCGGGGTTTGCTTGCGCGCGTTGACCATGGCGTTCCAGGCCAGGTGGATATTTTCGTTGAGTTGACGCAGGGCGTTGTTGCGGATGTCCATCGCCTGGTTGATCAGGTGCGCGTTGGACGCCAGGCGTGCCTTGTCGCTGCCGCCGCGGAACAGGTTGTAATTCATCACCACACCGACGCGCCACTCGTTGTCGTGGCCTTCTTCGCCTTGCACGTTGTTGTTCGCGCCCACGGCAGCTTCGGCATCGAAACGTGGGTAGAAGGGCGACTTGGCGACTTCGTACTGGCTCTCGGCTGACTGCACGTCGGCCTGCGCGGATTTCAGGTACGGGTTGTTGTCGACCATGCTGTTCTGCGCATCTTGCAGCGTGCCGGGCATTTCACCGCGAATCGATGGCAGGGTTTCCAGCTCATCGGGCATGCGCCCGGTGACGGCGAAGAAGTTCGATTCGGCGTCGGCCAGATCGACCTGGGCGGTGTCGAGGTTGTTCTCTGCCAGTGCGCGACGTGCGGTCGACTGATCGGCATCGGCGTTGCTACCGATACCGCGCTGGGTACGCAAACCGATCTGATCGTTGACCCGCAGGTGTGCTTGCAGGTTGTTGGTGGCCAGCGTCACCAGTTCGCGGCGCTTGAGTACTTCGAGGTAGACCTCGATGGTGCGCAGGGCCAGATCCTGGGCGGTGCCCTGAGCGTAATAGGCCCGGGAATTGACCACGCCCTTGGTGCGCTCGACTTCGTTGGCGGTGTTGAAACCGTCGAAGATCATCTGCCGCAGACGCAGTTCCGACTGGGTGTAGGTCAGGATTTCGGTGTTGTGATTGCCGAAAGCCCGGGTATTAGTGTTGTCGCTGTACCCGCGCCCGTACGCGGCATTCAAATCCACTGACGGATAAAACCCGCCCTTGGCGACTTTTACGTCTTCGTCAGCCGACAGACGGCTGTCCACGCGCGACGCGAGTTCCGGGTGAGTGGCGAGGGTACTTTGGATAGCCTCGGTCAACGACATGGCTTGAGCCTGAGTGGTGCAGGCCATGGCCAGTAAAATCGCACTGCAGAGGGGTGTTAAAAGGCGCATGGGTGCATCTCCCTGGTTCCTGATGGCGCTTTATCAGTCGCCAAATATTTGACGACATTTATAGGTAAAACCGTTTCAAGCTTGTAACAACAGAGCTAAGAACATTCCAGCGAAAAGCTAAGAAGAATTTTTCATAAACCTTATTCTAAAAAAAACTTATGCGCTATGCTGAATCCAAGACATTGTTCACTCGTAAAACCCTTGAAGCAAGAGACTTAGAGCGCGATCAAGGGAAGTGATAAAAAGTTCCATCCACTTATCGACATAGAGCGAAGAAGTGCTGGAGGGGAGGTAAGGCGTAACGGTTTCGAGCGGCATTTTTTTGTCACTCGGGGAGTTTTGACCGTTACGGATCGTTGACAGGTCAGCATTGCGAAGTGAATCCAGGGCCACAGATGGCGCAGGTTCATCATCGCGGGTTTTCCTGCAAACGAAGCGCTGGGTGACATTGAGGACTGACTTGCGGCGTGTTTGACCGCGTCCGCAGTGCCCTGCCAACAGCCCACCTGCCCGAGCCAGTGCAACTTCTTCGCAGACAACAGGTGCCGACAGCGGTTGGCAGCGGAGGAAATGCACATGGCTACGCTCATCGGTATCGTCAGTAAGGTCATTGGCCAGGTGTTCGCAGTTGCCAGTGATGGCACGCGTCGCGCCTTGATCGAAGGAGACAGATTGTTTGCTGGCGAACAATTGGTGACCGGAACCGACGGTGCGGTAGCGGTGCGTTTGCAAAACGGCCAGGAGCTGACGCTGGGGCGTGGCAGCAGTCTGCAGATGAATTCGCAGTTGCTCGCCCATCAAGCGCCGCACGTGGACACCGCTGACGCGACCACGCCGACGCAGGCGCAACTGACCGATGTCGAGCAGCTGCAAAAAGCTATCGCTGCGGGTGCTGACCCGACGCAAACCGGTGAAGCTACCGCAGCCGGCCCGGGTAACCCGGGAGCGCCGGGTGGTCCCCTGGGCGGCGGCCACAGTTTCGTGTTGCTCGAAGAAGTGGCGGGGCGTGTCGATCCTACCGTCGGCTTCCCGACCGAAGGCTTCAACGGTATTCCCGAATTCCCGCTGGGTCGTCTCGCCGGTGACCCGGACAACGGCGATGACGGCCTGGGCGATCCTGGCAATCTCCCGGTCAATCCAGTCAACCCGGTTGACCCGGTTGACCCCGTTGTGCCGGCTGATCCAGTGCTGCCCGGTGACCCTCAAGTTCCCACTCCGCCAAACAACCCGGTCACTCTAACGGGCCTCTCGGTGGCTGGTGGCGAGCTGACAGTCAACGAAGCCAACCTCGCTGACGGTTCCGCACGCAATCTCGGCGCCTTGACTCAAAGCAGCACGTTCACTATCTCCGCACCGGATGGTCTGACCAGCCTGAGCATCGGCGGGATCAACGTGATCAGCGGTGGCGTGGCCGCCGGTTTTCCGCAATCGATTACCACCCAGTTGGGCAACACCCTGACTGTGACCGGCTACGACCCGGCCACCGGCGTGGTGAGCTACAGCTACACCCTCACCGGCAGCGAAACCCATTCCGCCGGTGACGGCATCAACAACCTCAGCGAACAGTTCACCGTCGTCGCCGGCGACAGCAATGGTGACACCGCGACCGGCACGCTGGACGTCAACATCAGCGATGACGTGCCGCAGGCGGTCGATGACACCAATGCCAGCGCTGCTTCGGAAAATCTGCTCACGCTCACCGGCAGCGTCCTGCCGAATGACGCACAAGGCGCCGACCGCATTCCGGTTGGCCCCGACAGCGGCCCGATCATCGGCGGCACGTTCACCGGTACGTACGGCACGCTGGTACTCAACCCAAACGGCACGTACACCTACACCCTCAACACCACCGACGCGGATTTCAAAGCGTTGACCGGTGGCGGCACTGGCACCGAGACGTTCACCTACACCCTCACCGATGCCGACGGTGACACCAGCACCGCCAACCTGGTCCTGGAAATTCTCAACAACGACGACCCTGTAGTGATCGATGGGCTGACCCTTGCGGGCGGCGAACTGACGGTTCGTGAACAGAACCTCGGCGACGGCACCAGCCCGGACGCAGCAGCCCTGACACAGAGCGGCACTTTCACCGTCACCGCCCTCGACGGCGTGCAAAACCTGACTGTCGGCGGCATTGCCGTGGTCACCTCTGGCGTAGCCGCAGGCTTCCCGCAATCGGTCGTCACGCCGCTCGGCAGCACGTTGACCATTACCGGTTACGACAGCGTCACCGGCGTGGTGAGCTACAGCTACACACTCGCCGACACCGAAACCCATCCAAATGCTGATGGCAGCAACAGCATCGCCGAGCAATTCGCCGTGACCGTGGTCGACGACAACGGCACCACAGCCAATGGCAGCCTCGACGTGAATATCGTCGACGACGTGCCGCAGGCGATCGATGACAGCAATACCGACACCGCGTCGGAGAGCCTGCTGACCCTCGAAGGCAATGTGCTGGGCAATGACGTACAGGGCGCCGACCGTGTTGCGACCGGGCCGAACGCCGGGCCGGTCACTGCCGGCACATTCACCGGCACCTACGGTACCTTGGTGCTCAACGCCAACGGCACCTACACCTACACCTTGAACACCAGCGACGCGGATTTCAAAGCGTTGACCGGTGGCGGCGACGGCACCGAAACGTTCACCTACACCTACACGGATGCCGACGGCGACACCAGCACTGCCAATCTGGTCCTGGACATTCACAACAACGATGATCCGGTGACCATCGACGGCTTGAACGTAGCCGGCGGCGAACTGACGGTTCGCGAACAGAACCTCAGCGACGGCACCAGCCCGGACGCGGCGGCGCTGACCCAGAACGGCACCTTCACCATCACTGCGCTGGACGGCGTGCAAAACCTCACCGTCGGCGGGATCTCCGTGGTCACCGCAGGCGTGGCCGCAGGCTTCCCGCAATCGATCGTCACGCCGCTCGGCAGCACGCTGACCATCACTGGCTTCGACAGCGTTACCGGCATCGTCAGTTACAGCTACACCTTGGCCGATAACGAAGCTCATTCGAACGCTGATGGCAGCAACACCATCGCCGAGCAATTCGCCGTGACCGTGGTGGATGACAACGGCACCACCGCCAATGGCAGCCTTGATGTCAACATCGTCGACGACGTGCCGCAAGCGATCGATGACAGCAACACCGGCACCGGCTCCGAAGCATTGCCATCGCTGGAAGGCAACGTCCTGACCAATGACGTGCAAGGCGCCGATCGTGTCGCGACCGGGCCGATTACTGCCGGTACGTTCACCGGGACCTACGGTACGTTGGTGCTTAACGCCAACGGCACGTACACCTACACCCTCGACGTCAGCGACGCCGATTTCAAAGCGTTGAACGGTGGCGGCAACGGCACGGAAAGCTTTGTCTACACGCTCACCGATGCCGATGGCGATACCAGCACCGCAACGCTGGTGCTGAACATCCACAACAACAATGACGACGTGATCCTCAACGGCCTCGACGTCAACGGTGGCGAGCTGACCGTCTCCGAGCAGAATCTCAGCGACGGCACCAACCCGAACACGCCGGCACTGACCCAGAGCGGCACCTTCACCGTGACCGCGCTGGACGGCCTGCAAACCCTGACCGTCGGCGGCATCGCCCTGGTCACCGGTGGCGTTGCCGCAGGTTTTCCGCAGTCGACCGTCACGCCGTTGGGCAGCACGCTGACCATCACCGGATACGACCCGATTACCGGCGTGGTCAGCTACACCTACACGCTGGTCGATAATGAAACCCACCCGAATGCCGCCGGTGCCAACAGCATCAGCGAGAACTTCGATGTGGTCGCCACTGACTCCGACGGCAGTACCGCTTCGGGCCAGATCAACGTCAACATCGTCGATGACCTGCCGACCGCCAACCCGGATGCCGACACCGTGCAGGAAGGCGGCACGGTCAGCGGCAACGTGCTCAACAACGACATCGGCGGTGCCGACGGTCCGGCGCTCAACGGTGCTGTGGTAGGCGTGCGCGCGGGTAGCGACACCTCTAGCTCGGCCATCGGCGGTCTGAACTCGCAGATCAACGGCAGCTACGGTTACCTGACCCTCGACGCCAATGGCAACGCGGTTTACCACAGCAATCCAAACGCAGTCAGCGCACCTGGCGCGACCGATGTGTTCACCTACACCGTGCGCGATGCGGACGGTGATGAAAGCACCACGACCATCACCATCAACGTGGCGGACTGCACCCTCGTTGCGGCCGTCGATACTGATGTCACGGTAAAAGAAAATGCGCTCGATCTGACCAAGGACGGCCAGGACCTCGCGCCCGGCACCGTCACTGGCAGCCAGTCGGGCGGCACCGGAGAAACCGCTTCTGGCACCCTGGTCGGTTCGGTCACCGGCACGACCGGTGCGCTGACGTACACCCTGGTCGGCAACGCCACCGGGACGTATGGCCAGATTCAGGTCAACCCGGATGGCACCTATACCTACACCCTGACGTCGCCACCGACCACCACGCCGAATGCCAACGACGGGCCGAACACCCTGAGCGAAAGCTTCACCTATCAGGCGACCGACCCGCTGGGCAACAGCGTCACCAGCACGATTGTGATCAATATCGTCGATGACGTGCCCACCGCCCATGTCGATCTCACTTCGGTGGCGGAGGGCGGGATTGTCTCCGGCAATGTGCTGGTCAATGACGTGCTCGGCGCCGACGGCCCGGCCGCAGGCGGCGCAGTGGTTGGCGTACGCGGCGGCAGCGACACCTCGAGTTCGGCCATTGGCGGTCTGAATTCGCAGATCAATGGCACCTATGGCTACCTGACGCTGGATGCCAGCGGCAACGCCGTTTATCACAGCAACCCGAACACGGTTGGCGCTCCGGGTGCGACTGATGTATTCACGTACACCATCCGCGATGCCGATGGCGACGAAAGCACCACGACCATCACCATCGACGTGTCCAACAGTCGCCTCCTGGCGGCGATCGACAGCGACGTGAAAGTCTACGAAAAAGCCCTCGACCTGACCCGCGACGGCCAGGACCTGGCGCCGGGCACCGTCGAAGGCAGCCGTCCCAACAGTACCGCTGAAACAGCGACAGGCACGCTGGTCGGTTCAGTCACCGGTGCGGTCGGCGCGATTACCTATTCGCTGGTCAGCAATGCCTCCGGTAACTACGGGCAGATTCTGCTCAATGCCGATGGCAGCTACACCTACACTCTGACGTCGCCAGCCACGACCACACCGGGCGTGGATGACGGCCCGAACACACTCAGTGAAAGCTTCACTTATCAGGCCACTGACTCGCTGGGCAACACGGTCACCAGCCAGATTGTGGTGAATATCGTCGATGACGTGCCGATCGCCCACTGCGATTTTGTATCGGTTGTTGAAGGCGGCACCGTTACCGGCAACGTGTTGGGCAACGATATCCTCGGGGCAGACGGCGCTGCAGCAGGCGGCGCGGTGATTGGCGTGCGCGCCGGCGATGATAATTCGAGCTCCGCCATTGGCGGTTTGAATACTCAGATTCAGGGCACCTACGGTTACCTGACACTGGATGCCCAGGGCAATGCGGTTTATCACAGCAATCCGAACACTGTGAAACCCGCTGGCGCGACCGATGTGTTTTCTTACACCGTTCGCGATGGCGACGGCGATGAAGCCACCACGACCATCACCGTCGACGTATCCAATAGCGCCCTTATGGCGGCGACGGATAAAGACATCAAAGTTCAGGAAAAGGCCCTGGACCTGAACCGCGATGGCCAGGACCTGGCGCCGGGCACTGTCGAAGGCAGCCGTCCAGGCAGCACCGCTGAAACAGCGACCGGTACTTTGGTCGGCTCGGTCACCGGTGCGGTCGGCGCGATTACCTATTCGCTGGTCAGCAATGCCACCGGGAACCACGGGCAGATTCTGCTCAATGCCGATGGCAGCTATACCTACACCCTGACGTCGCCAGCCACGACTACACCGGGCGTCGATGACGGCCCGAACACACTCAGCGAAAGCTTCACCTATCAGGCCACCGACTCGCTGGGCAACACGGTCACCAGCCAGATCGTGGTGAGCATTGTCGATGACGTACCGATCGCCCACTGCGATTTCGTCTCGGTCACTGAAGGCGGCACCGTCACCGGCAACGTGCTGGGCAACGATATTCTCGGTGCCGACGGCGCTGCTGCAGGCGGCGCGGTCATCGGCGTGCGCGCCGGCGACGACAATTCGAGCTCGGCCATTGGTGGGCTGAACACCAAGATACAGGGCAACTACGGTTACCTGACGCTGGATGCACAGGGTAATGCGGTTTATCACAGCAATCCGAACAGCGTGAACCCCGCTGGCGCGACTGATGTGTTCTCTTACACCGTGCGCGATGGCGACGGCGATGAAGCTACCACGACCATCACCATCGACGTCAGCAACAGCTGCATCGCAGCCGCCAAAGACACTGACGTCACCGTCTACGAAAAGGCGCTGGACCTGAACAAAGGCGGCCTGGATCTGGCGCCTGGCACAGTCACCGGCAGCGAGCCCGGCCATACCGGCGAAACCGCCAGCGGCACATTGGTCGGTTCGGTCAGCGGCGCCAGCGGTGCGGTCACTTACACCCTGGTCGGCAACGCCACCGGCGCGTTCGGGCAACTGCTGCTCAACCCTAATGGCACTTACACCTACACCCTGACCTCGGCCCCGAAAACCTCGCCGGGCGCCAACGATGGGGCGAACAGCCTCAGCGAAAGTTTCACCTACAAAGCAACTGATGCGCTGGGCAACAGCACCACCAGCACGATCCAGATCAACATTGTCGATGACGTACCCAAAGCGGTCGCTTCGGACCGTTCGGTAGCGGCAGTTGAGATCGATTCCAACCTGCTGTTGGTGATCGACGTTTCCGGCAGCATGAAGGACGCCTCCGGCGTTGCCGGCCTGTCGCGCATGGCGTTGGCCAAGCAGGCAATCAGCGCATTGCTGGACAAATACGACGACCTTGGCGACGTCAAAGTGCAGATCGTCACGTTCAGCAGCGATGCCACCGACAAGACCTCGGTGTGGGTCGATGTGGCCACGGCCAAGTCGATCATCTCCGGCCTGGTAGCGCATGGGGACACCAACTACGACGCAGCCATCAAAGTGGCGCAATCTGCGTTCAACACCGACGGCAAACTGGCCGGCGCGCAGAACGTTGGCTACTTCTTCTCCGACGGTAAACCCACAGTGGGCAACCTCGATAAAACGGAAGAAGCTGGCTGGAAAAACTTCCTCGAAGCAAACAACATCAACAACTATGCGATCGGCCTGGGCAATGGCGCTCGCGATCTCAACCTTGATCCATTGGCGTTTGACGGCAGCGCCGGTTTGGGCCATGGCACCGACACCAAGTCGGTGGTGGTGACCGATCTCAACCAACTCAACTCGGTGCTTTCCGGCACCGTGGTCGGCGCACCGGTCACCGGTTCGTTGTTGAGCGAGGGCGGTACCTTTGGCGCCGATGGCGGCTTCATCAAAGCCATCACGGTCGACGGCACCACTTACAGCTTCGATCCGAAAGGCAACAGCAATCAGGGTTCGCTGACGGTCAGCGGGGCGGCCAACAATGGCACCTTCAACACGGTCAACAACACCCTGAGCATTGCCACCAATAACAAAGGCACGCTGGTGGTGAACCTCGACACCGGCGAATACACCTACACCTCGCAGAAAACCACCGCGGTGACGCTGACAGAAAAAATCGGCTTCACGGTCAGTGACAACGACGGCGACCTCGCCAGTTCGAACCTGGTGATCAAAGTCATCCCGAATGCGGCACCGCTCGCAGTGGACGATCACGTGATCACCAACGTGCTTGCACCTAACGTGGTGGTACCCGCCGAGCTGCTACTGGCCAATGACAAAGATCCAAATGGCGATCCGATGACCGCCACGCCGATCACGTTCAAGACCGGCTGGACCGGCAAAGGCGCCGATTTCATCGGCACCAAGCCGAACTTCGTCTTCACCGGCAGTAACGAGCAAGCGGTGACGATCGCTCGCAGCCAATTCGTCGCCAACACTGCGGCGATGACCGCCATGCTGGTGGTCGGCGGCGCGTTAGGTGCAGTCAGCAACCTCAACACCAATGACGTGGACAACATCACCGTCAATCTGAAACAGGGCGAAACCCTGAATCTGGATCACAACCTCAAAGCGGGCAACATCGGCATGGAGTATTCGGTCAACGGCGGCGCATTCATGGCGCTCGCGGATGGCCAGACCCTGACGGCAAACTCGGATGGCACCTACCAGATCCGCGTCACCAACACGACGGACACGCCGGGCAACGGCGGCACTGACTCGGAAGCCTACAAATTGACCATGACGGTCAATTACGCCAACGCCCACGATGCCACTCCGGACGCGCATGGCACCTATGCGGCCAACGACAACCACGGCGGCAGCGACAGCGCGGCAGTGTCTATCAGCTATCAGGCCGGCCACACCCTTACAGGTACTGCGGGCGATGACGTGCTGGTGGCGGGCGCCGGAGATAACATCCTCAATGCCGGCGACGGCAACGATGTGCTCAGTGCCGGAGCCGGTAACAACGAGTTGCACGGTGGCGCCGGCAATGATCTGCTCTACAGTGGCGCTGGCAACGATCTGCTCGACGGTGGTACTGGCATCGATACCGCCAGCTACGCCAATGCCACCGCTGGGGTCAAGGTCGACCTCGGTCTGACCAGTGCGCAGAACACCGGCGGTGCGGGCACAGATACATTGACCGCGATCGAGAACCTTACGGGGTCCAGTTTCAACGACCAGCTCACTGGTAATAGTCAAAGCAACATCATCACCGGCGGGTTGGGCAGTGACATCCTCAACGGCGGTGACGGCGACGACTTCCTGATCGGTGGCCTGGGCAACAACACCCTCACCGGTGGTGCTGGCGCGGACACCTTCCAGTGGCTCAAAGGCAACAGCGGCCACGACGTAGTGACTGATTTCACGCCGGGTACCGACAAGCTCGACCTGTCACAACTGCTGCAGGGGGAAAACGCTAGCGTATCTTCCCTGGACGATTACCTGCACTTCAAGGTGATTGGCAGCGGCTCGGAAGTCATCACAAGCATTGACGTCAGCGCCATGGCCGGCGCTGCGCCGAATCAGACCATCGATCTGGCCGGCGTCAACCTCGCCAGTCATTACGGCGTGACGCCGGGAGCGGGTGGGATGGTTGCGGGCGGCCATGACACCGCGACCATTATCACTGGGATGTTGAACGACCATTCGTTGAAGGTAGATACGGTCTGATCTGAAAGCCTGAAACACAAAAACCGCTATCTCCGGGCCGGAGATGGCGGTTTTTTATTACCGATGTTTTGGTCCAGGCCTTGCGGGCACTCAGCCTTTACGCAAGGTCTTCTGACGAAGGATATAAATCGTGACCAATATCGCACTGGTCAGCATGAACCCGCGTGCCCATATCATCGGCACCAGATAACAGGAGAACACAATGCTTATCCACATCAGGCCAATGGCGTAGACCTTGCCCTTGAGGGGAATGCCGTTGCCTTCCAGATAATCACCGATCCAGGGTCCTAGCCGTGGATGCTCAACCAGCCAGTTGTAAAAGCGCGCAGAGCTGCGGGCGAAACAGGCGGCTGCCAGCAGGAGGAAGGGCGTGGTGGGCAATACCGGCAGGAAAATGCCGATCACCCCCAGTGCCACGCTGAGCCAGCCGATGGCCAGCAGCACGTAGCGCAACATCGGGGAGCGGTTGCCTATGGGTTTGTCCATAGGCGGCACCTTAGTGGTGACGTGGCTTGAGGATCGCCGGTTTTTCGTCCGGGGCATTGCACAGCAGGTACAGCGCGGTCAGGGCTTCCGGTATCTGCACGATCATGTCGTCCATCAGGTTGGCGTCGGCTGCGATGTCGGAGAATTCCGGCTGCTCGTCGAACAGACCCGAGCCGACCATGATCGGCAGCAACATTTCGCTGACTTCGTCCTCGGCGGTTTCAAACCAGGCCGCTTCGCGCAGGAACACGCCTTCCATGAAACCGATGCACCAGCCGCGCAGATCGGAATCATCCGGCTCTTCACCGAGGTCAAGGTCGCAAGGCAACTCGAACTCTTCATCGGCGGCCAGTTGGCGGGCGATGTGCGCCTTGAGCAGGATCAGTGTGGATTCGATCGCTTCGCGCTCGGTGTCGTCGGCGTAATGCGGTTCTTCAGCGAAGAGCGCATCGATCCACTCACGCTCCGGAACCTCTTCCGAGCAGATCGACAGGGCGGTGAGGTAGCCGTGGGCGGCCACATAGTCCAGCGCCTCGTCATGCAGTTCATCGGCGTCGAGGAAGACTTGCAGGCGGGTTAATTGCTCAGCGAAGGACATTAAAAGGCTACCTTGGGAATTAATCAGATGCGCGAATTCTAGGCCTTCTTGAGCACTCAGGCCAGCCGCGCGGCATATTTGCCCAATACGCCAACCCTGTCCCCCCGTGGGAGCTGCCGAAGGCTGCGATCTTTTGATCTTTCCATACAAAATAAAAAAGATCGCAGCCTTCTGCGGCTCCTGAACGGGCTGATCGGGAGTTGCCTGCTGGCCCGTCTTCTCAGCGGCGCCCTTTGCCGGACAGCCCTCGGGTATACTCCCGCGTTTTGTGAATGCCCTGCCGGCGTCGCGGCTGAGATGTGAAGCGTCATGCAATGCGCACTTACTATTTGTCTGTGCAGACTGCGTGTTTGTGGACCAGCCTTGCGGGGATGTTTCGGTGATTTTTGGAGTTTTTATGCTCGAACAGGCTCAACGCGTCCTCAAGGACATCTTCGGCTACGACAGTTTTCGTGGCCGGCAAGGTGCGATCATTGAGCGCGTGGCCAGTGGCGGCGACGCCTTGGTGCTGATGCCTACCGGTGGCGGCAAATCCTTGTGTTTCCAGGTGCCGGCGCTGCTACGCGAAGGCCTGGCGGTGGTGGTGTCGCCGCTGATCGCGTTGATGGACGATCAGGTTGCAACACTTGAAGAACTGGGTGTCGCAGCTGCAGCCCTGAACTCCACGCTGAGCGCCGAGCAGCAACGCGAGCTGGCCGCGCGGATCAAGCGTGGCGAAGTGAAGATGCTTTATCTTGCGCCCGAACGCCTGGTCCAGCCTCGCATGCTGGCGTTTTTGCAAAGCCTTGAAATCGCCCTGTTTGCCATCGATGAAGCGCATTGCGTGTCGCAATGGGGCCACGATTTCCGTCGCGAATACCTGCAACTCGGCCAGTTGGCGGAGCTGTTCCCCACCGTTCCGCGCATCGCCCTGACTGCCACCGCCGATAAACGAACGCGGGAAGAAATCGTCGATCGGCTGCATTTGCACAATGCTGAGCGCTTTCTGTCGAGTTTCGACCGTCCCAACATTTTTTATCGAATCGTGCCCAAGGAGCAGCCGCGCAAGCAGTTGCTCGCGTTCCTCGCCGAGCGCCGTAGCGATGCCGGTATTGTCTACTGCCTTTCGCGCAAGAAAGTCGACGAAGTCGCCGTATTCCTCAGCGAACAGGGTTTCCCGGCGCTGCCGTATCATGCCGGTCTGCCCAACGAAACACGCTCCCACCACCAGAAACGCTTTCTCAACGAGGAAGGCTTGATCATGGTCGCCACCGTGGCTTTTGGCATGGGTATCGACAAACCCAACGTGCGCTTTGTCGCGCACCTGGACCTGCCGAAATCTCTTGAGGCTTATTATCAGGAAACCGGTCGCGGTGGCCGTGACGGTCTGCCGGCGGATGCCTGGATGGCGTACGGTCTGCAAGACGTGGTAATGCTCAAGCAGATGCTGCAAAACTCCGAAGGCGACGAGCGCCACAAGCGTCTGGAACATCACAAGCTCGACGCGATGCTCTCGCTGTGCGAGGAAACCCGTTGCCGGCGCCAGACCCTGCTGGCTTATTTCGATGAAGACATGCCTGAGCCCTGCGGCCATTGCGACAATTGCGTCGATGGCGTGCAGACCTGGGATGCCACCGAGCCGGCGCGTCAGGCGCTATCGGCGATCTACCGAACGGGGCAGCGCTATGGCGTCGGTCATCTGGTGGATGTATTGCTGGGCAAGGACAACGAGAAAGTGCGCAGCTTCGGCCATCAGCATTTGTCCGTGTTCGGCGTCGGCAAGTCGATGGGTGAAAGCGAATGGCGCTCGCTGTTCCGCCAACTGGTTGCGCGTGGTCTTGCAGACATCGATCTTGAAGGCTACGGCGGCTTGCGTCTGAGCGACAAATGCCGGCCGCTGCTCAAAGGTGAAGTGACCCTGGAATTACGCCGCGACCTCAAGCCACAAACCACGGCGAAAAGCAGCAAGAGCCAGGCAAGCCAACTGGTGCGTGGCGAAGAACGCGAGCAATGGGAAGCCTTGCGTGCATTGCGGCGCAAACTGGCCGAAGAACACGGCGTACCGCCTTACGTCATTTTCCCCGATTCGACCCTGCTGGAAATGCTCCGCAGCCAGCCGACCTCGCTGGCGGAGATGGCCACGGTCAGTGGCGTCGGCGCGCGCAAGCTCGAGCGTTACGGCGAAGCCTTCCTCGAAGTACTCGGCGGCCAGGCCGAGGCGCCGAAAGTGGTGGCCGACGTGCGTCACGAACTGATCACCCTCGCTCGCGCCGGTATGACGCCGTTGCAGATTGCTGGCCAGTTGCAGTGCTCTGAGAAAAACGTCTACACCATGCTCGCCGAAGCCATTGGCAAACAGCAGCTGTCGCTGGATCAGGCGCTGGATCTGCCTGAAGATCTGATGGGCGAAGTCCAGGATGCTTTTCTCGACGGCGAAGGCGAACTACCGCCTGTGGCGGAGATCGCCGCGCTGTTTGCCGGACGCGTGCCGGAAGGTGTTCTGTATTGCGTCCGTGCTGCCCTGCAATCCGAATTCGAGATGTGAATCAGGTATTTGCGCACGGTTTGATTGATGTAACGATTCACTTCGGTACAAGCCTTGCCTCAAGCCAAGGGTCATGCTTAGCTGGCTAATAATTAGTATTTTCTATTTCAGTCTGATCATGAGTGTTTTATGCCGCTGACCGACCAACACCGTTTTGGCATGCAACTGGCCCATATGTCGCGCGGATGGCGCGCGGAGCTCGACCGCCGTCTGGCCGGTTTGGGGCTTTCCCAGGCGCGCTGGCTGGTACTGCTGCACCTGGCTCGATTCGACGATGCGCCCACGCAGCGTGAGTTGGCGCAAAGTGTTGGCGTGGAAGGGCCGACGCTGGCACGGCTTCTGGACAGCCTCGAAAGTCAGGGGCTGGTGCAGCGTCAGTCGGTGGTGGAAGATCGCCGGGCCAAGAAGATCGTACTCTGCTCCCCGGCTCGCCCATTGATTGAACAAATTGAAACCATTGCCACGCAACTTCGACACGAATTGTTTGAAGGTATCGACGAGGCGGATCTGAAGGTGTGCATGCGGGTTCATGGCCTGATTCTGGCCAACCTCGAAAAGTCTTGAGGCAGAAGATCGCGGCGGCTTTTTGATAGATGCCACCCAGCAGGCTATAAAAAATTGGCAAGTGGAACGTATCAGCACCGGTGTGCGAACACCTACAGCTTGGTCGCGGTTATTTAAGGGATGCTCATGCTCGAGAGTCGGCAGGTAGTAATGCGGTGTGGCAGATGGTTGTTAGCCGGCGGACTGGTCACCTGGTCCTTCTCGGCATCCGCATTGGGTCTTGGTGAGATCACCTTGCATTCGGCGTTGAATCAGCCATTGCGTGCCGACATCGCGCTGGTGGATGCCGCAGGCCTGGAGGAGGGTGATCTGTCAGTCAACCTGGCCACCGCCGACGAATTCGGTCGCGCCGGGGTCGAGCGGGTATTTTTCCTCAATGACCTGAAATTCACGCCGATTCTGCGCGGTAACCGCGCCTTGATCAGGGTCAGCTCCAGCAAGCCGGTCAACGAACCTTTTCTGAATTTCCTCGTGCAACTCAATCAACCCAACGGCCGGGTGCTGCGTGAGTATACGGTGCTGATCGATCCGCCGGGTTCGCCGGGTATCGTCCCTGTCGCCGATGAGCCGGGTGCCGGTGCGCCGAACTCGCCGTTCCCGAGTGTCACGCCTGCAGCGCCACCGCCAGCGACGAAGAAACCGGCTGCGAAACCTGACGCCCAGCAATCTGCGGCGCCGGCGATCGATCCTTTGTCTGAACAATTGGCCGCAAGTGTGCTGCAGAACCAGCAACTGCAAAAAACCGTCGACGAGCTCAACGCGAAGGTTGTGGCGCAGGACGAACAGATTGCCGGCCAGAAAAATCAGCTCGTCGAGCTGCAGACCCGGCTGGCTGAAGTGCAGCAGGCGCCGCCAGTGGTAGCGCCGGCAGCGCCCGTTGCTGTTGCTCCAGCCCCGGTCAGCGTTGCAGAACCAGAGCCCGTCGACTGGCCCATGATCATTGGTCTGCTGGCACTGGTGGGGCTGCTGTTGCTCGGGCTGTTGATTCGCCGCCGCAGGCAGCAGGCGTCGACGCAACTTACTGCCGTCCTGGCAGAGCCACTTGAGCCGGTCCTTGATCGGGACGATGAGCCCGCCGCGCAGGCTGCCGCGCTCAAGCACGCCCCTCTGCATCATGAAGAGACGCCCTCGGGCGATGTGCTGGAAGGCGTCGGCATCTATATCGCCTATGGCCGGTTTTCCGAAGCCTCGGCCTTGCTGCGCGAAGCACTGGCGAAGGAGCCGCAGCGCACGGACCTTGCCTTGAGGTTGCTCGAGGTCCTGGGCAAACAGGGCGATGTGCCGGCCTACGATGCCCAGGAACAAAGCCTGATAGACAACGGTTTTGACCCACATCAACTTGAGGAGATTCGCGAGCGCTACCCGAAGATGACTACCGCGCCAACCCGGCTGGTAGCAGCGGCGCCCATGATCGCCCCGGTTATCCCTGCGATCGTCGCGCCCATTGTCACAACGCCGCAATCCACGGAGGCACCACCCGACGAATTCCACCTGAACCTGGACGACCTGTCCATGGATTCCAGCTGGGACCTGATCAGTCCATTCGATGGCAGCTTGTCTGACAATGAATCTGCCAGGACGGAGGAGTCGCAGTTCTCGTCAAGCCTGCAGATGTTGCCTGTTGAGTTCGACATGTCTGACGAACCCACGCTGGACGAGGCAGAACTGGAGTGGGTGGCCGAGCCCGACGCAGCGTCTCTGGACGACGCATTCCTGGATGAATTCAGCGACCCGCTGCAGTCATTCGAGCTGGAGCCCTTGAGCACTGAATCGGCCGAACTGGAACCGGCTGTCCCCGCTCATGCTGACAAGCTGGAGCAAGCCCAGACCTGCATCGATGACGGTGATCTGGACAGTGCTATCGAGTTGCTCAACGAGTTGCTCGAAGACGGCGACGAAGCCCTCAAGCAAACTGCCCGGACGCTATTGGCCGGTATCCGGTGATGCTTTATCAAGCCTGCGTGGGCAAATCAGGAGTCCGGCATGACCGCGCCTAAACCGGAGATCGTCATCACCTACTGCACACAATGCCAATGGCTGTTGCGTGCAGCCTGGCTGGCTCAGGAACTGCTCAGCACTTTCGGCGAGGATCTGGGCAAAGTGTCGCTGATCCCCGGCTCCGGCGGGGTGTTCCATATATTCTGTGACGATGTGCAGATCTGGGAGCGCAAGACTGAAGGCGGCTTCCCGGAGGCCAAGGTGCTGAAACAGCGGGTCCGAGATCAGATTGATCCCGGTCGCGACCTCGGGCACAACGACCGGACTCAATGAGAGACCGCCTCGGCCGTTACATTTTTTTTGCCGGCGCTGCTCGATAGCCTGCTCGACACAACGATGGCAACGATGATCAGTGCGCCGCCCATCAGCATGCGCACCGTCGGATTTTCGTTGAACAACAGCCAGGCCAGGGTGATGCCGTAAACTGGCTCCATGGCGAACACCACGGCGGCTGTTCGCGCTTTGATCACGGCGAGACTGGCGACAAACAGACTGTGCGCAACTGCGGTACAGAATACCCCGAGCAGGCCGATCCACAGCCAGTCAATGACGCGCACTTCGGCCAATTGCGGCGCCGCTACCGGCAGCAGGCACAGCGCAACCACCGCGTTCTGGCAGAGCGCAGCCTGCACCGGCGAAATTCGCCCGGAGCTGGCGCGATTGGTCAGCGACAGCAACGCGAACAACAGACCCGAGCCCACCGCCCAAAGCAGCCCGGTGGTAGCGTCGCTGGCGAAATTGAAATCCGGGGTTACCAGCACCAGGCCAATGCTGACGAGCACCACCAGCAGAATCTCATTGGCGCGAATCCGCTCACGAAAGATCAGCCCTTCGAGTATCACGGTAAATGCCGGGAAACTGGCAAAACCCAGGGTGGCAATCGCTACGCCCGCCACTTTCACCGCGATGAAAAAACTTACCCAGTGTCCGGCCAACAGCGCACCGCTGAGCAGCAGCCGGCGCCAATCCACAGCTTCCAGTTTGCGCCACGGTGTCTGACTGGCGAATCTGGCAAAAGCCGCCAACGCCATTACGGCAAATGCCGCACGGCCGAACACGATGACGGCGGGGGATGCGGCAGCCAGCTTGCCGAATACGCCGGTCAGGCCAAACATCAATGCGCCAATGTGCAAGGCGCCAAACGCGGTACGGGGAGTCATTGCAATCCTCAACAGTGTGAGCCGGACCCGCGAACACCGTTCCTGTAGCAGCTGGCGGAGCCTGCGTCCGAGCGCGCAGCGGTCGTAGTCATGAGGTATCGTGTCGGCAGTTCGAGTGCCCGCTGCGCGCTCGGACGTTCGAACACGGCCCGAGCCTTCGCCAGCTGATACATTAAAGCGCGTGTGTCTCGACAAATCTGTCGGGAAACTACTGAGTTTTGTCGCCAGCCTCGCGCCGCAACTTTCCGGGCGTAGCACCAAACTCACGCAAAACGGCGGCAGCGAAGGCACTTTGCGAACCGTAGCCCACCCGACTGGCGATTTCGCCAATCGGCAGCGCCGAGTCTCGCAACAGGTTCACGGCGATATGCAGGCGGCGACTGCGAACATAGTCCATCGGCGTCTGCCCGCATTCCGCCATAAACCGAGCGTGCAGCCGCGCAGTCGACAGCCCGGCAATGCGCGCCAGATCGGCAACTTGCAGCGGATAGGCCGCGTGCTGATCAATGTGCGTGTTCAGCGTGGCATAGGGCAAACGGCGGCCACACACGGTTTGCGGCCTGGCATTGTTGAGGCTGGCCAGCAGCAACACCGCGCCTTGTTGTGCGATCAGCGGATCGTTGACCTGGCTGCCTGCCAACCAGTGGACCAGTTGGCTCTGCCCGGCGTCCAGCGACCGCCGTGCGGCACTATCGAGCAAGCGTCGGCTGGCGTCGGCATGACTGCCCAGAGACTGCGCAAGCCACTGATCGCTGGGCACGTCCAGCACCAGGCAACGGCTGCCATTACTGCTGCCACAGGCGTGATGAAAACCGGACGGCACCACCACGAAACTTTCTTGCACCACTTGGCTGCCGCGGCCGTCGACTTCGAAATCCAGTGCACCTGAAAGCCCGAACACCAGTTGTGCGTGGTCGTGGCTGTGGACGATCAAGTCCTCGGTGTAGTGGCGTAGCGTGAGGATCGGTCTCATCGCGGTTCTCTCGATAACGGTCGCCGCCAGTCTACACCGGGGCCGCAGGCGGGCGCTGTCACACGTCTGACTTGTGTCTGTCATGGCCGATTAATCACAGCGGCGCAAGCTTGCCCAAACCATCGCAGAGGGCCGCCCCATGACCAGCGCCGAGCTCGCCAAACCCAGTCGTAAGCAACGTGTGCGGACCCTGTGGATTTCCGATGTGCATTTGGGTACGCGCGATTGCCAGGCCGAGCATCTGTCGGCCTTTCTCAAGGGCTATCACACCGACAGGATCTATCTGGTAGGCGACATCATTGATGGCTGGAAACTGCGCGGCGGGATGTATTGGCCGCAGGCGCACACCAACGTGATCCGGCGGCTGCTGACCATGAGCAAGCGCGGCACCGAGGTGATTTATGTCACGGGCAATCACGACGAATTTCTGCGCCGCTATTCGAAACTGATTCTGGGCAACATTCAACTGGTCGACGAAGCCGTTCACGTCACCGCCGATGGCCGTCATCTGTTGGTGATTCATGGCGACCAGTTCGATGTCATCACCCGCTACCACCGCTGGCTGGCGTTCCTGGGTGATTCAGCTTACGAGTTCACTTTGACGCTTAACCGCTGGCTCAATCATTGGCGCGCCCGCTATGGCTATGGCTACTGGTCGCTGTCGGCGTACCTCAAGCACAAAGTGAAAACCGCGGTCAGTTTCATCAGCGATTTTGAGGAAGCCATCGCCCATGAATGCGTCAAACGGGAATTACACGGCGTGGTGTGCGGGCACATTCACCACGCCGAGATCCGCAAGGTCGGGGAGGTCGACTACCTCAATTGCGGGGACTGGGTGGAGTCGTGCACGGCGCTGATCGAGCATTGGGACGGGACGATCGAGCTATATCGCCTGGCCGACGCGCAGGCTCGGGAGGCTGGGTTGCGGGCGATCAAGGTTGCTGAGCCGGCTTGATAAAAAGTGTGCCGGGCGGGCGTCTTCGCGAGCAAGCCCGCTCCCACATTTTAACGGCGTGCGCAGTTCGATGTAGGAGCGAGCCTGCTCGCGAAAGGGCCAGAGCAGGCACCGCAAACACATCAGGCAGTCGAACGCTCCTCCATCGCCGCCTTGTAAATCGAGTTCTTCGGCTGTGCAAACAACCGCGCCAGCATCGGTTCAAAGAAGCTTAATGGCAGCGTGTCATACAACGGATCAAACGCTGCCGCATCGTATTTGGCGCAAAATTCGATGGTCGCCTGATAGTGCGGATGCCCACTGAATTGCTCGCGCAGATGGCGATCCATGCCCAGGTGGTGGAAGAAATAGTAACCCTGGAAAATCCCGTGCTTCTCGACCAGCCAAAGATTGTCGGCACTGACAAACGGCTTGAGGATCGCCGCGGCAATGTCCGGGTGATTGTACGAACCGAGCGTGTCACCGATGTCATGCAGCAGCGCGCAGACCACGTATTCCTCGTCGCGTCCGTCACGCCAGGCGCGGCTGGCGGTTTGCAGCGAATGGGTCAGACGATCCACCGGGAAGCCGCCAAAGTCGCCCTCCAGCAACTTCAGGTGCGCCACAATCCGGGTCGGCAACTGGCGAGCGTAGGCGCTGAAATCCCCGGCGATGATCGCCCAGTCTTCCTGGGTGCCGTCCTGCATGTGGGTGAAGCGGGCGGTGGTATTCATCGGCTTTCCTCTTGGCTGCTGTGTCGCTAGAACGGCACGCGCCGCAGGATCATGTCGCGGTACATGGCAAAATCGCCCAGCAGGCTGTACAGCGGGTGCTGAAAAGTCGCAGGACGATTCTTCTCGAAAAAGAAATGGCCGATCCAGGCAAAGCTGTAACCGGCCAGCGGCAATGCCAGCAGCATCATCCAGGCGCCTCTACTGATGGTCACGGCCAGAATCAGGATCACCAGCGTGGTGCCAACAAAGTGCAGCCGTCGGCAAATGCTGTCGCTGTGCTCACTCAGGTAGTAAGGGTAGAACTCAGCGAAGCTGTTGAAACGTTTGATGTTTTCCACGACTGCGATCTCTGTGGTGATGGATCCGCCTGCAAGTTGTTCTGCGGGTAGCTTATTTGAGTCTAGAGTGATCATTGGCGTCAGCCAGTGACAATGGGCGCCACTTTAGTATCCTTTGGAAATTCGCCGCTATATGCGGCTCACCCTTGTAAGTAACCGCCATGAGTGAACGAACGACTTCTGCAAGCTGGGCGATGGGAATTGTCAAAGCGCTGGAGATGGACGGCCTGGATTGCCGGGTTCTGTTCAAGCAGCTGGGGCTTGACTTCGCGGCACTGGATGATCCGGATGCGAGGTTCCCGCAAGATTCGATGACACGCCTGTGGCAGCGCGCGGTGGAGCTGTCAGGGAACCCCGCGATCGGACTGAACATGGGTAAAGTGGCGCGGCCGGCATCGTTTCACGTGGCCGGGTATGCGCTGATGTCCAGTCAGACGTTGGCTGAAGGTTTTCAACGTCTGGTGCGTTATCAGCGAATCATTGCCGAAAGTGCCGACCTGAGTTTCCGCCTGCTCGATGAAGGCTACGGACTGATTCTGACGGTGCATGGCGATCATCTGCCACCAACCCGACAGAGCGCCGAAGCGTCACTGGCCTGCGCGCTGGCGCTGTGTGGCTGGCTGACCGGGCGAACCTTGCAGCCGCGCAAGGTCCTGCTGCAAGGCGACCAGCCTGCCAACCTCGAAGCCTATGAACAAACATTCCACGCCCCGATGGTGTTCAACGCGCCGTATGACGCGCTGATTTTCGAGCGTGCCGACATGGAAGCGCCGCTGCCAACGGCCAACGAAGCCATGGCGCTGCTGCACGACCGTTTCGCCGGGGAATACCTGGCGCGTTTTTCCGAGAGCCGGGTGACGCACAAAGCGCGTCAGGTGTTATGCCGCCTGTTGCCTCAGGGCGAACCCAAACGCGATACGGTGGCGCAGACGCTGCACCTGTCGCAGCGGACGTTGCAGCGACGTTTGCAGGAGGAGGGCACGAGTTTTCAGACCTTGCTGGACGACACCCGGCGCGAACTGGCTGAGCAGTATCTGGCGCAACCGAGGATGACCCTGCTGGAAATCGCCTACTTGCTGGGGTTCGCGGACCCGAGCAATTTCTTCCGCGCCTTCCGCCGCTGGTTCGACGCCACGCCCGGCGAATACCGGACGCGCCTGGCGCAGATGAGCAAACCGGTCAGTGACGCCAAAACGCAGGGATACACAGCACAAACACGGTGATGATCTCGAGTCGACCCAGCAGCATGCCGAAGGAGAGGATCCACTTGGCGGCGTCCGGCAAGGTGGCGAAGTTACCCGCAGGGCCGATGACTTCGCCCAGCCCCGGGCCGACACCGGACACGGTACTGGCCGCACCGGTCAGGGCCGTCATCCAGTCCACGCCGAGCAGTGACAGCAGCAGCGCAATCACGCAGATGGTGATCGCGAAGAAAAACGAGAAGGTCAGAATCGACCGCACGATTTCTTCGTCGAGGCGGTGGCCGTTGTACTTCTGCTTGATCACCGCGCGTGGGTGGATCAACTGGTTAAGGTTGGCCTTGAGCAGGATGTAGGCCACCTGGAAGCGGAAAATCTTGATCCCGCCAGACGTCGACCCCGAACAGCCACCAATGAAGCCCAGATAAAAGAACAGCATCAGCGAGAAATTGCCCCACAGGCTGTAGTCCCCGAGCGCAAAACCAGTGGTCGTGACAATCGAGGTGACGTTTAGCGCCACATGGCGCAACGCCTCCAGCCAATGCAACTGAGTCGTCCACCAATACCAGGTGCTCAGTACCAGCCACGTCAGCAGTAACAGCCCAAGCAAACCCTGCACCTGCTGATCTTTGAGCAATGCCCGGCGATTGCCGCGCAAGGTCGCCACGTACAAGGTGAACGGCAGGCTGCCGAGAATCATGACGACCACGGCCACCCAGTGCACTGCCGGTTGCGGCCAGTTGGCAAGGGACTTGTCGGAGGTGGAGAAACCGCCGGTGGAAATTGCCGACATGGCGTGGTTGATCGCATCGAACAGGCTCATGCCCGCCCACCAGAACGCCAGGCTGCCGAGAATGGTGATGCCGACGTAGGCCGCCACGATCAAACGCGCCACCATGTGCGAACGGGGCATGACCTTTTCGGAGCGATCCGACGACTCGGTCTGGAACAGGCGCATGCCACCGATGCGCAGCAACGGCAGGATCGCGACCGCCATGCCGATGAAGCCGATGCCGCCGATCCAGTGCAGCATCGAGCGCCACATCAGGATGCCGGGTGACATCTTGTCCAGGTTGTTGAGCACCGTCGAACCCGTGGCGGTGATCCCGGACATGCTTTCAAAGAATGAGTCGGTGTAACTGATGTGCTGCGTCAGCAGAAACGGCAGCGCGGCGAAGATGCACACCACCAGCCAGCTGCTGACGGTCAGCAGGTACATGTCGCGCGGACGCAAATGCACATGCTCGGGGCGTCCGGGGATCACCAGCGCAAGGCCGGCGACGAAGGTGATCATGCTGGCCCAGAGGAACGAAGGCAGATCGCCGGTGCGCTCGAAAATCACCAGCGTGGCCATGGGCACGACCATGGCGATCGCCAGGGTGATCAGGAAGATGCCGATGATGAAACCAATAGTCCGTAAAGTCGGCAACGCCATGAAGTCCGCTCGGGCTGTGATTGAGGAGGGCGCCATTCTACCCGTGGGGCGGGGCATGTAAACCGCATGCCGGCGATGGATACCGCTAGAATAGCCGGACATTTTTTTCAGGAGGTGGCCGATGCAGGCTCTCGACGCTTTGCTCAACCGTGTTTCCGTTCCCCGACTGCTTGAGCCGGCGCCCAGCGCCGCGCAGCGCGAAGTGCTGTTTGGCGCCGCCATGCGCGCGCCGGACCATGGCCATTTGCAGCCGTGGCGCTTCCTGACAGTCGAAGGATCAGCGCGCGAGCAGATGGGCGAGTTGCTGGCTGATGCGGCGAAGCTGCAGGACGGCGATGTTTCCGAGGCTGCTGTGGACAAGGCGCGCAACGGCCCGCTACGGGCGCCCTTGGTGGTGGTGGTCATCGCGCGTTTGCAAGATCACGTCAAATATCCCAAGTCCGAGCAATTGCTGGCGGCGGGCTGTGCAGCGCACGGGATTTTGCTGGCCGCCTACGCGCAAGGGATTGGCGCAGTATGGCGCACGGGTGAGTTGGCGTATTCGCCGCACGTGGCCAAGGGCCTGGGCCTGGCGGCAGGAGAAGAGGTCATCGGGTTTCTTTATCTGGGAACGCCGCAGAAAGAGCCGCGCGTGGCGGAGACGGTTGATCTGAGCGGGTTTGTCAGCGCCTGGCCTTTGCCGCAAGCGTGAGTCGCCAGATCGCAGCCTCGTTGCACTCGACAGCTGCTACAGGGGTTTGCGCGTCTGCAGGGGCTGCGATCTTTTCCGCTACCCCGCCGGACTCATGCTTGAACAACCACCCCCGGCACCACCGGTAATTCGAGACTGGCGATAAACCCGCCCTCCGGGTGATTGGCCAGCACCAGACTGCCGCCATGTCGCTCGGCTGCGCGCCTCGCGATGGCCAATCCCAAGCCATGTCCCGCCGCCGTCTGCCCCGGCGCGCGGTAGAACGGTTCGGCCAACTGACTCAAGTGTTCTGCCTCAACCCCCGGCCCGTGATCGCGCACACTGATCACAATCCGCTCGCCCTGCCGCAGCGCCAGCATCTCGATGGGTAAGCCACCGGGCTGATTGAATCGCTGGGCATTGCGCAGCAAATTGTCCACGGCGCGTTCGATCATGGTCGGCCACCCCTTGAGGCTCAATTGCGGCTCGGCCTCCAGGTGGACGCTTTGCTCCGGGGATCCCAACTGAGCATCTTTTTGTACCGTGTTCAGCAACGCATTAAGGTCGACATCCTCCGCACTGGCATTGTCGGCGTCCACGCGGGCCAACACCAGAATCTCGCTGATCAGCGCCTCCAGACGGTCGCATTCACGGGTCAGGCGTGGCCAGAGTTTTTCCCGCTCTTCGGGACTGGCGCGCTCCGCCAGCGCCAAGGCGATTCGCAATCGAGCGAGGGGCGAACGCAATTCGTGGGATACATCGCGCAACAGCTGACGCTGGCTGCCGATCAGGCTTTGCAGGCGTGCGCCCATGCGGTTGAAATCATTGGCCAGCACGCCAAACTCATCGCGCCGGTTGGCCAGCTTCACCAGGCTGTTTTGCTGATAAGTGGTCTGCCCCAGATCATGCACGGCACCGCGCAGGCGATTCAGCGGCCGGGTGATCGACAAGGTGACGAACAGGCTGAACAGCGTCAGCACCACCAGCGCAATCCCCAATGCACTCAAGGGCCAGAGCAGGCTTTCGCGATGCCACGAATCCAGTTCCGGATGGGGAATGCGGTAGATCAACAGATAGGTATCACCGGTTTTTGCGCTGGTGTATTCATCAGTCAAACGTCGCCAAGGCAGGCGGCGATCATCGTTGTTCTGGCGGGCTTCGAAGGCAGCAGCACGACGTGGAAAAGTGCCGCGCACCACTGGGTCGCCGCTTTCGTTGAGCACCTGAACGTCAATATGGTACTGACGTTTACGCTGTTCCAGGAGGCTCTGCGCCGCGTCTTCACCCTGAGTTTCGAAAGTTTGCGTCCACTGTTCGGCAAGCGTATTAAGGCCCGGGTGACGGCTGAGAATCCATGCATCCTGATTGAGCATGTGCCCCAGCAGAATGGAGAGCCCGGCCACCAGGGCGATGGCCAACCAGAAACTGGCCAGAATCCGCCAGAACAATGAGCGCACAGAAAGTCCTCAAACAAATGTCGGTCAATGTGGGAGCGAGCCTGCTCGCGATAGCGGTGTGCCAGTCAACATTTCGTGATCTGATACACCGCTATCGCGAGCAGGCTCGCTCCCACAGGGAACCGCATGGAAACAGGCCCGACGGGGTTAGCCGTCGGACCCAGGGTCAGCGCATTATTGCGCTTTTTGCGGTTGTTGCGCTTTCCAGGCCTTGAATTCAGCCCATTCCGCGCGGCGCTCAGCCTTCTTCTTCTGCATGTCGTCGAATTGCTTCTGTTGATCGGGCTTCAGCAGGGCGCGTACGTCGGCGTCGGCTTTCTTGTGGTTGGCAGCCATTTCGTCTTTCATGGCTTTCTGATCGGCTGGCGACAGCTTCTCCAGGTATTTGCCGACCACTTGCTTACGTTCGTGCATCTGCTCGCCCATGATCTTGCGGATCTGCTCGCGCTGTTCGCGGCTCAGGTCCAGTTGGCTGTACGGGCCTTTGCCGTGCATGCCATGCATCTGACCACCGTGACGCGGGCCGTCCATCGGGCCGCCACCTTCAGGCATGGCCATGGCGACGGTTGGCAGAGCGGCAGCGAACATCAGAGCGATTAGAGTCTTGCGCATGGTGAATCTCCTTGTCTCGTTCCCGGTACGTTCCGGATGAGTTCAGATTACGCAGATCAAGGTCAGCGGCGGTCAGCGAAGCGTAAAGCTTCGGTAAAGAGGATTTAGTATCTGCCTGACAAACCCAGCGATTCACCGGGCCCGCTGTAGCAGCTGTCGAGCCCGCGACGCTGCGTCCGGCGGCGCAGCCGTCGTCAATTCAGTCGATCGTATTTTTCAGGTAGACCGCGTTTACAGGTTTTGCGACGGCTGCGCCGCCGGACGCAGCCTCG
>NZ_CABVGX010000050.1 GCF_902497625.1 Pseudomonas fluorescens | reverse complement strand
GCGCTGGCCCTCGCCAGCGAACGCCCGGCCTGGAAGGTTACGGCGGTTGATCGCGTGCTCGAAGCTGTGGCCCTGGCCGAGCGCAACCGCGCGCGCCTGCACCTGAAAAATGCCACGGTGCTCAGCAGCCATTGGTTCAGCGCGCTCGCGGGGCAGCGCTTCAACCTGATCATCAGCAATCCGCCCTATATTGCCTCTTCCGATCCGCATCTGGCTGAAGGCGATGTGCGTTTTGAGCCCGAGAGTGCATTGGTAGCTGGCGTCGATGGACTCGACGATTTGCGTCTGATCGTCGCGCAGGCGCCGCAATATCTTGAGGCGGGTGGCTGGTTGATGCTCGAACACGGCTACGATCAAGCCGACGCAGTGCGCGATTTACTGCTGACCCAAGCTTTCGAAGAAGTCCACAGCCGCACCGACCTGGGCGGCCACCAACGCATCAGTCTGGGACGTCTGCCGTGCTGAATGATCAGGAATTGTTGCGTTACAGTCGGCAGATTCTGCTGCAGCACGTCGACATCGAAGGGCAACTGCGATTGAAAGACAGCCGCGTATTGATCGTCGGCCTCGGCGGTCTTGGTTCGCCGGTCGCGTTGTATCTCGCGGCTGCTGGCGTCGGTGAATTGCATTTGGCCGACTTCGACACGGTCGACCTGACCAATCTGCAACGCCAGATCATCCATGACACGGACAGTGTTGGCGTGAGCAAGGTCGATTCGGCGATCCGCCGTTTGCGCGCCATCAATCCCGAAATCAAGCTGGTCGCCCATCGCGCAGCGCTGGACGAAGATTCCCTCGCTGCGGCGGTCGCTGCGGTCGAACTGGTGCTGGACTGCTCGGATAACTTCTCCACGCGCGAAGCCGTCAACGCTGCGTGTGTTGCTGGCTGCAAGCCTTTGGTCAGCGGTGCGGCGATTCGCCTCGAAGGTCAGCTGTCGGTGTTTGACCCGCGACGACCGGACAGTCCTTGCTACCATTGTTTATACGGCCACGGCAGCGAAGCCGAACTGACCTGCAGTGAGGCCGGCGTTATTGGGCCACTCGTGGGCCTGGTCGGCAGTCTCCAGGCTCTGGAAGCGTTGAAGCTTCTGGCTGGTTTTGGCGAACCGCTGGTGGGACGGCTGTTGTTGATCGACGCGTTGGGCTCGCGCTTCCGCGAGTTGCGGGTCAAGCGTGATCCGGGTTGCAGTATCTGTGGGCCGATACATGCGTGAAGCGCCCATCGGCGTGTTCGATTCCGGGGTCGGTGGCTTGTCGGTGCTCGGTGAGATCCAGCGCCTGCTACCCAATGAGTCTTTGTTATACGTTGCCGATTGCGGCAACGTTCCCTACGGGGAGAAAACCCCGGAATTCATCCGTCAGCGTTGCAGCGTGATCGCCGGTTTTTTTCGCCAGCAGGGGGCGAAGGCGCTGGTGCTGGCCTGCAATACTGCGACTGTCGCGGGCGTCGCCGATCTGCGCCTCGATTATCCGCAATGGCCCATTGTCGGCATGGAACCGGCAGTAAAACCTGCTGCCGCCGCGACTCGCAGCGGCGTGGTTGGGGTGTTGGCCACCACCGGTACCTTGCAGAGCGCAAAATTTGCGGCATTGCTCGATCGCTTTGCCACCGATGTGCGAGTGATCACCCAGCCTTGTCCGGGCCTGGTCGAGCTGATTGAAAACGGTGACCTGCAGAGCGCGGCCTTGCGTCAGTTGCTGGAACGCTATGTGCAGCCGCTGATCGCCGCCGGATGCGACACGATTATTCTCGGCTGCACGCATTATCCGTTTTTAAGGCCTATGCTCAGGGAGATGCTTGCGGATGACATCAGTCTGATCGATACCGGTGCCGCAGTTGCACGGCAACTTCAACGGCTACTGGCGGCGCGTGAACTGTTGGCGAAGGGGCCGGCACGTGATGCGCAATTCTGGTCCAGTGCCGACCCTGAGCATTTTCGGAACATCCTTCCTATGCTTTGGCAATCGCCAGGCATTGTGAGATGCTTCGAATTGTAAAAAAAATGTGAAATAACGTCTGAACGGGCTGAACTTCTGCTTAAACGTCGATTTCTATAGCTTGTCTGTTGAGTGACCAAAAACCATACGAATTTTATTCGGAAAAGGATGTTTCAAGTGAAGCGACTATTCTGCTTGGCCGCGATTGCGGCCGCAATGATGGGGCACACCTACACCGCGCAGGCGGCAGGTGTGGAGTTTGGGGTTGGCGCGACCAGCGATTCGACCATGACCTATCGGCTGGGTATGCAGTTCGATTGGGACAAGAGCTGGCTGCAAAGTGACGTCGGCCGCGTGACCGGTTACTGGAGCGGCGCTTACACCTACTGGGAAGGTGACGAGACCTCCAGCAACAACAGTCTGTCGTTTTCTCCGGTCTTTGTGTACGAGTTTGCAGGGGAAAACGTGAAGCCTTATGTCGAGGCCGGTATTGGAGTGGCTTTCTTCTCCAACACTGAATATGAAAGCAACAACATTGGCAGTTCTTTCCAGTTTGAAGACCGTATCGGTTTCGGCTTGCGCTTCAAGGGCGGGCATGAAGTCGGGATCCGTGCCACGCACTATTCCAACGCCGGTCTGAGCAGTGATAACGATGGTGTGGAAAGCTACGCGCTGCATTACACGATGCCGCTGTAACTGGATCACCCTGTGGGAGTGAGGTGGCTCGCGGTGGCGGTTCTACATTCAACATAAGTGTTAAATGACCGTCCGCTATCGCGAGCAAGCTCGCTCCCACATTGAATTTTCAGCACTGCAGCTTTCAGCGGTACGCGGTTGTAATGCCCTGGCGCTCTTCAAGGCATTCGGGGGCGCCCATCTCGAACTCTCTGCAAATCAGCGGACGCTTTTCGTAGATCGTGCACATCATGCTGTCGCGATCCAGTGCGGCACACCAGCCGTCGTCCAGACGTAGCATGACTTCCCCACCCCAATCATCGGTATCGATGAATCGTTCGGGCACGCCCGTGTCCGTGATCAGCATGACCTCGAGCTGACAACAGCAGGCGGCGCAGGTCGAGCACGTGACCACGGGCTCGACGATTTGCGTATGGGCGATGGTTTTCATGGGGCGCAGTGTAAGGCAAACGGCCTGTTGCTGTGTGAAAGGCCTCACAGGCGTTCAAGGCAGCGAGGTCACGGTCGAACCATGATGGGTGGGTACAGGGACACTATGCGCATGCCAATGGCCCGCCGCAGCGGGTTGGAAACGTTACACTGTCTCAATTCAATCGCGCTCACCTGTGGCAGGTTGTCGCGAAGGCAGGTTCTTGAACGCCGCCAAAGCCCGCGCGCGGGATGAACCAATGTTGACAATGGGCGATGGGTAATCCGCCACGCCAAACAGACCGCCGAGATTGCCCGGGTTGTGCACGTCCTTTTTATTCAGCGCGGCGAGTTCCGGTAGCCAGTGTTTGATGAATACGCCCTCGCTATCGAACTTTTCCGACTGACTGAGCGGATTGAAGATGCGGAAATACGGTGACGAATCGGTACCGGTGGATGAACTCCATTGCCAGCCGCCGTTGTTCGCCGCCAGGTCGCCATCAATCAAGTGGCGCATGAAAAACCGCTCGCCTTCACGCCAGTCGATCAGCAGATTTTTGGTTAGAAACATTGCCACCACCATGCGCAGGCGATTGTGCATCCAGCCGGTGTCGAGCAGCTGGCGCATGGCGGCATCGATGATCGGCAGGCCGGTGCGCGCTTGCTGCCAGGCGAGCAGCTCGTCCGGTGCGTGGCGCCAGGCCAGCGCTTCAGTTTCCGGGCGGAAAGTGCGGTGGCGAGAAACCCGTGGGTAGCCCACCAGGATATGTTTATAAAACTCCCGCCACAGCAGTTCGTTAATCCAGGTGACCGTGCCGACCTTGCCGCTTTCGAATTCGCCCTGATTGCTTTGCAATGCCGCATGCAGACACTGACGAGGCGAGACCACTCCGGCTGCAAGGTAAGCCGACAACTGACTGGTACCGGGTTTTGCAGGAAAATCGCGTTCGTTTTTGTAATAGTCGATCTGGGCATCCGTGAAGGTGTCGAGGCGAAGGCGCGCTTGCGCTTCGCCGGCTGGCCAGAGTGCAATCAAATGGTCACCCGGCGTTTCGAACCCTTCGATTCGCGAAGGGATTTTATCGCTGGAAATCTTCAATGGTGCCTGAGCGCAAGGTGCGGCAACGAGACTGGGCAAGGATCGGTGCAGGCGTTCATAACAGACTTTGCGGAACTGGCTGAAGACCTGGAAGTAAGTGCCGGTTTTGGTCAGCACGCTGCCCGGTTTGAACAACAGTTGATCCAGATAGCTGATGAAATGCACGCCAACTGCGCTTAATGACTCGGCCACAGCGGTATCACGGCGGGTTTCATTGATGCCATATTCTTCGTTGACGTGTACAGCCTCGATCATCAACTCCTGGCAAAGCTGCAGCAACACCGCGGGTGCTTGTTCCCAGCGTGAAGCCTGGCGGATCAGTAGCGGGATATTCAGTGCGCCCAGCGTTGCGCTCAAGTCAGCGAGGTTGCGTAGCCAGAAATCCACCTTGCACGGCGCGTCGTCGTGTTCTTGCCATTGCTCCGGGCTTGTCAGGTAAACCGCAACGCACGGCCCGCGAGCCGCCGCAGCCGAAAGGGCGGTGTTGTCGTTCAAGCGCAAGTCACTGCGCAGCCAGATCAATTGCAAGGGGAACTCCGCAGAATTTGTTGCGAGCACCATCAGATCAGCCCCCGCTGGGCAAGCACCTGATGGGCTGCTAAAGGGTCTTCAGCCAGATACAGGTCAGCCGTCTTGCATGCCTGTGCGGACAACTCGGCGTTATGGATGCACACTGCGGGCCCGGCAATTATTTTTGAGCAACCGACGCCATGTAACAGTTTTGCAAGATGCGCAATATTGAGCGCCTTGCTCGAATAGAGAAGCACGCCGCGGGCTTTCAGGTGATCTGCCGCCAGCGCGAGCTCGCCGGCGGGCAGTGGCCAGTCAAACACCTCCACCGGGCAATCGGCGCTGCTGATCAGCCATGCGGTAAGCCACAAATTAGGCTCCAGCGGCAGGTCGGATTGATTGATCAGCAGAAACGGCGCAGTGCGTAACTGACGGTTGTTATGGTAGATACGTGCGCCGAATTTGCTGCGCAGCCAGGAAAAAAAGAATCCCCGTTCCATCTGTGCACCGAACTGCCCTTGCCAGCGTTGCTCAAGATCACTGAGCAATGGCATCAGCAGTTGTTCGCACAAGGTTCGTGGCGGATACAGCGCCATGGCCTGATTGACGGTGTCATCAAGCGAGCGCTCGTTCAGTTGGGTGATGGCTTGCAGAAGTGGCTGGCGCAATAGCTGCCAGTCATTCTCGACCGTTCCGTTGAAGGCTTGCGGGGTGTCAAGAAGCTGTTTCACCTGGCTGACTGCAACCCCACGATTAAGCCAGGTGAGAATGGTCAGGATGCGTTGCACGTGTTCAGCGCTGAACAGGCGATGCCCTTTGGGCGTTCGTTGCGGCACGATCAATCCGTAACGGCGCTCCCAGGCGCGCAAGGTGACAGCGTTGACACCGGTCTGGCGCGACACTTCGCGAATGGGCAGCCAGCCTTCGTCGAGGGCTTTCTTGAAGTCCACGCCGAGGTCTTCGGCTGCGCTGGTATCGAGTGAGGTTTTCATCAAATCGCGTTTCGCAGGCTGAGGTTTTCCGGGTGCGGTTGCAGGTAAACCTGTTGCGCGATATACGGATCGGGGTGTTGCCGAAAGTGGTGCTTGAGCAAGGTCAGCGGCACTATCAGCGGCACGATGCCTTGACGATACTGGCCGATCACATGCTGCATTTCCTGTTTGTCCTCGGCGCTGATCGCTTGTTTCAGATAGCCGCTGATGTGTTGAAGCACGTTCGTATGGGTACGGCGCGTCGCGCAAGTTTTCAATGCCGCCATCAGCTCGCTGAAATAGTGTGGGCCCAGTGCTTGCGGATCGGTCTGGCCCATGTTGCCCAGCAGGTTGCCCAGGGTTTTGTAATGCACCGGACTGTGCGCCATCAGCAGGTATTTATAGCGTGCGTGAAATTGCGTCAGGCCATGGCGAGTCAAGCCTGTCTGCAGCAGCCGCTGCCAGGCGCTGTAGGCGAACACTCGGGTGAGGAAATTCTCCCGCAAGACTGGGTCATTGAGCCGGCCATCTTCTTCCACCGGCAAATCCGGATGCCGCTCGCAGAACGCCTGGGCATAGATACCGCGTCCGCCACCGTCCACGGGCGCGCCGTTGGCGTGATAGACCTTGACCCGTTCGAGCCCGCAGGACGGCGATTTCTGCATGAAAATGTAGCCGCAGATATCATCCAGTTCCGCAGCCATCTGCTGCCCGTACGCAGCCAATGGCTGGGTGACGTCTATATCGGCGTGGACGGTACCGATGGCGTGCGGATGATCGGGGTTGCCGACCAGACGGATGGGTTCGCGAGGAATGCCCAGGCCGATAGCCACTTCAGGGCAGACCGGGACGAAATCGAAATATTCAGTAAGAGTGCGACTGCACAACCGCGATTCCTTGTGCCCACCGTTAAAGCGCACTTCGGCACCCATCAGACAAGCGCTGATCGCAATTTTAGGTTTCGCGGCGGAGTGGGGCATCGGAGCACCTCGAATCGTTTGTACAGATTTAAATACCTGTACAAGAGTGCTTAATCATAGATTCAAAGGTGTACAAGTCAAATTGTTTGTATAGGTTTATGCGCTGACGACTGCCCGCTCACCTGCAAACCCATCGTCGTAGGAGCCGGCTTGCTGGCGATAAAACGAAGACGCGGTAACCCTGATAAAACGCGCTGTCTGCTTCGCCAGCAAGCCGGCTCCTGCAGGGGTTTAATTCCAGCCAAGGGACCACGTACCGTCGTTTTTCAAGGTTTGCCAGGCAAGTCGTTCACTGCGCTTGGTCAGCACGGCCTGCAATTCGACGTCCACCACCGTGCCATCTTCGTTGCGAAACAGTTCGGTCACCAGAAAATGCTTTTCACGATGTTGCGGGTGGGCTGCTGTCCACTTCGACAGCAGCAGTTTGTCTGGGTTGATGCGGTTCACTGCAAGTGCTCGTGCAGACGACGAGCAGCTTCCTGGCCACTGAGCCAGGCACCCTCGACGCGACCCGACAAGCACCAGTCGCCGCAGGCATACAAACCCAGATCGGCATCGGCCAGGGCTCCCCATTCATGACTACTGGCTGGGCGCGCGTAGAGCCAGCGGTGAGCGAGGCTGAACGTCGGTGCGGGCATGGCGTCGTGTAGAAGTTCGGCGAAGGCGCCGTGCAATTGCTCGATCACCGCTTCCCTGGAGAGGTCGATATGCTGACGGCTCCAGGCGCTGGTGGCGTGCAGTACCCAGGTGTCCAGTGTTGTGTCGCGCCCGGGTTTGCTGCGATTACGGGCCAGCCAGTCGAGCGGGCTGTCCTGCACGAAACAACCTTCCATGGGGGTATCCAACGGTGTGTCGAACGCCAGTGCTACGGCCCAGGTCGGGTCCATTTTTACCCCGGCGGCAGCACCGGCCAGTTTGGGCGCACCGGCCAGCAAGGCAGTGGCTTGTGGCGCCGGCGTTGCAATGACGACATGACTGAAGGGGCCATGGGTGAAGCCCTCGGCATCCTGCAGGTGCCAATAGTCTTCACCGCGATAGACCTCGGTGATCCGACAGGCGAATTGCACTTCCAGATCGCCCAGCAAGCCTCGGGTGATTGCGCTCATGCGCGGCGTACCGACCCAGCGCGTCTGTTCGTCCGGTGACAGGCTGAGTTGACCGCCGTGGAAGGTGTACAGCTGCGGCGTCCATTCGGCGACCCAGCCGCGTGTTTGCCAGCGCGAGACTTCGGTGACGAAACGCCGGTCGCGCGCGGTGAAATACTGCGCGCCCATGTCCAGCGCACCCGCATCGCTGCGTTTGCTCGACATGCGTCCGCCGCTGCCGCGGCTTTTATCGAAAAGTTGAACGACATGCCCGGCGTCCGTAAGAGCCTGAGCGGCTGAGAGTCCGGCGATGCCGGTGCCGATGATTGCGATAGGTACAGTCATAGGGGCCTCGTTTACCTTTCTGTACAGACTACGCCGTGGATGAAACCTGTACAATATTGTTTTTTGGTATAACTTTTAACGTTCTCGTTCTGACAGCTTGGCCTATTGTTAATCTCAGAGCCTGCCCGATACCAAAGATCCCTGCTTATAAAAATAGACTAGTGATCTCGGTAAAACGCCACGCGAGGAAGAAGTCATGCACATATTGCTGACCGGCGGTACTGGTTTGATAGGACGTCAGCTTTGCAAACACTGGCTGAGTCAGGGCCATCGGTTGACGGTGCTGAGCCGGACACCGGAGAAAGTCGCGTCCATTTGCGGTGCCGGAGTGCGCGGTATTGCACTGTTCGAAGACATTGGTCAGGACACGCTGGATGCCATCGTCAATCTCGCTGGCGCACCTATTGCGGACCGTCCGTGGACCACCCGGCGCAAAGCCCTGCTCTGGAGCAGTCGCATCACACTGACCGAGACGATGCTCGCCTGGCTCGAACGACGCGCGCAAAAACCCCAAGTGTTGATCTCTGGTTCGGCGATTGGCTGGTATGGCGATGGCGGCGAGCGTGAGTTGACCGAAGAATCACCGCCGGTGATTGATGATTTCGCCAGTCAGCTATGCATTGCCTGGGAAGAAACCGCGCAACGCGCTGAAGCCATGGGCATTCGCGTGGTGCTGGTGCGTACCGGGTTGGTGCTGTCGGCCGAAGGCGGCTTTTTGTCGCGGCTGTTACTGCCGTTCAAAATGGGCATGGGCGGGCCGTTGGGCAATGGTCGGCAGTGGATGCCGTGGGTTCATATCAAGGATCAAGTCGCCTTGATTGATTTTCTGCTGCAGCGAAATGCCGCCAGCGGTCCTTATAATGCCTGCGCGCCAAACCCGGTGCGTAATCGCGATTTCGCCAAGACCCTGGGCGCTGTGTTGCACCGTCCGACGTTCATGCCGATGCCGACGCTGGCATTGAAAGTGTGTCTGGGCGAGATGTCACTGCTCTTGCTCGGCGGCCAGAAAGCTACGCCGGCTCGCTTGCTGGAAGCGGGGTTCACATTCCAGTTCACCGATTTGCGCGCGGCCCTGGACGATTTGTCCGGCCGCCTTTGAAATAGGATGTTGCATGACCGATCACGCATTGCTGCTGGTTAACCTGGGCTCACCTGCCTCCACGTCGGTGGCGGACGTGCGCAGTTACCTCAATCAATTTCTGATGGATCCCTATGTGATCGACCTGCCGTGGCCGGTGCGCCGCTTGCTGGTGTCGCTGATCCTGATCAAACGTCCGGAGCAGTCGGCCCACGCCTACGCCTCAATCTGGTGGGAGGAGGGGTCGCCACTGGTGGTGCTCAGCCGTCGCTTGCAGCACGCGATGACGTCGCAGTGGACTCACGGGCCCGTGGAGTTGGCGATGCGCTACGGCGAGCCGTCTATCGAAACGAAGCTGCTGCAACTGGTTGCGCAGGGGCACAAGAGAATCACCCTCGCGCCCTTGTATCCGCAGTTTGCCGACAGCACGGTGACCACTGTCATCGAAGAAGCGCGGCGAGTGGTGCGCGAGAAAAATCTCGATGTGCAGTTCTCGATTCTTCAGCCGTTCTACGATCAGCCGGAATATCTTGATGCACTGGTCGCCAGCGCGAGACCGCATTTGCAGCAGGATTACGATCATTTGCTGTTGAGCTTTCACGGCCTGCCGGAGCGCCACCTGACCAAGCTGGATCCGACCGGGCAGCATTGCTTCAAAACCGAGGATTGCTGCAAAAACGCACCGCCGCAGGTGCTTGCCACCTGTTACCGCGCGCAATGCCTGCGTACTGCCTCGGAGTTCGCCAAGCGCATGGGCTTGCCGGACGGTAAATGGTCGGTGTCGTTTCAGTCGCGCCTGGGGCGGGCGAAGTGGATCGAACCTTACACCGAAGCGCGCCTTGATGAACTGGCGGGGATGGGCGTGAGAAAAGTCCTGGTGATGTGCCCGGCGTTTGTCGCCGATTGCATTGAGACGCTGGAAGAAATTGGCGATCGCGGCAAAGAGCAGTTTATTGAGGCGGGGGGCGAGGAATTGATTCTGGTGCCGTGTCTCAACGATGACCCGCAGTGGGCGAAAGCGCTGAGCACATTGTGCGAAAGGGCGCCGTTGGCGCTGTAAGAGCATCGCGAGCAGGCTCACTCCTACATAAGATTTCGGTGTGCACACTAAGATCAAATGTAGGCGTGAGCCTGCTCGCGATAGCTATCTAACTGATTGCGCCTATCTAAAGCATTACAACAACGGGTCTTCCGGCTTCTTGTGCTTCCAGCCATCATTGCCTGGTAGCAAAAGATTCAGCGCAATCGCCGTCACGGCGCACAGTGCAATTCCCTTCAGGCCCCAGTCGTCCGGGCCGGTACCCGTGCCGACCAGCACGCCGCCGATACCGAATACCAACGTCACCGAGACAATCACCAGATTGCGCGCCTCGCCCAGATCGATCTTGTGGCGGATCAGCGTGTTCATGCCCACCGCCGCAATCGAGCCGAACAACAGGCACAGAATCCCGCCCATCACCGGCACAGGGATGCTCTGCAGCAACGCACCGAACTTGCCGACGAACGCCAGGCTGATGGCGAAAATCGCTGCCCAGGTCATGATCTTCGGGTTGTAGTTCTTGGTCAGCATCACCGCGCCGGTGACTTCGGCGTACGTCGTGTTGGGCGGACCGCCGAACAGGCCAGCCGCCGTGGTGGCGACGCCGTCACCGAGCAAGGTGCGATGCAGGCCTGGCTTCTTCAGGTAATCGCGACCGGTCACGCTGCCGACAGCGATCACTCCGCCGATATGCTCGATCGCTGGGGCCAGGGCCACTGGCACGATGAACAGAATCGCCTGCCAGTTGAATTCCGGCGCAGTGAAGGCCGGAATGGCGAACCACGGTGCAGCAGCGATTTTCGCAGTGTCGACGACACCGAAGTAAAAGGCCATCGCAAACCCGACGAGTACGCCAGAAATGATCGGCACCAGGCGGAAAATGCCTTTGCCGAATACCGCCACTATCAGCGTGGTCAGCAACGCCGGCATCGAAATCAGCATGGCGGTCTGATAATGAATCAGCTCGGTCCCGTCGCCGGCCTTGCCCATCGCCATGTTCGCGGCAATTGGCGCCATGGCCAGACCGATCGATATGATCACCGGCCCGATCACCACCGGTGGCAGCAAGCGGTCGATGAAACCGGTGCCTTTGATCTTCACGGCCAGGCCAAGAAAGGTGTAGACGAATCCGGCCGCCATTACTCCGCCCATAGTCGCTGCGAGACCGAACTGGCCCTTGGCGAGAATGATCGGGGTGATGAAGGCAAAGCTGGACGCCAGGAATACCGGCACCTGACGGCCGGTGATGATCTGGAACAGAATCGTCCCCAGGCCTGCGGTAAACAGCGCCACGTTAGGATCGAGGCCGGTAATCAGCGGCATCAACACCAGGGCGCCGAACGCCACGAACAGCATCTGCGCACCAGACAGCACCGTGCGCCAGAGCGGATCGTTGAACTCATCCTGCATGTTCAAGCGTCCTTCTGCTTGGTGCCGAAGATCTTGTCACCGGCGTCGCCCAGGCCTGGAATGATGTAACCGTGTTCGTTGAGGCGTTCATCAATGGAGGCGGTGTAAATGGTCACGTCCGGGTGAGCCTTCTCCACAGCGGCAATGCCTTCCGGCGCGGCGACCAGCACCATCGCGCGAATATCGCGGCAACCGGCCTTTTTCAGCAGGTCGATGGTGGCAACCATGGAGCTGCCGGTGGCGAGCATCGGGTCAATGATCATCGCCAGACGTTCGTTGATTTCCGGGACCAGTTTTTCCAGATAGGTGTGGGCCTGCAGCGTTTCTTCATTACGGGCGACACCCACGGCGCTGACTTTGGCGCCGGGGATCAGGCTGAGTACGCCTTCGAGCATGCCGATACCGGCGCGCAAAATCGGCACCACGGTAATTTTCTTGCCGGCGATTTTCTCGACCGACACAGTGCCGGCCCAACCTTCGATATCGTAGGTTTCGAGCGGCAGGTCTTTGGTGGCTTCGTAAGTGAGCAGGGCTCCGACTTCCTGAGCGAGCTCACGGAAATTCTTGGTGCTGATGTCTGCACGGCGCATCAGGCCAAGTTTATGACGGATCAGCGGGTGGCGGATCTCGAGGATGGGCATGGGAAAGGCTCCGGCGGCGGGCAAAAAAACCGGCCTAGATTAATCTATCCGAGGGTGTTGTCCTATAGACACAGAGTACGTTAGTCCACAAAGCCTTGATCTGACCGCGCGGGATGCGTACCTTTGCCCGCTTTTCCTGATTCCTCAACCCCGGAGAGCGCCATGTCCGCTGATCTCGAGCATATCCGTCAAATCATGCGAGAGGCTGACTGCCTGTACACCGAAGCTGAAGTCGAGGCGGCCATCGCCCGCGTCGGTGCGCACATCAACGAACAACTGGCTGACAGTAATCCGGTGGTCTTCTGTGTGATGAACGGCGGCCTGATTTTCGCTGGCAAGCTGCTGACGCATCTGCATTTCCCGCTGGAAGCGTCTTACCTGCACGCGACCCGTTATCGCAACGAAACCAGTGGCGGCGACCTGTTCTGGAAAGCCAAGCCGGAAGTTTCGTTCATTGATCGCGACGTGCTGATCATCGACGACATCCTCGACGAAGGTCACACACTCGGCGCTATCATCGACTTCTGCAAACACGCCGGTGCGCGCAAAGTTCACACCGCCGTGCTGATCGACAAGGACCACGAGCGCAAGGCGCGCCCGGACCTCAAGGCCGATTTCGTCGGGTTGCCGTGCATCGACCGCTACATCTTCGGTTATGGCATGGACTACAAAGGCTACTGGCGTAACGCCAACGGCATTTTCGCCGTTAAAGGAATGTAAAAAAATGACCGTGCCGAGCTTTCTTGATCAAACCCTGTTCAGCGAATTGGCCGAGAAAGCGACGGCCAGTCCTCGTGGGCGTCAGCACCACAATTTTCATCAGATGGACGACGCCTGTCATCGCATGGCGGTAGGGCTGCAACCCAGCACCTACATTCCGCCGCACCGGCATTTGGGCGAGCACAAGGCTGAAACCTTGCTGGTGGTCAAAGGCCGACTGGGTTTGTTGATTTTCGACGAGTCCGGCGCGGTGGTTAACCAGCAGATCCTGCAAGCCGGTGGCGATTGTATTGGAGTTGACCTGCCGACCGGTGTGTTCCACGGTCTGGTAGTGCTCGAGGCTGACACCGTCATGTTCGAATGCAAGGCCGGGCCTTACCGACCGGTGGGTGAGGGTGAACTTGCAGATTGGGCGCCGTGTGAAGGCCAGCCGGGCGTTGAGGAGTATCAAGCCTGGATGCGTGCTCAGTTCGACTGACCATCACCGGTGTAGCAGCTGGCGCAGCCTGCGTCCGGCTGCGCCGCTGTCGTAAACCTTGAATGCCCGATTGACCTGAGTGACCGCATTGCCTGATTTCACGACGGCTGCGCCGCCGGACGCAGGCTGCGCCAGCTGCTACAGTGCTCAGCTTCTTGTCGGGAGCCTTTCATGAGTCTGTTGATCCGCAGCTGCGCCGCCTTGTTGTTCACCCTCAGTCTGCCACTGGCCGCCGCGCCCGCGCCAATGCACGCGCAGTTTCTGCCGCCGGATGACCTGACCCTGCGCGATGCCGATCCTGAGCAGCAACAGCTGCTGCAGGTCACCGAATATTCGGTGGTGGTCGGCAGTCAGCGCCAGTCAAATCAGCAGCCCATCCCGGTCACGTCGCCGATGCTGATTCGCCTCAAGGGCAAATCCCTGAACAAAGGCGCGACCATCAACCAGGTGCTGATCAATTTCGATGGCGAAAGCAAAAGCCTGAAGAAGCCGGTTTATGACGACAAGAGCAAAACCCTGACGTTGAACTACCCGATGGCGCAATACCGCGTGGTCATGGATCTGTTGCGCAACGGCACGGTGTACTGCCAGTTTCTCAGCTACGCCAACGGCCATGTCTGGGCCGATCTGCACACCGGCAGCGTTCGTCCGCGTTGAGCCTGGCGGCCAGTGAGGGGTAAACTGCCCGCCCCGTGAAATGTCTGCGAGCTGGAGTCGGCAATGCGTAAAGATAAGAAGCAAGTGATTGGTGACGAGATCGGCGATGAGCAGATCAAGTTGTTCCTCGAGTTCGAGCCGGTCGATGCCACTTCACCGTCGCTGCACAAATTGATCAAGGCTTATCGTGGCCTGCGTATCGATGATTTCGGGCGTTTTCTGACGTTCTTCGTCGATGCCGGTTACGACCTGGATGGCAAGGATGAGCACGGTAATGATTTTGTTGCGGTGATCAAGGATCAGCGCAATGCGGCCGAGTACATCGAGCTGATTGCCAAGGCTCGCGTTTAAGATCCAAAGATCGCAGCCTCGCTTCACTCGACAGCTGCTACAGATGGTTGTGTGACCCCTGTAGCAGCTGTCGAGTGAAACGAGGCTGCGATCTTGTACAGGCACAAAAAAAACGCCCCGCTCTCAAGGAGAACGGGGCGTTTTTTTATGCGGCAGAATCAAGCGAAACTTGGGGTTTCGCTGCTTTCTTCAACCAGTTCCAGAGCGATGTTGTTCTGCGTGTTGATCTTGCGATAAAGCGCAGCATCGGTTTCCAGAACCTTTTCCCGCGCCGGGAAGATTTCCGCCAGCTTGGTTGCCCACTCGCCGGATGTCTTGGCCGGGAAGCATTTCTCGATCAGCTCGAGCATGATCGAAACCGTCACCGAAGCGCCTGGAGAGGCGCCGAGCAGCGCGGCCAGCGTACCGTCCTTCGCAGCGACCAGTTCGGTACCGAACTGCAAGATGCCACCTTTTTTCGGGTCTTTCTTGATGATCTGCACCCGTTGGCCAGCCACTTCAAGGCGCCAGTCTTCGGCTTTCGCCTGCGGGTAAAAACGACGCAGGGAATCGAGGCGCTGCTCCATCGACTGCATCACTTCGCTGACCAGGTACTTGGTCAGGTCCATGTTGTTTTTCGCCACGGCCAGCATCGGTCCGATGTTGCCGGCGCGAACCGACATCGGCAGGTCCATGAACGAACCGTGCTTGAGGAACTTGGTGGTGAAACCGGCGTAAGGCCCGAACAGCAGCGACTTCTTGCCATCCACCACACGGGTGTCGAGGTGCGGCACCGACATGGGCGGCGAACCGACCGCTGCCTGGCTGTACACCTTGGCCTGGTGATGTTTGACCACGTCCGGATTGTCGCAGCGCAGCCACTGGCCACTGATCGGGAAGCCGCCGAAGCCTTTGCTTTCTTCGATGCCCGACGCCTGCAACAGCGGCAGTGCCGCACCGCCTGCGCCGAGGAAAACGAATTTGGCGTCGACTTCACGGCTGTTGCCGCTGTTGACGTCCTTGATGCTGACAGTCCAGCCGCTGCCGTTACGCTTGAGGCCGGTCACGCGCTTGCAGTACTTGACCTGGGCATCGGGTGCGCTGGTCAGGTGCTTGAGCAATTGGTTGGTCAGGGCGCCAAAGTTGACGTCGGTGCCGTTGATCACGCGGGTGGCGGCCAACACTTCGTCAGCCGGACGGCCCGGCATCATCAGCGGCATCCATTCGGCCATCGTGGCCTTGTCTTCGGTGTATTCCATGTCGGCGAAGGCGTGGTGCTTGCTCAGCACCTCGAAGCGTTCCTTGAGGAAGGACACGCCGCTGTCGCCCTGCACGAAGCTCAGGTGCGGCACCGGGCTGATGAAGGATTTGCACGAGCCGAAGGTGCCTTTTTTGGTCAGGTACGACCAGAACTGCTTTGACACCTCAAACTGGGTGTTGATGTGCACGGCTTTCTTGATGTCGACGCTGCCGTCGGCGGCCTGCGGCGTGTAGTTGAGCTCACACAGCCCGGCGTGACCGGTGCCGGCGTTGTTCCACGGATTGGAACTCTCCGCCGCACCGGAATCCATCAGCTCGACGACTTCCAGCTTGATCGCGGGGTCGAGCTCTTTGAGCAGTACAGCCAGGGTGGCACTCATGATGCCCGCCCCAACCAGTACTACGTCGACTGCTTCGTTATGCGCCATTTAACGCGTCTCCAAAATCTGCAGCACCAAATTGTCGGCATGGCTGCCAGGGGTTTCGGGGCGTGTCAGTGAAGCCCCAGGTCCCGTGGCGGTGATGCCATGTCCGAATCTTCGCAATTCATCGCAACTTCGACGGACGCTACCGGCCGGGTCAATGAGGTCCATGAACTCATTTCAACGCGCGGCTGGCAATTCGACTTATGGTCGAGTCATCCGTTTGTGCAACCAAATCCGTAGCGGACAGGCTTCAGGCTCCGGTGTTCGAGGAGTACTCGGTCCTGTGTCGTTGGGCTGTTTCAGACGCTAATGGTGCATGTTCAGACGCAAAACTATTCATTTGCTCGCCACACTCTTGTGAAGTTGTGAAAACCCGTTTTTTTCACGCTCTTTTGAAGACGTGAACCTCAAAAAAGGGCTGTCCAGGCTTGGCACTGTGCCCGAGTGAATCGCCGGCATGGATGGCATGACAGGCAAAAACGGGCAAACAAGCTCAGTAACCGAGCGGAATGACAGCTCTGCAGATTCGCGCAAAGTGGGGGTTTTGCCAGAGGAACAGCAAGCGCGCCAGCTTCACTCGATCTGTGTGGGCGGCTCTCTGTGGGCGGTACAAGGTGCCAATGCAAGCGCATTGACGATGTCGCGAGGCCCGATCAGGAGACGTCCTTATAATCGGGGGGAGATTGTAACGAAGAAACGCGGGGAAATGGACGTGTTTAATGACTTTTATTAAGCGTCTGGTCAGGTGGTCAACAGATGTTGCACGCGTGAGCGTTGCCGACGCGGGCTGACGCGGGCGCTGGGCGGCAACGCCTGGTGCAGCCAGTTGAGGCGGATTTCTTCGATTTCGACCCAGCCATCGCCCATCGGCTGGAGGCTGCATTGCTTGAAAGCCTGGCAGTGACCGTTGCGGTCGAGCAGGGCGAAGCAGCGATGCAGCGGGCGTGGCGCGAACAGCGAGATGAGATAGCGCATGGCGAAATACCGTGTGAGGGTGATTGCTGTGAAGAGTGACAGCGACCCGTGACGCGACCATGTATGAGTGATGACATCTGTGTGACAGGAACCGCCATCGGCCGGCTTTGTCAGAGTTTTCAGCAATCGTTGAGAGACGCTAGTTCGCGACGATGGCGCACCGCTATACTGCCGGCCTGTTAGTGCCTGATTCTGGAGAGATGAGCATGTTGCAACGCCTGTTGTTCGGTTTGATCACTGTGACCGCTTTGACCCTCGCCGGCTGCGCCCACAGCCCGCAACAACTGAATCCCGAGCCGAAGCTGAACGCGCAGCTTGCGCCGGTAGGTCGTGGTCAGCCAGTGGTGGTGAGAGTGGTCGACGGTCGTCCTTCGCCAACCCTGGGCACCCGCGGTGGCATGTACCCGGAAACCAGCGCGATCACGGTGCAGGGTGCTCAGATCCTGCCGAAACTGCAGGCGCAAGCCGAAGCAGCTGTGCGCCTGCTGGGCTTCACGCCGACATCCAATGCGATGAACGCGCCGCAATTGACCGTGACCCTCGCCGAGCTGAAATATCAGTCCCCGAAGGAAGGCATGTACGTGACTGAAGCGACCATTGGCGCGACATTCCGCTCCGATGTGCAGAACGCCAATCGCCGTTACAGCGGCCGTTACGGCGCGTCGCTGGACCAGCGTTTCGGCATGGCGCCAAACCAGGAAACCAACACCAAGCTGGTGAGTGATGTCTTGAGCGACGCGCTGACCCGCTTGTTCAAGGACCCGACAGTAGGTCAGGTGCTCGCCGAGTAATGCGAGGCCCGTAGGAGCTGCCGAAGGCTTCGATCTTTTGATCCTGGCCTTCGCGCTTACTGCCCGCCCTGCATCAGGTTCAAAAGATCGCAGCCTGCGGCAGCTCCTACAGGGGCGTTTTTCAAGCGGCCTGCGAGTAGAAATCGAGGACGCTGACTCCGGTCAGCAAATCCATCTCCGGCAAATCCGCATGCTGGTGACCGCCCAATGCGCAGTACACCAGCCAGTTGCGATCCTGAACATTGAAGGCAAGGCTGCCAACCAACGCCTGTTGCTCGTCATTTTGTGCGATGAGGTAAAGGCGGTCCTGGTTTTCGGCGTGCAGCATGGTGATGTCCGTGTCGTTTTCGAGGGGCGCCAGACTGGCTCACTCAGATGACGGTGCCGTGACACAGAGCAACACTCTGTCGGATGTTTCGCTTTTTTTTGTCGGAAAGGCACGGCATCTGGAGATGCTTTAGGTAGAATCCGCGCCGCTGTCGCCGGCCTGGCGACCGTCACTCAGGTTTTGCCGAGGTTTGAGATGTCGCTGCACTTGATCACGCTGTTTACTGCCCATCCCGCCAAATTGATCAACCTGCTCGCCCTGTTCCTGGCGTTTCCCGGCAGCTGGTTGCTGCATGCCACGCGTCAACGTGAGCAGCGCGCACTGGCCAGCCTTCAGGCCCAGCGTCATAGTCGGCCCAGTGAAGAGCCCGTGCTCGACTGGGCGACGCTGCGCATGAACCGGTTTTTTTACCGTTTCGGCTTCGCCTGCCTGGGCGTGGCGCTGCTGGTGTCGTGGATCAGCACCCGGGTCTGAAGCACTGACACATCATCAGATGGTGAGGAGGGGATGTGGTGCAGACAGACAAAACGGCGCCTCAAGGGCGCCGTTGCAGTGTCGCGGCAATTACAGCGCCATCCCCGCCTTCACCCGATACTGATTGCGCACCGGCGTCGCGTATTGCTGCACCATGAACGGCCGATGTTCCGACGGGCATTCAGCCAGACGACGCTGCCATTCTTCCTGCGCCCTGGCCAGTTCGTCCGCCTCGAACACCTCGGCGGCCAGTGGCACCAGCAATTGCGGGTCGGCATCTTTCCACTGCTCGTAAGCCAGGTAATGCACCGGGAACAGGCGATATCCGCCGAGGATCTTCTTGTCCATTTCGATCGCCAGCAATTTGGTGTCTTCGAACAGTTCAGTGATCGGCGCTGCAAAGTTCACATGCACGCGACCCTTGTAGCCGGTGATGCCCTTGGCGATGCTCACATCGTCTTCACCCGGCACTTTGCAGTAAGTGCCTGTGGTGGCGCGGATATACAACTCGCGGGCTTTGGCCTGATCGCACGGGTCATACTCATAGCTGATCGACACCGGGGTCACGTTCAGCGAACGAATGACTTCGCCAAATGGCTCATCCTTGCGGCTCATGTGGAACATTTTGAGGATCGCCGACTCGGTGCGGTCGTCGCCGTCTTTGGCGCGGCCTTCAGCCTGGGCGATCCAGATCGAGGCGCAGTCGTTGCGGATCGAGTGGTTGATGTATGCCGACAGCAACTGGTAAGCCGCCATTTTCTCCCGTCGACCGCTGATGGAACGGTGCACGATGAAGCTCTTGTTCAGGCGCATCAAGTCGCTGACGAAGGGCTTTTGCAACAGGTTGTCACCGATCGCGATACGCGGAGTCGGCAAACCGGCGTGGTACACGGCATAGTTGACAAAGGCCGGGTCCATCACGATGTCGCGGTGGTTGGCGATGAACAGGTAGGCACTGCCGGTCTTGAATTGTTCGACGCCGGTATAGGTCACGCCGTCGGTGGCGCGTTCAATGGTGTGGTCGACGTAATATTCGACTTTGTCCTGCAGAGACGCCACCGAAGTGATGCCGGCAAACTCACGGCGCAGCTTATGGGCTATAAGGGGTTTGAGCATCCAGCCGAAAGCACCGGCATAACGCGGGAAGCGGAAGTGGATGAGGATGTCTAGAAATGCCTTGTCGCCGAGCAGCCGGTTCAATACCGCTGGGACTTCGCTGTCGTCGTAAGGTCGGATGGCATCAAATTCGCCCATCATGCTCTCTTGTTAGAAACGGCTAGGGTAAGTAAAGGTTTTTGATCGAAAACCAACAGGGCACGGTCTGAAAAGTGGGCCAGACAAAAATAGCCCTGCAAATAGACCGGCGATTATACGCACAAGTCACCTGGGAGACCGCGATGCTGGAAACTGCGCATTATGAATGTCCATATTGTGGTGAAGGGGTTGATACGTCTGTTGACCTGTCGGGGGGTGATCAGACCTACATCGAAGACTGCCAGGTGTGCTGTCAGCCGATAACGTTTGTATTGCAAGTGCACGGTGAGGAATGGCATCTCGAAGTTCGCAGCCAGAACGAATAGAAGGGGAGCTTGATGCAGCGAATCTACGAACCGGAAAACCTGATGGAAGGCGAGCTGCTGCAAGGGATGCTCGCCAGCGAGGGCATCGAGGCGCATCTCGCCGGGCGAGACTTAGTGGGAGGCACGGGTGAACTGCCGATATTCGGTCTGTTGGGTTTGTCGGTGAATAACGACCAGGCTGAGTACGCTCGTGAACTGATCACTGCGTACAATGCCGCGCTGCCGCTGCCCGGGGAAGAACCGGACAGCTTTCCCGGCACGCTGGTCTGTTAGGCTGACGTTCGTTTTATCAAGAGTCGTGTTGCCCCATGTGTGGACGTTATGCCCTGTTTCGCTGGAACCCCGCCTTCGCGGCCCTGCCTGGCTTCCCCGCCGATCAGCAGGCCCAGTGGAACATTTCCCCCAACGATTCGGTGTTGATGCTGCGTGCCGGTACTGGCGGTCAGCGCGAGTTGGCCCGCGCCCGGTGGGGGCTGACACCGCCATGGTTGACCGATCTTTCCCGTACCCCGGCCCATGCCCGTGCCGAAACCGTCGCTGAACAGCCAATGTTCCGCCAGGCATTGCGCGAACGCCGCTGCCTGCTACCGGCCAATGGTTTTTACGAATGGCGCGGCACTGCGCGCAAACGTCCTTACTGGCTGACACCGGGGGAGGGCTCGACGCTGTTTTTTGCGGCTATCTGGGAAGCCTATCCAGTGCAGGAACAGGTGTGGCTGAGCACGGCGGTGATCACCCAGGCCGCCTCGAATCAGCGGCGACCGCTGATTCTGGATGACGCCGGGCAGCAAGCGTGGCTCGACCCGCAAACGCCCCTGCATACCTTGCAAGCCTTGCTGTTTGGCGAACCCGCCGCGTTGCGCGAGCGGGTGCTGGCCAATCTGGTGAATGATCCGAAGCTCAACGGGCCGGAGTGTCTGACGCCCGGCTGATGCTGTTCAACGAAATATTTCGCGGAACGCAAGGGAGCTTTATCTGAAATGCGCGTCTGTATGTCTGTTGTATCTGGCGCCAATATCATTCCGCGCCTAGGATACCCGGCACGTTTTCAGGGAGTTTTTTTGATGAACAAGCGATTGGTTTTGTGTGCACTGAGCGCAAGTCTGCTGCTCGCCGGCTGTCAGTCGGTGAACACCACCAGCGGCGGCGCCGTCGGCGTTGAGCGCAAACAGTACATGTTCAGCATGTTGTCCACGGATGAGGTCAACCAGATGTACGCCCAGTCTTATCAAAAGACCGTCGGCGAAGCGACCAGCCAGGGCGTGCTGGACAAGACCAGCACCGATGCCAAGCGCATTCAGGCAATCTCCAATCGATTGATTGCCCAGGCGCCGATTTTCCGGCCGGACTCGGCCCAGTGGAAATGGGAAGTCAACCTGATCAAGAGTGACGAACTCAATGCCAACTGCGGGCCTGGCGGCAAGATCATTTTCTACACCGGTCTGATCGACAGCCTGAAGCTGACCGATGACGAGATCGCTGCGATCCTCGGCCACGAAATCGCCCACGCCCTGCGCGAGCACGGTCGCGAAGCCATGTCCAAAGCTTACGGTATTGAAATGGCCAAGCAGGGCGCCGGGGCCTTGTTCGGTCTGGGCCAGGACAGCCTGGCCCTGGCAGACACCGTGGCCAACTACGGCATGACCTTGCCGAACAGCCGCTCCAATGAAAACGAAGCGGACCTGATCGGCCTGGAACTGGCTGCACGCGCCGGCTATAACCCGAACGCTGCCATCACCCTGTGGAACAAGATGGCCAAGGCCTCTGAAGGTTCGCCGCCGGAGTTCATGAGTACTCACCCGGCGTCGAGCAGTCGCATTGCCTCGCTGCAGGCAGCCATCCCGAAAGTGATGCCGTTGTACGAGAAAGCGCCGAAGTCCTGATGCTGATGGGCCAGGGCTACTGACCGTTTCGCGAGCGGGCTCGCTCCCACAGGTTTGAATGCTTTCCTTGTGGGAGCGAGCCTGCTCGCGAAGAACGATTACGCAATCTTTCCGACCTGACGTATCAAACCCACCCGCTGCTTTGCATCGCCTTGTACACCGCGACCAGTGCCAGTATCAGAAACGCTGACGCCGCCAATCGACGAATCAGCGTCAGGGGCAATTTGTCCGCCGCGAAGTTACCCGCCAGCACTACCGGCACGTTGGCAATCAGCATGCCGACCGTCGTGCCGATAATCACCAGCCATAGATCCGGATATTGCGCGGCGAGCATCACGGTCGCGATCTGGGTCTTGTCGCCAATTTCAGCCAGGAAGAATGCGATCAGCGTCGTCAGGAACGGCCCGAACTTGCGCGCGCTGCTGGCTTCATCGTCATCCATCTTGTCCGGCACCAGGGTCCACAATGCCGTCGCGGCAAAACTGATCGCCAGAATCCAGTGCAGCATCACGCTCGAGAAAAACCCACCGACCCAGGCGCCGACCGCGCCGGCAGCCGCATGGTTGGCCAGGGTCGCGGCGACGATGCCGGCGATGATGGGCCAAGGTTTGCGAAAGCGTGCCGCGAGAATGAGCGCGAGCAGTTGCGTCTTGTCGCCGATTTCGGCCAAGGCAACGACAGCGGTGGGGACGAGTAGAGAATCCAGCATCAGGGTTTTCCTAAGGGGCGGGTCGACACGGCTATGACACGTACGACCTCCCCGCCCCGGGTAAGGTGTTCGTGTCATAGGTCTTGTCAAACCCTGCGAACCGTCTGATGCGGACGCTGGGGTCGCATACGCCATGGTCTGTTGACCAAGTATGTTGACGTATGCCGGACGAGCATGGCGCTCGTGGGAGACTACTCCCCTAGGACGGAGCGGATTCTGCCTAGGCGCTCCCTGTTAGGCAAGCACTTATTTTCAGGCGCGTTTAGCACGGTAGATTCGAAAACCCTGCCCTTCAGCCTTGATTGCGCAGATGCCCAAGTGCTCTTCAATCAGCGGTTGATACCTGAGAAAGCTATTCGCGACCAGCCGAAGTTCCCCACCGTTTTTCAGATGTTTAGCCGCTTTTCGCAGCAAGTTCTCAGTGGCGAAATAATCGGTGTGGACGCCCACATGGAACGGCGGGTTACTCAAAATTGCACTCAAGCCCATCGGCGCAGAGTCGATTCCGTCGCCGGTAATCACCTCCGCTTCCAGGCCATTTGCAGCCAGCGTCAAACGGCTGCTGGCGGCAGCAAAAGCATCCACATCGAGCAATGTCACCTGGTTATGCGGGTAGCGCCGTTTAACTGCCGCACCCAAAACCCCAGCGCCACAACCAAAGTCGAGCAGGTGGCCACTGGGCAATTTGTCCAGATGATCGAGCAACAATGCGCTGCCCCGATCTAGGCGGCCATGACTGAATACCCCAGGCAAACTGATGACGGTCAGCGGACCTTCGGCCAGCGGCAACTCGTAAGTCTGAGCCAGGCTTTCCAGGGATTTCGCCTGTGGCGCGTCGGCCACCGTGACTTGCCAAAGCTGGCAATGACGCGCGCTGTCGAGCTTGCGCGGCTTGCCGAACTGGCTCAACTGCCTGGCCGCGCCTTCGATGCCGCTGCGTTTTTCTCCGACCAGGTAGAGCTCGCGACCGGCCAGCCGCGAGGCGAGGGCGTTGAGAATGTAGTCGGTGAGGTCCTTGGATTTCGGTAGAAAGACCACGGCGCTGTCGAACTCGCGCTCGGGGGCGGTCACGCCGAAATGACTGCGCTCGGTGAACCGGGCGTCCAGCGCCGCTTGATCGCCGGCATGCCAGCACCAACCATGCGCATCGGGCAGGCGCCCAAGCAAATCGTCGGCGGGTAGGCCCGCCAACAACACCGAACCTTGAAATAACCCGGCCTGACGAAGCAGTACTTCACTGCGCGGATCCATACTCTGCTCCCTGAAAAAAAGTGCCGCAGTCTATCAACTGACGACACGCAGCGCTGTACCGCTGAAATAGCCCTGAGCATTTTCGGTCAATTGGCCCACGATTCGCTGCCGCGCTTCACGGCTGCCCCAGGCGTTGTGCGGGGTGACGATCAATCGAGGGATGTCGGCGGCCAGCAACGGATTGCCGGCGGTGGGCGGTTCGACGCTGAGCACATCCGTCGCCGCGCCCCCGAGGTGACCACTGCGCAAGGCATCGGCCAGCGCCTGTTCATCGATCAGGCCACCACGCGCGGTGTTGACCACGAACGCACCCGGTTTCATCGAGGCCAGTTCGCGGGCGCCGATGAAATGACGGGTGTGGTCATTGAGCGGGCAGTGCAGGGTCAGTGCGTCGATTTGTGGCAGCAGTTCGTCCAGTGGTAAACGATCCGGGCGGGCTGGACGGCCGGGAATTTGCCCCAGCAACACGCGCATGCCGAAGGCTTCGGCCAGTCGTGCCACGGCCCCGCCAAGTTCGCCGTGTCCGAGCAGGCCGAGGGTTTTGCCTTGCAGTTCAACGATCGGGTAATCCAGCAGGCAGAACTGCTTCGCTTGCTGCCAGCGCCCCTCGCCGACGGCTTTTTGATAGTCGGCCAGACGCGTCGACAGATTCAACAGCAACATGATCGTGTGCTGCGCCACCGATGGCGTGCCGTAACCCTGACAGTTGCAGACGGTCACCCCGTGCGCACGAGCGGCAGCCAGGTCGACATTGTTGGTGCCGGTGGCGCTGATCAGGATCAGCTTCAGCTCAGGGCTGGCGGCGATGGCGGCGGCGTCGATCACGATCTTGTTGGTGATGGCTACGGTGGCGCCCTTCAGGCGTTCGGTGACTTGCTGCGGTGTGGTCTGCGCGAACAGCTGCAGATCATCGAAGCAGGCGCGCAATGGCCCGAGGTCCAGGTCACCGAGATCCAGCGAAGGGTGGTCGAGGAAAACGGCGCGGCGAGTGTTCGTCATCAACTGTACCTTTTGTGCAGTGAACTGTAGGCGTAATCTGCTGAGCCTATCAGATGAAACAAATGGTTACGCACTGCGTGATCATGCGCTGAACCTGTGGGAGCGGGCTTGCTCGCGAATGCGGCTTTTCAAGCGACATCTGAGTGGACTGAACCACCGCTTTCGCGAGCTAGCCCGCTCCCACAGAGTAGATACCACCCTTGAGTTGATCCGCCCCCGAGGACCCCCCCATGTACTGGACAGAATTCTTGACCGTCGCGCTTATCCACCTTCTGGCCGTGGCCAGCCCGGGACCGGACTTTGCCGTGGTCGTGCGCGAGAGCGTGACCCACGGTCGTCGCGCCGGCACATGGACTGCGTTGGGCGTCGGAACGGCGATTTTCCTGCATGTCGGCTATTCGCTGCTTGGCATTGGCTTGATCGTTTCGCAATCCATCGTGCTGTTCAATGCCTTGAAATGGGCTGCTGCCGCGTACTTGTTGTATATCGGCTTCAAGGCGCTGCGGGCGAAACCGGCGAAACCGCTCTCGGACGATTTGCACAAGGAAGCCGGTGAGCGCACGGCTCGTGGAGCATTCACGTCCGGGTTCGTCACCAACGGTCTGAACACCAAAGCCACGTTGTTTTTCCTGTCGCTGTTTACTGTGGTCATCAACCCGCACACCCCATTGTCGGTACAGGCCGGTTACGGGATTTATCTGGCGGTCGCGACTGCGCTGTGGTTCTGCCTGGTGGCAATGCTGTTCAGCCAGCAACGGGTGCGTGCCGGTTTCGCGCGCATGGGCCATTGGTTCGACCGGACCATGGGTGCGGTGCTGATTGCACTCGGTGTGAAAATCGCGTTCACCGAAATGCACTGATGGCGGCACGCCTGGACGCGTCGTGATCACCCGTAAATGCTGGCGCAACGCTAGCATTTGCTTATTGGTGCAAATCATTCCTTCGGCTGATTTGGTTGGCGATCAAGGACACTAGAGTGCTTGCTTTCAGCCAAGACCGTGCAGTCAGAAAAGGGATTCTTATGTTGCAGACTCGCGTTATCCCCCCAGCCGAGGGCGCTTACCAGTACCCGCTGCTGATCAAGCGGCTGCTGATGTCCGGCGCGCGTTACGAGAAAACCCGTGAGATCATTTATCGCGACCAGTTGCGTTATAGCTACCCGACCCTGATCGAAAGGGTCGCGCGACTGGCCAATGTGCTCACGGCAGCCGGCGTCAAGGCCGGGGACACCGTGGCGGTGATGGATTGGGACAGCCATCGTTATCTGGAATGCATGTTCGCGATTCCGATGATCGGGGCGGTGATTCACACCATCAACGTGCGTCTCTCGCCGGAACAGATCCTCTACACCATGAACCACGCCGAGGACCGTTTCGTGCTGGTCAACAGCGAGTTCGTTGGCCTGTACAACGCAATTGCCGGGCACCTGACAACAGTCGAGAAAACCCTGCTGCTGACCGATCTGCCGGAAAAAACCGCAGAACTGCCCAACCTCGTCGGCGAGTACGAACAGCTGCTGGCCGGCGCCAGTGCGCAGTACGAGTTTCAGGATTTCGACGAGAATTCCGTAGCGACCACGTTCTACACCACCGGCACCACCGGTAACCCTAAAGGCGTCTATTTCACCCATCGGCAACTGGTGCTGCACACCATCGGCGTGGCGACCATCATGGGCGCGATCGACAGCGTGAGGTTGCTTGGAACCAATGAAGTCTACATGCCGATTACGCCGATGTTCCACGTGCATGCGTGGGGCCTGCCGTATGTAGCGACCATGCTCGGGCTCAAGCAGGTCTACCCCGGGCGTTACGATCCGGAATACCTGGTCGAATTGTGGCGTAAGGAGAAGGTCACTTTCTCGCATTGCGTACCGACCATCCTGCAGATGGTTCTCAATGCCAAATCTGCGCAGAACGCCGATTTCGCTGGCTGGAAAATTGTCATCGGCGGCAGTGCCCTGAATCGCGCGTTGTACGAGGCGGCCAAGGCCAAGGGCATTCAGTTGACCGCCGCCTACGGCATGTCGGAAACCGGACCGCTGGTGTCCTGCGCGCACCTGAACGATGAGCTGATGGCCGGCACCGAAGACGAACGCACCACCTATCGAATCAAGGCCGGCGTGCCGGGGCCGTTGGTTGAGGCGGCGATTGTCGATTGCGACGGCAATTTCCTCCCGGCCGACGGCGAGACTCAGGGCGAACTGGTGCTACGGGCCCCGTGGCTCACCGAAGGTTATTTCAACGAGCCGCAAAAGGGCGCCGAACTCTGGGCGGGCGGCTGGCTGCACACCGGCGACGTGGCGACCCTGGACACAATGGGCGTCATCGATATTCGCGACCGGATCAAAGACGTCATCAAGACCGGCGGCGAGTGGATTTCGTCGCTGGACCTCGAAGATCTGATCAGCCGGCACCCGGCGGTACGCGAAGTAGCAGTGGTGGGTATCGCCGATCCACAGTGGGGCGAGCGACCGTTTGCCTTGCTGGTGATCCGCGAAGGCCATGAAGTCGGGGCGAAAGAACTCAAGGAACACCTCAAGCCGTTTGTCGAACTGGGGCACCTGAGTAAATGGGCGATCCCGAGCCAGATCGCCCTTGTTACGGAAATTCCCAAGACCAGTGTCGGCAAACTCGACAAGAAGCGCATCCGCCTCGACATCACCGAATGGCAGGCCAATAACAGCACCTTTCTCTCCACCCTTTAAGCCCGGTCGGCGTGCCCGAAATGGCACGCCAGGCCCACCAAGCAAGCGCTTGGCTTGTCAAATCCGTAAATTGAGCCATCCTTGCCCTGCCGACACGTGTCGGCCTGGCGAAAGGACTGTTCCAGAGTGGCCGGCAGCTGCAAATCACACTTTAGAGGGATCAAGCAATACAACCTGCTGGCTATAGTCCGCTCAAGGATTTTTAAGAACGGGGCAACCGCACAAAACGGGGCGATGCAACTTTGGAGTGACTTGGGGACGCGTTGGCGCCCGGTCGACCACAGCGTTTTTAAAAGTACTCACTGCCATAACAATAATGCACATGGAGTAGCGTCGATGACATCAGTAAACCAGTTCTGGCGCCGGGCTAAGCTGCCCCTGGCTGTCAGTCTCGCCTCTACGCTCGCCGGGCCTGCATTCGGCGTCAGTTTCAATGTTGGTGAAATCGAAGGTCAGTTCGATTCATCCCTGTCGGTCGGGGCGAGCTGGTCTACCCAGAGTCCCAACAAGAATCTCATCGGCGTTAACAATGGCGGGCGTGGCCTGTCCCAGACGTCCGATGACGGTCACTTGAACTTCAAGAGCGGTGAGACCTTCTCGAAGATCTTCAAGGGCCTGCACGACCTTGAATTGAAATACGGCGACACCGGCGTCTTTGTGCGTGGCAAATACTGGTATGACTTCGAGCTCAAAGACGAGGATCGTCTGTTCAAGGACATCAGCGACAATGGCCGCAAGGAAGGCGCCAAGTCTTCCGGCGTTCAGCTGCTCGACGCCTTCGTTTATCACAACTACGCCATTGCCGATCAGCCGGGTTCCGTGCGGCTGGGCAAACAGGTTGTCAGCTGGGGTGAAAGTACCTTCATCGGCAGCGGCATCAACTCGATCAACCCGATCGACGTTTCCGCTTTCCGCCGTCCAGGCGCCGAGATCAAGGAAGGCTTGATCCCGGTCAACATGTTCTACGTCTCGCAGAGCCTAACCGACAACCTGTCGGCCGAAGCGTTCTACCAGCTCGAATGGGATCAGACCATTGTTGATAACTGCGGCACCTTCTTCTCGCAGCCGGACATCATCGCCGACGGCTGTGACAACAACCTGCGCGTACTCAACAAGCGTTCGACCATTCCTGCGGCCGCTCTGCCGACGCTGACTGCGCTGGGTGTCAACGTTGATAACGAGGGCGTGCTGGTACGCCGAGGCCCGGATCGCGATGCGCGCGACAGCGGTCAGTGGGGCGCGTCCCTCAAATACATGTTTGAGCCACTCGACACCGAGTTCGGCGCCTACTTCATGAACTACCACAGCCGTGCGCCGATATTCAGCGCCACCGGCGCTCCAGCCTCGGTATATGCCCGTGCGGCAGCGTTGCCACCGGCATTGCGTGCACTGGCGCCGCTGATTGTCGCGGGTAACTCGAATTACTTCGTCGAATACCCGGAAGACATCCGCCTGTACGGCTTGAGCTTCTCCACTACCCTGCCTACCGGTACGGCGTGGAGCGGTGAAGTCAGCTACCGTCCGAACGCACCGGTGCAGCTCAACTCCACCGACATCCTGTTTGCCGGTGTACGTCCTCTGGGCGGCGCATTGACCAACGCTTCGCTGCTGAACGGCGTGCCAGGTCAGGACCTGCATGGTTATCGCCGCAAGGAAGTGACCCAGTTCCAAACCACCCTGACGCACTTCTTCGATCAGGTCATGGGCGCCAGCCGGATGACCCTGGTAGGTGAGGTCGGCGTGACTCATGTCGGCGGCCTGGAAAGCACTTCCGACATCCGTTACGGACGTGATCCGGTTTACGGCCCGGGCGAATTGCCTGCTACTGGCGGCGCCAACACCTGTGTCGCGCTCAACTCCAGCACTATCGCCGGTGCCGGACCTGGCGCGGCCACTAACAACCGCACTCGCAATTGCGATGATGAAGGTTTCACCACGTCGACTTCGTGGGGTTATCGCGGTCGTGCCATCTGGGAATACAACGACGTATTCGCGGGCGTGAACCTGCGGCCGAACGTGGCCTGGTCCCATGACGTGAGCGGTTACTCGCCTGGCCCTGGCGGCAACTTCGAAGAAGGTCGCAAAGCCGTCAGCCTGGGCGTCGATGCCGAGTACCAGAACACCTACACCGCGAGCCTGGCGTACACCAACTTCTTCGACGGCAAGTACACCACCGTTGATGATCGCGATTTCGTTGCGCTCAGCTTTGGCGTGAACTTCTAAGCATTGATGATCAGGACGAACACACCTATGAAAACAACAATGAGTCTGTTCCAAGCCGGTGTTCTGGGGCTTTCGCTGCTGGCAACCAGCGTGATGGCTGCGGTCCCGGCCGCCGAAGCGGACAAACTGGGCAAGAGCCTGACCCCGATGGGCGCCGAAATGGCGGGCAATGCGGACGGTTCGATCCCGGCCTGGAAGCCGCTGCCGAAAAACGCCGGTGCAGTCGACGGCAAGGGTTTCCTGTCTGACCCGTACGCCAGTGAAAAACCACTGTTCACCATCACTGCGCAAAACGTTGACCAGTACAAGGACAAGCTGGCGCCGGGTCAGTACGCGATGTTCAAGCGTTATCCGGAAACCTTCAAGATGCCGGTCTTCCCGTCGCATCGTGGTGCTACCGTGCCGGATGACGTGTTCGCCGCCATCAAGAAAAACGCCACCAGCACCGAGCTGGTCTCCGGTGGCAACGGGCTGAAAAACTTCGAAACTGCCGTACCGTTTCCGATTCCGAAAACCGGTGTGGAAGTCATCTGGAACCACATCACCCGCTATCGCGGGGGCAGCGTGACCCGTCTGGTAACCCAGGCCACGCCGCAGCCGAACGGTTCGTTCAGCCTGGTGTATTTCCAGGACCAGTTCGTGTTCCGCGACAAGATGAAGGATTACGATCCAGCGAACCCGGGCAACATCCTGTTTTACTTCAAGCAGAAAGTCACCGCGCCGTCGCGTCTGGCCGGTGGTGTGCTGCTGGTGCACGAAACCCTTGACCAAGTGGCAGAACCGCGTTCGGCATGGGTCTACAACGCTGGTCAGCGTCGAGTGCGTCGTGCACCGCAAGTTTCGTACGATGGGCCGGGTACCGCTGCCGATGGCCTGCGTACCTCGGACAACCTGGACATGTACAACGGTGCGCCGGATCGTTACGACTGGAAACTCGAAGGCAAGAAAGAGATGTACATCGCCTCCGACAGCTACAAGCTCGACTCGCCGCAGCTCAAGTACGCCGACATCATCAAGGCCGGTCACATCAACCAGGACCTGACTCGCTACGAGTTGCGCCGGGTCTGGCACGTGGTCGCCACCTTGAAGGAAGGCCAGCGTCACATCTACGCCAAACGTGACTTCTACATCGACGAAGATACCTGGCAAGCGGCTGTGATCGATCACTACGACGGTCGTAATCAGCTGTGGCGCGTGGCGGAAGCTCACTCGCAGAACTATTACAACGTTCAAGTGCCTTGGTACACCCTGGAAACCTTGTACGACCTGCAGTCGGGCCGTTACCTGGCGTTGGGGATGAAGAACGAGGAGAAGTCGGCCTATGACTTCGGCTTCACCGCTACAACCAGCGACTTCACCCCGGCGGCATTGCGTCAGGATGGTGTTCGCTAAGCAGCGCGGTTAGAGGTTTTATCAACGCAAAACGCCCCGACTGGTTCGGGGCGTTTTTTTAGGTTTATGAAGAGGTTGTAGTGTCCAGATGTGTGTATGACGTGTGGGCGCAAAGCTTGCTCGCGAAGACTCTTTCGTGGGCTACGATGATTTTGGAGGGGGTATATCCGTTGTTGTGGTGATGGCATCTATTGGTTCCGCCCTTACGGCGGGTCACTTGGAGAAGCGCCAAGTAACCAAGCGCTTGCGCCGCTGACGTACGGTGCCTCGCCTAGGCTCGGCATACCCTCGCTCCGGTCCCGCTCCGTGGGCCCGCTGCCATCGGCCATCCATGGCCGGGGGCAGCTAACCCGGCATCCATGCCGGGTTGCCCACTGCGCAGAACCTGCGCTCGGCCTTCCGACGCGGCAGGTCAAGGTCACAAGCCAGATCAAGATCAAAAACAAAGCAGGCAGCGTCGTCCGCTGGGCAGCGCTAATTAATCCCAACGCGCCGCAGGACAGTGTTAATTCATCCCAACGCACCGCAGGACCTGTAGCAGCTGGCGCAGCCTCCGTCCAATCGCGCGTCCGAACCGGACGCAGGCTGCGCCAGCTGCTACGAGGCCTCCGCTGCTGCAGAGATTTGGCGCAACCCCCGCTAGCCAGGTCGGCTATCAGGCCGCCTCGGCGCGTTGTAGATGTGAGCGCCCCGTCGGCCGGCTGAGTAGAGGTTCTGCGCAGTGGGTAACCCGGCAAGGATGCCGGGTTAGCCGCGCACGGCCAAGGATGGCCGATCGCGGCGGGCCCACGGAGCAGGGCCGGAGCGAAGGCATGGCGAGCATTAGCGAGCCACCGGACGTCAGGGGCAAGAGCACTTGGTTACTTGGTGCTTCTCCAAGTGACTCGCCGTAAGGGCGAAATCAATAGTCGCCGTCACAGCATCAACGGATATGTACCCGAACCCAAACTCAACCCAAACCCCCAAACCCAACCCCACAAGCGGCCTTTTTGTAGCCATTTGTAGCATTAACCTTCATTACCTCGGCATTTACCGCTAGTCTGCGGACATCTGCAACGCCGCCAACTGCAATTCAAACAAGAGCCGGCCATGACTGATCTGTCCCCACTCCCGGGCCCCGCAAGCGCTGCCGTCGCGACACTGGACGGTCGCTTCTTTCGGCCCCCGCTGCCTGATGGCCACGTGCTGCGGCCGCGTCTGTGCGAGCGCTTGAGTGCGGGGCTTGCTGGCAGACTGTTGCTGGTCAGCGCCCCGGCCGGTTTCGGCAAGAGCTCGTTGGCGGTGGAATTCTGTCAAAGCCTTCCGGCGCATTGGCAAAGCCTCTGGCTCGGTTTGAGCCCACGAGATAACGACCCGGGCCGGTTCCTCGAACGGTTACTCGAAGGTCTTCAGGATTTTTACCCCTCACTGGGCAGGCAATCCCTGGGCCTGCTGAAAATGCGTCAGCGGCATCAGCCGTTCGCTTTCGAAGAGTGGCTCGACGGCCTGCTGGATGAGTTGGCGGAGCATTTGATGCCCGCCGCCCCTTTGCTGCTGGTACTGGATGATTACCATCTCGCCCAAGGGCCCGTGCTGGATCGCTGCCTGCAATTTTTCCTCAACCACTTGCCCGATGGCTTGCTGGTAATGGTCACCAGTCGTCAGCGCCCCGACTGGCATCTGGCGCGCCTGCGGCTGTCGCGGCAACTGCTCGAACTGCATGAGCAGGACCTGCGCCTGACCCACGACGAAGCCTTGACCCTGCTTGATCGCCACAGCACCTCCCTGCGTGGCGAAGCGCTGGAAAGCCTGATAGAGCGCAGCGAAGGCTGGGTCGCCGGCCTGCGGTTCTGGTTGCTGGCGGCCTCCGAAGCCGGTACCGAAGGCGCATTGCCGCAGGTACTGCACGGTGGTGAAGGCTTGATCCGCGATTATCTGCTTGAAGAAGTGATCGACTGCCTGCCAGCCGAAGTCCAGACGTTCCTCTACGACACGGCGTCTCAGGAACGTTTCTGCAGCGAGTTGTGCGACGCCGTTCGCGAAGCGCACGACAGCGCCGAGATCCTGCGCTACCTGCTCGCCCATCAGGTGTTTCTGGTTCCGCTCGACGAACAGGGCCACTGGTACCGTTATCACCATCTGTTTTCCGATCTGCTGCGGACGCGTCCCGCAGCTCAATCCATCGTCCCGGCGGCCAGCCTGCATCTGCGCGCCTGCCGCTGGTTCAACGCGCAAGGGTTGCTGGATGAAGCGGTGGAGCAGGCATTGCGCGCCGGTCACCTCGACGTCGCCGCGAATCTGGTGCAGAACCTTTCGGAAGAACAACTGCTCGCTGAACAGAATGTCGGCATGTTGCTACGCTGGAAAATGGACCTGCCCGACAGCCTGCTGATCAGCACGCCGCGCTTGATCGTGCTCTACAGCTGGGCGCTGGGGCTTGCCTGTCAGCTGGACGCCGCCGAAGAACTGGCCAGCCACCTCAGTCGATTCCTCCCGGCGCCGTCCGCCACCGCGCAGAAATCCATGCTGGCGCAATGGCTGGCCCTGAGCGGAATCATCGCCCGCGGTCGCGGTAACCGTGAGCTGACGCTGCTGTATTGCGGCGAGGCGTTGGAAAGCCTGCCCGCCAAACGTTATGGCCAGCGCCTGATGTGCCTGTCGACCTTGTCAAACCTGGCGATTGCCGACGGCGACTTGTGGCGTGCACGGGGTTTGAACCGCGAATCTCTCGAGCTGGCGCAGCGGGTCGGTAACCCGTTGTTTGAAGCGCTGGCCCATTACGATCGCGCGCGGGTACTGCAGGCACGTGGTGAAATTTTGCGCTCGCTGGATGAGGTGCACCAAGGGCTACAACGCTTGCAAGGGCTATCGCCGCAACGGCTCTACGCAGTTCGTGCACGCCTGACTTTATATGAAGGTTTTCTGCTGACCTTGCGCCTGCAGCCGCAAGCAGCGCGCGCGCGTTTGCAGGCAGGTCTGGCGGAAGCCCGCGCCTGTCGCGACATCAGCGTATTGATCGGCCATTGTGTGATCGCCCGGCTCGAAGGCAATTGCGGCGAGTTCGCCAAGGCCTTCGCCGAACTCGCCGAAGCCGAACGGCTGATGCACATCTGGGACGTCCCGCCGATTTATTACCTGGCGATGATCACTTTGGTCAAATGCGAACTCTGGCTGGCCCAGGGGCGCACCGATCTGGCACAAGCCTGGCTCGCCCGGCTGGGGCAAACCTACAACGGCGAGCGACCGGCAGCACCGCCTGAATTCCACCCGCAACTGCCGCTGCACATCGAGCTGCAGCAAGCATTGCTCGAGGTCATTCAGGGCCAGCCGATGCTCGCCGAAGGGCGCTTGAATGCGTTGCTTGAGCACGGTCTGCAAAGCGGCCGGCTGATGCTCAGCGTCATGGCCCTGACGCAAAAAACCGAACTGCTCCTTGCTCATGATCGCGAACCCGAAGCACGTCACGCATTCGCGCAATCAATGGAGACTGCCAGCGGCGGCGTTCTGCAGCCGTTTGAGGCACTGTTGAAAAAACATCCGGAATGGTTACGCGGCCAATTGCAGCACGCAGCGAAAACCGCCGTGTTCCAATGCCTCTCCGAGCGACTGCCTGCCGCTGCTGTCCCTATCGCTGCCGAGCCCAACCACGCCTGCGAACAACTCAGTTCCCGTGAACTGGCTGTTCTGAAACTGATCGCGCAAGGCTGCTCGAATCAGGAAATCAGCGACCAGTTGTTCATCTCGCTGCACACCGTGAAAACCCACGCCAGCCATATCAACAGCAAACTTGGGGTTGAGCGGCGCACGCAAGCGGTCGCGCGGGCCAAGCAGCTGGGTGTGTTGGGTTAGCGCCAAGTCCTCGTTTTAACGCCCTGCATTAGTGCGACCTCTATCGAACTGCTGCCAGTGTTCAGCCCGGCTTGCCCGTGCGCGTGGCCGAGCGCCGTGCACCAAATCAGCCTGCGGGCGCACTGCTTTGAACCGTTTAATTCAATGTTTTTAATTGTTGAATCTTTTGATTCGTTCGCCTAATCTCAACTGCAACACGCCTGTTGACGTTGCCAGGCGACTTCGTGCAACCAGTGAGATCGGGGAGCAACACGTGAACGTGAAAATACTCTTGAGCATGGCGGTGGCAACTGCATTTTCGGCCCCTGTCTGGGCGGCGGACTGGAACGTCGGCGCCAACGTCGGCAACGTGCCGTGGGAGTTCCAGGACGCCAAGGGCGAGATCGTCGGCTTTGAAGTGGATGTGGTCAAAGAAGTCGCCAAGCGCGCCGGCAAGACCGTCGAGTTTGTGAATATCCCTTTTAATGGCTTGTTCAGCGCCGTGCAGTCCAAGCGCGTCGACATTGCCATTTCTTCGATCACTATCACCCCGAAACGTCTGGAATCGGTAGGCTTTGCGCAGCCTTACTACGACAGCGACCAATCGCTGTCGGTATTGACCAAATCCGGCATCGACGGCCTGAAAGGCATGCAAGGCAAAGTCGTCGGGGTCGATACCGGCTCGACAGGCGACATGTGGGTCAGCGCGCACCAGGCCGAGTACAAGTTCGGTGATGTCTCGCGTTACGAAGGCCTGTCGCCAGCGATGCTCGATCTGGCCTCCGGCCGCATGGACGGCTATATCAGCGATATCCCGGCCGTCCTGTATTACATCAAGGACAAACCGCAATACCGCGTGGTGGCGCGCATTCCAACCGGCGAGAAATACTCGCTGATGCACGCCAAGGGCTGGGCGTCGGCCCCTCAGGTCAACGACATCATCAGCAGCATGAAAAAGGACGGAGTGATCGCCGATTTGCACAAAAAGTGGTTCGGCGCTGATGCGCTGGCCGATTCGAGCACTGTCAAAGTGGTTGATGTCCTCAAGTAAGCCTCGGCTTCACCTCCGGCGCCGGGCGCCGTCATACCTAAGGAATCGCAATGGAGTTGTTGCAGACTTTCTTCAACTGGGGCGTGTTTGTCGACGCGCTGCCGCAGATGCTGCGCGGCCTCGGGGTGACGGTGCTGCTCGGCGTGGTCAGCATCATTCTCGGCCTGGTCGGCGGGTTGCTGCTGGCCATGCTGCGCCTCTACGGCTATGCGCCAGTGCGCTTGCTGGCGCGGATTTATATCGACGTGATGCGCTCGATTCCACTGTTGGTGCTGCTGGTCCTGATCTACTACGCACTGCCGTTCGTGGGGATTCGCCTGTCGTCTTTCGCCGCGGCAACAGCGGCGCTTTCGCTGGTGTCCTGCGCTTATTCGGCAGAAATATTCCGCTCCGGAATTGAAGCGATTCCCCGTGGCCAGTTCGAGGCCGCCGCGTCCCAAGGTATGAGTTTTTTCAACACCATGCGCGACGTGATTCTGCCTCAGGCCATGCGCATCGTGCTGCCGCCCATGACCAGCAACTGCATCAACGTGATGAAAGATACCGCTTTGGCCTCGGTGGTGGCGATGCCGGACCTGCTCAAGCAGGCCACGCAGGCGCAGGCCCTGTCGGCCAATCCGACGCCATTGGTGGGGGCCGCGATCATGTACCTGCTATTGCTGCTGCCCTTGGTGCAACTGGTGAGCTGGGTTGAACGACGTAATAGCGCCGGGAGGAAGCACTGATGAGTGCAGTCATCGAAATCGAAGGCGTTGCCAAGTTCTATGGCAAGTTCCAGGCGTTGGCGGATATCAATCTGTCGGTCGAACAGGGCGAAGTCGTGGTCATCCTCGGGCCCTCGGGTTCGGGCAAGTCGACCTTGATCCGCTGCATCAACCTGTTGGAGGAATACCAGGAGGGCGACATTCGCGTCGCCGATCAGCGAGTCGAACACGGGTCGAAATTGGCCGGAATTCGCTGTGAAGTCGGCATGGTGTTTCAGAACTTCAACCTCTATCCGCACATGACGGTGCTGGCCAATGTCGCTCTGGCGCCGGTCCGTGTGCGTGGCATGAATCGGCGCGATGCCCAGGCGCGAGCGCGGGTCTTGCTGGAAAAAGTCGGCATGAGCGCCCACGCCGAGAAATACCCCGCGCAGCTTTCCGGCGGGCAGCAGCAACGTGTCGCCATTGCCCGGACCATGGCCATGGAGCCACGGGTGATTTTGTTCGACGAACCGACCTCGGCGCTGGACCCGGAAATGGTCGGCGAAGTGCTGGACGTGATGCAGAACCTGGCGCGCTCCGGCGTGACCATGGTCGTGGTCACCCACGAAATGGGTTTCGCCCGTAAGGTCGCCGACCGGGTGATTTTCATGGAGAACGGCCGGATTATCGAGCAGAACGAACCCGAAGCCTTTTTCACCCAGCCGCAGGAGGCTCGAACCCAAGCCTTCCTCCAGGCCATCCTGCACCACTGATTTCTTTTGGAGACTGCCCGCTTGAATACGCTCGATATGGATTACGTCCGCAGCCAATTTCCGATGCTCGCCGACGGCTATGCCTACCTGGACAATGCCGGCGGTTCGGCGGTGCTGGGGCGGGTGGCCGACCGGGTGCGTGATTACTTGCTCAACAGCAGCGTGCAGCTGGGCGCGTCTTACGGTGGCTCGGTCTCGGCCGGGCAACGGGTGCTTGAGGCTCGGGAATCCGTGGCGCAATTGATCAATGCCTACCATCCTGAAGAATGCGTGATGGGCGGCTCGACTACGCACCTGCTGCAGATTCTCTGTCGAGCGATCGCGCCGTCGATCAGCCGTGGCGACGAAATCATCGTCAGCCACAGCGACCACGAAGCCAACATCGGTCCCTGGCAGCGGCTGTGCGAAGAGCGCGGCGCGACCTTGCGCATCTGGTCGGTGGACCTGCAGACCCTGGAACTGGAACTCAAGGATCTCGACGCCTTGCTGAGTCCGCGTACCCGCTATGTGGCCATGACCCATGCCTCGAACATCCTGGGCAGCGTCAACCCCGTGGTTGAAGTTGCCCGTCGCGTACACGCAGTGGGTGGCAAACTCTGTGTCGATGCCGTGGCCTACGCGCCGCATCGGCTGGTCGATGTGCAGGCCAGCGGAGCCGACTATTACGTCTTCAGCTTCTACAAGGTGTTCGGCCCACACTTCGCCGTGTTGTGGGGCCATCGCGAGGCATTGCTGGAATTGCCGAGCCTCAACCATTTCTTCATCGGCCAGGACGTCATCCCCTACAAGCTGCAACCGGGCAACCTCAACTACGAGTTGTCCTACGGCTGCATGGGCATTGCCGATTATTTGCTGGACATTGGCCAGCGCCTGGGGGCCAGCGGCAGCCCGCGGCAGATCATGCAGGCGGCGTTCGATGCGTTCGAAGTGCAGGAAGACCTGCTCGCTGAAATCCTGTTGACGTTTTTGCGGGAAACCCCCGGCGTTCGCATCATCGGCAAGCCGCGGGTCACCGCGAGTGATCGGGTGCCGACCATCAGTTTCGTGGTCGAAGGCCTGCAATCCGAAGCCGTGGTGCGGCGGATCGATGAGCACGGGATCGGCATCCGTTTCGGCGACTTCTACGCCCGGCACCTGATCGAGGCACTGGGACTGGGCGCCCACGGTGGTGTCATTCGCGTCTCGATTGCTCATTACAATACCGTCGACGAGATGCACCGACTGGTCGAGCACCTGGCTCAGGCGATCACCGATCTGCGTCAATCCTGATTTTTGCGAGCACCCTTATGCCTGTACCTCAAAACCTTGCTGAACTGCGTGCGGCCATCGTCGAGCACCAGGAGCGCCTGACCGCGCGCACCCGAGACGCGGCGCGGTACCTCAACGACCATCCCCACAATGTTGCGCTGAATACCGTCGCCGCCCTGGCAACGCAGTCGGGGATCGCCTCGTCGGCCTTCATTCGCCTGGCCAAGGCCTTGGGCTTCAACGGGTTCAGTGATCTGCAGCGTTTGTTCAAGGCGCCGCTGCAACAGGCGGCGACCACCAGCTACAGCGAGCGCATCCGCCACTTCAACGGCGAAGAATTGCTCGAAGACCCCACGGATGTTGGGGCGATCCTGCAGGCGTTCAGCCGGGCCAATATTGTCTCGCTGGAACATTTGGCCGAAGGCCAGCAGGTCGAGGCGCTGGAGAGTGCCATTACCCAGCTGCAGCGGGCGCGCACCATCTTCGTCATCGGCATGCGTCGCTCGTTTCCCATGGCGGCTTATTTAAGCTACGCCCTGAGCCGCGTCGGACGGCGCGCCGTTCAGGTCACCGGCCTGGGCGGTTCCCTGCATGAGCAGATGAGCGCGTTGCACAGCGATGACGTGCTGGTGGCGGTCAGCTTTCCGCCCTATGCCCAGGAAACCATCGATGCCTGTCAGCAGGCAGTCGCGGCCGGCACGCCGATCGTGGCCCTGACGGATAGCATCATCAGCCCGATTGGCCAGTGCGCGGCCACCATGATTGAAGTCAATGACGCTGAGCTGCTGGGGTTTCGTTCACTGACGGCGGCGTTCTGCGTGGCCCAGACGCTGGCCATGGGCCTGGCGTTCCGCGACGGTCAGTCGGTGAGTGGGCCGGATCACGACGCTCTTACACATATCGATTGCTAAGCGACGGCCAGTCGGTCGCGCTCCATTCAACCATCTGCGCCTGTGCAGGAGATTGCTCAACATGGCTTTACCCCTACGCGATCTGGTCGGCTACGGCCAAAACCGCCCTCAGGGCGCTTGGCCCAATGGTGCCAGGCTGGCAATCAGCCTGGTCATCAACTACGAAGAGGGCTCCGAGCGCTCGTTGGCGATGGGCGATCCCGATCAGGAAAGCATGACGGAGTGGGGCAGCTATCAATTCCCAGACGGTGTGCGCAACCTGGCCATGGAATCGATGTACGAATACGGTTCCCGCGTCGGCATCTGGCGGATTCTCGAAATTCTTCAGCAGGCCGGCGTGCCTTCCACGTTCCACGCCTGTGCCGTGGCGTTCGAGCAAAACCCCGATGTGGCTAAGGCCGCGGTCGCCCTGGGTCATGAAATCTGCAGCCATGGTTATCGCTGGGAAGAAGTGTTCCGCCTGACCGAAGAAGAGGAACGCGAGCACATCCGCCTCGCTGTGGAATCGTTCGAACGTACCTGCGGCAAGCGCCCGATCGGCTGGTACTGCCGCTACGGCGCGAGCGTGCGGACCCGGCGTCTGGTGGCCGAGGAGGGTGGTTTTCTCTATGACTCTGATGCCTACAACGACGACGTGCCGTATTACGTCGATGTCCAGGGCAAACAGCATTTGGTCGTGCCTTACACCAGCGACGTCAACGACTTCCGCTACTGGAATTCGCCGGGCCTTTCCCAGGCCTCGGACTTCTTTGAGTACATGAAAGAAAGTTTCGAAGTGCTCTATGACGAGTCCGCCGACGGCTTGCGAATGATGTCGGTGGGCTTGCACCCACGCATGGTCGGGCGCCCGGGGCGTGTCCGGGCGCTCAAGCGCTTTATTGAATACGCCCAAGGCCATGAAGGTGTGTGGTTCGCCACCCGCGAAGAAATTGCCAGGGCCTGGATGACTCGGACCTGAAGCACCTTTGGCTGATCCCGGCCGTGACTGTTTGGAGAAGCTTCTATGCAACCTTTCGATACGGTCATTCGCAACGCGCGTGTGGTGACGGCCGCCGATATTTTCACCAGTGACATCGGCATTCGCGACGGGCGCATCGCCGCCCTCGGCCTGCATCTGGCCGAAGGGCTGCGGGAAATCGACGCCGCCGGCCGGCACGTCACCCCCGGTGGCATCGATAGCCATGTGCACCTCGATCAACCGACCGGCGACGGTTCGGTGATGGCCGATGATTTCTACAGCGGCACGCGCTCGGCGGCTTGCGGCGGCACGACGACGGTCATTCCGTTTGCCTGCCAGCAGAAGGGCGAAACCCTGCGCACCGCCGTCGATGATTATCATCGTCGGGCGGGCAATAAGCCGGTCATCGACTACGCCTTTCACCTGATCGTCACCGATCCGACCCCCGAGGTCCTGCGCGAAGAACTGCCCGCGCTGATTGCCCAGGGCTATACCTCGTTCAAGATCTACATGACTTACGATGCCCTCAAGCTCAACGACCGGGAGATTCTGGAAACCCTGTCTGTCGCCCGCCGCGAAGGGGCGATGGTCATGCTGCACGCCGAAAACAGCGACTGCATCGCCTGGCTGACTGAGCGCCTGCTGGCCGCTGGACTGGATGCCCCGCGCTATCACGCCACATCGCGGCCGATGCTGGTGGAGCGCGAGGCCACCCATCGCGCCATTGCCCTGGCCGAGCTGGTGGATGTGCCGATCCTGATCGTGCACGTGTCGGGCCGCGAAGCCATCGAACAGATCCGCTGGGCGCAAAGTCTGGGGTTGAAGGTGTATGCCGAAACCTGTCCGCAGTACCTGTTCCTGACCGCCGATTCCCTTGGCTGTGGCGACGGCTTCGACGGCGCCAAATGTATTTGCAGCCCGCCGCCAAGAGATGCGGCCAACCAGCAAATCATCTGGGATGGACTGGAAAACGGCTCGTTCGAAATATTTTCCTCCGATCATGCACCGTTCCGTTTCGACGGCCCGGACGGCAAGAAAGCCCACGGCGAACAGGCCTTCTTCGACAAAATCGCCAACGGTATTCCGGGGGTGGAAACGCGCATGGCCCTGCTCTGGTCCGAAGGCGTACGCACCGGGCGTATCACGCCGCAAAGCTTCGTGGCGTTGACCTCCACCAACGCCGCCAAACTGTACGGTTTGTACCCGCGCAAAGGCAGCATTGCCATTGGCACCGATGCCGACCTGGTGATTTGGGATGAAGGTCAGACTGTTTACCTGAATAACGCGATGTTGCATCACAACGTTGACTACACGCCCTACGCGGGCATGCAGTTGACCGCGTGGCCGGCCATGACCCTGTCCCGCGGCGACGTGGTGTGGGAC
>NZ_CABVGX010000049.1 GCF_902497625.1 Pseudomonas fluorescens | reverse complement strand
CCCTTAAGTGGCTTTGAGATTAGCGGAACGTTCTGGAAAGTACGGCCATAGTGGGTGATAGCCCTGTACGCGAAAATCTCTTAGTCATGAAATCGAGTAGGACGGAGCACGAGAAACTTTGTCTGAATATGGGGGGACCATCCTCCAAGGCTAAATACTACTGACTGACCGATAGTGAACTAGTACCGTGAGGGAAAGGCGAAAAGAACCCCGGAGAGGGGAGTGAAATAGATCCTGAAACCGTATGCGTACAAGCAGTGGGAGCCCACTTTGTTGGGTGACTGCGTACCTTTTGTATAATGGGTCAGCGACTTATTTTCAGTGGCGAGCTTAACCGAATAGGGGAGGCGTAGCGAAAGCGAGTCTTAATAGGGCGTCTAGTCGCTGGGAATAGACCCGAAACCGGGCGATCTATCCATGGGCAGGTTGAAGGTTGGGTAACACTAACTGGAGGACCGAACCGACTACCGTTGAAAAGTTAGCGGATGACCTGTGGATCGGAGTGAAAGGCTAATCAAGCTCGGAGATAGCTGGTTCTCCTCGAAAGCTATTTAGGTAGCGCCTCATGTATCACTGTAGGGGGTAGAGCACTGTTTCGGCTAGGGGGTCATCCCGACTTACCAAACCGATGCAAACTCCGAATACCTACAAGTGCCGAGCATGGGAGACACACGGCGGGTGCTAACGTCCGTCGTGAAAAGGGAAACAACCCAGACCGTCAGCTAAGGTCCCAAAGTTATGGTTAAGTGGGAAACGATGTGGGAAGGCTTAGACAGCTAGGAGGTTGGCTTAGAAGCAGCCACCCTTTAAAGAAAGCGTAATAGCTCACTAGTCGAGTCGGCCTGCGCGGAAGATGTAACGGGGCTCAAACCATACACCGAAGCTACGGGTATCATCTTAGGATGATGCGGTAGAGGAGCGTTCTGTAAGCCTGTGAAGGTGAGTTGAGAAGCTTGCTGGAGGTATCAGAAGTGCGAATGCTGACATGAGTAACGACAATGGGTGTGAAAAACACCCACGCCGAAAGACCAAGGTTTCCTGCGCAACGTTAATCGACGCAGGGTTAGTCGGTCCCTAAGGCGAGGCTGAAAAGCGTAGTCGATGGAAAACAGGTTAATATTCCTGTACTTCTGGTTATTGCGATGGAGGGACGGAGAAGGCTAGGCCAGCTTGGCGTTGGTTGTCCAAGTTTAAGGTGGTAGGCTGAGATCTTAGGTAAATCCGGGATCTTAAGGCCGAGAGCTGATGACGAGTGTTCTTTTAGAACACGAAGTGGTTGATGCCATGCTTCCAAGAAAAGCTTCTAAGCTTCAGGTAACCAGGAACCGTACCCCAAACCGACACAGGTGGTTGGGTAGAGAATACCAAGGCGCTTGAGAGAACTCGGGTGAAGGAACTAGGCAAAATGGCACCGTAACTTCGGGAGAAGGTGCGCCGGTGAGGGTGAAGGACTTGCTCCGTAAGCTCATGCCGGTCGAAGATACCAGGCCGCTGCGACTGTTTATTAAAAACACAGCACTCTGCAAACACGAAAGTGGACGTATAGGGTGTGACGCCTGCCCGGTGCCGGAAGGTTAATTGATGGGGTTAGCTAACGCGAAGCTCTTGATCGAAGCCCCGGTAAACGGCGGCCGTAACTATAACGGTCCTAAGGTAGCGAAATTCCTTGTCGGGTAAGTTCCGACCTGCACGAATGGCGTAACGATGGCGGCGCTGTCTCCACCCGAGACTCAGTGAAATTGAAATCGCTGTGAAGATGCAGTGTATCCGCGGCTAGACGGAAAGACCCCGTGAACCTTTACTATAGCTTTGCACTGGACTTTGAATTTGCTTGTGTAGGATAGGTGGGAGGCTTTGAAGCGTGGACGCCAGTTCGCGTGGAGCCAACCTTGAAATACCACCCTGGCAACTTTGAGGTTCTAACTCAGGTCCGTTATCCGGATCGAGGACAGTGTATGGTGGGTAGTTTGACTGGGGCGGTCTCCTCCTAAAGAGTAACGGAGGAGTACGAAGGTGCGCTCAGACCGGTCGGAAATCGGTCGTAGAGTATAAAGGCAAAAGCGCGCTTGACTGCGAGACAGACACGTCGAGCAGGTACGAAAGTAGGTCTTAGTGATCCGGTGGTTCTGTATGGAAGGGCCATCGCTCAACGGATAAAAGGTACTCCGGGGATAACAGGCTGATACCGCCCAAGAGTTCATATCGACGGCGGTGTTTGGCACCTCGATGTCGGCTCATCACATCCTGGGGCTGAAGCCGGTCCCAAGGGTATGGCTGTTCGCCATTTAAAGTGGTACGCGAGCTGGGTTTAGAACGTCGTGAGACAGTTCGGTCCCTATCTGCCGTGGACGTTTGAGATTTGAGAGGGGCTGCTCCTAGTACGAGAGGACCGGAGTGGACGAACCTCTGGTGTTCCGGTTGTCACGCCAGTGGCATTGCCGGGTAGCTATGTTCGGAATAGATAACCGCTGAAAGCATCTAAGCGGGAAACTAGCCTCAAGATGAGATCTCACTGGGACCTTGAGTCCCCTGAAGGGCCGTCGAAGACTACGACGTTGATAGGTTGGGTGTGTAAGCGCTGTGAGGCGTTGAGCTAACCAATACTAATTGCCCGTGAGGCTTGACCATATAACACCCAAGCAATTTGCTTGCTCTAACGAGCACCAGATTGCGGTGACTGTGAAGACGACACGAACCGAAAGTTCGCACGCTTTGCTCACAAGCAGCACACAAAACTATCACATACCCATTCGCTGGAGCGTGAACCGAAAGGTGAACGACCTGGCTACCGAATTTCTTGACGACCATAGAGCATTGGAACCACCTGATCCCATCCCGAACTCAGCAGTGAAACGATGCATCGCCGATGGTAGTGTGGGGTTTCCCCATGTGAGAGTAGGTCATCGTCAAGATTAAATTCCGAAACCCCTATCTGCGTATGCAGGTAGGGGTTTTGTTTTGCCCGCAGGAAAGTGGTGCCGAAATAGATACACCAACATATGCAACTGCACGGAGCATGGCTATCATGCGGGCCTCATTGTGAGGCGAGACTTGCATGCTGACGTTGTTAAAGCTTCTAAAAGATGGCCGATTTCATTCAGGACAAGCCCTGGGCGCTGCATTGGGCGTCAGTCGCAGCGCTGTTTGGAAGCAGCTTCAGCATCTCGAGGCGGAGCTTGGTTTATCTATCCATAAGGTGCGAGGGCGTGGTTATCAGTTGGCTGCGCCGCTGACGCTACTCGACGCTGCTGCGATAAAGCAGGCGGCGGCTTCTTGTGATTGGTCCGTCCTGATTTTCGATTCTATTGATTCCACCAATGCTGAAGCGCTCCGCGCTATACAGCGCGAGGAGCCTGCGCCGTTTTTGGTGCTCGCCGAGAGGCAAACTGCGGGGCGGGGCCGGCGAGGTCGCAAGTGGGTGAGTCCATTTGCCGAAAATATCTATTACAGTCTCGTACTGAGGATTGAAGGTGGCATGCGGCAGCTTGAGGGTTTGAGCCTTGTAGTAGGGCTGGCCGTGCTGCAAACGTTAAGAGAGTCAGGAATTCAGAATGCAGGCTTGAAGTGGCCCAATGATCTGCTCGTCGGACAGAAAAAGATCGCAGGGATATTGCTTGAGCTGGTGGGCGATCCTGCCGATGTTTGTCACGTAGTCCTGGGTATTGGTATCAATGTGAACATGCAGTCGGCAGATGAGGTTGACCAGTTGTGGACCTCAATGAAGCTTGAGTCAGGCCGATCTTTTGACCGCAATACGCTAGTCGCCTTCCTGGGAGAAACGCTGCAGAGCTACCTGAATAGACATAAGGTTGGCGGATTTACTGCGATCCAATCCGAGTGGGAGCAAAATCATTTATGGCAAGGGCGTGCGGTGTCATTGACTGCTGGAGCTAATCAAATAGAGGGTGAAGTCCTGGGCATTGATAGTCAGGGTGCTCTTCGCCTGAAGGTGGGTGGTGTGGAAAAAGTCTTTAGTGGCGGCGAGCTTAGTTTGAGGTTGCGCAATGATTCTTGAGCTCGACTGCGGAAATAGTTTTATCAAGTGGCGTGTAATCGCCGCCAAGGCCCGGCCGCCAGTCGGGGAAGGCGTTGTTGATTCCAACGTTGCTTTGCTCGAGAGTCTTCACGCGCTTGCCCCGCTCTCACTTCGGTTCTGTCGATTGGTCAGTGTCAGAACTGAAGAAGAGACGAATGCATTGATATCCCTTTTGACGACGACGTTTGACGTTTCCGTGTCGAGTGCGGTGCCTGCTCGCGAGATGGGCGGCGTTCGCAATGGCTATGAGGAGTTCGAGCGCTTGGGGCTCGATCGCTGGCTCGCCATGCTTGGCGGGTTTCATTTGGCTGCGGGTGCCTGCCTTGTGCTTGATTTCGGCACAGCCGTAACCGCAGATTTTGTGAGCAGTGACGGTGAGCATCTGGGAGGATTCATTTGTCCCGGCATGCCTTTGATGCGTAATCAGCTGCGCACCCACACACGCAAGATTCGTTACAGCGACCTGGCTGCAGAGCGTGCTTTGGAAAGCTTGGTGCCTGGTCGCTCAACTGTTGAGGCAGTCGAACGGGGGTGTTCGCTCATGTTGCGGGGCTTCGTCCTGACACAGATCGATCTGGCGCGCAGCTACTGGGGAGACGACTATTCGGTCTTCTTCACCGGTGGAGATGCTGAACTGGTTTCCGGAATAGTGCCGCAGGCCAGGGTGGTGCCGGATCTAGTCTTTGTCGGCTTGGCTATGGCGTGTCCCTTGTCCTGAGGTTTTTATGCGTTGGTTGTTTCTGCTGCTGCTTGTCCTCAACGTGTTCTATTACATTTGGCATTGGCAAGAGGCGCCTCTGCGCGCAAAGGATGTCACGCCATTAAGCTTATACAGGGGTGGTCAGCAAGATATACGGTTACTTAGTGAGTCAGCGGAAACAACGCCCGATACGACAGCAGCCACGGCGGCTAACAACGGTTGCTTGTATCTGGGCGGCTATGGTCGTCAAGAAACTGCTCAGGCGGTTGAGCGTCGTTTGAGCGGTATGCAGATCGACTTCCAGTCCTTGGCAAAGGATCTGCCGGAATTGGCTGGTTACTGGGTGCGCGTAGCGCCCGAGAGTCGACGCTGGTTGGGTGATGTGCAGCTGCGAAACCTTTCCAGAGAATTCAATGAGTTAAAACATAAAATAATGCCTTGTGAGGGGCTTGCACCTATCGAATAGTTTGCATAGAATGGCGCCCGCTTCGCAGTGAAGACCTTTGATGGTCAGCAGTGTGTAGCGAGGTCAACGCAGCTAACCTCAGGTTTTTAATGAGAAAATGCTTGACAGAAGGTCGGCATGATATAGAATGCCGGCTCGCTTAGGAGGGGTTCCCGAGCGGCCAAAGGGATCAGACTGTAAATCTGACGTCTACGACTTCGAAGGTTCGAATCCTTCCCCCTCCACCATTTTTAGCGAGAGTTGCAAGCTCGCGGGTATAGTTTAGTGGTAGAACCTCAGCCTTCCAAGCTGATGATGCGGGTTCGATTCCCGCTACCCGCTCCACGTTTGCGGATCTTGCACAGTGTTACGCTCTTGTAGCTCAGTTGGTAGAGCACACCCTTGGTAAGGGTGAGGTCAGCGGTTCAAATCCGCTCAAGAGCTCCATATAACAAGGCAGATATGAAAATATCTGCCTTTGTTTTAATGGCTTGTTTGACTTGTAAAAAATCTTCTCCTGAGGGTGATTTCGATGGCTAAGGAAAAGTTCGAACGTAATAAGCCGCACGTCAACGTAGGCACCATTGGTCACGTCGACCACGGTAAAACTACTCTGACTGCAGCCTTGACTCGCGTCTGCTCCGAAGTGTTCGGTTCGGCAAAAGTTGACTTCGACAAGATCGATAGCGCCCCAGAAGAAAAAGCTCGTGGCATTACCATCAACACCGCTCACGTGGAATACGATTCGGCCGTGCGTCACTACGCACATGTGGACTGCCCTGGTCACGCCGACTACGTAAAAAACATGATTACCGGTGCTGCACAGATGGATGGTGCAATTCTGGTTTGCTCGGCCGCTGATGGTCCGATGCCGCAAACCCGTGAGCACATCCTCCTGTCGCGCCAGGTTGGCGTTCCGTACATCGTTGTCTTCCTGAACAAGGCTGACATGGTAGATGACGCGGAGCTGCTTGAGCTGGTCGAGATGGAAGTACGCGACCTGTTGAGCACTTACGATTTCCCAGGTGATGACACTCCGATCATCATCGGTTCGGCGCTGATGGCGTTGAATGGTCAAGACGACAACGAGATGGGCACTACTGCCGTCAAGAAGCTGGTCGAGACCTTGGATACTTATATTCCGCAGCCTGAGCGCGCTATTGATAAGCCGTTCCTGATGCCGATCGAGGATGTGTTCTCGATCTCTGGTCGCGGTACTGTCGTGACTGGTCGTGTTGAGCGTGGCATTGTCCGCATTCAGGAAGAAGTCGAGATTGTTGGTCTGCGCGACACGGTCAAGACGACTTGCACTGGTGTGGAGATGTTTCGCAAGCTGCTCGACGAAGGTCGTGCAGGTGAGAACTGCGGCGTATTGCTGCGTGGTACCAAGCGTGATGATGTTGAGCGTGGCCAGGTATTGGTCAAGCCGGGCACCGTCAAGCCGCACACCAAGTTCACTGCTGAAGTCTATGTTCTGAGCAAGGAAGAGGGCGGTCGTCATACGCCATTCTTCAAGGGCTACCGTCCACAGTTCTACTTCCGTACGACTGATGTGACTGGTAACTGCGAGCTGCCGGAAGGTGTTGAGATGGTTATGCCAGGTGATAACGTTCAGATGACCGTTACCCTGATCAAAACCATAGCGATGGAAGATGGTCTGCGTTTCGCCATTCGTGAGGGCGGTCGTACCGTCGGCGCGGGTGTCGTGGCAAAAGTCATCGAGTAAGTTGTTGTAATGTCTTTTTCAGGCCGGCATAATGGTCGGCCTGATTTTGTTTTAGGTCAGTAGCTCAATTGGCAGAGCGACGGTCTCCAAAACCGTAGGTTGGGGGTTCGATTCCCTCCTGACCTGCCAGATTCACTTGGTGGGTTTGGCTTTCTTTTCACAGGATCTTCATAGATGACTCCTAAAGCTGAAGCTCAAGGCTCTCGCTTCGATCTGCTCAAGTGGCTAGTAGTAGTTGCTTTGGTGGTTGTTGGCGTTGTTGGCAATCAGTATTACTCTGCTTCGCCGATCCTGTACCGCGTACTTGCATTGCTTGCCATTGCTGCTGTAGCTGCCTTTGTAGGCCTGCAGACAGCCAAGGGCAAGTCTTTCTTTGTACTGGTTAAGGAAGCTCGCACCGAGATTCGTAAAGTCGTATGGCCAACTCGCCAAGAAACCACGCAGACCACTTTGATTGTTGTGGCTGTTGTACTGGTAATGGCGTTGCTGTTGTGGGGTCTTGATTCCCTGCTCGGCTGGCTTGTTTCCTTGATTGTCGGCTAAGGGTGTCCCGTGGCTAAGCGTTGGTACGTTGTGCATGCTTACTCCGGTTACGAGAAGCATGTCATGCGCTCGTTGGTAGAGCGCGTAAAGCTGGCTGGCATGGAAGATGGCTTCGGCGAAATTCTGGTTCCCACTGAAGAAGTGGTGGAAATGCGTAATGGCCAGAAACGCAAAAGCGAGCGTAAGTTCTTCCCAGGTTACGTGCTGGTCCAGATGGATATGAACGAGGGTACTTGGCACTTGGTCAAGGATACTCCTCGGGTGATGGGTTTCATCGGCGGTACTGCTGATAAGCCTGCACCGATCACAGATAAAGAGGCAGAAGCAATTCTGCGTCGTGTTGCTGATGGTAGCGACAAGCCGAAGCCGAAGACGTTGTTCGAGCCAGGTGAGTCAGTGCGTGTCAACGACGGGCCGTTTGCCGATTTTACCGGCACGGTTGAAGAGGTTAACTACGAAAAGAGCCGGATCCAGGTGGCAGTGCTCATTTTCGGTCGCTCTACTCCGGTAGAGTTAGAGTTCAGCCAGGTCGAAAAGGTCTAGCTGAACATGCATCCCAACCCCGCAGCCCTAGGCTGTGGGGTTTTGTCGTCACTGGGATAAACGCGCAAGTAACCGGGGAGCCTTTCGAGGCGTTCGAACCCGTAATTGGAGTGCCTCATGGCCAAGAAGATTACCGCTTACATCAAGCTGCAAGTGAAGGCCGCTCAGGCTAACCCAAGCCCACCTGTTGGTCCTGCACTGGGTCAGCACGGCGTGAACATCATGGAATTCTGCAAAGCTTTCAACGCCCGCACCCAGGGTATTGAGCCAGGCCTGCCGACTCCAGTGATCATCACTGTCTACAGCGACCGTAGCTTCACTTTCGAAACCAAATCCACCCCTGCTTCGGTTCTGCTGAAGAAGGCGGCCGGTCTGACTAGCGGTTCCGCTCGTCCGAACACCGTTAAGGTTGGCACTGTAACCCGTGCTCAGCTGGAAGAAATCGCGAAAACCAAAAACGCGGATCTGACTGCAGCTGATATGGATGCAGCCGTGCGCACTATCGCCGGTTCTGCTCGTAGCATGGGCCTTAACGTGGAGGGTGTGTAATGGCTAAGTTGACCAAGCGTCAAAAGGCTATCGCCGGCAAAATCGAAGCAGGCAAGTCCTACAACTTTGTAGACGCTGCCGCTCTGCTGGCTGAGCTGTCGACCGTCAAGTTCAGCGAGTCGTTCGACGTTGCCGTGAACCTGGGCGTTGACCCGCGTAAATCTGATCAGGTCGTTCGTAGCGCTACCGTGCTGCCACACGGCACTGGCAAGACCGTTCGCGTTGCCGTGTTCACCCAGGGTCCAGCTGCTGAGGCCGCTCTGGCTGCCGGCGCTGACCGTGTAGGTATGGACGATCTGGCTGCCGAAATGAAAGGCGGCGACCTGAACTATGACGTCGTTATCGCATCCCCGGATGCCATGCGCGTTGTGGGTCAGTTGGGTCAGATCCTCGGTCCACGTGGTCTGATGCCTAACCCTAAAGTCGGCACCGTAACGCCAGACGTAGCCACCGCGGTTAAAAACGCCAAGGCTGGTCAGGTTCGTTATCGCACCGACAAAAACGGCATCATCCATACCTCCGTTGGCAAGGTCGGCTTTGATGCCGTCAAGCTGAAGGAAAACGTTGAAGCCCTGATCGCTGATCTGAAGCGTATCAAGCCAGCTTCCTCGAAAGGTATCTACGTCAAGCGCGTTACCCTGAGCACCACCATGGGTCCAGGTCTGGTCATCGACCAAGGCTCGCTCGACGCGTAAGACACAGGTTGGCGCAAGCGATTGCGCCAATTGAAAGATTGGGGTCCCTGCCTGGCGGGGGCTATCCAAGACCGTAGGCGACGAAAGTCTTAAACCTCAAGCCTACGCAGATGGTGCTCCCGGTTCCTTACCGAATCAGACACCAAAACGACATCCGGCTTCGGTTGGATGAAACGGTAACAAGCAGGAGTTAAACCCGTGGCAATTAAACTCGAAGACAAGAAGGCCATCGTCGCTGAAGTCAACGAGGCTGCCAATGTTGCCCTGTCTGCTGTTGTGGCTGATGCCCGCGGCGTGACAGTTGGCGCTATGACCGGACTCCGTAAAGAGGCTCGTGAAGCTGGCGTTTACGTACGTGTTGTACGTAACACCCTGCTCAAGCGCGCCGTTGCTGGCACTCAATATGACGTGCTCAACGACGTGTTCACTGGCCCGACCTTGATTGCATTCTCCAAAGATCATCCGGGCGCTGCTGCTCGTATCTTCAAGGAATTCGCAAAAGGTCAGGATAAGTTCGAGATCAAGGCAGCTGCGTTCGAGGGCAAGTTCCTCGCAGCTAATCAGATCGACGTACTGGCAAGTCTGCCGACCCGTGACGAAGCAATTTCTCAGCTGATGAGCGTGATTCAAGGCGCAACCAGCAAATTGGCTCGTACTCTGGCGGCCCTTCGCGACCAGAAAGAAGCTGCCGCAGCCTAAGGCTGAGCGACTCCTTTCAGCGTTTATTGTTTATTTCGATGGCCGCGTAGGCTGTCACCCCAATACAGGAATTTATAGTCATGTCTCTGACTAACGACCAAATCATCGAAGCAATCGGCGAAAAATCCGTTCTGGAAATCGTTGAGCTGATCAAGGCCATGGAAGAGAAGTTCGGCGTTTCTGCTGCCGCTGCTTCCGCTGGTCCAGCTGCTGTTGCTGCCGTTGTTGAAGAACAAACTGAATTCAACGTCATGCTGACCGAAGCTGGCGAGAAGAAAGTTAACGTGATCAAGGCAGTACGTGAACTGACCGGTCTGGGCCTGAAAGAAGCCAAGGCAGTAGTTGACGGCGCTCCTGGCATCGTTCTGGAAGCTGTATCGAAAGACGCAGCTGACAAAGCAAAAGCCACTCTGGAAGAAGCAGGCGCTAAAGTCGAGCTGAAGTAAGCATCGACTTTGCACCTCCAGCCCGAGCGTTAAGCGAAAGGCTGATGGCTGGTGGCTCTTGCCACCGGCCTTTTTCCGTTATTGGCTGCCGACTGGGTCGGTGCCGGTAGCGAGCTGTAACCACCCGATGCGGTGGCGCAAACCATGGGGTTTGCACGATTTTCTGGCTGCTCCCGTCGGGAGGGGCCAAACAAGCAGGTGACCAAGCTGGGGAACGCTGATGGCTTACTCATATACTGAGAAAAAACGTATCCGCAAGGACTTTAGCAAGTTGCCGGACGTCATGGATGTGCCGTATCTCCTGGCAATCCAGCTGGATTCGTATCGTGAATTCTTGCAGGCGGGAGCGACTAAAGATCAGTTCCGCGACGTGGGCCTGCATGCGGCCTTCAAATCCGTTTTCCCGATCATCAGCTACTCCGGCAATGCTGCGCTGGAGTACGTCGGTTATCGCCTGGGCGAACCGGCATTTGATGTCAAAGAATGCGTATTGCGCGGTGTAACTTACGCCGTACCTTTGCGGGTAAAAGTGCGCCTGATCATTTTCGACAAAGAATCGTCGAACAAAGCGATCAAGGACATCAAAGAGCAAGAAGTCTACATGGGTGAAATCCCCCTGATGACTGAAAACGGTACCTTCGTAATCAATGGTACCGAGCGTGTAATCGTTTCCCAGCTGCACCGTTCCCCGGGCGTGTTCTTCGACCACGACCGCGGCAAGACGCATAGCTCCGGCAAACTGCTGTACTCCGCGCGCATCATTCCTTACCGTGGTTCGTGGCTGGACTTCGAGTTCGACCCGAAAGACTGTGTATTCGTGCGTATCGACCGTCGTCGCAAGCTGCCTGCATCGGTACTGCTGCGCGCGCTCGGCTATACCACTGAAGAAGTGCTCGACGCGTTCTACACCACCAACGTTTTCCACCTGAGCGGCGAAACCCTCAGTCTGGAACTGATTGCTTCGCGTCTGCGTGGTGAGATCGCTGTTCTTGATATTCAGGACGAGAAGGGCAAGGTCATCGTTGAGGCGGGTCGCCGTATTACCGCGCGCCACATCAACCAGATCGAGAAAGCCGGTCTCAAGACCCTGGAGGTGCCTCTGGACTACGTCCTGGGTCGCACTACCGCCAAGGCCATCGTGCACCCGGCAACCGGCGAAATCCTGGCAGAGTGCAACACCGAGCTGAACACCGAGATCCTGGCAAAAATCGCCAAGGCTCAGGTCGTTCGCATCGAAACTCTGTACACCAACGATATCGACTGCGGTCCGTTCGTCTCCGACACCTTGAAGATCGACTCCACCAGCAACCAATTGGAAGCGCTGGTCGAGATCTATCGCATGATGCGTCCAGGCGAGCCGCCAACCAAAGACGCTGCCGAGACTCTGTTCAACAACCTGTTCTTCAGCCCTGAGCGTTATGACCTGTCTGCGGTCGGCCGGATGAAGTTCAACCGTCGTATCGGTCGTACCGAGATCGAAGGTTCGGGCGTGTTGTGCAAGGAAGATATCGTCGCGGTTCTGAAGACCCTGGTCGACATCCGTAACGGTAAAGGCATCGTCGATGACATCGACCACCTGGGTAACCGTCGTGTTCGCTGCGTAGGCGAGATGGCCGAGAACCAGTTCCGCGTTGGCCTGGTACGTGTTGAGCGTGCGGTCAAAGAGCGCCTGTCGATGGCAGAAAGCGAAGGCCTGATGCCGCAAGACCTGATCAACGCCAAGCCAGTGGCTGCGGCGGTGAAAGAGTTCTTCGGTTCCAGCCAGCTTTCCCAGTTCATGGACCAGAACAACCCGCTGTCCGAGATCACCCACAAGCGTCGTGTGTCTGCACTCGGCCCTGGCGGTCTGACTCGTGAGCGTGCTGGCTTTGAAGTTCGTGACGTACACCCGACTCACTACGGTCGTGTATGCCCGATCGAAACGCCGGAAGGTCCGAACATCGGTCTGATCAACTCCCTGGCTGCCTATGCGCGCACCAACCAGTACGGCTTCCTTGAGAGCCCGTACCGTGTGGTGAAAGACGCTCTGGTCACCGACGAGATCGTTTTCCTGTCCGCCATCGAAGAAGCCGATCACGTGATCGCTCAGGCTTCGGCCACGATGAACGACAAGAAAGTTCTGATCGACGAGCTGGTAGCTGTTCGTCACCTGAACGAGTTCACCGTCAAGGCGCCGGAAGACGTCACCTTGATGGACGTATCGCCGAAGCAGGTAGTTTCGGTTGCAGCGTCGCTGATCCCGTTCCTCGAGCACGATGACGCCAACCGTGCGTTGATGGGTTCGAACATGCAGCGTCAAGCTGTACCCACCCTGCGCGCTGACAAGCCGCTGGTCGGTACCGGCATGGAGCGTAACGTAGCCCGTGACTCCGGCGTTTGCGTCGTAGCTCGTCGTGGCGGTGTTATCGACTCCGTTGACGCCAGCCGTATCGTGGTTCGTGTTGCTGATGACGAAGTTGAAACCGGTGAAGCTGGTGTCGACATCTACAACCTGACCAAATACACCCGCTCCAACCAGAACACCTGCATCAACCAGCGTCCGCTGGTGCGTAAGGGTGATCGGGTTCAGCGCAGCGACATCATGGCCGACGGTCCGTCCACCGACATGGGTGAACTGGCGCTGGGTCAGAACATGCGCATCGCCTTCATGGCATGGAACGGCTTCAACTTCGAAGACTCCATCTGCCTGTCGGAACGCGTTGTTCAAGAAGACCGCTTCACCACGATCCACATCCAGGAACTGACCTGTGTGGCGCGTGACACCAAGCTTGGGCCTGAGGAAATCACTGCAGACATCCCGAACGTGGGTGAAGCTGCACTGAACAAGCTGGACGAAGCCGGTATCGTTTACGTAGGTGCCGAAGTAGGCGCGGGCGACATCCTGGTCGGTAAGGTCACTCCGAAAGGCGAGACCCAGCTGACTCCGGAAGAGAAGCTGTTGCGTGCGATCTTCGGTGAAAAAGCCAGCGACGTTAAAGACACCTCCCTGCGTGTGCCTACCGGCACCAAGGGTACCGTCATCGACGTACAGGTCTTCACTCGTGACGGTGTTGAGCGTGATGCTCGTGCCCTGTCGATCGAGAAGACTCAGCTCGACGAGATCCGCAAGGATCTGAACGAAGAGTTCCGTATCGTTGAAGGCGCGACTTTCGAACGTCTGCGTTCCGCTCTGGTCGGCCACAAAGCCGAAGGCGGCGCCGGCCTGAAGAAAGGTCAGGACATCACCGATGAAGTTCTCGACGGTCTTGAGCATGGTCAGTGGTTCAAACTGCGCATGGCTGAAGATGCTCTGAACGAGCAGCTCGAGAAGGCTCAGGCCTACATCGTTGATCGTCGCCGTCTGCTGGACGACAAGTTCGAAGACAAGAAGCGCAAACTGCAGCAGGGCGATGACCTGGCTCCAGGCGTGCTGAAAATCGTCAAGGTTTACCTGGCAATCCGTCGTCGCATCCAGCCGGGCGACAAGATGGCCGGTCGTCACGGTAACAAAGGTGTGGTCTCCGTGATCATGCCGGTTGAAGACATGCCGCACGATGCCAATGGCACCCCGGTCGACGTCGTCCTCAACCCGTTGGGCGTACCGTCGCGTATGAACGTTGGTCAGATCCTTGAAACTCACCTGGGCCTCGCGGCCAAAGGTCTGGGCGAGAAGATCAACCGGATGATCGAAGAGCAGCGCAAAGTCGCCGAGCTTCGTAAATTCCTCGACGAGATCTACAACCAGATCGGTGGTCGTAACGAAGATCTGGACAGCTTCTCCGACCAGGAAATTCTGGATCTGGCGAAAAACCTGCGTGGCGGCGTTCCAATGGCCACTCCAGTGTTCGACGGTGCCAAGGAAAGCGAAATCAAGGCCATGCTGAAGCTGGCAGACTTGCCAGAAAGCGGCCAGATGCAGCTGACCGACGGCCGTACCGGCAACAAGTTCGAGCGCCCGGTTACTGTTGGCTACATGTACATGCTGAAGCTGAACCACTTGGTAGACGATAAGATGCACGCTCGTTCTACCGGTTCGTACAGCCTGGTTACCCAGCAGCCGCTGGGTGGTAAGGCACAGTTCGGTGGTCAGCGTTTCGGGGAGATGGAGGTCTGGGCACTGGAAGCATACGGTGCTGCTTACACTCTGCAAGAAATGCTCACAGTGAAGTCGGACGATGTGAACGGCCGTACCAAGATGTACAAAAACATCGTGGATGGCGATCACCGTATGGAGCCGGGCATGCCCGAGTCCTTCAACGTGTTGATCAAGGAAATTCGTTCCCTCGGCATCGATATCGATCTGGAAACCGAATAACACGTGACGCGAATCGAGAGCGGGGCAGGATTGCCCGCTCTCTGCTCCGCCAGGAGGAAAGGCCTTGAAAGACCTACTGAATTTGCTGAAAAACCAGGGTCAAGTCGAAGAGTTCGACGCCATCCGTATTGGATTGGCATCGCCTGAGATGATCCGTTCGTGGTCGTTCGGTGAAGTTAAAAAGCCGGAAACCATCAACTACCGTACGTTTAAACCTGAACGTGACGGCCTGTTCTGCGCCAAGATCTTTGGCCCGGTAAAGGATTACGAGTGCCTGTGCGGTAAGTACAAGCGCTTGAAGCACCGTGGCGTGATCTGCGAGAAGTGCGGCGTTGAAGTCGCGCTGGCCAAGGTTCGTCGTGAGCGCATGGCGCACATCGAACTGGCTTCGCCAGTTGCCCACATCTGGTTCCTGAAATCGCTGCCGTCGCGTATCGGCTTGCTGATGGACATGACCCTGCGTGATATCGAACGCGTTCTCTACTTCGAGAGCTATGTCGTTATCGATCCGGGCATGACCACCCTTGAAAAAGGTCAGTTGCTGAACGACGAGCAGTACTTCGAAGCGCTGGAAGAGTTCGGCGACGATTTCGATGCCCGCATGGGTGCCGAAGCTGTCCGCGAACTGCTGCACGCTATCGACCTGGAGCACGAGATTGGCCGCCTGCGTGAAGAAATTCCGCAAACCAACTCCGAAACCAAAATCAAGAAGCTGTCCAAGCGTCTGAAGTTGATGGAAGCCTTCCAGGGTTCCGGCAACCTTCCAGAATGGATGGTGCTCACCGTTCTGCCGGTTCTGCCGCCGGATCTGCGTCCACTGGTCCCGCTGGATGGCGGTCGCTTCGCGACTTCCGACCTCAACGATCTGTATCGTCGAGTGATCAACCGTAACAACCGCTTGAAGCGTCTGCTCGATCTGTCCGCTCCGGACATCATCGTTCGCAACGAAAAGCGTATGTTGCAGGAAGCTGTCGATGCACTGCTCGACAACGGTCGTCGTGGTCGCGCTATCACCGGTTCGAACAAGCGTCCTCTGAAATCCCTGGCTGACATGATCAAGGGTAAGCAGGGTCGTTTCCGTCAGAACTTGCTCGGTAAGCGTGTTGACTACTCCGGTCGTTCGGTAATTACCGTTGGTCCGACCCTGCGTCTGCACCAGTGCGGTCTGCCGAAGAAAATGGCCCTCGAGCTGTTCAAGCCGTTCATTTTCGGCAAGCTGGAAATGCGTGGTCTCGCGACCACCATCAAAGCTGCCAAGAAGATGGTCGAGCGCGAGCTGCCTGAGGTTTGGGACGTGCTCGCTGAAGTGATCCGTGAACACCCGGTTCTCCTCAACCGTGCACCGACCCTTCACCGTCTGGGTATCCAGGCGTTTGAACCGGTACTGATCGAAGGTAAGGCTATCCAGCTGCACCCTCTGGTCTGCGCCGCGTACAACGCCGACTTCGACGGCGACCAAATGGCCGTGCACGTACCGCTGACACTGGAAGCCCAGTTGGAAGCGCGCGCGTTGATGATGTCGACCAACAACATTCTGTCGCCAGCCAACGGTGAGCCAATCATCGTTCCTTCGCAGGACGTTGTATTGGGTCTGTACTACATGACTCGTGAAGCGATCAACGCCAAGGGCGAAGGTCGTGTGTTCGCGGATCTGCAGGAAGTTGACCGTGTGTTCCGTGCCGGCGAAGCCGCACTGCACGCCAAGGTCAAAGTCCGCATCCACGAAACCGTCAACGATCGTGATGGTGGCAGCGTCAAGAACACCCGTATCGTCGACACAACCGTCGGTCGTGCGCTGTTGTTCCAGGTTGTTCCACCTGGCCTGTCCTACGACGTCGTTAACCAGCCGATGAAGAAAAAGGCGATCTCCAAGCTGATCAACCAGTGCTACCGCGTGGTTGGTTTGAAAGAGACCGTGATCTTCGCTGACCAGTTGATGTACACCGGTTTTGCCTATTCGACCATCTCCGGCGTTTCCATCGGTGTTAACGACTTCGTTATCCCGGATGAAAAAGCCCGCATCATCAATGCTGCAACCGATGAAGTGAAAGAGATCGAAAGTCAGTACGCCTCCGGCCTGGTAACCCAGGGCGAGAAGTACAACAAAGTGATCGACCTTTGGTCCAAGGCGAACGACGAAGTTTCCAAGGCGATGATGGCCAACCTCTCGAAAGAGAAAGTCATCGACCGTCATGGCGTCGAAGTCGACCAAGAGTCCTTCAACTCGATGTACATGATGGCCGACTCGGGCGCACGGGGTTCTGCTGCGCAGATCCGTCAGCTCGCCGGTATGCGTGGCCTGATGGCCAAGCCGGACGGTTCCATCATCGAAACGCCGATTACTGCGAACTTCCGTGAAGGTTTGAGCGTACTTCAGTACTTCATCTCCACTCACGGTGCTCGTAAAGGTTTGGCGGATACCGCACTGAAAACTGCGAACTCCGGTTACCTGACTCGTCGTCTGGTAGACGTGGCGCAGGATCTGGTTGTGACCGAGATCGATTGCGGCACCGAACATGGCCTGGTAATGACTCCGCACATTGAAGGCGGTGACGTTGTCGAGCCGCTGGGTGAGCGCGTATTGGGTCGTGTCATTGCTCGTGACGTGTTCAAGCCGGGTACCGAAGAAGTCATCGTTCCTGGTGGCACTCTGGTAGACGAGAAGTGGGTCGAGTTCATCGAGCTGAACAGCATCGATGAAGTGATCGTGCGTTCGCCGATCAGCTGCGAAACCCGCTACGGCATTTGCGCCAAGTGCTACGGCCGTGATCTGGCCCGTGGTCACCAGGTGAACATCGGTGAAGCGGTCGGCGTTATCGCTGCCCAGTCCATCGGTGAGCCGGGTACCCAGCTGACCATGCGTACGTTCCACATTGGTGGTGCGGCAAGCCGGACCTCCGCAGCTGACAGCGTTCAGGTGAAGAATGGCGGTACCGTTCGTCTGCATAACCTGAAGCACGTTGAGCGAGTGGATGGTTGCCTGGTTGCTGTGTCCCGTTCCGGTGAGCTGGCAATCGCTGATGACTTCGGTCGTGAGCGTGAGCGTTACAAGCTGCCGTACGGTGCTGTGATCTCGGTTAAGGAAGGTGACAAGGTCGACGCTGGCGCAATCGTGGCCAAGTGGGATCCGCACACTCACCCAATCGTTACCGAGATGAAAGGTACCGTGACCTACGTGGGCATGGAAGAAGGCATCACGATCAAGCGTCAGACTGACGAATTGACCGGTATGACCAACATTGAAGTCCTCGACGCCAAAGACCGTCCAGCTGCCGGTAAAGATATCCGTCCTGCTGTGAAGATGGTTGATGACAATGGCAAGGATCTCTTGCTGCCGGGTACTGACGTAATTGCTCAGTACTTCCTGCCTGCTAACGCCCTGGTTGGTGTAGCGGACGGCGCGAAGATTGCGATCGGTGATGTTATCGCTCGTATCCCGCAAGAGACTTCGAAGACCCGTGACATCACCGGTGGTCTGCCACGTGTTGCCGACTTGTTCGAAGCACGTCGTCCGAAAGAAGCCTCGATCCTGGCTGAAGTCAGCGGCACCATCGCGTTCGGTAAAGAGACCAAAGGCAAGCGCCGTCTGGTCATTACCCCGAACGACGGTACCGATCCGTACGAAGAGCTGATTCCGAAGTGGCGCCACCTGAACGTCTTCGAAGGCGAACAGGTAAACCGCGGCGAAGTTATCTCCGACGGCCCGAGCGATCCACACGACATCCTGCGTCTGCTGGGTGTGAGTGCGCTGGCCAAGTACATCGTGAACGAGATCCAGGACGTATATCGTCTGCAAGGCGTGAAGATCAACGATAAGCACATCGAGACCATCCTGCGTCAGATGCTGCGTAAAGTTGAAATTGCTGAATCCGGCGATTCCACTTTCATCAAGGGCGACCAGATGGAATTGACTCACGTTCTGGTAGAGAACGAGCGTCTGGCTGGCGACGAGAAATTCGTTTCCAAGTTCACTCGCGTGTTGCTGGGTATCACCAAGGCGTCGTTGTCCACCGAATCGTTCATCTCGGCGGCTTCCTTCCAGGAAACCACTCGTGTACTGACCGAAGCGGCGGTAACCGGCAAGCGCGATTATCTGCGCGGCCTGAAAGAGAACGTGGTCGTGGGTCGTCTGATCCCGGCCGGTACCGGTTTGGCTTATCACAGCGAGCGTAAGCGTCGTCGTGAAGCAGACAAGCCGCTGCGCGTAAGCGCCAGTGAAGTGGAAGCTGCACTGACCGAAGCGCTGAACTCAAGCGGTAACTGAGTTCTGCAATAAATGAGCGTAAGGCCCTGGCCGCTCCGTTCATCGAATCGAGACGATTTGTCGAGGTTGGATGAGTGGAGGCGTCGGGGCCTTGCCTTGACTGGGGGCAAGATCCTCTTTAGACTCTTGTACCCCTAAATTTGGCGGGAATTCGTTCCTGCCATTTTGCTTTTCTTGCAAGACAATAGCGTCGCAAGACAACAGTGGAGCTAGTAGATGGCAACTATCAACCAGCTGGTACGTCAGCCGCGTAAGCGTATCGTCGAGAAATCCGACGTGCCTGCGCTGCAGAACTGCCCGCAACGTCGTGGCGTATGCACCCGTGTGTATACCACCACGCCGAAAAAACCTAACTCGGCACTGCGTAAAGTATGCCGCGTGCGTCTGACCAACGGTTTCGAGGTTTCCTCGTACATCGGCGGTGAAGGCCACAACCTGCAAGAGCACAGCGTGGTACTGATCCGCGGCGGTCGTGTAAAAGACTTGCCAGGTGTTCGTTACCACACCGTACGCGGCTCTCTGGATACTTCCGGCGTTAAAGGTCGTAACCAGGGTCGTTCGAAGTACGGTACCAAGAAGCCTAAGTAGTAGTGGCTTTTTGTAGACACTGATTTTCTATTTTTCTGAGTCGATAAGAGTAAGGTCGGAGGCGTCCCGCAAGGGCACCGATTCCGAACGAACCTGAAGACCGTTTGAGGGCTTATCCATGCCAAGAAGACGCGTAGCAGCCAAGCGCGAAGTGCTTGACGATCCAAAATACGGAAGCCAAATCCTGGCCAAGTTCATGAACCACGTGATGGAAAGCGGCAAGAAAGCCGTTGCCGAGCGTATCGTTTATGGCGCGCTGGAAAAGGTTAAAGAACGCAAGAACAGCGACCCCCTGGAAATCTTCGAGAAAGCTCTCGACGCCATCGCTCCGCTGGTCGAAGTAAAGTCGCGCCGTGTAGGCGGTGCCACTTACCAGGTTCCGGTCGAAGTTCGTCCGTCCCGTCGTAACGCTCTGGCAATGCGCTGGTTGGTAGACTTCGCGCGCAAGCGCGGCGAGAAGTCTATGGCTCTGCGTTTGGCTGGCGAACTGTTGGACGCTGCCGAAGGTAAAGGTGCTGCAGTTAAGAAGCGTGAAGACGTGCACCGTATGGCTGAAGCTAACAAAGCTTTCTCGCACTACCGCTTCTAATTTTAGCGTCACTAATTTTGCGAGGGCTTTATGGCTCGTACAACACCGATTAATCGCTACCGTAACATTGGTATCGTTGCTCACGTGGATGCTGGTAAGACCACCACCACCGAGCGCGTCCTTTTTTACACTGGCAAAAGTCACAAAATGGGCGAGGTGCATGACGGCGCCGCGACCACAGACTGGATGGTTCAGGAGCAGGAGCGTGGTATTACCATTACTTCTGCTGCCATTACCGCCTTCTGGCAGGGTTCCGAGAAGCAGCACAAGGACCAATACCGCTTCAACGTCATCGACACCCCGGGTCACGTGGACTTCACTATTGAAGTTGAACGTTCCCTGCGTGTTCTCGACGGCGCGGTCGTTGTGTTCTGCGGCACTTCGGGTGTTGAGCCTCAGTCGGAAACCGTATGGCGTCAAGCCAACAAGTACGGCGTTCCACGTCTTGTTTACGTAAACAAGATGGACCGTGCCGGTGCAAACTTCCTGCGCGTAATCGGTCAGATCAAGCAGCGTCTGGGTCACACTCCGGTGCCAATCCAGTTGGCTATCGGTTCCGAAGACAACTTCCAGGGTCAGATCGATCTGATGGCTATGGAAGCTGTTTATTGGAATGACTCCGACAAAGGTATGGTTCCAGTTCGTAAGCCTATCCCTGCTGAACTGCAGGAGCTGGCTGACGAGTGGCGCGGCAACATGGTTGAGGCTGCGGCCGAAGCCAGCGAAGAGCTGATGAACAAGTACCTCGAAGGTGAAGAACTCACCAACGCGGAAATCAAGGCCGCTCTGCGTCAGCGTACTATCGCTGGCGAAATCGTCCTGGCTGTTTGCGGTTCTTCCTTCAAGAACAAGGGCGTTCCCTTGGTTCTCGACGCCGTTATCGATTACCTGCCTGCTCCAACTGATATTCCTGCCATCAAGGGTACTGACCCTGATGACGAGGAAAAGCAGATGGAACGCCACGCAGATGACAGCGAGCCGTTCTCGGCTCTGGCTTTCAAAATCGCTACCGACCCATTCGTGGGTACTTTGACCTTTGTTCGAGTTTACTCGGGCGTGTTGGCCTCCGGCGACGGCGTGATCAACTCGGTTAAAGGCAAGAAAGAGCGCGTGGGTCGTATGGTGCAGATGCACGCAAACGCCCGTGAAGAAATCAAGGAAGTACGCGCTGGTGACATCGCAGCCTTGATCGGCATGAAGGACGTCACCACTGGCGAAACCTTGTGCAGCGCTGACAAGCCAATCATCCTGGTTCGCATGGACTTCCCGGAGCCGGTTATTTCGGTTGCCGTTGAGCCTAAGACCAAGGATGACCAGGAAAAAATGGGTATCGCTCTGGGCAAGCTTGCTCAGGAAGATCCATCTTTCCGCGTCAAGACTGATGAAGAGACTGGTCAAACGATCATCTCCGGCATGGGCGAGTTGCACCTGGACATCCTGGTTGACCGGATGCGCCGTGAGTTCAACGTCGAAGCCAACATCGGTAAGCCTCAGGTTTCCTATCGTGAGCGCATCACGAAGAACTGTGAAATCGAAGGCAAGTTCGTTCGTCAGTCCGGCGGTCGTGGTCAGTTCGGCCACTGCTGGATCCGTTTTGCTCCTGCTGACGAAGGTCAGGAAGGTCTGCAATTCGTGAACGAAGTAGTGGGTGGTGTGGTTCCTAAGGAATACATCCCGGCTATCCAGAAGGGTATCGAAGAGCAGATGAAGAACGGCGTTGTTGCCGGCTATCCGCTGATCGGCCTGAAGGCAACTGTGTTTGATGGTTCCTACCACGACGTCGACTCCAACGAGATGGCGTTCAAGGTGGCTGCATCCATGGCGACCAAGCAACTGGCCCAGAAGGGCGGTGGTGAGCTGCTTGAGCCGATCATGGCGGTAGAGGTTGTTACACCTGAAGACTATATGGGTGACGTGATGGGCGACCTTAACCGTCGTCGCGGCATGATCCTGGGTATGGAAGATACGGTTTCCGGCAAAGTGATTCGTGCCGAGGTTCCGTTGGGTGAGATGTTCGGTTACGCAACCGACGTTCGCTCCATGTCCCAAGGTCGCGCAAGCTACTCTATGGAATTCAAAAAATACAATACGGCTCCGTCGCACATCGTCGAAACCGTTACCAAAAAACAAGGCTGATTCAGCCCCTTTAGGCTAGGAGTTAATTGTCGTGGCTAAAGAAAAATTTGATCGTTCCCTTCCGCACGTCAACGTTGGCACCATCGGTCACGTCGACCACGGTAAAACCACGCTGACTGCTGCTCTGACTCGCGTCTGCTCCGAAGTTTTCGGTTCGGCCGTTGTTGCTTTCGACAAGATCGACAGCGCTCCGGAAGAAAAGGCTCGTGGTATCACCATCAACACCGCGCACGTTGAATACAACTCGCTGATCCGTCACTACGCTCACGTTGACTGCCCAGGTCACGCTGACTATGTGAAGAACATGATCACCGGTGCTGCTCAGATGGACGGCGCTATCCTGGTTTGCTCGGCCGCTGATGGTCCGATGCCACAAACTCGTGAGCACATCCTGCTGTCCCGTCAGGTTGGCGTTCCGTACATCGTTGTCTTCCTGAACAAGGCTGACATGGTAGACGACGCTGAGCTGCTGGAACTGGTTGAGATGGAAGTGCGCGATCTGCTGAGCACTTACGACTTCCCGGGCGACGACACTCCGATCATCATCGGTTCGGCTCTGATGGCTCTGAACGGCCAAGACGACAACGAAATGGGCACTACTGCCGTTCGTAAACTGGTTGAGACTCTGGACAGCTACATCCCGGATCCAGTCCGTGTTATCGACAAGCCGTTCCTGATGCCAATCGAAGACGTATTCTCGATCTCCGGTCGCGGTACTGTTGTAACTGGTCGTATCGAGCGCGGTATCGTCAAGGTTCAGGATCCACTGGAAATCGTTGGTCTGCGTGACACCACTGTCACCACCTGCACCGGTGTTGAAATGTTCCGTAAGCTGCTCGACGAAGGTCGTGCTGGCGAGAACTGCGGCGTGCTGCTGCGCGGCACCAAGCGTGACGACGTTGAGCGTGGCCAGGTTCTGGTCAAGCCAGGCTCGGTCAAGCCGCACACTACCTTCGAAGCTGAAGTGTACGTGCTGAGCAAAGAAGAAGGCGGTCGTCACACTCCGTTCTTCAAAGGCTACCGTCCACAGTTCTACTTCCGGACCACTGACGTGACCGGTAACTGCGAACTGCCGGAAGGCGTTGAAATGGTAATGCCAGGCGACAACATCAAAATGGTTGTCACCCTGATCAAGACCATCGCAATGGAAGACGGTCTGCGTTTCGCTATTCGTGAAGGCGGTCGTACCGTCGGCGCTGGCGTCGTAGCCAAAATCATCGCTTAATAAGTGATGATCTGAAAAAGCCCCCGCTTAGCGGGGGCTTTTTTATTGGGTTGACACCTATTTGGGGCGTCTATAGAATTGCGCCTCCTTTTAACGGGCGTATTGCGCTCGGTGGGAATAGCAGCCGGAGTCTGAAATCCAATGCAAAATCAGCAAATCCGTATCAGGTTGAAGGCTTTTGACCATCGCCTGATCGACCAATCCACCCAGGAAATCGTGGAAACCGCGAAACGTACTGGTGCTCAAGTGCGTGGTCCAATTCCACTGCCTACCCGTAAAGAGCGGTTCACCGTTCTGGTCTCCCCGCACGTCAACAAAGACGCGCGTGACCAGTACGAGATCCGTACTCATAAGCGTGTTCTGGACATCGTCCAGCCAACGGATAAAACCGTTGATGCGCTTATGAAGCTTGATCTTGCGGCCGGTGTGGAAGTGCAGATCAGCCTCGGCTAAGACTCGGTCTTAGTCGTGTAACGCTCTGAAATGGGCGGCCATAGCGGGTGAAAGCCCCGTACACTCATGAGGTTTACAACATGACTATTGGTGTAGTCGGTCGTAAATGCGGTATGACCCGTATTTTCACCGAAGAAGGTGTCTCCATTCCGGTCACGGTCATTGAGATCGAGCCGAATCGCGTCACCCAGTTCAAAACTGAAGAGACCGATGGCTATCGTGCAGTGCAAGTCACTGTAGGCGAGCGTCGTGCTTCGCGTGTTACAGCTGCTCAGGCTGGCCACTTCGCTAAGGCGAACGTTGCCGCTGGTCGTACCGTAATGGAATTCCGTCTTGAAGAAGGCGAGTACCAGGCCGGCGATCTGATCGACGCTGAAATCTTCGCCGCTGGTCAACTGGTTGATGTAACCGGTCAGTCCAAGGGTAAAGGCTTCCAGGGTACGATCAAGCGTTGGAACTTCCGCGGGCAAGATAATACCCACGGTAACTCCGTGTCCCACCGCGTTCCAGGCTCTATCGGCCAGTGCCAGACTCCTGGTCGTGTATTCAAGGGCAAAAAAATGTCCGGTCATATGGGCGCTGAGCGCGTGACCGTGCAGTCTCTTGAAGTAGTGCGCGTGGACGCTGAACGCAATCTGTTGTTGGTCAAGGGCGCTGTTCCTGGCGCTACTGGCGGCAACTTGGTTGTACGTCCAGCAGCCAAGGCTCGCGGTTAAGGGGAAGCTGACATGCAATTAAATGTAAATGACGCTCAAGCGATCGAAGTTTCCGAACTGACATTTGGCGGCGAATTCAACGAGACGCTGGTTCACCAAGCAGTCGTGGCCTACATGGCCGGCGGCCGTCAAGGTAGCAAGCAGCAAAAGACCCGTTCCGACGTTCGTGGTGGCGGTAAGCGCCCTTGGCGTCAGAAAGGTACTGGCCGCGCGCGTGCCGGTACTATCCGTAGCCCAATCTGGCGCGGCGGCGGTACCACTTTCGCAGCTCGTCCTCAGGATCACACCCAGAAGCTGAACAAGAAGATGTATCGCGCAGCAATGCGTTCCATCCTTGCTGAGCTGGTGCGTACTGATCGTCTGGTTGTGGTTCAGGACTTCGCTGTTGATGCACCGAAGACCAAAGATCTGCTGAACAAACTGACCGGCATGGGCCTGACTGACGTCTTGATCGTGTCTGAAGTGGTTGATCAGAACCTGTACCTTGCTGCTCGCAACCTGCCACACGTTGATGTACGTGACGTGCAAGGTTCCGATCCAGTTAGTCTGATCGCATACGACAAGGTGTTGATCACCGTGTCGGCCGTGAAGAAATTCGAGGAGCTGCTGGGATGAACCAGGAACGCGTATTTAAAGTTCTGCTCGGCCCGCACGTTTCCGAGAAGGCTACGGTTCTGGCTGACAAAAAAGGCCAGTTCGTTTTCAAGGTTGCAACTGACGCAACCAAGCTGGAAATCAAGAAGGCCGTCGAAAGCCTGTTCAGCGTGAAAGTAGAGCGTGTTACTACCCTGAATGTTCTGGGTAAGAGCAAGCGCACTGCTCGCGGTCTGGGCAAGCGTAATGACTGGAAGAAGGCAGTTATCTCCCTTCAGCCAGGCCAAGATCTCGATTTCAGCAGCAGTGCTGAGTAAGGAAGGGGTGCATCATGGCAATCGTTAAATGCAAACCGACTTCCCCTGGCCGCCGTCATGTGGTCAAGGTGGTCAACCAGGAGCTGCATAAAGGCGCTCCTCACGCACCGCTGCTCGAGAAGAAATCGAAGTCTGGTGGTCGTAACAACAATGGTCGTATTACCACTCGTCACATCGGTGGTGGCCACAAGCAGCATTATCGTCTGGTCGATTTCCGTCGCAACGACAAAGATGGCATTCCAGCCACTGTCGAGCGTATTGAATACGATCCAAACCGTACTGCTCACATTGCTCTTATGCTGTACGCAGACGGCGAACGCCGTTACATCATCGCCCCTAAAGGCGTGAATGCTGGCGACCAGCTGATTTCGGGTGCTTTGGCTCCGATCAAGCCAGGTAACCAGTTGCAACTGCGCAGCATTCCAGTTGGTAGCACCGTACACGGCATCGAATTGAAGCCGGGTAAAGGCGCGCAAATCGCTCGTTCCGCTGGTGCTTCGGCTCAGCTGATCGCTCGTGAAGGTGTCTACGTGACCCTGCGTCTGCGTTCCGGTGAAATGCGTAAAGTTCTGGCTGAATGCCGTGCGACTCTGGGCGAAGTCTCGAACTCCGAGCACAGCCTGCGTTCGTTGGGTAAAGCTGGTGCCAAACGCTGGCGTGGCGTTCGCCCAACCGTTCGTGGTGTTGCCATGAACCCGGTTGACCACCCACATGGTGGTGGTGAAGGTCGTACCTCTGGTGGTCGTCATCCGGTATCGCCGTGGGGCTTCCCGACTAAGGGCGCGAAGACTCGTGGTAATAAGCGTACCGACAAAATGATCGTCCGTCGTCGCAAGTAAATAGAGGGATACGACAGTGCCACGTTCTCTGAAAAAAGGTCCTTTTATTGATCTTCACCTACTGAAGAAGATCGAAGTGGCGGCGGAAAAGAATGATCGCAAACCAGTTAAAACCTGGTCGCGTCGTTCGATGATCCTGCCACAAATGGTCGGTCTGACCATTGCAGTGCATAACGGTCGTCAACATGTCCCAGTTCTTGTGAACGAAGACATGGTCGGCCACAAACTAGGCGAGTTTGCCGGTACCCGCACTTATCGTGGGCACGTGGCAGACAAGAAAGCCAAGCGTTAAGGGGTAAGGAACGATGGAAGTAGCCGCTAAGTTGTCGGGCGCTCGAATCTCCGCCCAGAAAGCCCGCTTGGTCGCCGACCAGATCCGCGGGAAGAAGGTGGGCGAAGCGCTCAACCTGTTGGCTTTCAGCAGTAAGAAAGCCGCCGAGATCATGAAGAAAGTGCTGGAGTCGGCCGTAGCCAACGCCGAGCATAACGAAGGCGCAGACGTTGATGACCTTAAAGTCAGCACCGTTTTCGTCAACGAAGGGCGTTCGCTGAAGCGAATCATGCCACGTGCCAAAGGCCGTGCTGATCGCATCGTCAAGCGGTCTTGCCATATCACTGTCAAGGTTGCTGACAAGTAACGGAGTCGAAGAGATGGGTCAGAAAGTACATCCCATTGGCATTCGCCTGGGAATCGTCAAGGAGCACACCTCCGTCTGGTACGCAGACGGTCGGACTTATGCGGACTATTTGTTCGCTGATCTGAAAGTGCGTGAGTATCTCCAAGACAAACTAAAAAGCGCGTCCGTAAGCCGTATCGATATCCATCGTCCGGCTCAAACAGCACGTATCACCATCCACACTGCTCGTCCGGGTATCGTTATCGGGAAGAAAGGTGAAGATGTTGAGAAACTGCGTCAGGACCTGACCAAACAAATGGGTGTGCCTGTGCACATCAATATCGAAGAAATCCGCAAGCCGGAACTCGACGGTATGTTGGTTGCGCAGAGCGTAGCTCAGCAGCTGGAGCGGCGCGTAATGTTCCGTCGCGCTATGAAGCGCGCTGTACAGAACGCAATGCGCATTGGTGCCAAAGGCATCAAAATCCAAGTGAGCGGTCGTCTCGGCGGTGCTGAAATCGCACGTACTGAATGGTATCGCGAAGGTCGTGTGCCACTGCACACCCTGCGTGCCGACATCGACTATGCCAACTACGAAGCTCACACCACTTATGGTGTGATCGGTGTAAAGGTTTGGATCTTCAAAGGCGAAGTAATTGGTGGTCGCCAAGAAGAGCTGAAACCGCAAGCACCAGCGCCTCGTAAAAAAGCTGCTAAGTAAGGGGTACGCCAAATGTTGCAACCAAAGCGTACGAAGTTCCGCAAGCAAATGACTGGTCACAACCGTGGCCTGGCATTGCGCGGTAGCAAAGTCAGCTTCGGCGAGTTCGCGCTGAAGTCTGTTGCTCGTGGTCGTCTCACCGCTCGTCAGATCGAGTCAGCGCGTCGTGCTCTGACCCGTCACGTAAAACGTGGCGGCAAGATCTGGATCCGTGTATTCCCGGACAAGCCTGTCACCAAAAAGCCACTCGAAGTTCGGATGGGTAAAGGTAAAGGTAGCGTGGAATACTGGGTTGCCCAGATTCAGCCAGGCAAAGTCCTGTATGAAATCGAGGGCGTTTCTGAAGAGCTGGCGCGTGAGGCTTTCGCCCTGGCTGCTGCAAAGCTGCCACTCGCCACCTCCTTTGTTAAACGGACGGTGATGTGATGAAAGCGAATGAACTTCGTGAAAAAGACGCGCCGCAGCTTAACGAGCAACTGCTCGGCCTGCTGCGCGACCAGTTCAATCTGCGCATGCAGAAAGCAACTGGCCAGTTGGGGCAGTCTCACCTGCTCCGGCAAGTTAAGCGTGACATCGCTCGCGTGAAGACTGTGCTCAAACAGCAGGCAGGTAAGTAATCATGGCTGAAGCCGAAAAAACCGTCCGTACGCTGACTGGCCGTGTTGTCAGCGACAAAATGGACAAGACCATCACCGTTCTGATCGAGCGTCGCGTAAAGCACCCGATCTACGGTAAATACGTTAAGCGTTCGACTAAGCTGCACGCGCACGACGAAACCAATCAGTGCCACATCGGCGACAAAGTCACTATTCGTGAAACTCGTCCTTTGGCCAAGACCAAGTCTTGGGCGCTGGTTGATGTTCTCGAACGCGCTGTGGAAGTCTAAGGACTAGGGGTCGGAGAAATTATATGATTCAGACTCAATCCATGCTCGATGTGGCCGATAACAGCGGCGCACGCCGCGTTATGTGCATCAAGGTGCTGGGTGGCTCCCATCGTCGTTACGCTGGTATCGGTGACATCATCAAAGTTACCGTGAAGGAAGCAATTCCTCGCGGTAAAGTGAAAAAAGGCCAAGTGATGACTGCTGTTGTAGTCCGCACTCGTCACGGCGTACGTCGTGCTGATGGCTCCATTATCCGCTTTGATGGCAACGCTGCTGTTCTTTTGAACAACAAGCAAGAGCCGATCGGCACCCGTATCTTTGGGCCAGTGACCCGTGAACTTCGTACTGAGAAGTTCATGAAGATCGTCTCGCTCGCCCCAGAAGTGCTGTAAGGAGATCCGACATGCAAAAGATTCGTCGTGACGACGAGATCATCGTGATCGCCGGCAAAGACAAAGGTAAGCGCGGTAAGGTGCTTAAGGTTCTCGCTAACAACCGTCTGGTTATTGGCGGTCTGAACCTGGTCAAGCGTCATACCAAGCCTAACCCGATGTCGGGCGTACAAGGCGGTATCGTCGAAAAAGAAGCTCCACTGGACGCTTCTAACGTCGCCATTTTCAACGGCGAAACCAACAAGGCTGATCGCGTTGGTTTTAAAGTAGAAGACGGCAAGAAAATTCGTGTCTTCAAGTCGACCCAAAAAGCGGTTGATGCTTGAACACTGCTAGGTAGAAGACCATGGCACGACTAAAAGAGATTTACTGGAAGGAAATCGCACCGAAGCTTAAGGAAGAACTTAAGCTTTCGAACGTGATGGAAGTTCCACGCGTTACCAAAATCACCCTGAACATGGGTCTGGGCGAAGCGGTCGGTGACAAAAAAGTCATCGAGCACGCTGTTGCCGACCTGGAAAAGATCACCGGTCAGAAAGTCATCGTGACTTACGCTCGGAAATCCATCGCTGGCTTCAAAGTCCGTGAAGGTTGGCCGATCGGCGTCAAAGTGACCCTGCGCCGTGAGCGTATGTATGAATTCCTGGATCGTCTGCTGTCGATCTCCCTGCCTCGGGTTCGCGACTTCCGCGGCCTGAATGCCAAGTCCTTCGATGGTCGTGGTAACTACAGCATGGGCGTTAAAGAGCAGATCATCTTCCCGGAAATCGACTACGACAAGATCGATGCTCTCCGCGGTCTGGACATTACCCTGACCACCACTGCCAAGAACGATGATGAAGGTCGCGCGTTGTTGCGTGCTTTCAAATTCCCGTTCCGCAACTGATTGGAGTAGGAAAATGGCCAAGACGAGCATGAAAAACCGTGAGCTGAAGCGTCAGCTCACTGTTGCCAAGTACGCCAAAAAGCGTGCAGCACTGAAAGCTATCATCGTGGATCTGAACGCAAGTCCAGAAGCACGTTGGGAAGCAACAGTTGCTCTGCAGAAGCAGCCACGTGACGCAAGCGCATCGCGCATGCGTAACCGCTGCCGCTTGACCGGTCGTCCGCACGGCGTTTACCGCAAGTTCGGCCTCGGCCGTAACATGCTGCGCCAAGCAGCAATGCGTGGCGACGTACCGGGTCTGGTTAAAGCCAGCTGGTAAGCAACATCTCAAAGTCTCGGTGAGAGGGGTCGCAAGATCCTGACCACCGGTGACCTTGAACTTGAATCAAGCCCCTTTTGGGGCTTGATTCATTTGTGGGGTGTGTCTAGAATACCCGGCTCGCCTGAGCCCGTGCTTTTTTCGCATGGATGTACTCGGCGACACGTAGTAGCCGCAAGGCTAATTTTTTTGTATTAGGAGCGTCTAGCCCATGAGTATGCAGGACCCGTTAGCGGACATGCTAACTCGTATCCGTAATGCCCAGATGGCTGAAAAGTCCGTCGTAAGCATGCCATCTTCTACTTTGAAGGTAGCTGTTGCCAAAGTCCTGAAGGACGAAGGTTACATTGCGGGTTATCAGATCAGCAGCGAAATCAAACCACTGCTGTCCATCGAGCTGAAGTACTTCGAAGGCCGTCCGGTCATCGAGGAAGTGAAGCGCGTTAGCCGTCCAGGCCTGCGTCAGTACAAGTCCGTCGATGATCTGCCAAAAGTTCGTGGCGGTCTCGGTGTGTCTATCGTCTCCACCAACAAAGGTGTGATGACGGATCGTGCTGCGCGCGCTGCCGGTGTCGGCGGCGAAGTTCTTTGCACTGTGTTCTAAGGGGGGATAAGCATGTCACGCGTCGCTAAGAACCCCGTTAAGCTGCCAGCCGGTGTCGAAGTCAAATTCGCAGGCCAACAGCTTTCGGTGAAGGGTGCCAAGGGCACTCTCGAACTGAACATCCATTCGTCCGTTGAGATCGTTGAAGAAGCCGGTGAGTTGCGTTTCGCTGCTCGCAATGGCGATCAACAAACTCGCGCAATGGCTGGTACCACTCGTGCGTTGGTAAACAACATGGTCCAAGGCGTAAGCCAAGGCTTCGAGCGCAAGCTCCAGCTGGTCGGTGTTGGTTACAAAGCGCAAGCAAAAGGCACAGTGCTGAACCTGGCTCTTGGCTTCTCGCACCCAGTGGATTATGAACTGCCGGAAGGCATCACCGCTGAGACTCCTAGCCAGACCGATATCCTGATCAAGGGCATCGACAAGCAGCTGGTAGGTCAAGTGGCCGCCGAGATCCGCGACTTCCGTCCACCAGAGCCGTACAAAGGCAAAGGTGTGCGCTACGCGGACGAAGTCGTCCGTCGTAAAGAAGCCAAGAAGAAGTAGGGCATAGCAAATGACCGACAAAAAAGTTACTCGACTGCGTCGCGCTCGCAAAGCACGCCTGAAAATGCACGAACTCGAAGTCGTGCGTCTCTGCGTGTTCCGCTCGTCGCAGCACATCTACGCCCAGGTCATTTCGGCCGACGGCGCCAAAGTTCTGGCTTCTGCCTCGACTTTGGATAAAGAACTGCGTGATGGTGCCACTGGCAACATCGACGCGGCCACTAAGGTTGGCCAGCTGGTCGCCACGCGTGCTAAGGCCGCTGGCGTCTCGCAAGTGGCTTTCGACCGCTCTGGCTTCAAGTACCATGGCCGCGTTAAAGCGCTGGCTGATGCTGCTCGTGAAGCTGGGCTGGAGTTCTAAGTTATGTCAAATAACGACCAAAAGCGCGACGAAGGCTACATTGAGAAGCTGGTTCAAGTTAACCGCGTAGCCAAAACCGTTAAAGGCGGCCGTATCTTCACTTTCACCGCGTTGACCGTGGTTGGTGATGGTAAAGGGCGCGTTGGCTTCGGCCGTGGCAAGTCGCGTGAAGTGCCTGCTGCGATCCAGAAGGCAATGGAAGCTGCTCGCCGCAACATGATCCAAGTTGACCTGAACGGCACCACGCTGCAGTACGCAATGAAGTCCGCTCATGGCGCTTCGAAGGTGTACATGCAGCCTGCTTCTGAAGGTACCGGTATCATCGCTGGCGGCGCTATGCGTGCTGTCCTCGAAGTTGCTGGCGTTCAGAACGTTCTGGCCAAGTGCTACGGCTCGACTAACCCGGTAAACGTGGTTCACGCCACTTTCAAAGGTTTGAAGGCCATGCAGTCTCCTGAATCCATTGCCGCCAAGCGTGGCAAAAGCGTCAAGGAGATCTTCTGATCATGGCTACCGTTAAAGTTACGCTGATCAAAAGCATGACCGGCCGCATCCCTAACCACAAACTGTGCGTTAAGGGTCTGGGTCTGCGTCGCATCGGTCACACTGTAGAAGTACTTGATACTCCCGAGAATCGCGGGATGATCAACAAGGCTTACTACATGCTGCGTGTCGAGGGTTAATCGATGAAACTCAATGATCTGAGTCCAGCGCCGGGTTCCCGTCGTGAAAAGCATCGTCCGGGCCGTGGTATCGGTAGTGGTTTGGGCAAGACCGGTGGCCGTGGCCACAAAGGTCAGTCCTCCCGCTCCGGTGGCACCATTGCTCCAGGCTTTGAAGGCGGCCAACAGCCGCTGCATCGTCGTCTGCCGAAGTTCGGTTTCGTTTCCCTGAAAGCCATGGATCGCGCAGAAGTGCGTTTGTCCGAGCTGGCTAAAGTGGAAGGCGACATCGTAACCGTGCAGTCCCTCAAAGATGCCAACGTGATCAACGTCAACGTGCAGCGTGTGAAAATCATGCTGTCCGGCGAAGTTACTCGCGCTGTTACCATCGGAAAGGGAATCGGCGCCACCAAAGGTGCGCGTTCGGCTATCGAAGCAGCTGGCGGCAAGTTCGAGGAATAAATGGCTAAGCAAGGTGCTCTCTCTGCGCTCGGCAAAGGCGGTATGTCTGAACTCTGGGCTCGTCTGCGTTTTCTGTTCCTGGCGATTATCGTCTACCGAATAGGCGCACACATCCCGGTTCCAGGTATCAACCCGGACCGACTCGCGGACCTGTTTCGACAGAATGAGGGGACCATTCTTAGCTTGTTCAACATGTTTTCCGGCGGTGCGCTGGAACGGATGAGCATCTTTGCACTGGGGATCATGCCGTACATCTCGGCATCGATCATCATGCAGCTGATGACCGCCGTCAGCCCGCAGCTGGAACAGTTGAAGAAGGAAGGTGAGTCTGGGCGTCGCAAGATTGCCCAGTACACCCGCTACGGCACTGTCGTTCTTGCTCTCGTTCAGGCTATTGGCATGTCCATTGGTCTGGCGGGGCAGGGCGTTTCGTTCACTGGTGACTTTGGCTTCCATTTCGTCGCGGTATCCACTTTTGTGGCTGGTGCGATGTTCATGATGTGGCTGGGTGAGCAGATTACTGAGCGTGGTGTTGGCAACGGTATCTCGATGTTGATTTTCGCAGGTATCGTCGCCGGTCTTCCGAGAGCGATCGGGCAGTCTTTCGAGTCTGCGCGTCAGGGTGACATCAACATTTTCGCCCTGGTTGCGATCGGTTTGCTGGCAGTAGCGATTATCGGTTTTGTGGTGTTCATTGAGCGTGGCCAGCGTCGTATTGCTGTTCACTACGCCAAGCGTCAGCAGGGCCGTAAGGTCTTCGCCGCGCAGACTAGCCACTTGCCGCTGAAGGTGAACATGGCCGGTGTTATTCCGGCCATTTTCGCGAGCAGCATTTTGCTGTTCCCGGCTTCGTTGGGTACCTGGTTTGGTCAGTCTGAAGGTATGGGCTGGCTGCAGGACATCTCGCAGTCGATCGCTCCTGGTCAGCCGTTGAATATTCTGCTGTTTAGTGCAGGGATTATTTTCTTCTGCTTCTTCTATACGGCGTTGATGTTCAATCCGAAAGACGTAGCGGAAAACCTGAAGAAGTCCGGTGCCTTTATTCCGGGCATTCGTCCAGGCGAGCAGTCGGCACGCTACATTGATGGCGTTTTGACTCGTTTGACCCTGTTCGGTGCTCTATATATGACGGCCGTGTGCTTGTTGCCCCAGTTCCTGGTGGTTGCAGCAAACGTTCCGTTCTACCTTGGCGGGACCTCGTTGCTGATCGTCGTCGTGGTTGTGATGGACTTCATGTCCCAAGTACAATCGCACCTCGTTTCGCACCAGTACGAATCCCTGATGAAGAAAGCCAACCTGAAGGGTTACGGCAGCGGCATGTTGCGCTGAGTACCCATAAGGTTCGAGGAGTTGGTGATGAAAGTTCGTGCATCGGTGAAAAAGCTGTGCCGTAACTGCAAGATTATTCGCCGCGAAGGTGTTGTTCGAGTAATTTGCAGCGCGGAACCGCGTCACAAACAGCGCCAAGGCTGAGTGTGATTGTGCTTCAAGCCCGGCAGCTAGTGCGCTGCCGGGTTGATTATTTGTTATTACAGCGATATTATCTCGCGCCCTATTTCTTGGCTTCCGGGGCGTAGGTAGCTGTCAATTGGAGTCCCACTGAATGGCCCGTATTGCAGGCGTTAACATTCCAGATAACAAGCATACTGTTATCTCGCTGACCTACATCTATGGTGTTGGTCGCACTACTGCGCAGAAAATTTGCGCAGTGACTGGGGTAAACCCAGCCGCAAAGATCAAGGATCTGAGCGACGAGCAGATTGAACAGCTGCGTGGCGAAGTGGCGAAGTTCACCACTGAAGGTGACCTGCGTCGCGAAATCAACATGAAAATCAAGCGTTTGATGGACCTCGGTTGCTATCGCGGTCTGCGTCATCGTCGTGGTCTTCCAGTGCGCGGTCAGCGTACCAAGACTAACGCGCGTACCCGTAAAGGTCCGCGTAAGCCGATCCGCAAGTAATCGCCCCAGCGAATCGACAGGAAATTAATCATGGCAAAACCTGCTGCTCGTCCTCGTAAAAAAGTTAAAAAGACAGTGGTTGATGGCATCGCCCACATCCATGCTTCTTTTAACAACACAATCGTGACCATCACCGACCGTCAAGGTAACGCGCTTTCTTGGGCTACCTCCGGTGGTTCGGGTTTCCGCGGTTCCCGCAAGTCCACCCCGTTTGCTGCTCAAGTAGCTGCTGAACGTGCTGGTCAAGCTGCGCTGGAATACGGCCTGAAAAACCTCGACGTTAACGTCAAAGGTCCAGGTCCAGGTCGTGAGTCTGCTGTCCGTGCATTGAACGGCTGTGGCTATAAGATCGCCAGCATCACCGACGTGACGCCAATCCCGCACAACGGGTGCCGTCCGCCGAAGAAGCGCCGCGTGTAATCCAGGAGATTGTAAAGAATGGCTCGTTACATTGGTCCAAAATGCAAACTCGCTCGTCGCGAAGGCACCGATCTCTTTCTGAAGAGCGGCGTGCGCGCGATCGAATCGAAGTGCAACATCGAAGCAGCACCTGGTATCCACGGCCAACGCCGCGGTCGCCAGTCCGATTACGGCACCCAACTGCGTGAAAAGCAGAAGGTCCGTCGTATCTACGGCGTTCTCGAGCGTCAATTCAGCGGCTACTACAAAGAAGCTGCTGGCAAGAAAGGTGCAACCGGTGAAAACCTGCTGCAACTGCTCGAATGCCGTCTGGACAACGTTGTATACCGTATGGGCTTTGGTTCGACTCGTGCCGAATCCCGTCAGCTGGTATCGCACAAATCCGTAAGCGTTAACGGTCAGACCGTAAACGTGCCGTCGTACCAGGTTCGTGCTGGTGACGTGGTCGCGATTCGCGAGAAAGCAAAGAACCAACTTCGCATTGTCCAAGCTCTCGATCTGTGTGCCCAACGTGGCCGCGTAGAATGGGTAGAAGTAGACACTGAGAAGAAGTCGGGCGTTTTCAAGAACGTTCCTGCTCGCAGTGATCTGTCCGCCGACATCAACGAAAGCCTGATTGTCGAGCTCTACTCCAAGTAAGGGCTAGAAAATAGGTGCATCCATGCAGATTTCGGTAAATGAGTTCCTGACACCCCGCCATATTGATGTGCAGGTTGTCAGTCCAACCCGCGCCAAGATCACTCTCGAGCCTCTCGAGCGTGGTTTTGGCCACACCCTGGGCAACGCGCTGCGCCGCATCCTGTTGTCCTCAATGCCCGGCTGTGCAGTAGTCGAGGCCGAGATTGACGGTGTGCTCCATGAGTACAGCGCCATCGAAGGTGTACAGGAAGATGTAATTGAAATCCTGTTGAACCTTAAAGGTCTGGCTATCAAGCTCCACGGTCGTGACGAAGTTACGCTGACCTTGTCGAAGAAGGGTTCGGGGGTGGTTACCGCTGCCGATATTCAGCTGGATCATGATGTCGAGATCGTTAATCCCGATCACGTAATCGCTAACCTGGCGTCTAACGGCGCCCTGAACATGAAGCTCACCGTAGCTCGTGGTCGTGGTTATGAACCGGCCGACTCGCGTCAGAGCGATGAAGACGAAAGCCGCAGCATTGGTCGCTTGCAGCTTGACTCTTCGTTCAGCCCGGTTCGCCGTATCGCATACGTGGTGGAAAACGCCCGTGTCGAGCAGCGTACTAACCTGGATAAGCTGGTTATTGATCTGGAAACCAACGGTACTCTGGATCCTGAAGAGGCTATTCGCCGCGCTGCAACCATTCTGCAACAGCAGTTGGCTGCGTTCGTCGATCTCAAAGGTGACAGTGAGCCAGTGGTTGTCGAGCAGGAAGACGAGATCGATCCGATCCTGCTTCGCCCGGTTGACGATCTGGAACTGACTGTACGTTCGGCTAACTGCCTTAAGGCGGAAAACATCTACTACATCGGTGACCTGATTCAGCGCACCGAAGTAGAGCTGTTGAAGACTCCGAACCTTGGCAAGAAATCCTTGACTGAAATCAAGGACGTTCTGGCCTCCCGCGGTCTGTCCCTCGGCATGCGCCTCGACAACTGGCCGCCTGCAAGTCTTAAGAAGGACGACAAGGCGACTGCCTGATCGTCGTAATCACCGAACGTTGTGTTTGGTAAGGAATGAACCATGCGTCATCGTAAAAGTGGTCGTCACCTGAGCCGCACCAGCTCGCACCGCAAGGCCATGTTTCAAAACATGGCCGTGTCGCTGTTCGAGCACGAGCTGATCAAAACTACACTGCCGAAAGCTAAAGAACTGCGTCGCGTTGCTGAGCCGCTGATCACTTTGGCCAAGACAGACAGCCTGGCTAACCGCCGTCTGGCCTTCGACCGTACTCGTTCGAAAGCTATCGTTGGTAAGCTCTTCAACGACCTGGGCAAGCGTTATGCTACCCGTGAGGGTGGCTACCTGCGCATCCTCAAGTGCGGTTTCCGCACTGGCGACAACGCGCCTATGGCGTACGTCGAGTTGGTTGACCGTCCTGCCGGTGGTGAAGCTGTATCCGCTGAGTAAGACGTCAGTCTGAAAACATCAAACCGGGCCTAGTGCCCGGTTTTTTGTTGTCTTGAATAAACCTTCGTCTGATTGATGGTGCTGACAAGCGTTTATATCGTCGCGTTCGGGAGGAACGACTCCATTAGTAATTATCTATTGAGGCACGTAAGTTAATAAATTTGTGTGCGGTCGGGTAAACGTTAACAATCCTCCCAGGCCGATAGACGGTAGCCAAGACTGAAAGAGGATGAAATGCATGAGCCAAAATAAAACGCTGACCACCGCTAGTGGGGCACCTGTCGCAGATAATCAGAATTCCCGCTCCGCAGGCCCCCGCGGGCCATTGTTGCTTGACGACTTCCACTTGCTTGAGAAGCTTGCGCATTTCAATCGCGAGAATATTCCCGAACGTCGCGTCCACGCCAAAGGTTCAGGCGCATACGGAACATTCACCGTCACCCGGGATATCACCCAATACACCAGTGCCAAACTGTTTGAAGCAATCGGTAAGCAAACCCCGACCTTCCTCAGATTTTCCACAGTGGGCGGCGAACGTGGTTCAGCAGATACAGAGCGCGATCCGCGTGGTTTTGCACTCAAGTTTTACACCGAAGAAGGTAACTGGGACATCGTAGGCAACAACACGCCCGTGTTCTTCATTCGTGACCCGCTAAAATTCCCGGACTTCATCCATACCCAGAAACGCCTGCCACAAAGTAACTTGAAGAGTGCGCAGATGATGTGGGACTTCTGGTCTCATTCTCCTGAGGCGCTGCATCAGGTCACTATTCTGTTTTCCGATCGTGGTATTCCCGATGGCTACCGCCATATGCATGGTTTCGGGAGTCACACCTATAGCTTGATCAGTGCCACGGGCGAACGGCACTGGGTCAAATGGCATTATAAAACCCGGCAAGGTATCAAGAACCTGGCGCCAGCCGATGCTGCTCGTTTGGCCGGGACCGATCCTGATTACGCCCAGCGGGATCTGTTTGAGGCTATCGAGCGCGGTGATTTTCCAAAATGGCGTGTGTGCGTGCAAATCATGAGCGAGGCACAAGCAGCGGCTCATTATGAGAATCCCTTCGATGTGACCAAGACCTGGTCGCAGAAAGAATACCCGCTGATTGAGGTTGGCGAACTGGAGCTCAATCGTAACCCGCAGAATTACTTCGCCGAAGTCGAGCAGGCTGCATTCGGCCCCAGCAACATGGTGCCAGGCGTGGGGCTCTCCCCGGACCGCATGCTGCAGGGACGCGTTTTCGCGTACGCTGATGCTCATCGCTATCGGATTGGTACCAACCACCAGCACTTGCCCGTGAACGCCTCGCGTAGTCCGGTCAACAATTACCAGCGCGACGGTTCAATGGCCTTTGGCAGCAACGGCGGTGCCGCCCCCAATTACGAACCGAATAGCTATGTCGAATCGCCAAAACAAGCGCCTCGATACGCTGAGCCTCCCCTCGCACTGAGCGGGTCGGCTGACCGATACGATCACCGCGAAGACACTGATTACTACAGTCATGCCGGTGCGCTCTTCCGCCTGATGAGCGATGAGCAGAAAGCGCTTCTGGTCAGCAACATCGCAGGCGCGATGGCTGGAGTTTCCAGTGATGTGGTTGATCGCCAGCTGCAGCATTTCTTCCGGGCAGATCCGGCGTACGGAGAAGCAATCGCAACGGCGCTCAACTTACCGTTCAACGAAGTCTAAACGAGAAGCAGAACCGCTCACATTTGAGCGGTTTTTGCGTTATTTAAGCTACTTTTCTCGGAATTTCTTCTCTTTTATCGCGTAAGCGGGGGTGACCAAATGGCCGCCTTGGTTCAAACTACAGACTTTCAAGCAGGGAGATGTAGGGCGATGCAAGGCCACCCAGACGTTATCGATTACCTCAACACGTTGCTGACCGGCGAACTGGCCGCGCGTGACCAATACTTTGTTCACTCGCGAATGTATGAGGACTGGGGATTCACCAAGCTCTACGAACGAATCAACCACGAGATGGAAGAAGAGGCCGGCCATGCCGATGCCTTGATGCGTCGGATTTTGATGCTTGAAGGCACGCCGCGCATGCGTCCGGACGACCTCGATGTCGGCACTACCGTACCTGACATGCTCGCGGCTGACTTGCGTCTGGAATACAAGGTCCGCGCTGCACTCTGCAAGGGCATCGAGCTCTGTGAGCAACACCAGGACTATGTCAGTCGCGAGATGCTGCGTATTCAGCTGAACGACACGGAAGAAGATCACACCTACTGGCTCGAGAAGCAGTTGGGGCTGATCAAGTTGATTGGCCTGGAAAACTACCTGCAATCGCACGCCGAGTAGTGATGTTGTAGAAGCAAACTACCTGCTGGCAGCGCAAAAAAAGCCCCTGTCACCGATCAAGTGACAGGGGCTTTTTCATGCCTGCAATTTAATCCCGATCTCGTGCCAGCAGTGGCTTGAGATAAAAACCGGTGTGGGATTGCTTCATTTCCGAGACGTCCTCTGGAGTGCCGACCGCGATGATCTGCCCACCTTTGGAACCGCCCTCCGGCCCAAGATCCACCAGCCAGTCAGCGGTCTTGATCACGTCTAGATTGTGTTCAATGACTACCACGGTGTTGCCGTGGTCGCGCAGTCTATGCAGCACGTCGAGCAACTGCTGGATATCCGCGAAGTGCAGACCGGTAGTCGGCTCATCGAGGATGTACAGCGTCTTGCCCGTGTCGCGCTTGGACAGCTCGCGGGAGAGCTTCACTCGTTGTGCTTCACCGCCTGACAGCGTGGTTGCCGACTGGCCGAGCTTGATGTACGAGAGACCGACATCCATCAGTGTCTGCAGCTTGCGCGCCAGCGCTGGAACGGCGTCGAAGAACACCCGGGCTTCCTCGATAGTCATCTCGAGGGTCTCGTGAATGCTCTTGCCCTTGTACTTGATCTCCAGCGTCTCGCGGTTGTAGCGCTTGCTCTTGCAGACATCGCAAGGAACATAGATGTCCGGCAGAAAGTGCATCTCCACCTTGATCAGGCCATCGCCCTGGCAAGCTTCGCAGCGTCCGCCTTTGACATTGAAGGAGAACCGGCCCGGTCCATATCCGCGCGAGCGGGATTCCGGAACACCGGCGAACAGTTCGCGGATCGGTGTGAACAAACCGGTGTACGTCGCCGGGTTCGAGCGCGGTGTACGGCCGATCGGGCTCTGGTCGATGTCGACGACCTTATCGAGGTGTTCCAGGCCCTTGATGCTGTCGTGAGCAGCCGCTTCCAGCGTGGTGGCGCCGTTGAGGGCTGTAGCGCTCAGCGGGAACAGTGTGTTGTTGATCAGCGTCGACTTGCCCGAGCCGGATACGCCGGTGACACACGTCAGCAGGCCGATCGGAATTTCCAGATCGACGTTGCGCAGGTTGTTGCCGCGCGCTCCCTTGAGCGACAAGGACAACTTCTTGTTTCGTGGCGTCCGCTTGGCTGGCACCGCAATCTTCACCCGACCCGACAGATACTTTCCTGTCAGCGAATCAGGATGCGCCATGACTTCCGCCGGTGTGCCTTCGGCAACAATGTGCCCGCCGTGTATGCCAGCACCAGGGCCGATATCCACTACATAGTCGGCCAGGCGAATCGCATCTTCGTCGTGCTCGACCACGATCACCGTGTTGCCGATGTCACGCAGATGTTTGAGCGTACCGAGGAGGCGGTCGTTATCGCGTTGGTGCAAGCCGATCGACGGTTCATCGAGGATGTACAGAACCCCGACGAGGCCTGCACCGATTTGGCTCGCCAAACGGATTCGTTGAGCTTCACCGCCGGACAAGGTGTCTGCACTGCGATCCAGCGACAGATAATCCAGGCCGACGTTGACCAGGAACTGCAGGCGCTCGCGGATTTCCTTGAGAATCTTGTCGGCAATCTCGCCGCGCCGGCCCGTCAACTTGAGCAGGCCAAAATAATCGCTCGCATCGCCAATCGGCAGATTGGTCACCGCCGGCAGGGTTTTCTCGCCGACCCAGACGTGCCGTGCTTCACGGCGCAGTCGTGTGCCACGGCAATCCGGGCAGGGCTGGGTGCTGAGGAACTTGGCCAACTCTTCGCGCACCGAGGCCGATTCGGTCTCGCGGTAGCGGCGATCGAGGTTCGGCACGATGCCTTCGAACGGGTGCGAACGTTTGACGATGTCGCCACGATCGTTCAGGTATTTGAAGTCGACTTTCTGCGAACCGCTGCCGTGCAGAATAAATTTCTGCTGGTCGGCGGGCAATTCATTGAACGGCACTTCGAGGCTGAATTTGTAATGAGACGCGAGCGATCCCAGCATCTGGAAGTAATAGACGTTACGCCTGTCCCATCCGCGGATCGCCCCCTCAGCCAGTGTCAGATCGCCATTGACCAGGCGCTTGATGTCGAAAAATTGCTTCACGCCCAGACCGTCGCAGGTCGGGCAGGCGCCGGCCGGGTTGTTGAAGGAAAACAGCTTGGGCTCGAGTTCGCTGATTGCGTGACCGCAAATCGGGCAGGCGAAACGCGCGGAGAAAATCATCTCTTCACCGGGCTCGTCATCCATTGAGGCGACCAGGGCAATACCGTCCGCCAACTTCAGCGCAGTCTCAAAAGACTCTGCCAGACGTTGTTGCAGATCGGCGCGGACCTTGAAGCGGTCAACCACAACGTCAATCGAATGCTTCTTCTGTTTATCCAGCTTTGGCAATTCGTCCAGCTCGCACAGCCGGCCGTTCACCCGGGCCCGGACAAAGCCTTGGGCGCGCAGCTCTTCGAATACGGAAAGATGTTCGCCTTTGCGCTCGCGGATGACCGGGGCCAGCAGCATGAGCCGACTGCCCTCCGGTTGTGCGAGGACCAGGTCGACCATCTGGCTGACCGTTTGCGCTTCCAGCGGAATGTCGTGATCCGGGCAGCGCGGAATACCCACACGCGCATACAGCAGGCGCAGGTAGTCGTAGATTTCGGTGATGGTGCCTACCGTCGAGCGCGGGTTGTGCGAGGTCGACTTCTGTTCGATGGAAATGGCTGGCGACAAACCTTCGATGGTGTCGACATCCGGCTTTTCCATCATCGACAAAAACTGCCGTGCATAAGCCGACAGCGACTCGACGTAACGGCGCTGGCCTTCGGCGTACAGCGTGTCGAATGCGAGGGACGATTTGCCGGATCCGGACAGGCCGGTGATAACGATCAGTTTGTCCCGTGGCAGGGTCAGATCGATGTTCTTCAGGTTGTGGGTTCGGGCCCCACGAATCAGGATCTTGTCCAAAGTGGCCTCGCTTGGCGGGCGTCGAAAACGTAGCAGTATACGGCCAAATACTGGATGGATGCACACTATCGAATGAGCGGGTCACAGGCTTGCATGAAGACTCTGTCAGCGCAGCGCGTCAAAGCGTCGCGATGTACCCTGTCAATCGATGGGACTGGTAGAATCGCCGCCGGTTCACATGAGGTTTTTCCATGCACGATCCCCACAGCGAACGCATGAGTGGCAGCGAGACCCGCGCAGCAAGCGGTCTGGCCCTCGTGTTCGCCTTCCGAATGCTGGGCATGTTCATGGTGTTGCCGGTGTTGGCGACCTATGGGATGGATCTGGCAGGCGCGACCCCGGCCCTGATCGGACTGGCCATTGGCGCGTATGGCCTGACCCAGGCACTGTTTCAAATCCCTTTCGGTTTCATATCCGACCGGATCGGTCGCCGCCCGGTGATTTACCTTGGGCTGATTATTTTCGCCCTGGGCAGTGTCCTGGCAGCCAGCGCCGATTCGATCTGGGGCGTGATTGCCGGACGGATCCTGCAGGGCGCCGGGGCGATTTCTGCGGCTGTCATGGCGTTGCTGTCAGACCTGACCCGCGAACAGCATCGGACCAAAGCCATGGCCATGATCGGCATGACGATCGGTCTGTCATTCGCCGTTGCCATGGTTGTGGGCCCTTTGCTGACCCGTGCATTCGGCCTGTCCGGTTTGTTTATCGCTACGGGTGCTATGGCGCTGCTGGGTATTGTCATCGTGATGTTCATGGTGCCGCGTTCGACCGGGCCGTTGCAGCATCGCGAATCGGGCGTGGCGCGTCAGGCGCTGATACCAACGCTGAAACATCCTGACCTGCTGCGCCTCGACCTGGGCATTTTTGTGTTGCACGCGATGTTGATGTCGAGCTTCGTCGCCTTGCCCCTGGCCCTGGTCGAAAAAGCCGGGTTGCCCAAGGAGCAGCACTGGTGGGTCTACCTCACTGCGCTGCTGATTTCTTTCTTCGCCATGATCCCGTTCATTATCTATGGCGAGAAGAAACGCAAAATGAAACGAGTTTTATTGGGCGCGGTGCTGACGCTGATGCTGACTGAGCTATTCTTCTGGCAGTTCGGCGATAGCTTGCGGGCTCTGGTGATCGGTACGGTGGTGTTCTTCACCGCGTTCAATTTGCTGGAAGCTTCGCTGCCATCGCTGATCAGCAAGGTTTCACCGGCAGGCGGCAAGGGCACGGCGATGGGGGTTTATTCCACCAGCCAGTTCCTCGGTTCGGCGTTGGGCGGGATCATGGGCGGCTGGCTGTTCCAGCATGGCGGTCTGTCGGTTGTGTTCCTCGGATGCGCTGGCCTTGCTGCACTTTGGCTGGCCTTTGCTGTTACCATGCGCGAACCGCCCTACGTAACGAGCCTGCGTGTGCCGCTGTCGCCGGAGGCCATCCGCGAAGCGGGTCTGGTCGAGCGCCTCATGGCCGTTGTAGGGGTAACAGATGCAGTCGTGGTCGCTGATGAAGCGGCTATTTACATCAAATTGGACACCGAACTATTGGATCGCACCACCCTCGAGCGTCTGGTGAACAACCCGACCGCGACAGCGTGCGAAGCCTAGGAGAACGTTATGGCCCGTGGGGTTAACAAAGTCATATTGGTCGGCACTTGCGGCCAGGATCCCGAAGTTCGCTACTTGCCTAACGGTAACGCCGTGACCAACCTGAGTCTGGCGACCAGCGAACAGTGGACCGACAAGCAAACCGGTCAGAAGGTCGAGAAGACCGAGTGGCACCGTGTTTCGATGTTCGGCAAGGTTGCAGAAATTGCCGGCGAGTACCTGCGTAAAGGTTCCCAGGTCTACATCGAAGGCAAGCTGCAGACCCGCGAGTGGGAAAAAGACGGTATCAAGCGTTACACCACCGAAATCGTGGTCGACATGCAAGGCACCATGCAACTGCTAGGCGGCCGTCCGCAGCAGGGCGATCAGCAAGGCGGGGGCAACAATTATCAGC
>NZ_CABVGX010000048.1:38433-45371 GCF_902497625.1 Pseudomonas fluorescens | reverse complement strand
AGGCTGCGTCCGGCTGCGCAGCAGTCGTAAGCCCTGAGCGCGAGCATTTACTGAAACACCGCGCTGTCGCGTTTGCCGACTGCTGCGCAGCCGGACGCAGCCTCGCAGGCTCGACAGCTGCTACAACGGCTTCAACGGCTTCAACGGCTACAACGGCTACAACACGCGTTAGCCCATGTTTGCGCGCGGTTGGCGAGGGTCGGCGTTGCATCGTGAGGGGTCTCACGCGCTGCTGAAAGGGAACCACCGGACGATTTTGCTGCCCATCGTAGTATCAATCGGTTCCCTGCAAGGAGGTTTTGATGCGGACACTCGAACTGGCCGGCGTCCATGTACCGGTCATCGGTCAAGGCACATGGCGCATGGGCGAAGACGGCTCCCGGCGCAAAGCCGAAATCGCCGCGCTGCGCCAAGGCATCGAGCTGGGCATGACCCTGATTGATAGCGCGGAAATGTATGCCGAAGGCGGCGCCGAGGAAGTCGTTGGCGAAGCCATCAGTGATCAACGCGACAAGGTCTTTCTGGTCAGCAAGGTCTATCCGCACAACGCCAGCCGAAAAGGCATCCCCCAGGCCTGCGAACGCAGCTTGCGACGCCTCGGTACCGAATACATCGACTTATACCTGCTGCACTGGCGTGGCCAGTATCCCCTCCAGGAAACGGTCGACGCGTTCGAAGGCTTGCGCGATCAAGGCAAGATCGGTCGCTGGGGGGTGTCAAATTTCGACGTCGATGACTTGCAGGAACTGGCCTCCCCGGCCTGCGCGACCAATCAGGTTTTGTACAACCTCGAAGAACGTGGCATCGAGTACGACCTGCTGCCCTGGCAACAACAACTGCAAATCCCGTTGATGGCGTACTGTCCCATCGGCCAGGGCGGCCAGATGCTGGCTCACGCAACCCTGAAAACCATCGCCACCCTGCATGACGCCACCCCCGCGCAAGTAGCGCTGGCATGGATTCTGCGACAGGAAGGGGTAATAGCCATTCCTAAAGCCGTTCGGCCGGAACATGTGCGTTTGAATGCACAGGCTGCACACTTACAGCTTCAACCCGGGGACCTGGAGGCGCTGGACCAGGCATTTCGCCCGCCGCAACGTAAACAGCGCCTGGCCATGGTTTGAGTCAATGCGGTTTTGTCAGAGGGCTTCCCCATGAGAAGCACCGATCTACAGGATTCGTTCAATCTGCAGCGCTTCATCAACGCGCAAGATCCGGTGTTCGTAAACGTTGAGGAAGAGCTGAAAGCCGGAGAAAAACGCCGACACTGGATGTGGTTTGTCTTCCCGCAACTGGCCGGACTGGGCGGCAGTGAAATGTCGCGCTATTTTGCCATCCAGTCCGCCGACGAGGCAGTGGCCTACTTTGAACATCCGTTGCTCGGCGCGCGTCTGCGCACCTGCACGAAGTTGGTGCTGGACGTTAAACAACGCTCCGCCGCCGATATTTTCGGTCATCCCGACGACCTGAAATTTCGCTCTTCGATGACGCTGTTCGCGCAAGTCGCTCCGGACCCTGCCTTGTTCAAGCAGGCGCTCAAACAGTACTTCCACAGCATCCCTGACGACTGGACGTTGTCACTGCTGGACTTAAAAAAGGCCCAGTTGCCCCCCAACCAGAGTTGAAAAATCGTCGTTCACGAACGGCAGAATTGCATCTGCTATCGGCTGTAATTGCCGAGTCACGTAATGATCGTAGTCGATCGGCGCCGTGCGGATTTCCAGCGGTTCCGGCCCGGCCACGGTCATCACGTAACTGATCCATCCGCCATTGTGATATTGCCGGGGTCGGCCTTGCCGATCGTTAAACTCGTCGGCGAGACGCGCAGCGCGCACGTGGGGCGGCACGTTGCGTTGGTAATCGTCGAGGGCACGGCGCAGGCGCTTGCGGTATATCAAGCGATCATCGAACTGCCCCGCCAGGGTCTTGCGCACGTAATCGCGCACGTAATCCTGATACGACTTGCGCTGGAAGATTCGCAAATAGAGTTCCTGCTGAAATTGCCGGGCCAGCAGCGACCAGTCAGTGCGCACCGTCTCCAGACCTTTGTAGACCATTTCGTCAGTGCCGTCGGCGAGGGTGACCAGCCCGGCGTAACGCTTTTTGCTGCCCTCCTCCGCGCCACGAATGGTCGGCATCAGAAAGCGTTTGTAGTGAGTCTCGTATTGCAGCTCCAGCGCACTGTCCAGGCCGTACTCCTGCTGCACATGTTCGCGCCACCACTGATTGACGTGGTCCACCAGCGCATGGCCGATCTGCGCGGCTTCTTCCTGCCCGTGCGCGCGACGCAGCCAGACGAAAGTCGAGTCGGTGTCGCCGTAAATCACCGTGTGGCCCTGGGCTTCGATCAATTGCCGGGTACGCAGCATGATTTCGTGACCGCGCAGAGTGATCGATGACGCCAGCCGCGTATCGAAGAACCGGCAACCACTGGAGCCGAGCACGCCGTAGAAGGCATTCATGATGATCTTCAACGCCTGGGACAGCGGTGCGTTGTGCTCGCGCTTGGCGGTTTCGCGACCTTCGGCCACCCGCGCGACGATGGCGGGCAGGCAATGGCGGCTGCGGGAGAAGCGTGCGCCGCGGAATCCCGCAACCGACTCATCGTCAGAGGGATGCTTGAGGCCTTCGATCAGGCCCACCGGATCGATCAGAAAGGTGCGAATGATTGACGGATAGAGGCTCTTGTAATCGAGCACCAATACCGATTCATAGAGCCCCGGCTGCGAGTCCATGACAAAACCGCCCGGACTCGCTTCAGCGGGTTTGCTGCCAAGATTGGGCGCGACGAAACCCTTGCGGTGCATCAGTGGCATGTACAAATGGGTAAAGGCCGCCACTGACCCACCGCTGCGGTCCGCCGGCAAACCGGTGACACTGGCGCGTTCCAGCAAGAAGGTCAGCAATTGGGTCTTGGCAAAAATCTGCGTGACCAGCTCGCAGTCCTTGAGGTTGTACTTGGCCAGCGCCGGTTTGTCCTCGGCGAACATGCGGTTGATTTCGTCCATGCGCTGATACGGATTGTTGATCGCTTTGCCTTCGCCCAGCAGGGTTTGCGCAACGTTTTCCAGGCTGAAGGACGCAAAGTTCCAGGTCGCCGAGCGCAGGGCTTCAATGCCGTCGATGATCAGCCTGCCCGCCGCCGAGGCGAAGTAATGATTGCCGCTGCCGTGTTCGCGCCACTGCATTTCCTCGCCGCCGCGCCCCAGTTTCAGCGGCACACCCAGGCGTCGCGCGTGTTCGTGCAGCACGCGCAGATCGAACTGCACAACATTCCAGCCGATGATTGCGTCGGGATCAAAACGGGCGAACCATTCATTGAGCTTTTTCAGCAGGACGGTGCGGGAGTCGCAGTATTCGAGCTGGAAGTTCACCGCGCTGTGGTCACCGTTGGGCGGCCCGAGCATATACACCTGACGCTCGCCGCAGCCTTCCAGGCCAATACAGTACAGTTCGCCGCGCGCAGTGGTTTCGATGTCCAGAGACACCAGTTTCAACGCCGGGCGGTAATCGGGATGGGGTTTCATCTGCGCATCGCGAAGCAGGCCGTCGGCATCGGGTGTGCCGCCGAAAATCACCGGTGCAGTGATGAAACGCTCCATCATGTAGCGCTCCGGCGGGCGCACGTCGGCTTCGTAAACTTCGATGCCGGCCTTGCGCAGCACCGTTTCCAGGCGCATCAACTGGCCGTGCTGCTGGCAATACAGACCGAGCACCGGGCGATGCTCGAAATCCTGCAACGCCAACGGGCGCAGCTCGACGTTCTTTTCATCTCGCAGCAGCAATTCGGCCTGTTCGCGCTGAACCGCCGGAATAAACGCCACCGACGGCTGATGCGGCAGGCGAACCCGTTGGGCGCCATTGTCGGTGGCCAGCCAGAATTCGACTTCGGTGCCGCCCGGGGTATCGCGCCAATGCCGGGTCAGGACAAAGCCCCGCTGTAAATCCACCACTGCAACCTCGAAATTGATTCAGGCGCTGATTGTACCTTTCATCGTGGCTGAGATTGCGCAGCAAATACGGTGGATGACGGCATTGGCGCGCTCGTGACGCGGGTGTCTCAGTCAGGTCGATCTTGCCTCTATCCCCATGGTAAGCAGGCTGGCTCCGCCAGTTTGCGCATGAATATCGGCCAAATGACGTTATTTGCGCGTTATCTGCCGTTTTGCGCCTTGCTCTGCGGGCCAGCGTCTACGATTCTTCAGGAACAACGACAACACCAGAGTAACCACCATGAAAACCGTCGCCCAACTGCTCAAGTTGAAAGATCAGAAAAATCAGGAAGTGCACCAGATCAAGCCCGATCACATGGTGCTCGAAGCACTGATGAAGATGGCCGAGAAGAACGTCGGCGCTTTGCTGGTGGTGGAAAATGAAGAGGTGTTGGGAATCATCAGCGAGCGCGATTACGCCCGCAAGCTGGTGCTGCATGGCCGCTCTTCAGTGGGCACGCCGGTGCGCGACATCATGGTCTCGCCGGTGATCACGGTTGATACCCACCAAACCGTCGACAACTGCCTGAGCATCATGTCCGACAAACGCCTGCGACACTTGCCGGTGGTGGAGAATGGGAAGCTGATCGGCTTGTTGTCGATTGGCGATTTGGTCAAGGAAGCGATTGCCGAGCAGGCTGAGTTGATTCAGCAGCTGGAGCAATATATTCGGGGTGAATAGCGGGGAAGCCGGCTTGGTCGCGGAGGGGTCGATGGGTCGATTGGTCGATTGGTCGATTGGTCGATTAAGATGTTGACTGACCTGCCGCTTACACGAGTAAGCGCTCCTGCACTTGCGATCACCTGTAGGAGCGAGGCTTGTTCGAGATGGCTTTCTGTCAGGCTGCAGTGGATTTATCGGTGTACATATCCGGTTTTAGGGTGATGGCTGCTATGGGTTCCGCTCTTACAGCGGGTCACTTGGAGGAGCCTGCGCGGCCCGACACCAAGTAACCAAGCGCTCTTGCCCCTGACGTCCGGTGGCTCGCCGCCACAGCCGCCGAGGCGGCCTGATAGCCGACCTGGCTGCGCAGGTTAAGCCACAACGCAAATCCTTGTAGCAGCTGGCGAAGCCTGCGTCCGGCTCGGGCCGCGATCGGACGCAGGCTTCGCCAGCTGCTACAAGGGTTTTGTGCTGCTGCGTAGATGTGGCGCAACTCCCACGAGCCAGGTCGGCTATCAGGCCGCCTCGGCGGCTGTGGCGGCGAGCCACCGTACGTCAGGGACAAGAGCACTTGGCTAATTGGGGCCGGGCCGCGCAGGCTTTTCCAAGTGACTCGCCGTAAGGGCGAAACCAATACTGGCCATCACCAAAAAAACGGATATACACCCCAATCGCCACAGTGAGCACCGCGCAGAAAAGAGATCAACGATCAACCCCCAAAAACACCTCCACCACCGACCCAATCAACCCCTCATCAAAAATCATGCTGCGATGCGGTTCCGGCGAATACAGCGAGCAATTCAACGCTCCCGACCGGCTACAACGCGTGATCAATGCCTCGGCAAAAGCCAACTCCTGCGCAGTCTTCTCCGGCACCGCCCACCAACAGCTCGGCTTAACGTCGACAGGCTTGAACGTAAAGGCGTCGAACGCCTCGACCAACCGCTCATGCACCGAAAATGCCTGGGCATTCATGACCTCGGTTTTAATGTTCTGCACAGTCGTCAACAACTCACCCTGGCCAGGCTCAACCAACCCCGCCGCCCAGTCATAAAACTGCTTCACCGAACCGTGAGGCGAGTCTCGCAGCCAGGCAGCCGTGCGCTCAGTGAGGGTGGGAAACAGCAGGTCAAAATAGCCAATAGCGTCGCGTAATTCTTCCGACGCATCACTGCCTGGCTGCTCGCCGTGCAGGTGTCGATGGCGTGGCAGTCCGCCCGGGTACAGCTGCTCCGGCACGGTACTGTCCACCAGGCCCAGAAATGCCACCTGATGCCCCAGGCCTTCGAGAATGGCGGCAATGTCCAGCGCGATCGGGCCGCCCAGTGACCAGCCCAGCAAATGGTAAGGCCCCTGCGGTTGCGCCTTGATGATTTCGCGGCTGTAGTCGGCAATCATCGCGTCCCAGGTTTGCCCATCGTTCTGTTGCTGATTGAACCCGCGATGCATCACGCCATACACCGATGCCTGGCCCTGAAGTTTTTTCGCCAATGGCTGATAGCAGAACACAATGCCGCCGCTGGGGTGTACGCAAAACAGGTTAGGCGCAGTCGCCGGTGCGGTATTCAGACGGACCACGCACTGGCTCTGTTCGCGATGCTTGCGCGAGATAAACGAGGCCAACGCACCAATGCTCGGATGGGCCAGCAGTTCTTGCAGACGCAGTTCGATATTCAGCCGGGCCTTGAGGGTGGAAATGAACTGGATGGCCAGAATCGAGTGCCCGCCCAGTTCGAAGAAATTATCGCTAACGCCCACCCGCTCGATCCCCAGCGCCTGCTGCCAGAGTTCGGCCAGCGCCTGCTCCAGCGCAGTGGTCGGCGCCACATACGTTTGCCGCCACAGGCTCGCGTCCGGCGTCGGCAATTGCTGGCGGTCGAGTTTGCCGTTGGCATTGAGCGGAAAGTGCTCGAGGAACAGCAGATGGGCCGGCACCATGTAGTCCGGCAACCGTGACCTGAGGTCGCTCAACAAGTGCTCGCGCAGTTCGGCGGTCGCCGGTTCGCGCGGGATCACGTAGCCAACCAGTTGCAGCCCGCTCGGCCCTTCATGGGTCAGTATCGCGCAGTCCTGCACCGCCGGCAGGGCTTGCAGACGCGCCTGGATTTCTCCCGGCTCGATGCGGAAACCGCGAATTTTTACCTGATGGTCGATGCGTCCGGCGTATTCAAGACTCCCGTCGGCGCCATAGCGGGCCAGGTCGCCGGTGCGATACAGACGCCCGCCCGGTTGCCGGGCGTACAGGTCGGGAATGAAGCGGCTGGCGGTCAGATCGCTGCGCT
>NZ_CABVGX010000048.1:0-38413 GCF_902497625.1 Pseudomonas fluorescens | reverse complement strand
GGACGCAGGCTTCGCCAGCTGCTACAAGGGTTTTGTGCTGCTGCGTAGATGTGGCGCAACTCCCACGAGCCAGGTCGGCTATCAGGCCGCCTCGGCGGCTGTGGCGGCGAGCCACCGTACGTCAGGGACAAGAGCACTTGGCTAATTGGGGCCGGGCCGCGCAGGCTTTTCCAAGTGACTCGCCGTAAGGGCGAAACCAATATCAGCAGCAACCTGGCAACGGATATGTACGCCGAAAATCCTCAGCACCCGATCGGCGGCTGACCTCAAATCGGCCAATGCCGCGCAAACACCGGGGCCAGGGTCGGGTGCCGATCGATTCGCTCCAGCCAGGCGAAAAACCCCGGCCGCGCGTTGCGCAAATGCTCCCGACTCCCGGCCCACCGACTGACCACCGCCGCCAGCACGTCCAGCGCGCCCGGCGTTTCATCGCCCAAATACAACTCGCCCGAAAACTGATCGGCAAACACCTCCCAACTCCAGTGCAATCGAGTGCGCGCGCCAGCCATCAAATTATCCATGGACGCCTGATCCGCCTCGGCCAGCCAGCGCTCCGGGTAATCGATGACGCCGACGGCGGCGTAGCAATTGCTGACGATAAAGGCCAGACCACGAACCGCCTGATCACGCTCGGCGGGCTCCTCGGGCAGCAATTCAGATTTGGGAAACGCCAGGCCCAGGTGTATCAGAATCGCTGCGCTCTCGGTGAGAATGCTGCCATCTGGCAGCTGCAGCGTCGGTATCTGCTTGAGCGGATTGAGTTTCTCCAGCGCTGTCGCCGATTCAGGAGATGATTCGACGTCGATAAAGCGATAAGGAATCTCACACAATTCAAGTGCGGCTTCAATCGCGGCGGCGCCGGAATTCTGGTGCCCATAAAGTTGGTACATAAACACCTCCAATGGCGATCCTGTCGTTGTAGCAGCTGACTGTGGGCCTGCCGAAAAATTTCTTTTTTTCGCACTGCATCCAAATCGCGATCCGACGGGTAGTACCTGTAGCAGCCCCTGATGCTGCCGAGCGGGTTACCCACTTTCGGAGAAAACATCATGAACGCCAGACAACTGATTTGCCTCGCCGGTCTGTTTGCCGCCATCCCGGCAGCCTACGCCCAGACCAGTCTGCCCGACACCATCAAAGTGCCCGATGGCCACAAGGTCTCCATGCAAACCACCGGCGTGGGCGAAATCACTTACGAATGCCGCGACAAAGCGAACGCGGCCGGTCAGACCGAATGGGTATTTGTAGGCCCCAAAGCGGTACTCAATGATCGCAGCGGCAAGCAGGTCGGCACCTACTTCGGCCCGCCCGCCACCTGGCAGGCCAAAGACGGCTCGAAAGTGACTGGCACGCAACTGGCCGTGGCGCCGTCGAGCGCTGGCAACTTGCCGTATCAGTTGGTCAAGGCCAATCCCGCCGAGGGCAAAGGCGCGATGACCGGCGTGAGTTACATCCAGCGCGTCGCGCTCAAGGGCGGCGTGGCGCCAAGTGCCGAGTGCACGACGGCCAACAAGGGCAAGCAGGAAGTGGTGAAGTATCAGGCTGACTATATTTTCTGGTCGGCTTCTTGATGCCATGAGGTGTTGTGTCAGCCGTGCGCGTATCGGCTGACACTCACCTTCGCTCCGACACTCATGGAATTGTTTGCTAGATTGCATGGGTATCCACCTCTGACGGCTGAGCTCTGTGTCCTTGCCTGAATCGAATTTTGATTACGAAGACCGTCTGGCCGCCTGCGCGCGCGGTGAGCGGCAGGCGTTGCGGGATTTGTATGTGCAGGAGAGCCCGCGTTTGTTGGGCGTGGCCAAGCGTCTGGTGCGCGACACGGCACTGGCCGAAGACATCGTGCACGACGCCTTCCTGAAAATCTGGGCAGGCGCTGCACGTTTCGACCCGTCACGGGGATCGGCGCGCGGCTGGATGTTCACCGTGACCCGGCATCTGGCGCTGAATTTTTTGCGCGACAACAGCCGCGAGGTCTACGGCGAAGTTGCCGAGCATGAGCAGGAGCAGGAGCATGCGCAAAGCCTTGATGCCCAGGTGCATTCTTCGCGCATACACGGGTGCCTGGAGCAACTGGAACCGGCGCGGCGCAGCTGCATCGTGCATGCCTACGTCGACGGTTATTCCCACGCCGAGATTGCAGACAAACTCGGCACCCCGCTGGGCACCGTCAAAGCCTGGATCAAGCGGAGCCTGACGGCATTGCGGGAGTGCATGGGATGATCACCGGACCGGCCAATGAAACACCGGAAGAACTCGACGAACTCGCCAGCGAATACGTCTTGGGCACGCTCTCGGCGCAACGGCGTATCGAGGTACAACAACGTCTTGAAAGCGATACTGGATTGCGCAGCGCAGTCGACACCTGGGAGCGACGCCTGCTCGGCCTGACCGAACTGGCTGAAGCGCAGACACCGTCACCTCACCTCTGGCAGCGCATCGAGCGCAGTGTGCAAGGCTTCAATCGTGCACCAACAGCCGCGACCGTTGCATCTTCATCCTGGTGGAACCTGCTACCGCTGTGGCGTGGACTCGCCGGTGCGGGCCTGGCCGCCACCTTGTTGCTGGGTGCTCTGATGTTGACGCAGACCACGGTGAAACCGACGTACCTGGTGGTGCTGGTCGCTCCACAGGACAAGGCGCCGGGCTGGGTGATTCAAGCCAGCAACCGCAAAGAAATACAGCTGATCCCGCTGGGCGCGTTCGAGGTTCCGGAGGACAAGGCGCTGGAGTTCTGGACCAAGGGTACGGACTGGCAAGGACCGGTTTCGCTCGGCCTGGTAAAACCCGGGCAGACGCTCACCGTGCCGCTGGACAAGTTGCCGCCGCTGCAAGCGGATCAGCTATTCGAATTAACCCTGGAGAACCCTACTGGTTCACCGACCGGCAAACCAACCGGCCCGATTCAGGCCATCGGTCGCGCGGTGAAGGTAATCTGATCAGCGCCGAACAGCATTTCTGACAGGAGCAAGCTCGCTCGCTCCTGTCAGAAAATGGTGGCTTGAAGAGGTACGATCCACTGTGGGAGCCAGCCTGCTGGCGATGGACGTCAACGGTAAACGCGTTAGCACTGAACGAACGCAGCGACATTGAGACCAACGCGAGCAGGCTCGCTCCTACATGAAAGCACTCAGTTTCCCGCCCGCTTCATGCACCGCTGATAACGCTCATCGACCCGTTTGGCAAACCATGCTGTGGTCAGCTTGCGAGTGATTTTCGGACTTTGCAGCACGATCCCTGGCAGCACTGCACGCGGCAACGTCCGCCCTTCAGCTTGCTCGGCCAACGCGAAGACCTGTTGATAAAGATCGGTTTCTTCAAACTCCAGGCTTTTGCCCTTCTCCAGGTGCTCGCGAATGGTCGGATTGCGCATGCCCAACTGTTTGCCCAGCGTTCGCACCGCCAGTTCGGTAGTGCCCCGCATGATTGAATCGTAGCGAACCAGATCGCCATCCAGCGCCAGCGGTATGCCCGAAGCACGGCTCACTGCGTTCTGAAACGCCGCATTGCGGCTGGCGTACCAGCCGGCATTGAAATCGGCGAAACGGTAGAGCGGTTGCTGATAATTCACCGGGTACCCGAGCAAATGCGCGATACCGAAATACATGCCACCGCGTCGGCTGAACACTTCACGTCGAATGGAGCCGTCCACCGTGTAGGGGTAATCGCGCGACTGCGCCTCGGCAAAGTCGATGCTGACCTGCATCGGGCCGCCGGTGTGCACCGGGTTGAAGCCACCGAACAAGGTACGCCCCATCGGCACCATGCCGATGAAATCGTCAAAAATGGCGCTGAGCTCCTTTTCGCTGCGCGCAGCATTGAGCCGCTCGCTGTAGCTTTTGCCATTGCTCGAACGCACTTGCAACGCGCCGCTCACCAGCAGGTTGGGGATGTGCACTTTCGCCGCCCGACGGTTGATCTCTTCCCGAGCGATCTTGCCCAGGCCCGGCACCGGCGGATCGACCTGAAACGTCGATTCCTGTTCGGTGACCGCCAATACCGAGCACAGGTTTTGCGTTGACGGGTACAAATCCTGCGTGGCGAAAGCGACGTAGATGTCCGTGGCCCAGCCTTGACGGTCGGCGGTTTTCGCCGGCAACAGGCGCACGATTTCAGCCTTGACTTCGGCGGGTTTGCGCGCCGGCGGTTCCTGCACGCGCTGAGTTCCGCAACCGGCCAGCATCAGCAAGGCAGCGACGCTCGTGATCAATCGATTGGCTTGCATGACGCTCCATCAAATCCGTTGAGGCGAGATAACCATACGATCAATGGCATGGCGCAGGCTATGACTGTTGCCGCACCCACCCGTTCCCGCCCGAAATTTCCTACAGGATAGTCTGACAAATCAATTGCAAGACGTTACTGAGAAACCCTATCATTCGTGCCTGGAGTCGTATTTGCGCAAGGAGTTCCCGGCGCTAGCCATTCTTTCTCTCACTAGCGGTACGCCGCAGGTACGAAACATGATTGCTCCAGGCCTAATCGGCGTCCCTTATCGCCCGACACTCCTTGCCTTGCTTTGCGCCCTGTCCGTTAATGTCCACGCCGCTCCCGAGACCGCTGGGAACGCTGGCAAGCCATTGGTGCTGGGTGATGTCAACGTCAATGCGCAAGCCCCGACAACCACGGATCTGCCGCCGCCCTTTGCCGGTGGCCAAGTGGCGCGCGGCGGGCAGATGGGTGTTCTGGGGAATCAGGACATCATGGACGTGCCGTTCAGCATGGCCTCCTTCACTGAACAGCTGATTCAGGATCAGCAGGCCGAAGACGTTGCCGATGTGCTGCTCAACGACGCATCGGTGCGTCAGGCCAGCGGCTTTTCCAACCAGGCACAGATATTCATGATCCGCGGCCTGCCGCTGACCGGAGATGATATTTCCTACAACGGACTGTACGGCGTACTGCCGCGGCAAATCATTTCCACTGACGCTCTTGAGCGCGTGGAAGTGTTCAAAGGCCCCAACGCTTTCATCAACGGCGTTACGCCGACCGGCTCCGGTATCGGCGGTGGTGTCAACCTGCAACCCAAGCGCGCTGGCGATGAGCCGTTGCGCCGATTTACCACCGATATCAATGATGACGGCCGGATCGGCCAGCACCTGGATCTTGGCCAGCGTTTCGGCGAAGACAACCGCTTCGGCGCTCGCGTCAACCTGGCGCAACGCGAAGGCGATACCGCCATCGACAAGGAAAACCAGCGCTCCAAACTGTTCGCCATAGGCCTCGATTACCGTGGCGATGCGCTGCGTGTGTCCGGCGATTTCGCCTACCAGAAACAGCGGGTCAATGCCGGTCGCAACACGGTCAACGTCGGCAACGCCACGCACCTCCCGGATGCGCCATCGGCTGACACCAACTACGCGCCAAAATGGGGTTTCACCGAGATTGAAGACACCTTCGGCATGCTGCGCGCCGAATATGACCTGAACGACAGCTGGACCGCCTACATTGCCGGCGGCGCCAAGCACACCCGCGAAGTCGGTCGGTATAACTCGACCACGCTGGTCGGCAACGATGGCGGCTCCACAACCGGCGGCTCTTTCATTCCCCACGACGAGGACAATAAAAGCGTCATGGCCGGACTGAACGGGAAATTCAGCACTGGGCCTGTAAGCCATAAAGTAAACTTTGGGCTCGCCGGAATCTGGACCGAGCAGCGTAGCGCCTTCGACTTCGGTACCAGCTCACCGAACAATATTTATCATCCAATTGAAACGCCCGCTCCGCAGTCCGGATTCGCCGGGGGCGATTTGAATGATCCAGGGATAGTCGGTAAGACCTTTGCCCGCAGCGCCGCAATCTCGGACACTCTGGGTTTCTTCGATGATCGGTTGTTGATCACCGCCGGCCTGCGCCGGCAGCAACTGGTTGTTCAGGGATACGGGTATGCGGCGTATGGCTCAGGCAGCCGAAATGCGTCCTACGACGAATCGATCACTACTCCTGTCTATGGCATCGTATATAAACCGTGGGAAAGCGTCTCCTTCTACGCTAATCGTATTGAGGGGCTGGCAGAAGGTCCGACCTCGCCGACTCGATCCGGAAACGTGACTGTCATCAACGGTGATCAGGCTTTTCCTCCTGCGCGATCGAAGCAAATTGAAGCAGGCGTCAAAGTTGACATGGGTACTTACGGTGCCAGCTTCGGGGTATTCCGTATCGAACAGCCAAGCGACGGGTACGTCGACAACGCGACTGCGGTGTACGTCCGTGAAGGCGAACAGGTCAACAAAGGCGTGGAACTCAATGTCTTCGGCGAACCCATCAGCGGCCTGCGCCTGATCAGCGGCCTGACCCTGATCGACACCGAGTTGAAGAACACCGCCGGTGGCCTCAACGACGGCAACGATGCGATCGGCGTGCCGACCTTCCAGTTCAACGCCTCCGTCGACTGGGATGTGCCGGGCCTGCAGGGCGTGGCTTTGAATGGCCGCATGTTGCGCACTGGCGGACAATACGCCGATGCCGCCAACAACCTGAGCCTGCCGACCTGGAACCGTTTCGACGCCGGCGCTCGATATGCCTTCAAGGTTCAGGAAAAGGACGTGACGCTGCGCTTCGGCGTGGAAAACCTCGCCAACAAGAAATACTGGGAATCGGCTCAGGGCGGCTACCTGACCCAGGGCGAACCGCGCATGGCGAAGTTGTCGGGCACCATCGACTTCTGATCCGCAGCACTCACCGAAAAGGCCCCGCAGCTCCCCGGCTGCGGGGCCTTTTTCCGTTTGGCGGGCAGCCTGGCGACCGGTCCAGGCTGGACCATACTTGAGACGCACACACGGCGAGGACAGGCTGATGAAGCGCAGCGACGTTCTGATCATCGGCGCCGGCCCCACCGGCCTGGTGCTGGCCTTGTGGCTGAGCAAGATGAAGGTCTGCGTGCGCATCATCGACAAAACCCCGGCACCCGGCACTACCTCGCGGGCGCTGGCCGTACAAGCGCGCACACTGGAACTGTATCGCCAGCTCGACCTCAGCGACGCGGTGCTGGAAAACGGCCATCGAGTGGCAGCGGCGAATTTCTGGGTCAGGGGCGAACCGGTGACTCGCCTGCCGTTAACCGGCATCGGCGAGGATCTGACGCCATTTGCCTTTCTCGAAATATTTCCTCAGGACAAGCATGAGCTGCTGCTGATCGAGCGACTGCACGGGCTTGGCGTTCAGGTCGAACGCAGCACCACGCTGGAAAGTTTCGACGAAACCGGCGATGGCATCACCGCCCGCCTGCGCTTGCCCGATGGCCAGCAGGAAAGCTGTCAGGCGTGCTACATCGCAGGCTGCGACGGTGCGCGGTCGATCGTGCGCAAGGGCCTCGACAGCGGATTTCCCGGCGGCACCTATCAGCAGATTTTCTACGTGGCCGATGTGCAAGCCAGCGGCCCGGCGCTCAATGGCGAGCTGCACCTGGACCTGGACGATGCGGACTTTCTCGCGGTGTTTCCCATGGATGCCCAGGGTCGCGCGCGATTGATTGGCACCGTGCGCGATGAACGCGCAGAGCATCCACAAGACCTGCGATTTGCAGATGTCAGCAGCCGCGCCATCGAGCATCTCAAGGTGCAGATCGAGCAAGTGAACTGGTTTTCGACCTATCGCGTGCATCATCGCGTCGCCGATCATTTTCGCCAGGGCCGTGCGTTTCTACTGGGCGATGCGGCCCATGTGCACAGCCCCGCAGGCGGTCAGGGCATGAACACCGGCATCGGCGACGCGATCAACCTCGCGTGGAAACTCGCGACGGTATTGGATGGCAGTGCCGAGGCCAGGCTGCTCGACACCTACGAACCCGAGCGCATCGCATTTGCCCGCAAACTGGTGTCCACCACGGACCGTGTGTTCAGTTTCGTCACCGGCGAGGGACGCATCGCCGACTTGCTGCGCACGCGGCTGGCGCCGTTCCTGCTGCCGAAAATGGCATCGTTCGAGATCAATCGCGAGTTCGTTTTTCGTGCAGTGTCGCAGCTCACGCTCAACTATCGTGCGATGGCGCTGAGCAACGGCGTAGCCGGTCATGTGCATGGTGGCGACCGCATGCCCTGGGCGCATGACAGCGAAGGGGATAATTTCGAATCACTGAAGAACCCGATCTGGCAGGTGCATGTGTATGGCGACACCAGCGACGAGATGATCGCCTGGTGCGCTGAACATCATTTGCCGTTACAGGTGTTTGGCTGGCGAGCGGCGTTCGAGGCGGCCGGTCTGGCGCGCAACGGCTTTTACCTGTTGCGTCCAGACACCTATGTGGCGATCGCCGAGACGTGTTCCGATCCGAAAGTAATCGAGCGGTATTTTCGGGAGCACGGGATTCGGCCGTTTTTCACATGATTCAGAAACTCTACCAAATCAACGCGCGGCTCAAATCCCCGCCAACGCCAGGTCCATCGCAAAGTAGGTGAAGATCAGGTCAGCGCCCGCGCGTTTGATCGCGCCGAGGCTTTCGCGAACCACGCGATCCTCATCGATCGCGCCGGCTTGCGCAGCGAATTTGATCATCGCGTACTCCCCGCTTACCTGGTAAGCCGCCAGCGGCAGGCGCGAGACTTCGCGGATGTCGCGGATGATGTCGAGGTACGCGCCCGCTGGCTTGACCATCAAGGCGTCGGCCCCCTCCTGCTCGTCCAGCAGCGATTCGCGCACAGCCTCGCGACGGTTCATCGGGTTCATCTGATAGCTCTTGCGGTCGCCCTTGAGCGCGCTGCCGCCGGCTTCACGAAACGGGCCGTAGAGCGCCGAGGCGAATTTGGTCGAATAGGCCATGATCGGAATCTGGGTGAAACCGGCCTCATCAAGCGCCCTGCGAATCGCCCGAACCTGCCCGTCCATCGCGGCCGACGGGGCAATCACATCAGCACCGGCGCGCGCGGCGGCGACGGCTTGCTTGCCGAGATTGGTCAGGGTCTGGTCGTTATCGACTTCATGGTTGTGCAGCACACCGCAGTGACCGTGATCGGTGTATTCGCAGAAACAGGTGTCGGACATCACAATCATTTCCGGCACTGCGTCCTTGGCGATCCGCGACATGCGCGAGACCAGGCCGTTGTCGCTCCAGGTGTCGCTGCCGCTGCTGTCCAAATGATGAGACACGCCGAAGGTCATCACCGATTTGATCCCGGCGCGCGCATAGCGCTCGATCTCGCCAGCCAGTTTCGACTCCGGAATACGCATCACCCCGGGCATGCTGTTGATCGGCACAAAATCGTCAATTTCTTCCTCGACGAAGATCGGCAGCACCAGGTCGCTCACGCTGAATTCGGTTTCCTGGAACAGGTGGCGCAGGCTCGCATTGCGGCGCAGACGGCGGGGACGTGCTTCGGGGAACTGGCTGGACATGGGCATTCCTGCAAAAACGGCGGATGAGACAAAAGTCGTAGGGACGAAAGCTTATGCCCTGTGCGGCGCCGGGTACAAATCCCGAACGAGAAAAAACCCTTACGCCATCGGCAATAATCCCAAATCTATGTAGCAGCTGCCGAGCCTGCGAGGCTGCGTCCGGCCGTGCAACGGTCGTCATCCGTCCAATGGGTTTCAGCTAAACGTCATTGCAGCTGGCGACCGCTGCGCGGCCTGACGCAGCCTCGCAGGCTCGGCAGCTGCTACAGGGTTCTAGCGCGGTCGCTGAAAGCGGTCTGCCCGTACACCGGAGCGGTGTCGCCCATCCGAAACATGACCCGATGCATCCGGGCAAAATCGAGGATCGTCGGCTAATAGTCGTGATCTTTGCGCTGTAGGCCCTGGCGGACATCAAATCGCAACATCCTGTCGCTAACCTTTAACCCAATCCCGACCGTATTGCGTTTAAAGTGCTGCGCACTCGACGGTGATCGAACCAAACAGGCCTTGGAGCACTCTGAGAATGGCCTGCGTTTGACCGTAATGGCTACAACGACATGGAAACCACCTGATGCCGGGAGTTCAAGGTGTAGAGGTTTGTCAGCCTTAACCGATTGCGCTGAAGAATATCTATCGAATGATGAAGTTGCTGAAATTTGCCAAGCCTTTCAAGCATCGCGCCTACATTCTGCTGCCAGTTTTGCTGGCCATGAGCGCCCTGTTTCTAGCGCTGGAGTCCAGTGAGAGCCGCGCTCAACCGGCAGACGGCACCCAGACACTGGTGTTTCTGCGCCATGCGGAAAAACCCGCCGGTGGTCTCGGCCAACTGAACTGCCAGGGTTTGAACCGCGCCATTGACCTGGCCACCTTGTTGCCGGAAAAATTCGGTAAGGCCAACTACGTCTTCGCTGCCAACCCAACGCGCAATGTCGAAGAAGGCGAACTGGATAATTCCTACAGCTATATTCGTCCCTTGATGACCATCAGCCCCAGCGCGATCAAGCTCGGTCTGCCGGTGAACATCGAATTCTCGGCCAACGACACCAGTGACCTGGCCGATGAATTGCTCGAAGACAAGTATCACAACTCTGTGATTTACACCGCCTGGTCCCACGGTTACCTGCCGGAACTGATCAACAAGGTCGCGGGCGAAGCGGTCGGCAAGAAGCAGAACATCACCGAAGACTGGGCCTCCAGCGATTTCGACTCGCTCTACGTGCTCACCCTGACGTGGCACAACGGCAAGGCCAGCCTGCAGAGTCACACTTACAAGCAAGGTCTGGATAACGGTCTGCAAACCTGTCCGACCTGATGGTCCCTGGTTAGACGCATCGGCGAATATCTGCATCGAGCAAAGGGCTGGGCTATCATGCTGCCCATCTCCCCTTTGTCCGGATCTCCTCATGTCGCTCTCAACCACAGCCTCCCCTATCCGGGGTTGGTCGTTCTGGTGGAAACCCGCGTTGTTCGTGCTGGTGGCCTGCATCGGCCTCTACTACGTCAAGTGGTCGCCCTACTATGTGAAGGCGTTCGTCGCCGCTGACAATCACAGCATCGGCGTCTCCATCCTCAACGACGCTCAGACTGCCCCGCTGGCTGCCGCGCTGATTTACGCGAAAGTGTATTTTCTGGCGATCTGGAAGGCTGCTGTACTGGCGATCATTCTGGGTTCCCTGCTGCAAGTGTTGATCCCGCGAGACTGGTTGCTGCGCCTGTTCGGCCGCGCAGGGGTTGCCTCGACCGTGCGCGGGGGGCTGTTTGCCCTGCCGGGGATGATGTGTTCGTGTTGCGCAGCCCCCGTAGCCGCAAGCATGCGTCGTTCAAACGTTTCGGTGGGGGCCGCGCTGGCGTTCTGGATCGGCAATCCGGTGCTCAATCCGGCGACGCTGGTGTTCATGGGTTTCGTTCTCGGATGGGGCTTCACGGCATTGCGTCTGGTCGCGGGGATTGTCCTGGTGTTCGGCGTGTCGCTGGTGGCCCAGCGGATTGCCGGCCCGGAAACCCTGCCGGAAGCGGCGGTCGAAGCTGTCACCAATGCTACCGAGAAAGACACACAGCCCTTCCTGACACGCTGGGCGAAAACCCTGTGGCAGCTGTTCTGGAGCACCATCCCGGTCTACATCCTTGCGGTGCTGGTGCTGGGCGCCGTGCGGGTCTGGGTGTTCCCGCACATCGACGGGGCGATGGCCAACAGTTTGGTCTGGCTGATTCCTCTGGCGATTGTCGGCACGCTGTTCGTGATTCCGACTGCGGCCGAAATCCCTATCGTGCAAACCATGATGACCCTCGGCATGGGCACCGCACCGGCGGTCGCGCTGCTGATGACCCTGCCGAGCATCAGCCTGCCGTCGCTGTTGATGTTGCGCAAGGATTTCGACGCGCGGGTATTGGTGAGCGTGGCGCTGATGACGATGGGGATCGGCGTGGTCAGCGGGTTGATCGGGGCGGCGTTGCTTTAGGATTTGCAGGGAACCGGCGGGCCTCTTCGCGGGCCCGCCGATTCAACATCAGCCTCGCTGAATGACTCGCTGGCGAAGGTACTCAAGCACCGCCGCCTGCTCCCCGACGAACTCGATCCGTGCGCCCTTCTTCTCACGCTGAAACGCATACATCGGGTCGTAATACTCTCGCAGCAGCCCTTCGATCCAGTCGCGATGCAGGTCCACCGCACCGCTGCGGGCCTGCTCGGCCAAGGCCGCTTCCATCAGGATCAGCATCCGCCGATGTCGCTCGCCGCCCAGGCGCTTCTGAACATTGTTCAGGCTTGCCAGCAAACGTTCGGAAAAAAGCGCAAAGCCTTCCTCCCCGTGTACGCCGTTAAATTCGGCGCACAGGTCTACCACGTAATCACGCAGGATCCGCTCGACCCGGCCTGACAGGCTGTCTTCCAGCCACACCATCGGAAATTGCTGCATGCCCTGAAACAGCGGCAACGGCAAGGCGCAGCTGCCGACCATGCGGCTTTCGTCTTCCAGCACAAACTGCTCGATGCCACGATTGCGTTTTTTCAGCAGGTCCACCGCCAGACGGTTTTCGAAATCGATGTTGGACGGCTGCCCGGTTGCCCGCTTGCCGAAGCTGGAACCACGATGATTGGCGTGTCCTTCGAGATCGAGGCCGTTGTTCAACTGTGTCAGCACTTCGGTTTTGCCAGTGCCGGTCATGCCACCCAGCAAAACGAAATCGCTCTGGGTGAGCGCTTGCCCAAGCGACTCCAGCAGGAAAGTGCGCATGGCTTTATAGCCGCCACCGACCCGGGGGAAATCGATGCCCGCCTCATCCTTGAGCCACTGCTGGACGATCTGCGAACGCAAGCCCCCGCGAAAGCAGTACAGCAAACCTTCCGGATGCGCCCGGGCAAATTCCGCCCAGGCCTGGATGCGTTGCGCCTTGATCGGTCCGGACACCAGTTGATGGCCGAGGATGATCGCCGCCTGCTGGCCATGTTCCTTGTAACAGGTGCCGATGCGCTGGCGCTCGCTGTCGTTCATCAGCGGCAAGTTGGCGACGCCGGGGAAGGCACCCTTGATGAATTCGACCGGCGCACGCGTGTCCATCATCGGCCGTTCATGCAGGAAGATATCGCGGTAATCGGTGACGTCGATGGGCATCAATACACCTCGACCGCGTTTGTCTGTCGCTCGACCAGTTCACCGATCGGCTGCAGCGAAAGGCCAAGCTCGGCGGCGACTTCGAGGAACTGCGCGTTGCCTTCTGGCGTCACCGCAATCAGCAAACCACCGCTGGTTTGCGGATCGCACAGCACACGTTTGTGCAACTCCTGAATCCGCCCCAGCTTGCTGGCGTAGCTGTCGAAATTGCGCAAGGTGCCGCCGGGGACGCAGCCCTGCTCCAGGTAATACTCGACACCGGGCAGCTGCGGGACCCGCGCATATTCGATGCGCGCAGTGACCTGGCTGCCGTCGGCCATTTCCACCAGATGCCCCAGCAGACCGAACCCGGTAACGTCGGTCATCGCCGTGACGCCGTCGAGCTTGCCGAAACGGCTGCCCGGCTTGTTTAGCGTGCACATCCAGTCGCGGGCGAGGCCGATGTCAGCGTGACGCAACTTGCCCTTCTTCTCGGCTGTGGTGAGGATACCAATGCCCAGAGGCTTGGTGAGATAGAGCAGACAACCGACGGTGGCGGTGTCGTTACGCTTCATGTGGCGCTTGTGCACAAGCCCGGTCACGGCCAGGCCGAAGATCGGCTCCGGGGCGTCGATGGAATGGCCGCCGGCCAATGGAATGCCCGCCTCATCGCAAATCGAACGCCCGCCACGAATGACTTCCCGGGCAATCTCCGGGGCCAGCACGTTGACCGGCCAGCCCAGGATGGCAATCGCTATCAATGGATCGCCGCCCATGGCATAGATATCGCTGATCGCATTGGTGGCGGCAATCCGGCCGAAATCGAACGGGTCATCGACAATGGGCATGAAGAAATCCGTGGTCGAAACCACACCGCGCTCTTCGTCAATCGCATACACCGCCGCGTCATCGCGCGACGCGTTGCCCACCCACAGTTTAGGATCAAGATTCTGTGCGCCACTGCCGGCGAGAATCACTTCCAGCACCTGAGGAGAAATCTTGCAACCACACCCTGCGCCGTGGCTGTACTGTGTCAGACGGATCGGTTCGCTCATGGGGGCACCTCGTGAAGTCAATGCCGGCGATTCTAACAGAGCGCGGCACGGGCCAGTCGTATCGCGCGCGAGCGTGCCAGTCGCACGCCCCTTCAGAGCGATGTTCAGCATTCATTGACCTTTTTTGCTACATCCTGAAGAAGCGCGCTGAACCTGTCATTATCGAAGACTACCGTCTGACAATCCGACTGAATTTTCCGCCAGCCGGACGATCCTTCTACTACTACAGGGAGGAATTTGGGCTTTATGAACAACGCAAAACTTTTCGTTATTGAATACACCCTGCACGGCGCCCCCAAGTCCTTCATTATCCGGCTCGACAAAATGGATAACACTGAGGCGTGGCATTGGGCGAGTTGTGATGCGGGCGTGGGCCGGATTCCGCGGTTCGGGCGCGAGAAGGTGCAGAAAACCAGCAAGCCGATGGCGGAAAAATTCGGGGTGGAGAACGTTACCTGGCGACCCGCCGGGTGAATGACCGGGAGGACAAATGATGACAAGCCCGCCGCTGACCAGTTCGGCGCACATTGACTACGGCATCGACACTCTGTTTGGTCGTGACACCAGAAGTGCTGATTGCGAAGTGGGACTGGAACAGGTTGAGGGTGAGCCGAACCGTTTTGCCCTACGCGTCCAAGCGCCCGTACCCAAAGGGCTGGAAAAAGCCAATACGCTCCTGGTCCATGTGGACGGGCGGCGACTTAATGGCGTGATACGGCATATCGAACGGCTGAATGATGACAGCCTGAAACTGGAAGTGGAGCCTGAATAGGCTCCACTTTTTTTGCGCCGCTATTTTTTCGGTGATGCGCATTTGCAACCTTTATTGGCGCACGCTTCACCGCCGTCATGATGCTTGGCGCACGCCTCGCAACAGTAATGTTTACCGTGACGCGCAATGGGATGTTCGCCAAGCTCGCACGAACACTGAGGGCAGTCGCAGGTCTTTTCGGGCATGGGTCTGACTCCTGGGCAGTGGTTGTCGGAGGGCCGGGTGGAAAGGCCGGTCTCCTCAGTGTAGAAGTTGTCGGGGGGAATGCAGGTTACCGGAGGATATGGTTCGCCCGCAGGCGCCATTGCGAATAAGCCAGCGCCCTCAGAGATTTGGGTACATCCTCCCTCGCGGGCACGAAAGGTCTGCATATCGCTCACTCAACACAAGCAAAAATGCCCCGATCTCGCGACCGGGGCATTCTCATTCCAGCAACTAACCCATCAAACCCTTAGTGAGAAACCGCCCCACTCGCTCCAAGCCCGGTCTGCGAGCGAACAAATTGCGGGAAGAACAGCGCCCGCTCATTGTCTGCTGCCTTGGACTTGTCAGTGATCGAGAAGAACCAGATCCCTGCAAAGGCAATGATCATCGAGAACAGCGCAGGGTACTCATACGGGAAGATCGCCTTCTCGTGATGCAGAATCTGCACCCAGATGGTTGGCCCAAGCACCATCAAACCAACAGCACTGATCAGACCCAGCCAACCGCCGATCATCGCACCACGCGTGGTCAGCTTCTTCCAGTACATCGAAAGCAACAGCACAGGGAAGTTACAGCTCGCCGCGATGGAGAATGCCAGGCCAACCATGAACGCGATGTTCTGGCTTTCGAACAGAATGCCCAGACCAATCGCCAGCACTGCCAGGGCAATCGTGGTGATCTTCGAGACGCGGATTTCATCCTTCTCGTTGGCCTTGCCCTTCTTGATCACGCTGGCATACAGGTCATGGGACACCGCCGATGCACCGGCCAGGGTCAGACCGGCAACCACTGCCAGAATGGTCGCAAACGCTACCGCCGAGATGAAGCCCAGGAAGATGCTGCCACCGACCGCGTTGGCCAGGTGCACCGCCGCCATGTTGTTACCGCCCAACAGCGCGCCCGCCGCGTCTTTGAACGCCGGGTTGGTGCTCACCAGCAAGATCGCGCCGAAGCCGATGATGAAGGTCAGGATGTAGAAGTAACCAATGAAACCGGTTGCGTACAGCACGCTCTTGCGTGCTTCTTTTGCGTCACTCACGGTGAAGAAGCGCATCAGAATGTGCGGCAGGCCGGCGGTACCGAACATCAGCGCCAGGCCCAGCGAGAACGCCGAGATCGGATCTTTCACCAGACCGCCCGGGCTCATGATCGCTTCACCTTTAGGGTGAACCTTGATCGCCTCGGAAAACAGTGCGTTGAAATCGAAGTTGACGCTCTTCATCACCATCAGCGCCATGAACGAGGCACCGGACAGCAAAAGCACAGCCTTGATGATCTGTACCCAAGTGGTCGCCAGCATGCCGCCAAACAGCACGTACATGCACATCAGGATACCGACGAGGATGACCGCGATGTGGTAGTCGAGACCGAACAGCAACTGAATCAGCTTGCCGGCACCGACCATTTGCGCGATCAGGTAAAACGCTACCACTACCAGAGAACCACACGCGGATAGCGAACGGATCTGGGTTTGCCCAAGGCGGTAGGACGCCACGTCGGCAAAGGTGTACTTACCCAGGTTACGCAGACGTTCGGCGATCAGGAACAAAATGATCGGCCAGCCCACGAGGAAGCCGATCGAGTAGATCAGGCCGTCATAACCGGAGGTGAACACCAGCGCGGAAATACCCAGGAAGGACGCCGCAGACATATAGTCGCCGGCAATTGCCAGACCGTTCTGGAAGCCGGTGATCTTGCCGCCCGCCGCATAGTAGTCCGCGGCCGAATTGTTCTTCTTGGACGCCCAGTAAGTGATGTACAAAGTCGCGCCGACAAACGCCACGAACATCAGGATCGCGGCGACGTTCAGCGGTTGTTTGGTCACTGCACCGGTCAGGGCGTCAGCCGCCCAGGCCCCGGGTGCAAATGCTGCAATGCTCAATAGAGCCATTAGACGCCGGATCATTGCTGAGCCTCCTTGAGAATCGCATTGTTCAGGTCGTCGAATTCGCCATTGGCGCGTTTAACGTAGATGCCGGTCAGGACGAAGGCTGAAAGAATCAGCCCGACACCAATCGGTATGCCCCAGGTAATGGAAGACTCAGGGCTGATCTTCGCGCCCAATATATGCGGCCCATAAGCGATCAGAAGGATGAATCCGGAGTAAAGCCCAAGCATGATCGCCGAAAGAATCCAGGCGAACCTTTCTCGCTTGCTAACCAGCTCCTTGAAACGAGGGCTGTTTTGAATCGAGAGGTAAATGCTGTCGTTCATTGTTTTTATCCTCGCAGCACAGATGAAGTTGTAACGTCATCCACTTTATGCGGCTGCGGGACAGGTTCCAGACGACCTTAGTATTAGAACGACATGACACATGCGCCAATCTCCAGCATGCACAAATGAATGTAGGAGCGAGCCTGCTCGCGATTGCGTTGTGTCAGTCGACGCTCAAGTCATCTGACAGATTGCTATCGCGAGCAGGCTCGCTCCCACAGGTTTAAACGAGGTGACTGTTATTTAGTCCAGTCCGCAACACGCTCCGGATGCTTGGCAACCCACGCCTTGGCCGCTGCGTCAGGCTTGGCACCATCCTGAATCGCCAGCATCACTTCGCCGATTTCATCTTTCGAGGACCACTGGAAATTCTTCAGAAACTTCGCCACTTCCGGTGCCTTGGTTTCCAGTTCCTTGCTGCCGATACTGTTCACGGTCTCAGCGGCGCCGTACACGCCTTTTGGATCTTCAAGGAAACGCAGTTTCCACTTGGCGAACATCCAGTGCGGCACCCAGCCGGTGACGGCGATGGATTCGTTTTTCTTCTCGGCACGGGTCAGCTCGGCAATCATGCCGGCGCCGGAACTGGCTTTGAGTTGATAACTGGTCAGACCGTAATCCTTGATGGCCTGATCGGTCTTGAGCATCACACCCGAACCGGCGTCGATGCCGACAATGCGATTCTTGAAGGTATCGTCGGTTTTCAGGTCTTCGATGGATTTGGCCTTGACGTACTCAGGCACGATCAGACCGATTTTCGCGTCCTTGAAGTTCGGACCGTAATCGACCACCTGGTCCTTGTTCTTGGTCCAGTAATCGCCATGGGTGACCGGCAACCAGGCTGACAACATGGCATCAAGTTTACCGGTGGCCACGCCTTGCCACATGATCCCGGTAGCGACCGCTTGAAGTTTCACATCGTAATCGAGCTTTTGCCTGATCACCTCGGCCGCAACGTGGGTGGTCGCAACGCTGTCAGACCAGCCGTCGACGTAGCCGATGGTGACAGCCCCTTTCGCGGCCAGGGCGTGGGCGGAGCCAATCGCAAGCACCAGAGCGGCACCCGCGCCTAAAAGTCGTCGCATCTTCATCGTTACTTCCCCGAAAGTGCTGCGCCCGACGGATGCCGAGCCGCGTCAACGTATTGTTATAGTGCACAGCGCCTCCATCACGCTCACCGTAAACTCGCTAAACCATCAGTGGAGTACTGACGCTTTCGATCATCAACCCGACGCAAACGGCGACCTGCTCTGCCAGCGACCTCGAAGCATCGAGAAACGACATCAGAAGGCCATTAATGAGTACGGTCATGAGCAGAGCCGCCGATACGCCCGAACTTTGCATGTCAAAATCGTGCAGACCACCCAAGCGAGTCTTAAATACAGGTAACATGCGCCGCTTTGCTCCCAGACGGCCTGACCATGCCCGCGACATCCCGCTTTCCTTTTTTCGCTTATTTATTCGCCTGCCTGCTGGGGCTTTTCGCCCTCTGTGGCTTTTGGTACGGAATCGGCAAACCGGTGATACTGCCGGACGTGGCGAGCGCGACGCACAAACTGCAATGCGCTTCCTACACGCCATTCGACAAGGATCAATCGCCGTTCGACGTGCCATTCAAATTGCGCCCCGAGCGCATGGATGCCGACCTGGCATTGCTGGCCACGCGCTTCGAATGCATTCGCACCTATTCCATGACGGGCCTGGAGGCCTTGCCTGATCTGGCGCGCAAGCACGGTTTGAAATTGATGATCGGCGCGTGGGTGAACAGCAACTCGGTGGACACCGAAAAAGAAGTCGACTTGCTGATTGCTTCTGCCAACGCCAACGCCGATGTGGTCACGTCGGTGATCGTCGGCAACGAAACCTTGCTGCGCAAGGAAATCACCGGCGCGCAACTGGCCAGGCTGATCAACAAGGTCAAAAACCAGGTCAAACAACCGGTCACCTACGCCGATGTCTGGGAGTTCTGGCTGAAACATCCGGAAGTCGCCCCGGCAGTGGATTTCCTGACCATTCACTTGTTGCCGTATTGGGAAGACGATCCGTCGAACATCGACGCCGCGCTGCAGCATGTCGCCGAAGTACGCCAGGTATTCGGCAACAAGTTCGCGCCCAAGGACGTGGTGATCGGTGAAACCGGCTGGCCAAGCGAAGGCCGCCAGCGCGAAACCGCCCTGCCGAGCCGCGTCAATGAAGCCAAGTTCATCCGCGGTTTTGTCATCATGGCCGAGCAGGAAGGCTGGCATTACAACCTGATCGAAGCCTTCGACCAGCCGTGGAAACGTGCCAGTGAAGGTGCAGTTGGTGGTTACTGGGGGCTGTTCGATGCCGATCGCCAGGACAAAGGCGTGCTCGCCGGGCCAGTGTCGAACGTACCCTATTGGTCGCAATGGCTGGCGGTGGGGGGCTTGATCTTCATCGGCACGCTGCTGCTCGGCGGCCGCGTTCGTAATACCCGCGCTGCACTGGTGCTGCCGCTGCTGGCTGCTTTGGCTGCCTGCGCACTCGGGGCCTGGGGTGATCTGGCGCGAGTGACCACGCGGTTTGCCAGCGAATGGCTGTGGGTTGCGCTGCTGACCGGTTTGAATGTGCTGGTGCTGGCACATGCCGCGCTCACTTTGAGTGTCCGCGAAGGATGGCGTGGACGTGCATTCGCGGTGCTGGAACGCCGAGCCGGCTGGCTGGTGGCCGCCGCAGGCTTCGCTGCCGCCGTGACGATGCTCGAGCTGGTGCTTGATCCGCGTTATCGCAGCTTCCCGAGCGTCGCGTTCATCCTTCCGGCACTGGTGTACCTGTGCCGTCCGGTGAATGTGCCGCGGCGGGAGATTGCACTGCTGACCTTTATCGTCGGTGCCGGCATTGCGCCGCAGCTGTATCGTGAAGGCTTGCTGAATCAGCAGGCGTGGGGCTGGGCGCTGGTGAGTGTGTTGATGGTGATTGCATTGTGGCGATGCTTGCGGGTTCGCGCGGTCTGATTTGCAGGGCAGCGTCTGACCCCATCGCTGGCAAGCCAGCTCCTACCCGGATATACGCTTGTCATAAATCCGGTAGGGCCGGCTTGCTGGCGATTCGCTTCTTCAAACGCCGCGAGACGCCCTCACCAACCGCAACCCGGCAATCACCACCGCAAACACCGCCAGCGTCGTGTTATATAGCGCCAGCGCCGGCAGCCCGAACACCAGCGCCAGCACCGCGAGCCACCACCCGGCCCGCCCAGGGATCACGAAACCGATGATGGCCGCCGCCAGCGCTGAATAGCCGAGAACCTGGAAGTGGATCATCAAGCCCAGGTTTGAGCGCACGACGCATTCCCAACGGCTGGCCTCGTCCACGCAGACGCCGACCCACTGCGCATCCTCCATGAAGCCATAGCGTGCGCCATAGCTGGCGGCCAGCCACAATGGAAGCAGAACAAGCAATAGAATCACGGGTACACGGCGGGACATGGCACACTCCAACGGGACGAAAACGGCGGCCAGCTTAATCGCCCGACAGCTTTAAGCAAACGCGCGTAACAGATAAATAGTCACGAAATAGCTGCAAAGTGTATCGTCCAGCTACTATTACTCCGAATTAGTCCTGATTGGTGCCGATCCATGGCACTTTGGTGCAACCCCGGCGGTCATAGCCTGCGAACTTTATTCGGCACCTTCCTCTTAGGGATCTAGTCATGCTCCGTTCCTTGCGCTTCGCCGCCCTGTTTGGCGGCCTTATTTTGAGTGCGTCCGCACTGGCGGTCGACATCGACGCCGCCAGTTATGGCTATCCCTTGACCAACCCGTTCGAGGCGACCATTGCCACGACCCCTCCGGACCTGCGTCCGGAGCTGCCGCTGGACGATGACATCGATCAGGAGGATCGCAGTGTTACCTTGCGCCCGGAGCGTGAATTCGAGCTACCGGACAACTTCTGGCCGGTGAAAAAACTCACCTATCGCATTGCGACCCAGGATAAGGCCGCGCCGTTGATCTTCCTCATCGCCGGCACGGGCGCACGCTATGACAGCAGCCTCAACGAATACTTGAAGAAGCTGTATTACAAAGCCGGTTACCACGTGGTGCAATTGTCGTCGCCCACCAGCTTCGACTTCATCAGCGCCGCATCACGCTTCGCCACGCCGGGTATCACCAAGGAAGACGCCGAAGACATGTACCGGGTGATGCAGGCTGTCAGAGCGCAGAACCCGAACGTGCCGGTGACCGATTACTATCTGACCGGTTACAGCCTTGGCGCCCTGGACGCGGCATTTGTCGCTCACCTGGACGAAACCCGTCGCAGCTTCAACTTCAAGAAAGTCCTGCTGCTCAATCCTCCGGTCAACCTCTACACCTCGATCACCAACCTCGACCGGTTGGTGCAGACCGAGGTGAAGGGCATTACTGACAGCACCACTTTTTACGAATTGGTGCTGAGCAAGCTGACCCGCTACTTCCAGCAGAAAGGCTACATCGACCTCAACGACGCTTTGCTCTACGACTTCCAGCAGTCCAAGCAACACTTGAGCAACGAGCAGATGGCGATGCTGATCGGCACCTCGTTCCGCTTCTCGGCGGCCGACATTGCCTTCACGTCCGACCTGATCAACCGTCGCGGCCTGATCACCCCACCAAAGCATCCGATTACCCAGGGCACCAGCCTCACCCCGTTCCTCAAACGTGCATTGCAGTGCGACTTCGATTGCTACATCACCGAGCAAGTCATCCCGATGTGGCGCGCGCGCACCGATGGCGGCAGCCTGTTGCAACTGATCGACCAAGTGAGCCTGTACGCCCTTGAAGACTACCTGCGCGACAGCCCGAAAATCGCCGTCATGCACAACGCCGATGACGTGATCCTCGGCCCTGGCGACCTCGGTTTCCTGCGCAAGACCTTTGGCGACCGTTTGACTGTTTATCCACTGGGCGGCCATTGCGGCAACCTTAATTACCGCGTCAACAGCGACGCCATGCTGGAGTTTTTCCGTGGCTAAATATCTCCTGCTTATCGCAGCGCTACTCTGTGCAGGCGTCGCCAATGCCGATAACAGCAAAGCCAACGCGCCGGTTGTGATCGACAACGACGGTTTCAAGGAACCGCTAAGCAAGCTCAAATTCAACCCGGGCCTGGATCAGCGTGAATTCGAACGCTCGACGCTCAACGCATTGAACGTGTACGACCCGCTGGAAGAGTGGAACCGTCGGGTTTATCACTTCAACTATCGCTTCGACCAGTGGGTGTTCCTGCCCGTCGTCGATGGTTATCGTTACATCACGCCGAGCTTCTTGCGCACCGGCGTCAGCAACTTTTTCAACAACCTCGGCGACGTGCCGAACCTGATGAACAGCCTGCTGCAGTTCAAGGGCAAGCGTTCAATGGAAACCACCGCACGCCTGTTGCTCAACACCACCGTCGGCATCGCCGGTTTGTGGGACCCGGCAACTGCCATGGGCCTGCCGCGCCAGAGCGAGGACTTCGGTCAGACCCTCGGCTTCTACGGTGTGCCGGGCGGCGCCTATTTCGTGCTGCCAATCCTCGGTCCATCCAACATCCGCGATACCGGTGGCCTAGCAGTGGATTTCACGACAGAGTCGGCAATCAACTTCCTCAACGTTGCCGAAGTCAGCTCCAACCACCCCGAACTGTGGTTGTTGCGCAGCATCGACAAGCGTAACCAGACCAGCTTCCGCTACGGCCAGCTGAACTCGCCGTTCGAGTATGAGAAGGTTCGTTACGTCTACACCGAGTCGCGTAAGTTGCAGATCGCCGAGTAAATCATCGGTAATAAAAAAGGCCATTCGATGCGAATCGAATGGCCTTTTTCATGGGTTTTGCACACGCCGAACTGTGCAGGAGCAAGCTTGCTCGCGATAAGGCAGTGTCAGTCACCATCGATGCCGACTGACACTGCCTTATCGCGAGCGGGCTCGCTCCTACAGGTGGACAGTGTCAGGTTCAGCCTTTCACGGCCTTCCAGATCTTGCTCATAACCATCACAACCGCCAACACCGCAGCGCCCGCCACGATCCCTGCCACCGCATTGAGCAACGTCGGCACGATAAACCCTGCACCGCCCGCCGTCGCGCTGACACTTTCGATCCAGTGATGAACCACCGGTATGCCGTGGGTCAGAATCCCGCCGCCGACCAGAAACATCGCGGCCGTGCCGATCACCGACAGACTCTTCATCATGTACGGCGCCGCGCGCAGAATGCCGTTGCCGATGCTTCTCGCCATCTGGCCAGGCTTGTGCGTCAACCACAGTCCGAGGTCATCGAGCTTGACGATGCCCGCCACCAGACCGTAAACGCCAACGGTCATGACGATGGCGATGCCCGACAGCACGAGCACTTGCTGGGTCAGGGAAGCACCGGCCACAGTACCCAGGGTGATGGCGATGATTTCTGCCGAAAGAATGAAATCAGTGCGGATCGCGCCTTTGATCTTGTCTTTCTCGAAGGCGACCAGATCGACTGCCGGATTGGCCACTGCCTCGACCAACTGTGCGTGTTCAGCCTTGTCTTCGGTTTTGCTGTGCAGGAATTTGTGCGCGAGCTTTTCAAAACCCTCGTAACACAGGTAAGCGCCGCCAACCATTAGCAGCGGCGTGACCAGCCACGGGATGAACGCACTGATGGCGAGCGCCGAAGGCACGAGGATCAGTTTATTGAGAAACGAACCCTTGGCCACCGCCCACACCACGGGAATTTCCCGCTCGGCCCGTACGCCAGAGACTTGCTGGGCATTGAGTGCCAAGTCGTCGCCGAGCACGCCCGCGGTCTTTTTCGCGGCCATTTTGGTCATTAGCGCCACATCGTCGAGCACTGCGGCGATGTCGTCGATCAGCAACAGCAAGCTGCTTCCTGCCATGAATGAGATGTCCTTCAAAAGTGAATGCCGGCCAGCATAGCGTGACCGGCGTTGCTCGGGGCATTCTTGAGCGCCTGACGAGGCCGGTGCTACCATGCGCCACCGCCAGAACAGGCAAGGAACCCCCTGGTTTATGAGCACTATCCGCGAGCGCAACAAAGAACTGATCCTGCGTGCCGCCAGTGAAGAGTTTGCCGACAAGGGCTTCGCTGCGACCAAAACCAGTGATATCGCAGCCAAGGCGGGATTGCCCAAGCCCAACGTCTACTACTACTTCAAATCCAAGGAAAACCTTTATCGCGAGGTCCTGGAAAGCATCATCGAACCGATTCTGCAGGCTTCGACACCGTTCAACGCCGACGGTGCCCCCAGTGAGGTACTAAGCGGCTACATTCGTTCGAAAATCCGCATCTCGCGCGATCTGCCGTTTGCCTCGAAGGTGTTCGCCAGCGAAATCATGCACGGCGCCCCGCACCTGAGTTCGGACCTGGTTGAACAACTCAACGGCCAGGCGAAACACAACATCGACTGCATCCAGACCTGGATCGACCGCGGCCAGATCGCCCCCATCGACCCTAACCACCTGATGTTCAGCATCTGGGCCGCGACCCAGACGTATGCCGACTTTGATTGGCAGATCACCGCCATCACCGGCAAGGCCAAGCTGGATGAAGAAGATTACGAAGCGGCGGCGCAGACGATTATTCGGTTGGTGCTGAAGGGGTGTGAGCCGGACTGAAAGACCGAAGTGTCTTCTTCGCGAGCAGGCTCGCTCCCACAGGGTTCATGTGGCGTACTCCGTTTTCATGCAGGACACAAAACCCTTGTGGGAGCGAGCCTGCTCGCGAAAGGCGCAGCCGATTAACTCAAATCCAAATCGCATCCCACAACGGGTAGTCGCCAAGCTTCTCAACCAGCCCGGCCCGCAATGGGTTAGCCACAACATACTGGGCGACTTTTACCAGGTCTTCTTCACGACGTAGCGCTCGATCATGGAAGCCTTGCTGCCAAAGGCTAAGTTCACGCGCCGTGGCCTGATGCACCGCTTTGGTAATCAACGACTTCGTCTTTTGCATCAGTGCACTCAGCGAACCTTGCTGCAATTCGATCAGCCAATGAAAGTGATCAGGCATTACCACCCAGGCCAATGAGTTAGCAGCGCCCACGTCTTGCGCTGCACGAAATTGCTCGACGACTAATCTGCCCAGGGCGAAATCCTTGAAAACAGGTTCTCTACCGAGGGTGTTGGTGGTCAGCAGGTAAATACGATTTTTCTCAGAGTAACGCCCGAGGCGCAAACGATGCGAAGCAGATGGTTCAGGCATTCCTTTGCCTCTCTCATGGATGAATTCAGGGCAAGACTAGATCAATGAGCTGAAAACCGAGGTGCACACTTTTAGCTGGATGTGTCTGGGAGATTGCTTCGCGAGCAGGCTCGCTCCCACAGTGGACTCGCGGTGTGCTGACATTTTTGTGTCCACTATTGCCCCCTATGGGAGCGAGCCTGCTCGCGAAAGCGACAGATCAATCAACAAAAAATCTTAAGCCGTAACCCCCGCATCCGCCCGCAACCCCAGCGCCTCAATCGCACTGATTGCGCACTGTTCATCGACATCCGACAGATCGCCGCTGATCCCCACCGCCCCCAGCACTTTCCCGTCCTGATCGCGTATCAACACTCCACCAGGTGCTGGCACGACGCTCCCCTGCCCCAGGCTATTCAATGCGGCGATAAATGCCGGGCGTTGCTGGGCGTCCAGCGCCAGCAGTCTTGAGCCCTTGCCGAGAGCGATGGCGCCCCAGGCTTTGCCCACGGCGATTTGCGGACGCAACAGGCTGGCGCCGTCTTCGCGTTGCAGGCTGAGCAGATGCCCGCCCGCGTCCAGCACGGCGATGGTCAGAGGGGCCGCGTTGATGGCGCGTCCGGCGGAGATGGCCTGACTGGTCAGGTTGACTGCAACGTTCAAGGTTAAAGCGCTCATGGTGCTGCCCTCATTTTGTTATAGGAGAAGCTGTTGTCCTGCGCTCAAGTGACGCAGGTCGATGCAACAAATAGAACACAATGATCTATTTTTTTGTATACAATAATTATCGAAAAGCGCCACATGCGACGAAAAGCCACAGCGAGACGGGCTTCCGACGAATGAAACAGGCGCTTGAGAAAATGGATTGACCTGCGCCGTCCGCCGTGAATAAACTCTGCGCAAAGCCACTTGTATACAATTACAAAACGTAAGAGGCACAAAACCATGAGCAAAATGAGAGCAATCGAAGCCGCCGTTCTGGTGATGCGCCGTGAAGGGGTCGATACCGCTTTTGGCATCCCGGGCGCCGCGATCAACCCGCTGTACAACGCCTTGCAGAAGGTCGGTGGCATCGATCACGTCCTCGCTCGCCACGTTGAAGGCGCCTCGCACATGGCTGAGGGTTACACCCGCACCAAGGCCGGCAACATCGGCGTGTGCATCGGCACTTCCGGCCCTGCCGGCACGGACATGGTCACCGGCCTTTACAGCGCCTCGGCCGATTCGATTCCGATTCTGTGCATCACCGGGCAAGCACCCCGCGCCCGTATGCACAAGGAAGACTTCCAGGCCGTCGACATCACCAGCATCGTCAAGCCCGTGACCAAGTGGGCGACCACCGTCCTTGAGCCGGGCCAGGTGCCATACGCGTTCCAGAAAGCCTTTTTCGAAATGCGCTCCGGCCGTCCGGGCCCGGTGCTGATCGACTTGCCGTTCGACGTGCAGATGGCGGAAATTGAATTCGACATCGACGCTTACCAGCCGCTGCCATTGGCCAAGCCGAGCGCCACCCGCGTTCAGGTCGAGAAAGCCCTGGCCTTGCTGGATCAGGCCGAGCGTCCATTGCTGGTCGCCGGCGGTGGCATCATCAATGCCGATGCAAGCGATCTGCTGGTCGAGTTTGCCGAGCTGACGGGCATCCCGGTTATCCCGACCCTGATGGGCTGGGGCACCATTCCGGACGATCACCCACTGATGGTCGGCATGGTTGGCTTGCAGACTTCGCATCGCTACGGCAACGCCACGATGCTGAAATCCGACGTGGTATTGGGCATCGGTAACCGTTGGGCTAACCGTCACACCGGTTCGGTCGACGTCTACACCGAAGGCCGCAAGTTCATTCACGTCGACATCGAAGGCACGCAGATCGGCCGCGTATTCACCCCGGACCTGGGCATCGTTTCCGACGCCGCGGCTGCGCTGACCGTGTTCATCGAAGTCGCTCGCGAGTGGCAAGCGGCCGGCAAACTGAAAAACCGCAGCGCCTGGCTGCAGGATTGCCAGCAGCGTAAAGCCAGCCTGCACCGCAAGACTCACTTCGACAACGTGCCGGTCAAGCCACAACGCGTGTACGAAGAGATGAACCAGGTGTTCGGCAAAGACACCTGCTACGTCAGCACCATCGGTCTGTCGCAGATTGCCGGCGCGCAGTTCCTGCACGTCTACAAGCCGCGTCACTGGATCAACTGCGGTCAGGCCGGCCCGTTGGGCTGGACTATTCCGGCAGCGCTGGGCGTGGTCAAGGCCGATCCGACGCGCAAGGTTGTCGCGCTGTCGGGCGACTATGATTTCCAGTTCATGATCGAAGAACTGGCGGTGGGTGCGCAGTTCAAGCTGCCGTACATCCATGTCGTGGTGAACAACTCGTACCTGGGGCTGATCCGTCAGGCGCAGCGTGGTTTCGACATGGACTATTGCGTGCAGCTGTCCTTCGATAACCTGAACGCTCCGGAGCTCAACGGTTATGGTGTCGATCACGTTGCGGTTGCCGAAGGCCTCGGCTGCAAGGCATTGCGTGTGTTCGAGCCGTCTGAGATCCAGCCTGCCCTGCGCAAGGCTCAGGAAATGATCGAAGAGTTCAAGGTGCCGGTAATCGTCGAGATTATCCTGGAGCGCGTAACTAACATCTCCATGGGTACCGAGATCAACGCGGTCAACGAATTCGAAGACCTGGCGCTGGTCGGCAACGACGCGCCGACTGCGATTTCGATGCTTGATTAAGATGACCTGAAACCTTTAGCAGCTGCCGAGGCACGAGGCTGCGATGCGTGTCCGCAGGACCGCCGTGGGGGCCGCTTCGCAGCCCATCGCAGCCCATCGCAGCCTCGTACCTCGGCAGCTGCTACAGGGACTTATATTTACAGGAGATCAGTTATGCCGCGTTTCGCTGCCAACCTGTCCATGCTGTTCACTGAGCAGGATTTTCTCGCCCGTTTCGAAGCGGCCGCCAAAGCCGGCTTCAGTGGTGTTGAATACCTGTTCCCGTATGACTTCAGCTCCGCCGAAATCAAAGCCACGCTGGAAGCCAATGGCCTGACCCAGGTGCTGTTCAACCTGCCGGCCGGTGACTGGGCCAAGGGCGAACGCGGTATCGCGTGCCTGCCGGACCGGGTGGAAGAATTCCGCGCCGGTGTCGACCTGGCGATTGCTTACGCGCAAGTGCTGGGCAACACCCAAATCAACTGCCTGGCCGGAATCCGTCCGCAAGGCGTTGACGATGCGACCGTAGAAAAAACCTTTGTTGCCAACCTCAAATACGCGGCCGACAAGCTGCAGGCGGTGGGCATCAAGCTGGTGATGGAAGCGATCAACACGCGCGACATCCCGGGTTTCTACCTGAACAACACGGCACAAGCCCTGTCGATTCGTGAACAGGTCGGCAGCGCCAATCTGTTCCTGCAATACGACATCTATCACATGCAAATCATGGAAGGCGACCTGGCGCGCACGCTGCAAGCGCACCTGGGCGAAATCAACCACGTGCAATTGGCGGACAACCCGGGTCGTAACGAACCAGGCACCGGTGAAATCAACTACCGCTTCCTGTTCGAACACTTGGATCGCATTGGTTACCAGGGTTGGGTAGGTTGCGAATACAAGCCACTGACCACCACGGAAGCGGGTCTGGGCTGGCTTAAAAGCCATAACGCGGTTTGACGCCGGTCCCTGCAGGCGCTGGCTTTTGTGGTGAGGGGGCTTGGCGAAACGTCGCACCGCCCCGCTCGGCTGCGGAGCAGTCGCAAAACCGGCACATGCGTTCTATCTGACTCAACCGCGTAAACAAATTTGGGGCCGCTTCGCGACCCAACGGGGGCAAGCCCCCTCGCCACAAAGAGCTCATCGGTGCAGAGCCGGGAGCTACACAAAACAAGAGGAATTTTTCACATGGCTAAAATCGGATTTATCGGCACCGGCATCATGGGCCACCCAATGGCGTTGAACCTGCAGAAAGCCGGTCACAGCCTGTTCCTGTCGGCGCACCATGACCCAGCGCCGGCCGACCTGGTGGCTGCAGGCGCGATCGCCCTGGCCAACCCGAAAGAAGTCGCGCAGGAAGCCGAATTCATCATCATCATGGTGCCGGATACCCCGCAGGTCGACGACGTTCTGTTTCGCGCCGACGGCGTGGCAGCCGGTGTCGGCAAAGGCAAAGTCGTTATCGACATGAGTTCGATCTCGCCAACAGCCACCAAGACCTTCGCGGCCAAAGTGAATGAGAAAGGCGCGCAGTACCTCGACGCGCCAGTGTCCGGTGGTGAAGTCGGTGCCAAGGCTGCAAGCCTGAGTATCATGGTCGGCGGCGATGCCGATGCATTTGAGCGGGTACTGCCACTGTTCCAGGCGATGGGCAAAAACATCACCCTGGTCGGCGGTAACGGCGACGGTCAGACCGCCAAAGTGGCGAACCAGATCATCGTTGCGCTGAACATCCAGGCCGTCGCCGAAGCACTGCTGTTCGCTTCGAAAAACGGTGCCGATCCAGCCAAAGTGCGCGAAGCACTGATGGGCGGTTTCGCTTCTTCGAAGATCCTCGAAGTGCACGGCGAGCGTATGATCAAAGGCACCTTTGACCCGGGCTTCCGCATCAGCCTGCACCAGAAGGACCTCAACCTGGCCCTGGCCGGTGCGCGTGAACTGGGCATCAACTTGCCGAACACCGCCAACACTCAACAGGTGTTCAGCACGTGCGCGGCGATCGGTGGCAGCAACTGGGATCACTCGGCGCTGATCAAAGGCCTGGAGCACATGGCGAATTTCTCGATTCGCGATAAGTAAGCCCTGCCCCACAACCCTGTGGGAGCAGGCCTGTGGCGAGGGGCTTGGCGAAACGTCGCACCGCCCCCTCACCACACTCGCTCCCACAGGGATCTGAGTTGCCCTTTCAAATAACAAGAATTCCGGGAGCCCGCCATGTCAGTCGATCCGCAACAATTCCTGCGCGAGCTGTTTTCCACAGCCATTGACGCGGCCCATCCGCAGCAAGTTCTCGAAGCCCATCTGCCGGTTGATCGCAGCGGCAGAGTGATCGTCATCGGTGCCGGCAAAGCCGCGGCGGCCATGGCTCAAGTGGTCGAGCGCTGCTGGCAGGGTGAAGTCAGCGGCCTGGTCGTAACCCGCTATGGCCACGGCGCCCCGTGCGAAAAAATCGAAGTGGTCGAGGCCGCACATCCCGTGCCGGATGCTGCAGGTCAAGCCGTCGCCAAGCGTGTGTTCGAACTGGTCAGCAACCTGAGCGAAGATGACCGGGTGATTTTCCTGCTGTCGGGTGGCGGCTCTGCCTTGCTCGCCCTCCCAGCCGAAGGCATCACCCTCGCCGACAAGCAATCGATCAACAAAGCCCTGCTCAAATCCGGCGCAACCATCGGTGAGATGAATTGCGTACGCAAGCACCTCTCGGCGATCAAGGGCGGCCGTCTCGGCAAGGCCTGCTGGCCTGCCACTGTGTACACCTACGCGATTTCCGACGTACCGGGCGACCTCGCCACGGTCATCGCCTCCGGCCCGACCGTGGCCGACCCAAGCACGTCCGCCGAAGCGCTGGCGATCCTCAATCGTTATGCGATCGATATACCCTCCTCGGTGCGCACCTGGCTGCAAAACCCGCAATCGGAGACGGTCAAGCCCGGTGATCCGAGCCTTGAGCGCAGTCATTTCCAACTGATCGCCCGTCCGCAACAATCGCTGGAAGCAGCAGCGGTGAAGGCGCGTCAGGCCGGTTTCAGTCCCTTGATCCTTGGTGATCTGGAAGGTGAATCGCGGGAAGTGGCCAAGGTCCATGCCGGCATCGCCCGGCAAGTGGTCTTGCACGGCCAGCCGTTGCCGGTGCCCTGCGTGATTCTTTCAGGTGGCGAAACCACGGTGACCGTGCGCGGCAATGGCCGTGGCGGTCGCAACGCTGAATTTCTGCTGAGCCTGACCGAGAGTCTCAAAGGCCTGCCCGGCGTCTACGCCCTGGCCGGTGACACTGACGGTATCGACGGTTCCGAAGACAATGCCGGCGCCATCATGACGCCGGACAGTTACGCCCGCGCCGCCGCACTCGGCCTGAGCGCCAGCGATGAACTCGACAACAACAATGGCTACGGCTACTTCCAGGCACTGGATGCCTTGATCGTCACCGAGCCGACGCGCACCAACGTCAACGACTTCCGCGCCATCCTGATTCTCGAGAACCCTAAACATGACGCCTGACAAAAAGGTCAAAATCCTCGCCACCCTCGGCCCGGCCACCGAAGGCATCGAAGACATCCGCGAACTGGTGCAGGCGGGGGTCAATATCTTCCGCCTCAACTTCAGCCATGGTGATCACGCCGACCACGCCAAGCGTTTCCAGTGGATCCGCGAAGTCGAGCGGCAGCTGAATTATCCGCTGGGCATTTTGATGGACCTGCAAGGCCCGAAACTGCGCGTCGGTAAATTCGCCGACGGCAAGGTGCAGCTGCATCGCGGTCAAGCCCTGCGCCTGGACCTCGACCCGACGCCCGGCGACGAACGCCGGGTCAACCTGCCGCATCCGGAAATCATTGCCGCGCTGGAACCTGGGATGGACCTGCTGCTCGACGACGGCAAATTGCGCCTGCGCGTGGTCACCAAATACGCCGACGCGATCGACACCACCGTGCTCAATGGCGGTGAGTTATCGGATCGCAAGGGCGTCAACGTGCCGCAAGCGGTGCTGGATCTGAGCCCGTTGACGGCCAAGGACCGGCGCGACTTGAGTTTCGGTCTGGAGCTGGGAGTGGATTGGGTCGCGCTGTCGTTTGTGCAGCGCCCGCAAGACATCCGCGAAGCGCGCGAACTGATCGGCAATCGGGCGTTCCTGATGGCCAAGATCGAGAAGCCCTCAGCGGTGACGCAGCTGAGGGAAATTGCCGAGCTGAGCGACGCCATCATGGTTGCGCGGGGCGATCTGGGCGTGGAAGTGCCGGCCGAGAGCGTGCCGCAAATCCAGAAGAACATCATCTCGACCTGCCGCGAACTGGGCAAACCGGTGGTGGTGGCGACGCAGATGCTCGAATCGATGCGCTTCTCCCCGGCGCCGACCCGCGCTGAAGTCACCGACGTAGCCAATGCGGTGGCCGAAGGCGCCGACGCAGTGATGCTGTCGGCGGAAACTGCGTCCGGCGAGTACCCGCTGGAAGCCGTGCAGATGATGAGCAAGATTATCCGCCAGGTGGAAAACGGGCCGGATTATCAGGCGCAACTGGACGTGAGCCGGCCGAAAGCCGAGGCGACCGTGTCCGATGCGATCAGCTGTGCGATCCGCCGCATCAGCAATGTGCTGCCTGTGGCGGTGTTGGTGAATTACAGCGAATCAGGAACCTCGAGCCTGCGCGCAGCCAGGGAGCGGCCGACGGTGCCGATCCTCAACCTGACGCCGAATCTGCAGACCGCTCGGCGCTTGACTGTGGCCTGGGGCGTGCACTCGGTGGTCAATGATCGCCTGCGCCAGGTAGATGAGGTGTGTTCGACGGCGCTGGAAATTGCTCAGGCCCAAGGCATGGCGCAGCGTGGCGATACGTTGCTGATCACGGCGGGTGTGCCGTTCGGGCAGCCGGGGTCGACTAATTCGTTGCGCATCGAGACGTTGATTTAGCGCCCACACCGGCCTCATCGCCAGCAGGCTGGCTCCCACAGTTGATTTGTGTACACCACAGATTCAATGACTGAACAAAGATTCAGTGTGGGAGCCGGCCTGCTGGCGATGCAGGCACCCCGGTTTCACTGACTTTCAGAACTGCCATGCCTGCCAACCACTTCAACACCCACTGCCCCGACTGGGCGACTGCCCTGCTCAACGGTTTCAGCCAGATATTCCTCCAGCGCAATCCGTTGTGCGGCCTGCTGTGCCTGCTGGCGATTCTTTTTACCGCACCGGTTCTGCTCGGCGGCGCCCTGCTCGGCGCAGTTGCCGGGTTGCTCACCGCGCAGCGCCGCAACTACGCGAAGGCTGATCGTCAGGCCGGTCTGTTCAGTTACAACGGAGTTTTGCTCGGCCTGCTGCTGAGCCTGTATTTTCCGTGGTCCGCGCTGCTACCGCCGCTGATCATCGCGGCGGGCGGACTGAGTGCGATGCTCACCCAACAATGGTTGAAACGCACACGCGTCAGCCAGTACCTGCCCGCCTACACCGCGCCCTTCGTGGTGCTGGGCTGGCTGCTGCTGTGTTTCGCCACGCCCTCGACCCCTGCGCATCTGATCGAGGTCAACACGCTGAACATGCTCGCCGCACCTTTCAAAGGCCTGGGCCAGGTGATGTTTCTCAGTCATCCGCTTGCCGGGGCGCTGATTGCTGCCGGGCTGCTGATCGCTGATCGCCGGGCATTCTGCTGGGCAATGTTCGCCTCGGTCGCTGGCATGGGCTGGAACCTGCTGCACCATGACTTCTACAGCGCTTTAATTGGCCTGGGTGGCTACAACTGCGTACTCGCCGCCCTCGCCTTCAGCTCATCGCGCCAGCAACCGTGGCTGCCGCTGCTCGGAATAGCGTTCGCACTTTTGCTGACACCGCTGTTTGCCGCAGTCGGACTGCCCACCCTGACCGCACCGTTTATCCTCGCGTGCTGGCTGATTCGCCCGGCAGTTCAGGTGCCCGGCACAGTCGCAAGCAACCGTGCACCTTGCCTTCCAGAGGAGAATCAACCTAGGCTGCGCTGATCATTGGTTTGGGCGGTTTCCATGGACAGCAGCAAAAACTGGCGTGAAGAACTTTACGTCATGGTTTTCCAGAGCGACACCAAGGCCGGGCGGCGCTTCGACGGCATCTTGCTGTTGATCATTCTGGCCAGCCTGGTGATCGTGATGCTCGACAGCATCGACACGATCCACCAGAACTACGCCGACCTGCTGGCGTACATCGAGTGGGGCTTTACGCTCATCTTCGCCATCGAATACGGCCTGCGCCTGTACTGCTCGCCGAAGCCGTTACGTTACGCCTTCAGCTTTTACGGGCTGGTGGATTTGCTCGCGATCGTCCCCGGCATCCTCGCACTGTACTACGCCGATGCGCAGTACCTGCTGATCATCCGGATCATTCGGATGCTGCGGATTTTCCGCGTGCTCAAGCTCAGCCCGTATCTCAAGCAAGCCAATTACCTGATGTCGGCGCTGCGCGGCAGCAAGCAGAAGATTGTCGTGTTCCTGGTCAGTGTCTGCACCCTGGTGACGGTGTTCGGTACCTTGATGTACGTGATCGAAGGGCCGGAGCACGGCTTCACCAGCATCCCCAAAGGCATCTATTGGGCAATCGTCACGTTGACCACGGTTGGTTTCGGCGACATCGTGCCGAAGACGCCCCTGGGCCAGGTCATTTCATCCTTGGTGATGATCACCGGTTATTCGATCATTGCCGTGCCCACCGGGATTTTTACCGCAGAGCTGGCCAACGCCATGCGCGGCGAACAGCTGCAAACCGATTGCCCGGTGTGCAAGAAAAACAGTCACGAAGCAAGCGCTGCATTTTGCTGCCGATGCGGCAGTCAGCTGTTTAAAAAACTGGAATAAGCAAAGAGCTTTTTAATCTTTATAGGCCTATGGGCACCCGGTTATAGTCGTTGCCAAATTTGCCTCATCATTAAATTCAGAATAAGGAATGCGCGGTGAAAAAACTCTTTGGCGCCTCACTGCTGGCCGCTGGCCTGGTCATGTCCAGCTTCGCCCAGGCCGCACCGACGCTGCTCAACGTGTCTTACGACGTGATGCGCGATTTCTACAAGGATTACAACGCTGCCTTTCAGAAACACTGGCAAGCGGAGCACAACGAAAACATCACCGTACAGATGTCGTTCGGCGGCTCCAGCAAACAGGCACGCTCGGTCATCGACGGCCTGCCCGCTGATGTGATCACCATGAACATGGCCACCGACATCAACGCCTTGGTGGACAATGGCAAACTGATTCCGGACAACTGGGTCACTCGCCTGCCGAACAACAGCGCGCCATTCACGTCGGCCACCGTGTTTATTGTCCGTAAAGGCAACCCGAAAGCGCTGAAGGACTGGCCCGATCTGCTCAAGGACGGCGTTCAGGTGATCGTGCCGAACCCGAAGACCTCGGGCAATGGCCGTTACACCTACTTGTCGGCATGGGGTTATGTGCTGAAGAACGGCGGTGACGAGAACAAGGCCAAGGATTTCGTTGGCAAGCTGTTCAAGCAAGCTCCAGTGCTGGATACCGGCGGCCGCGCAGCCACCACCACGTTCATGACCAATCAACTGGGCGACGTGCTGGTGACGTTCGAGAATGAGGCGGAAATGATTGCTCGCGAATTTGGTCGTGATCAGTTCGAAGTCATTTACCCAAGCGTCTCCGCCGAAGCCGAACCGCCCGTGACAGTGGTCGACAAGGTCGTCGAGAAAAAAGGCACCCGCGTGGCCGCCGAGGAATATCTGAAATACCTGTGGTCGCCGGAAGGTCAGGAGATTGCAGCTGCCAACTACCTGCGTCCGCGTGACCCGGCAGTACTGGCCAAGTACACCGATCGCTTCCCGAAAGTCGATTTCCTCTCGGTGGAAAAGACCTTCGGCGACTGGCGCACTGTGCAGAAAACCCACTTCAATGATGGCGGGGTTTTCGATCAGATTTACACCGGGCAGTAAGTTCTAAGCTTTTGTGAAGAGGCGACCGTGGAGGTCGCCTTTTTTATTGGATTCAGCCATCGCAGCCCATTCCCCCGCAGCATAATCACTATCACTGCGAATTGACTTCTGCGATGTCGGACAGCGCTTTAACCTGCGCGCAATCCTATCCATTCAGTCGACGAGAAACTCGATGAATCAACCGAACCAGGCCGCTCATGGCGCCGCGACGATGACCAAGGGCATGGTGCTGCTGTTCGCCTTCTGCTGCGGTGCGATTGTTGCAAACATCTATTACGCACAGCCGATCATAGGCCTGATCGCACCGGACATCGGCCTGACCAATACCATGGCCAGCCTGATCGTTTCCTTGACGCAAATCGGTTATGCGCTGGGCTTGTTCTTTCTGGTACCGCTGGGCGATCTGTTGGAAAACCGCCGGCTGATGATCATCACCACGGTGGTCGCGATTGCCAGCCTGCTTTGCGCGGCGTTTACCGATCAGCCCAACGTGTTCTTGCTGGTTTCATTACTGGTGGGTTTCAGTTCGGTCTCGGTACAGATCCTGATTCCCCTGGCGGCACACCTCTCACCGGAAGAATCCCGCGGCCGCGTAGTCGGCGGCATCATGGGTGGTTTGCTTCTCGGCATTCTGTTGGCGCGGCCCTTATCCAGTGTGATCGCCGACCACTTCGGCTGGCGTGCCATGTTCATGCTCGCGGCGGGCTTGATGGCAGCGATCAGCATCGTACTGGCACTGACGATTCCCAAACGCCAACCCGACCACAACGCCACTTATGGCCAGTTGCTGGGTTCACTGTGGACACTGCTGCGCCAGCAACCGGTACTGCGCCAGCGCGCGTTTTATCAGGGTTGCATGTTTGCCTCATTCAGCCTGTTCTGGACCGCCGTACCGCTGGAACTGGCGCGCAGTCATGGCCTGTCGCAGACCGGGATCGCGCTATTCGCCCTGGTCGGCGCCATCGGTGCCATCGCCGCACCCATCGCCGGCCGCCTCGCCGATGCCGGCCATACCCGCATGGCATCACTACTGGCCCTGCTGCTCGCCAGCCTGAGTTTTCTGCCGGCATTCATCCATCCGCTCTACAGCGTCATCGGCCTCGCGGTCACCGGCGTGGTCCTCGATTTTTGTGTGCAGATGAACATGGTCCTCGGCCAACGCGCGGTCTACGCTCTGGATGCCAAGAGCCGTGGACGTTTGAATGCCCTGTACATGACCAGCATCTTCATCGGCGGCGCGTTCGGTTCATCGATCGCCAGCGCGGTGTATGAGCACGGTGGCTGGTTGTGGATCGTGATTGTCGGCAGCGCTTTTCCGTTGTTGGCGCTGGCGCGGTTCCTGAGTGTTTCAGAGAAACGTTCGCTTGCTGCCGCTTGAGACGGGTGAAGAACATCGCGGGCAAGCCGGCTTGTCCTCGAAGGTGTTGTGCAAGACTCAGTGCCGGACCCGCTTCCCATCGCCGCATCAGCCAGACAGGACGAGCGGCTCTTGATGTATGTGCGCGCACACACCGATCGGTGGTCAGCCCACTGGCGCATCAATCGCCCCGGGTTACCGGACGAGGCAAGCGAGCAGGCGCTGTACTGACTGCTCCAGCGGTCCGGAATTATCAATGACCCGCAGCGATGGATCATTGCCAGCTTCGGCGCTGAACCTGTCGTTGCGCGCCAGACGCTGTTCGATCTCGGCGGCAGATTCGCGGCCGCGCGCCAGCAGGCGGTGGCGTAGCACCGCGTCATCCACCGTCAGCAACACCACCAGCGCACTGGGATAACGCTCGCGTGTGGCCGACAGATGACCGCGCGAGCCATTCACCAGCACGTCCTCCCCCGCCGCCAGCCAATCGTCTATTTCGCGCGGGATGCCGTAAGCGAGACCATTGGCGTGCCAGCACAGGGCGAATTCACCCTGTGACTCCATCTCGGCGAATCGTTGCGCGCTGACACCTTGTGCCGCCTCGCCCACCGCCTCAGCGGAGCGAGTGATGACTCGACGGACGATGCGACAGTTGCTCTTCGTCAACCGTGTTCGCGCGGCATCCAACAGGCTGTCCTTGCCCGAACCTGAGGGTCCGATGAGATAGATCAACCTGCCCGACATCAATACAAACCTCTTCGCTGATCGCCAGACCTGCTTGGCCCGGGATGATTTCGCGACCATAACAAAAAGGCGACCCGAAGGTCGCCTTGTTTTACCTGGACAGTTACTGCCCGAATTTGCGTCCCAACCCTCCCGGAACACCCTGAATGTCCGTGTCTTCCCACGGCCCGTTCGGGCTGATTGAACGGCTCCAGCCGTTGTTCCAGCGGTAGTACGTGCGCTGGCGGTAGAAGGTGTTGGTCTGGTCTTCCAGTACGTATACGCCGAGCTTGGCGTCCCAATGGCTGTTGCCACCCGGTGGCGGGGCGAAGCTGGCCGAGGTGCGCGGCAAGGGTTTCGCCGGCTTCGCCGGAATGCTCGGTTTGCCTGGCGTCGGTGAAGTGGACGGTGTCGGGC
>NZ_CABVGX010000047.1 GCF_902497625.1 Pseudomonas fluorescens | reverse complement strand
CGCCAAAGCCGGCGGTGCTTCGCGCTGGCTCGGCCCTCTGGCCGGTATCGCTGCCGGTGGTCTTCTTGCTTCCATGTTCATGGGTGGCGGCTTCGAAGGCATGCAGATCTTCGATATCCTGATCATGGCGGTCATCGCCTTCCTGGTCTTCCGTTTCATCGCCGCTCGTCGTCGCAAGCAGCAGTCGCACATGGCTCCTGCCGGCGCACCGATGCAACGTGAAGTGTTCGAGCAGAAGCCAGCAGGCATGGGCTCGATCTTCGGCGGTTCGGCTGCACCTGTCGCCGCTCGCCCGGTGATCAACGCACCGGCCTGGTTCAATGAAAACAACTTCATTGAAGCGGCCCGCAACCACTTCCAGTCCCTGCAGCAGCATTGGGACGCCAATGAGATGGACAAGATCTCCGAGTTCGTGACCCCGCAACTGCTTGAGTTCCTCAAGCGTGAGCGTGCCGATCTGGGTGACGGTTTCCAGTCCACCTACATTGATAACCTCAGCGTTCAGCTGGATGGCGTTGATGATCGTGCGGACAAGACCATCGCTACCCTGACCTTCAGCGGCCTGTCGAAGACTTCACGTTTTGACCAGGGTGAAGCATTCAGCGAAAGCTGGAACATGGAACGTCCACAAGGCGAGAACCAGCCTTGGCTGGTGGCCGGTATCCGCCAGAACGGCTGAACCGACCCGCAGTAAACGTGTCGCAATAAAAAGCCCCGGCCTTTGGCCGGGGTTTTCCATTTCACGGTTGCATCTATTGCGAGCTACTGTATAAACCGCCCCAACCTAACCGCGCCAACAGCAAGAGGATCCCGGACGTGGAAGAAATCATCGAACAACTACGTGAAGCCAACGAACCAGTACCGGTCCCCTTGGAGTTGCCCGACGAAGACGTTCTGGTCGAAATCGAAGAACAGCTGTTCATCGACATTCCGTTTGTTTTCAGAGAATTTTTGCTGACAGTCAGCGACGTGGTCTACGGCAGCCTGGAACCGGTTACCGTCACCGATCCGCAGTCACATACTTATCTGCCGGACGTGGCAGCTAATGCCTGGGATGCGGGCGTTGATCGTAGTCTTATCCCTATCTGCCAGGACGGCGACGACTACTACTGCGTCGAGGAAGACGGCACTGTGGTGTTGTGGCAAGCGGAAGAAGAGTTGGTCGCAGAAGAAACCTGGGAATCGGTCTGGCACTGGGCGCGGGATGTGTGGCTGGAAAGCTGATCAAACCGAAGCTCCTACTGTGTAGCAGCTGGCGCAGCCTGCGTCCGGCTGCAAAGCAGTCGTAAACGCGGTTGAGCCGCTCAACCAAAAATGCTTCGTCGACTCTTTTTACGACTGCTGCGCAGCCGGACGCAGCCGGACGCAGGCTGCGCCAGCTGCTACAGGTTGGATCAATGACCTGTGGAGTCCTTGTGATTATCAAGGGTTTCCAGCAGCGCTACTTGCATCCGCGTGTGCACGCGGATGAACCAGCGCCACAGCAACGCCGCCACAGCAGCCGCCACTACGGCGATCAGCATCAGCAACTTGTTGGTCGGCAAGATGCTCGCCGACAAGGCTGCCAAAAGCAGGAAAATTACCAGCAACGAGAGGATCGGGATGACTTCCGCGATCACCCGACGCACCCGCTCGGTATGGCGCCCCGCCATTTCCGGCTTCACCCCCATCTCAGCCAGCAACATCGACAGCGCCTTGAGCTTGCGATAAGCCGCAATCAGGAACGGCAGCGAAAGCAGCAGCGCGCCACCCCAGATCAACGCCTTCTGCCAGCTCGGGTCGCTGATCCAGTCCTGTAGATAGGTCGACATGCGTTCGGCGAAAAAAGCACCTGAGAAGAAGATCGCAATCACCAGTGCCAGATTGACCCCCACCTGCAGCAGAATCCTCCTGATCATCGACGCCAGCAGCGCGCCCTCACCCTGCGGCTGAATGCTGCGCAACCATTCGCCGTACATGCTCAACACCCGCCCCAGCCGTTGTGGCATGACGCCGGCGAGCTTGATGGATAATGGATCCGCCGCACGAATCAGGTACGGCGTCAGTAGTGTGGTGAGCACGGACACCGCCACCGCTACCGGGTAGAGAAAGTTGCTGGTGACCTGCAGGGTGATGCCCAGCGACGCGATGATGAAGGAAAATTCGCCAATTTGCGAAAGCCCCATCCCTACTCGCAGTGAGGTACGTCCGTCATTGCCGGCGATAAAAGCACCCAAGCCGCAGGACAACATCTTGCCGAGCACTACCGCGACTGTGATGACGGCGATCGGCCAGGCATATTCCAGCAAGATCATCGGGTCGAGCATCAGCCCGATCGCGACAAAGAAGATGGCGCTGAACAGGTCGCGAACCGGCTCGATCAACCGTTCGATTTTCAGCAGCTGACGGGATTCGGCCATGATTGCGCCGATCAGGAAAGCCCCGAGCACCATGCTGTACTCGAGTTTCACCACCAGCAGACAGAAACCGAAACACAGTCCCAACACCGTGATCAGCAGCATCTCGTTGCTTTCAAATTTGGCCACGTAAGCCAATAGCCTCGGCACCAGCAAAATACCGATGACCAAGGCGACGATCATGAACAGCGACAGTTTGCCGACCGTGGAAAAAACTTCACCGGAACTCACCGTACCGCTGACCGCAATGCTCGAGAGCAAAGCGATAATGCCGATCCCGAGGATGTCCTCAACGATCAGCACGCCAAAGATCAGTTGCGCAAAGCGCTCGTTTTTCATCTTCAAGTCGTTGAGCGCTTTGACGATGATGGTGGTCGAGGAGATCGCCAGAATTGCGCCGAGGAACAGCGAGTCCATGGTGTTCCAGTCAAACCAGCGACCTATTTCATAGCCAATCCAGATCATCAGCACGATTTCGAGGAAGGCCGCGATAAACGCCGTAGCGCCAACCTTGAATAGCTTGCGCAAGCTGAATTCGAGTCCCAGACAGAACATCAGAAAGATGACCCCGAGCTCGGCGAGGGTCTTGATGGTTTCTTCATCGTGGATGAGGCCGAACGGTGGGGTATGCGGGCCGATAATGAACCCTGCAACGATATATCCCAGAACCACTGGCTGTTTGAAGCGGTGAAACAACACGGTCACCACACCCGCGACCAACATGATCACTGCCAGGTCCTGAATAAAACTGATGGCATGCATGGCGTGGGCTCCTTGGGACAGCGCTCAATCGCCAGACGTGGGAAATGTCGGGCTGAGCAGGGTAAAAATCCGGTTTACGCGTGGGAATAGCCCGCAAGACGGGCATCCGAAGGGTAACACCGCGACTTCCTGCAGAAAGGCAGTGCAATATATGGAAACAGATCGATTCGGCGTGACGGCAATGGCATGCCCGGCGTCCCGATAACTGAGGTTTGCAAAAACCGATCAGGCATTCGTAGAGATGCATTTTCCCTGAACCTGCCCCGAACCTTGAGAACGCTATGGAACCCGGAAACGCCCAGCTGTCGATGACGGTATTGATGACTCCCGACATGGCCAACTTTTCTGGCAATGTCCACGGCGGCACCCTGCTCAAGTACCTCGATGAAGTCGCTTATGCCTGCGCGAGCCGTTACGCTGGCCGCTATGTGGTGACCCTATCGGTGGATCAGGTGATTTTCCGTGAGCCGATTCACGTGGGTGAACTGGTGACCTTTCTGGCCTCGGTCAACTACACCGGCAATACGTCGATGGAAGTCGGCATCAAGGTGGTGACTGAAAACATTCGCGAGCGCTCGGTGCGGCACACCAACAGCTGCTTCTTCACCATGGTCGCCGTGGATGACCAGCGCAAACCCGCGCCAGTCCCTCCATTGCAACCGCAGAACAGCGAAGACAAGCGCCGCTTTATCCAGGCTCAGCAGCGTCGGCAGATCCGCCAGGAACTGGAAAAGCGATATCAGGAAATCAAAGGCGACGTCTGAAGCCCAGATCTTAAGCGCTCCCGTCAGGAGCTGCCGAAGGCTGCGATCTTTTTCGTCGCAGCCCGCTTACATACTGATCGCAGTCGCCTCGAACCGCACTCGCGGATGCGCAATTCGATCCTGTGCTCGCACCAGCTGCAATTCGTAGCTGGCGCAGGCCTGAGTTTCCAGCAGCACCTCATGCACCGCCGCTGCGGCGAATTCAAACGCCGCCACCAGGCTGTCGCCCAACAGCACCCGCGCCAGAAACAACCCTGATGTCAGGTCGCCCACGCCCACCGGTTGACGCGGGAACGCCAACAGCGGACGGCGCAGATGCCAACTCCCCTCGCCCGTCACCAGCAACATCTCGAAGACGTCCGCCGGTTTGCCGGGATAGTCCAGATGCTTGACCAGCACCGCTTTCGGGCCACGCGCCAACAAGGCGCGCGCCATCGCCAGGCAGTCAAACAGCGACTGCGGCTTGCGCCCTGAAAAGCTGTCCAGCTCCAGCTGATTCGGGCACATGAAGTCGGCCATGGCGGCGGCTTCTTCCAGAAGGAAATCGCTGACTTCGGCTGGCACGCTGCAACCTTTTTCCGGGTGACCCATCACCGGATCGCAGAGGTACAGCGCGTTGGGGTTGGTCGACTTTATGCGCGCCACACCGGTGAGGATCGCCCGGCCCTGGGCCGCGCTGCCGAGGTACCCGGACAGCACCGCGTCGCAGTTGCCCAACTCGCCGATGGCGGCGATGCCTTCGATCAACGCCGGGATCTGCTGCGGCGCCAGCACTTCGCCGCTCCACTGACCATATTGGGTGTGGTTGGAGAACTGCACGGTGTTGAGCGGCCAGACATTGACCCCGAGGCGCTGCATCGGGAAAACCGCCGCGCTGTTACCGGCGTGACCAAACACCACGTGGGACTGGATGGCGAGCAGATGGGGCGTACGTTTCATGCGTCAGTTCCGTCAACCGGTTGGAATTCAAGCCGCGCAGTATGCGACGAAACGCAGCCTGTACGACACACCGGCGAGGCAGTTAAGCTGACGCTATCTTGTTGGAGCACCTTGCTGATGCTGACCCTCGGAAATATCTTCGTGCTGATGCTGCTCGCCGTTGGCGGCGCGTGGCTGTGGCACAACCATGGCTTGCGCGAACGGGCGCTGGAGCGGGTCAAGCAACATTGCGGGAAACTCGGCATCGAGCTGCTGGATGGCAACGTCGCGTTGAAGAAAATCGCGTTCATTAAGGACGCCAACGGCCGCAAGCGTCTTGCCCGCGTGTATAACTTTGAGTTCACGGTGACCGGCGAAAGTCGCCATATCGGCACTATTACCCAATTCGGCGCACACAGTGCGCAGATTGAACTGGCACCCTACCCGATGCCGTTTGACGACTCGCCGGTTGTCGACGACGTGGCGAAGCCCCGGGCTCAAGTCATCGAGTTGAGTCAGTGGCGGCAGGAACACACCAAATGGCGGCCCTGAAACAAGTGGTCAACTGGAACGGCAGTTGAACAGCGCTGCTTGCAGTGCGCCAATGTCCTGCGGCTCATTGAAGATCAATTCAATCCGCGAATCGTTTCGCCACTCACTGGATCGCCATTCCAGGGCTGAATCCTCCAGCGCATTCGCCGACACCCAACCCTGACCGCTGTGGATGACCAGCTTCGCCCGCTGCCATTGCAGGCTTTGAAGCCATTCAGCAATCCGCGCAGACTCGAGAACCTGCGCGGGATGCCAGCGCCAGCCAATGCTCCAACCGCCCTCTTGTGCCTGGCTTGAGCAAATCGGCAGCGAGGGGTCGGGCCAGACCGTTGGCATCCGGGCGAAACCCTTGGTGACAACAAAATTATCCACACCCACCAGTGCTTTCGTCCCGAATCCGGGAAGCTTTTCCAAGGGCAGCGCGGCCTGGCGGGTCCAAATCAAAGGAAGTGGCGCCAATTGTGAAGCGATTTGCTCACAGGTGAACTCGTCCAGGCCCTCGGACTTGTTGAGCAACACGAGTCCTGCGCTGCTCAATGCTTCACGCTGCGCCGCTGGCAAGGGCTTCCCGGCAGCGAGTGCCTGAGCGTCGAGCACCATCACGCACGGCTGCACGGTCAACACACCGAGCCATGGAGCCTCGCTCAACTGCGCCAGCAACTGCGCCGGATGGCCAAGGCCCGACGGTTCGATAAACAAACGGTCGGGCCGTGCCTTGCGCAGCAACCGTCCAAGACCGATCTGAAACGGCACGCCATTGACGCAACATAAACACCCACCGGCCACTTCTCCCAATGCGATACCCTCGTCATCGCGGGTCAGCAACGCAGCGTCGAGCCCGATCTGGCCAAACTCGTTGATGAGCACTGCCCAACGCTCATTCGGCGGACGCTGCGCCAACAGATTTTCGATGAGGCTGGTTTTACCAGCGCCCAGAGGGCCTGCAATAACGTGGGTCGGAATGTTCTGCAGCATGCTGAAATTATCTGAGGAGGCGAGAATGGGGTTGAGAGGATTGTCGCTGTTGTGGGCTCTGATGTCAGGAGAAGTGTTGGCTCAGGCATGTGTGGTACATAGTACGGCTGAACGACTTGATGTGAAGGTCTGCCAACAGAACCGCAGCATCCCGCAGACACTCTTCGCCGACGGCTTCTGCCAGCCCAACCTGCGCGGGCAGAAGATAGAGGTGCAGTACGTCGATGAGTGCCCTGCCGGCGCTTTTGGTGTGTGTAGCAACGCTCAAGTTGCCAATATGCCGTACCGCCAGGACATCCACTATTACGGCGTGGCGACGGATGCAGCTTACCTGAAACCTTTTTGCCAAAGTCAGAGCCAGGGGACATGGCTGAAGCCATAAGCCCAACACCGCCTACGCTGCGTCCTCGACGTACCACGGACCAAAAGGGTCGGGCATTTGCAGCCAGGTCGTCACCCCTGAAGCCATCTCGGCATCGCTCAACAGACAGTTATCCAGCGCTGCAGTGAGTAACGCAAAGTCGATGTTCTGGCCAATGAACACCAATTCCTGCCGGCAATCACCGGTAGCTGGCGTCCAGTTTTTCATGATTGCTGTGGTACTTTCCGCGTCTTCGGGCCACTGGTCTTTCGGCACGAAGCGCCACCAGCGACCGGCAAATCCGTAGCGCATCAGGCCACCGGCCTGGGACCAGCTCCCTGCATCCATGTGCTTGCTTGCCAACCAGAAGAAACCTTTGGAGCGCAACAGGTTTCCGTTGGTCCAGTGCCCGTTGATGAAATCGAAAAAACGTTGCGGGTGGAAGGGTCGCCGGGCCCGGTAGGCCTTGCTGGCAATGCCATACTCATCGGTTTCCGGCACATGCTCACCGCGCATTTCACGCAACCAGCCCGGCGCCTGGGCCGCTTTGTCGAAGTCAAAACGACCTGTGTTGAGGATTTTCTGCAGCGGGACCTCACCCATGACCATTGGAATGATTTCCGCCTCGCAATTGAGTCGCTGAAGTATCGCCATAAGCTCCTGCCGCTCGTGGCTGCCGACTAAATCGATCTTGCTGATCAGGATGACGTCGGCGAATTCGATTTGCTCGATCAGCAGGTCGGTGATGGATCGTTCATCCTCATCACCCATCGTCTCGCCACGAGATGCCAGGCTCTCAGCGGCCTGATAATCCAGCAGAAAGTTGACGCCGTCGACAACGGTGACCATGGTGTCGAGCCGGGCGATATCGGCCAGGCTCTGCCCACTGTCGTCGCGAAAGGTGAACGTCTCCGCTACGGGAAGTGGCTCGGAAATGCCGGTGGATTCAATCAACAGGTAATCAAAGCGCCCTTCCTTGGCCAGCTTGCTCACCTCTTCCAGCAAGTCTTCGCGCAACGTACAGCAGATGCAGCCATTGCTCATCTCCACAAGTTTTTCTTCCGCGCGGTTCAAACTGACGTCACGCTGAACATCGCTGCCGTCGATATTGATCTCGCTCATGTCGTTGACGATGACAGCGACGCGAAGATTTTCGCGGTTGCGCAGCACGTAGTTCAGCAGCGTGCTTTTGCCGGCACCGAGAAAGCCTGAAAGGACCGTGACGGGGAGTCGATTGGGCATCGGGTATTCCTCAAGGGGAGACTGAGCTGACGCCTTAACCAAGCAACACAGAGGCTAGGAAAAAGGCGTGGTTGATTTATATGTAATAACATAACATATGCGCATCGATCTCCACGATGGATTTGCTCATGAACGCGCTAACGCTCCCGGATATATGCGCCCGTCCCTCTCACACTCCGCTACCACTTGAATGGGTCGGCATGCATGGCATCGCATTGCCTGTTCTATACGACGGCCAGCATCTCAGCGCGAAAGCTGATGCCGGTGTGAGTCTCGATCAAGGCGATGCACGCGGCATTCACATGTCACGGCTGTATCTCGCACTCGAAATGCTTGAGCGAGAGAATCTCACTCCGGCGCTTTTGCGCCAGCTGCTGCAAAAATTTCTCGACTCACACGATGGGCTTTCAAAAAATGCATATCTGAAAATACGAACCGGGCTTTTATTGCGCCGGCCCGCGTTAGTCAGCGCCTTGTCAGGTTGGAAGAGCTATTCCGTGAGCGTGAATGCATCGCTTGAAAACGAAATGTTCCACGTGGAACTTTGTGTGGAAATTCCTTATTCCTCCACCTGTCCTTGCTCGGCAGCCCTTGCGAGGCAACTGATACAGCGGAAATTCACTGCTGATTTCGCCGAACGCCCACTGTTGCATACCGACGTATTAGCCTGGCTGGGCTCACCACATGGCATCGTTGCGACGCCACACAGCCAGCGCAGTCAGGCAGATGTGCGAATTCGCCTGGATGATTATCTGGACAATCTGCCGCTGATGGCTGTTATCAATGACACGGAAGCTGCCTTGGGCACAGGCGTGCAAACCGCGGTGAAACGCGCGGACGAGCAGGCATTTGCATTGGCCAATGGGCAGAACCTTATGTTTTGCGAGGACGCCGCCCGGCGATTGAACGGTGCACTAAAACGTTCTCCTGGCATCAATGGCTTTCACATTCGCGTGGTCCACAGCGAAAGCCTGCACGCTCATGACGCAGTAGCGGTGAGCCGTTGGAACTGGGAGGTCGACTCTTGATACCTTTTCAATTGATCCGCCATTAATGGCGGAATCGTCCACGCGGTCGCTACGGAGATCAGTTGGGTATATATAGAGCGCACCCATCAAATGATGGGTGGACGGCTGACAAGGCACTGCAGTATGAATTTTGATCTGTGAAGCAGTCACCCACTCAAGCGCGCGGTTTCACCGTTCCGCATTCCTTGCCCAACCAGACTGCGCGAGTATCAAGGCTGCCCTTCTGCTGAATCCCGGTCGCGTTGAAGGTGCCATTAACCTTGGTGGTAAATTCACGATCGCTGAGAAAAGTTGCGACTCCAGCACCTTGTGCCTTGGGGCAGCTGAAGCGGAATTTCCACTGGTTACCGTTGCGCTCAGTGATTTCCTGTTTGCAACCCGACTGCGGATCGGTCAGCGGGATATTATCGGATCGGACTTGCTCTGGCGTAAGGCAAGCGCGGATGCCTTTTCCGCCCATGGTAATGCCCTGTTTTTCCAGTTGGGCCCGCTGTTCGGGCGTCATCTGGCTTTGAAGCTGACCGAGGATCAATTGCAGGTCGGGCAAATTTTGATCATCAACTTTCATGTTGCTCGAGGTCAGTTCCCACAACCCGGGTTGCAACATTTGCGCTTGGGCAGCGACAGGAAATGCCAGACCAAAAGCCACGGCCAAACCCAGCAGACGTACGTTCATCGTGTAACTCCTGATCAGTAGTGGCCGTTAGACGTCAGCTGCGGGCTTCGGTTCATGGACCAATTAAATAGCGACATTCTGCACGGAACATGGTCTGTTAAGCATTGAAACTTCAGGAGCAAGGCAGCCCATGGATTATTTTGGCCCGCATGTTTTCGGGTACCTGATCGCGTTGATCCACACGCTCGGCATGGTTGCTGCGATCCATGCCGTACTGACCGTCCGCACGGCGCAAGGCTCCATCGCCTGGGCATTGTCACTGTTTTTCATTCCCTATCTCACACTGATTCCTTATCTGGTATTCGGCCGCAGTACCTTCGATGGCTACATTCAGGCGCGTCGCCAGGCCAACGAGGAAATGCGCAAAGCAATCTCCGAGCTGAACTGGCGGCCTTGGGTTGAAGAGGCGCTGACCGCGCGCGCATCAAGCGCATACGCTTCCTTGAGAGCGATGCCAAAACTGGGACGCATGCCCTGCCTGGCAAACAACGAAGTGCAACTACTGATCAATGGGCAGGCGACGTTCGAATCGATATTCGAGGCGATTCGTGGCGCCAGACAGGCAGTGCTGATTCAGTTTTTCATTATCCACGACGATCGACTCGGCCGGCGTCTGCAGACGTTGCTGCTGGAAAAGGCTGCGGAAGGCGTGGCCGTGTTCCTGCTGTATGACCGCATCGGTAGCCACTCCCTGCCTAACAGTTTTGTGCAGCCATTGCGTGATGCCGGTGTGGAAGTCAAAGCGTTCGCCACGCGCAGCGGGTGGCTCAATCGCTTCCAGGTCAATTTCCGCAATCACCGCAAGATTGTTGTGGTGGATGGAGTGCTGGGTTTCGTCGGCGGTCACAACGTCGGCGACGAATATATGGGAGAGAAACCCCCGCTGGCACCTTGGCGCGACACTCATGTCAGGGTATGCGGACCAGTTGTAGCATGCATGCAGGAATCGTTCGCCGAGGACTGGTTCTGGGCAGCGCGGTCATTGCCGCCACTGATTTTGCCCGATGAATATCCGGAAGACGGCGTGCTCTGCCAGCTACTCGCGAGTGGCCCTGCAGATTCCTACGAAACATGCTCGCTGTTCTTCGTCGAAGCCATACACGCGGCGACTGAACGCGTATGGATAACCAGCCCCTATTTCATTCCCGACGAGGCGGTATTCGCGGCGCTACGACTCGCAGTATTGCGTGGGGTTGATGTGCGAATTCTCCTGCCCTCACGACCCGATCATCGAATCGTTTACGCTGCCTCCAGCCTCTACGCCTTCGAAGCAGTACGTGCCGGCGTACGCATGTTTCGATATGAGCCGGGTTTTTTGCATCAAAAAGTTGTGTTGATCGACAGTGAAATTAGCGCAATCGGCAGTGCAAACATGGATAACCGTTCGTTCCGGTTGAATTTTGAAGTGATGCTGTTGACCGTCGACAGTACGTTCGCCGCCCAGGTAGAGCAAATGCTCAATGACGATTTTGCCAATGCGTACGAAATCGCTGCGCAAGACCGCCGGGAAACGCGCCGCCTGCAACAGCTCGGCATGCGCGTCGCCCGGTTGATCTCACCGATCCTTTAAGGTGTATAGATATCGTCGCGCGTCCAGGGCAGTTCATGACTGCCATCGGCGTGCGCTTTTACAGCCAGGATCTGGTGAAGGTTGATCCAGCCTCGGGCGAATGCATAAGCGCATCCTGCCAGGTACAGGCGCCATATGCGCAAAGCCTGCTGAGGTACAAGGCTGGCCGCGGCTTCGAGATTGTCTTCCAGCCGCTCGCTCCAGTGGTCAAGCGTGCGGGCATAGTGCAGCCGCAAGCTCTCAACGTCGACGATCTCCAGTCCGACCTCACTGATCTCCGCGCAAATCATCGAAAGGTGCGGTAGCTCGCCGTTGGGGAACACGTATTTTTCAATGAACTCACCGGCACCGCGTCCCACAGGACGTCCATCCGTGTGCTTGGCAGTGATGCCGTGATTCATCACCAGCCCCCCCTCCTTCACTGCGCCGAACAGGGTGCGGCAATACTCTCGAAGATTCGCGTGGCCGACGTGCTCAAACATGCCGACGCTCACGACTTTGTCGAACCGGCCATCTTGCGGCAAATCGCGATAATCGAGCAGTTGAAGCTCAATCTGGTCGTCCAGACCTTCGGCCTCTACCCGTTCACGAGCAAGGGTAAGTTGCTCTTTGCTGAGCGTAATTCCGAAAACCTTGACTCCGAATTCTCTGGCGGCGTAGCGCGCAAGCCCGCCCCAACCGCAGCCGACATCCAGCAGGTACTCGCCAGGCTGCAGTCGTAGCTTGCGACACAGGTGGCGAAATTTAGCTTGTTGCGCCTGCTCCAGGGATTCACTGCCGGTCTCGAAGTACGCACATGAATACGCCATGTCGCTGTCGAGCCATAATTGATAGAACGCATTGGAAAGGTCGTAGTGGTAGGAAATAGCCTTGGCGTCCGTTTCTTTGTCGTGCATGGCGCGGACTGGCTGATCGTCGTCACCCTCCTCGAGCAATGCCTGGCTCCACTCATCACAGACACGGATCACATCGCTGATAGAGCCTTCAAGCTCAAGTTTGCCCTCGACGAACGCGGCCCCGAGAGCATCCAGGCTCGGGTGCGTAAATTGAGTCACCATTTGTGGGTCCTTTACCACAATCGTCACACTGGGCGTAGGGCCCAGGTTAAATTCATGACCATCCCAGAGTCTCAGGCGGAGCGGTAACTGCAGATTCTGTAAGGCCGGTGGAAGTTGCGCGAGCATGAAGAATCCCCCTTGTTTCAGACGTCTGAATTGAGGGTAGCCCATCCACGAAAAATAGCTGGCTATCGATAACGTAGCGTTTGCCTATTGTCATGGTTACAGCTGCAGAATTTGTTCCACGTGGAACGCGTTTCTTTTCTAGACTGAGAAAGCCTTCTATCTACCGCGTAACGGGAGTTATTCATGAGTCATTATGATGTAGTGATTTTGGGCGGAGGACCTGGCGGCTATAACGCCGCGATACGCGCCGGCCAGTTGGGTTTGAAAGCTGCCTGCGTAGAGGGACGCGCGACTCTCGGCGGTACCTGCCTGAATGTCGGCTGCATGCCATCCAAAGCCCTGTTGCACGCATCTGAACTGTACGACGCCGCCATGGGCGCTGAATTCGCCAACCTGGGAATCGAGGTCAAACCCACGCTTAATCTTAAGCAGATGATGAAGCAGAAGGATGAAAGCGTGACAGGCCTCACCAAAGGCATCGAGTTTTTGTTTCGCAAAAACAAAGTCGACTGGATCAAAGGCTGGGGCCATATCGATGGCCCGGGCAAGGTGACGGTGACCGATGGCGAGGGCAACAAGACCGAGCTGAGCGCGAAAGACATCGTGATCGCAACGGGTTCTGAACCCACTCCTCTGCCGGGCGTGGCCATCGATAATCAGCGCATTCTTGATTCCACGGGCGCACTGGCGCTGGCAGAAGTCCCCAAGCATCTGGTTGTCATCGGCGCCGGTGTTATCGGTTTGGAACTGGGTTCAGTATGGCGACGCTTGGGCGCCCAAGTCACCGTGGTCGAGTTCCTCGATCGGATCTGCCCGGGTGTGGACGGTGAAGCCGGTAAAACGCTACAGCGATCTTTGAGCAAACAGGGCATCAACTTCAAGCTGGGTTCGAAAGTTACCAGCGCGACAACGTCGGCAACCGCTGTGCAGTTAAGCGTCGAACCGGCGGCCGGTGGAACAGCTGAAATGTTGGAAGCGGACTACGTTCTGGTCGCGATCGGCCGCCGTCCTTACACCCAAGGCCTGGGGCTGGAAAACGTTGCTCTGGCTACCGACGCGCGCGGGATGCTCGCCAACAAGAACCATCGGACTGAAGCCGCCGGGGTGTGGGTCATCGGTGATGTAACGTCCGGGCCAATGCTCGCTCACAAGGCTGAAGACGAAGCCATGGCCTGCATCGAACAGATTGTGGGCAAGGCAGGTGAGGTCAATTACAACCTCATTCCCAACGTCATTTACACGAAACCGGAATTGGCCAGCGTCGGCAAAACCGAAGAACAACTAAAGACCGAAGGCCGGGCCTACAAGGTCGGCAAATTCCCCTTCACTGCCAATAGCCGCGCGAAGATCAATCACGAAACCGAAGGCTATGCCAAAGTGCTGGCGGATGAGCGCACCGATGAAATCCTGGGCGTGCATCTGGTTGGCCCGAGTGTCAGTGAAATGATTGGCGAATATTGCGTGGCCATGGAATTCAGCGCGTCCGCTGAAGACATCGCCTTGACCTGCCATCCACACCCTACCCGCTCCGAGGCACTGCGCCAGGCAGCGATGAATGTCGAAGGGATGGCGACGCAGATGTGATATCGAAGCTGATCGCATTCACGCTACCGGTGATTGCGATCAGCTCGTTGGTAGATGCGCCAACGGTAGCGCCCCAGGCGCTTTCACCGTGTTGATCGCGAAGTTGCTGCGGATATCACTGATGCCCGGCAGCTTCAACAATCGCTCGGAAAGAAAGCGATCATAACTACGCAGATCTGGCACGACGACCTGTAAGAGGAAGTCGGATTCTCCGGAAACCAGAAACGCCGAAATCACTTCAGGCAATGCCGTCACCGCAACACGAAAGGCTTCAGCTCGTTCGTCCGTGTGTCGTTCGACTTTAACGCCGACAAAGACGGTCAATCCGAGCCCCACTTCATCCCGGTCCAGGATGGCCTGATAACCGCGAATCACGCCCGTCTCCTCCAGCATCCGCACGCGACGCAAACACGGTGAGGCCGACAGGCCGATCTCGTCTGCCAGTTGGACATTGCTCAACCGGCCGTCTCGTTGCAGGGCCGAAAGGATTTTGCGATCAAAGGCATCCAATTTCATTTTGGTAGATCCTGATGGTCAGTCCGAACTTTTGTAGTCATTCCTGCCAATACTAGCCGGATTACCGACCCAGTACGCAACCACCTGCTCTGCCCTTGCGCCGTACACTTTCAGCATCGAATCGATGATGAATCAGGAGCTGAACATGAGTGGACTCTGGCCGTTTTTGATGGCGCTGGCAGTGGTTTTGTTATTACCAGGCCCCGACATGGTTCTGCTGCTACAAACCGGCGCGCGCCTGGGCAAAGGCTCGGCGTTGGCAACCGCAGTCGGCTTAGCCATCGCCCGCGTTTGCCACGTTGCAATGGCTGCGCTCGGGCTGGCATTGCTGTTCGAAACCGCGCCATGGACCTTCGACGTTGTCCGCTATGCGGGTGCCGCATATCTGCTGTGGATCGGCATTCAATGCCTCAGAACGACGCTGCTTCCAGCCATTGGAGAGGCATCATCAACCCCAGAAAAATCCCAATGGCGTGCAGCCATCCGGCGCGGCTTACTGACCAACTTGCTCAACCCGAAAGCGCTACTGTTCTGCTCAGTGCTACTGCCGCAGTTTGTTGACCCCCACACTGGCCCGGTTCTCGGGCAATTCGCCCTTCTTGGGCTGACGCTGGTGGGCGTCGGCTTGGTGTTCGACAGCACCTATGCGCTCGCTGGCGCAGCATTGGGTCGCTGGCTGCAGCGCAACCCTACGGCCCAGCGCTTGCAGCAGTGGCTGTTTGGCAGCCTGCTGATTGCATTTGCCGTGCGCCTGACCTTTGTACAGCAGGCCTGATCAGCCCCGTGGCACTCGCTTGCGACGGATGATCAGCCACAATGCCGCAGCCGTGAATGCGACCACGCCGCCATATTGCAGCGGCTTTTTATAGGGTCGTAGTGCTGCGCGTATCGGGCTCAATGCCTGGGTCACGTAGCGCTTGTCAGCCTTGTGGAAACTTGGGTACGGACATCTCTCGCCGAAGAACAGCGCCCATTGCACGTACGGACCCTCCTTGACGTAGCGCTGGTAGAACACCGCTTTCTCCTTCGCATCGGTATTCCATCCTGTCGCCGCGCACAGCACCGCGGCAAAAGCCTCGCTGGAATGCGGCAGATTATCGGCCGCTTGGCTGGCCAGTGAGTTGGCGACGAATCGATAGTGATAGCGTTGATCCGGCTGCGCAGCACTGGCCTGCTGACGCTGAACTTCACCCTCAGACACCAACGGGCCGACATTGAGTGAGGTTGTTTCGAGACGGTAATTGCCACCGAACGTCGCGTAATCCGGCGCCATCTCGTAGCCGAGGATTTCCATCCCCCACTCCCGTGCCATCCAGGCCGAATTAAACAATGCTTCGGCACGCGTCGTCGGCCACCAGGCGGCTTGGGCATCTTGGCGCAGTTGAGCATAAGCCTTGGCTTTATTTTGCAAATCAGACTCACCGAAATACTGCGGAGCTTCCTCATAACGCTCTTCTCGAAGCAGGCGCCGTCCGAGCAAATCACGCAACCTGGCCGCCACCGGCAGAGGCTCATGGCTGTCACGGAACTGCTGACTGCGAACAGGTGGCGCCGGCACGTTGCTGTCTACGTAATGTTTGAGCTCGTCCACGCTCAGCACACGCTCGGCAACACTGGCGGCGTCAAACCAGTAAATGCCGTTACTTCGATAAAGCTGATCGAACGCCTGAAGGTAATCGCCGCGTTGCAATGCAAGGATCGCACTCTCGCCTTCGACCCGGCACTTCGGATGCAGCGATTCGACACTCCAGTCCAGCGTTCGTCGCTCGCCCCAGGATTCGTCTTGCGGAAAGGCTTGAGCTGCCTTCGCGTAAGCTGCGGCTGCGGCGTTTTTGTCGCCGTCTCGCATCGCCAGTTTCGCCCGTAGCCACCACGTAAGCCCGCCATCCCCTGCGTGCTCAAGAAGCGCTTTGGCATTATCGTAATCACCCTGTTGATAACTCACCGCCGCCAGACGATCAGCATTATCGAAGGTGCCACGGGTGCTGCTTTGCAAAAGCTCGATCAATTTCTTTTCGTTGGCGGGTTGTTCACCGAACGACCAGCCAAGTCGGCTGAGCAACGACGCCGTGACCAGTTGTTGCACCGGCTTATGTTGCAGCAGCAATGCCAGCTGGTTGTCCGGCATCAAGCTCAGCCGGGCGACCAATAGCTTCAGCGAGGCGTAGCCCACGTCCGAACCTTGGGCATTCTGTGTGGCGTAAAGCTCGATTGCCGTGCTCCAGTCGCCCGAATCCAGCGCTACGCGTGCTTGCTCGCCGAGACTGGCGACGCCCAGTTCCAGTGGGTCGCTGAAACCTTCAATGCTCAGTTGTCGTGTCAGCTCGAAGGCCTGCTGCGACTGATGCAGCAGATCCGACGAGGCGTTCGCTTCATGGCTCAGGTTAAACAGTGCACGTCCCAATGAGTAAGCAGCCCAGGTGCTGCGCAAGGCGCGTTGCTCTGCCGGCAGCGCGAGCACACGCTGAAAATACTCGACGGCCAGAGGATAATCGCCAGCGTTGAAAGCGACAGCACCCGCCAGATATAGCCTGAATTCATTTGAGAGACTCACACCTTGACGATCGACATTATGAGCATCAGTCAAAGTGCGCAGGTGTTTGAGAAGGGCCTGTTGTTCAGCGGTCAGCCCCGCCAACTCGGCTTGGCCGCGCTGTTCAGCGAGGTCCAGCGCAACACTGTCGCCGACCGGCGCAGCGATTTGTTTCAACCCGTTGATGGCCTGTCCGAGACGACTTACCTCGAATCGGAAATTGCCTTCAGGTAGCTCCGCTAACGTCTGCCCGCGATTGTCGAGCAGGCGCATCGGGAAGTCCGGACCGCATGCCATTGCCGTGCCCAACGGAAAACCCAGGCTCAGGCAAAGTAGATGGCGAGGCCAGTTACGGGTAAACATTCGAATTTCCTTGTTCAATCGATGTGCAACGTGCCCAGCCAATAGCGCGCTGTCCGCCGGCCAGTATCCGACCTTCACGCTGGCGGGTGAAGGTAAGCAGTTCCGGACTCTGTTGCAACGTGTAACCCGCCAACGCGTCGGCGCCCTCACAGCCCTTCACGGCGAGCGTCATACGCACTGGCCAGGCCGTATCGAGGTTGCCTTCATTGCTGAGGCTGATGTCATGGAGACCCTGCCGGCCGGACACTTTCAATGACAGGCGACTGTCGAGCGGCACACCCTGCACCACCGCTCGCAACGTCGTCAGGCTCCAGGCTCTACGGTCATTACTCAACGGAAGACGAAACCAGATCAGGCCTGCCAGATGCTTCAACTGGTCACTGCGCAACTCTGCAGCGAGTTGACTTAACTGCTGTGGGTCAGCGAGCAATTCGCGACGTTCTCCACCTTGATCGAGTGCGACCTCGCTTTCCACGCGCGGCACACCGTCGCCGGTCAGCAAAGCAACACCGTAAGCCGGTAGTGCAAGATAAAAAGGTTTGGCAGTGACGCTGCTCCATTGAACCGCCCACTTCCTTGCCTGAGTCGGATCAAACAGGCCCTTGCGCGGATCGTCCACCGCGTGCACTTGCAGGACGCTGCTGTCGACCGACGCCAAGAGTGCCGGCAATGCACGACTGTTCAGCCAAGAGGGCAATGCAGTGATGCTCAGAGTAAGTGAGGTCGGCAAGGCGCTGCGCAGGTGCACCAGAAGTTTCTGATACTCAGGCAGCCGCGCTGTACCGGCGTCGTGATCGATTTCCACACCAGAGATGATCACGCCCTGCTCTGTCCAGTCAGTGAGTACTTGCTGGATCTGCGCGAGGATCTCGCCCTGATTCAATGACCGCAGTTGCCCATCAAGACGCACAACCGCAATCACTGGACGCCCATCCGCTTTGAGCAGCGCGGGGTTTATCCGCGCCCGCACCCAACCTTCGCCAGGAAATGCCTGCAGGGCCAGGATACGTAAGGTGGAAAAGTCACCTCGGCTATCGCTTAGCGCCCCTTCATGAGCTGGCGTCCATTGCCGTTGCCAGATATAGACCTGCTGATCCAGCGGCGGCGCCTCGCCTGGTTGGCAACCCCCGAGAAGTATCAGCGATGCCATCAAAATCGACAGACGAACAAGAGAAACCATAAGACATCCTTGGAGGCTGACGGAGGCAGCGTCCTGCAGATGCTACAGGTTCAGCCCCGGAGGCGGCGAGGATGGGCCAATCAACTATTTACGCGTTCCACGTGGAACATTCGAAAGAATCAGGTGGTTGTCTGCAGACCTGCCGCCGTGCGCGGCATGCCTACAAACCCGGGCAACGCTTCAACCCGTGCCAACCACGCGCGTATATTCGGGTAGGCATCCAGTGACACATTGCCTTCTGGTGCATGAGCGATGTAACTGTACGCCGAGACATCTGCGATGGTGGCTTCATCGCCAACCAAAAACGCAGATCCGGACAATTCCTGATCAATCATTTTGAGCCAGGTGTGGGCATAAGCGATCACTTCTTCAGCGTTATAAGCGGCGCCGAACACCGTAATCAGCCGTGCCCTGGCGGGACCAAATGCAATAGGACCGGCAGCAATCGACAGCCAACGCTGGACTTTAGCGGCGCCAACCGGATCAGTCGGTAGCCAACGACCCTTGCCATACTTCTGCGCCAGATACGTCAAAATCGCGTTGGAATCAGAGAGCACCACACCTTGATCATCAATGGCAGGTACCTGACCCAGCGGGTTGATCGCGAGATAATCGGGTTGCTTGTGTGCGCCTTTTGCCAGGTCGACAAAAACCAGCTCGGTCGGTAACTGCATGAGGGAAAGCATCAGTTCCACACGGTGAGCGTGGCCGGAACGCGGGAAATTGTAGAGTTTGATGGCTTGCATGATCAACTCCGCTGGGTAGGTGGCGCCGTTCAGGAAGGTCAACGCCAATGGCCGTCAATCTTGCTCTTGCACCCATTCCAATGGAATCACCATGGAATGCAATCCGTAATTTCAGCCAGTGGAATAATATTCAGACATGTAAGGCAGGGTGAGCGCGAAGCGCTAACACCACCAGGTCGACAAAGCTGCGAATCCGCGCCGGAGCCTTACGCCCGCCCTGGTAAATCACATGAACGGGCTGTGGCGGCAGCTCAAAGTCCGCCAGAACAATTTCCAGTTCCCCTGCCGCCACTCGGCTCGCCACCTGATAAGACAGGACCCGAGTGAAACCAAGACCCAGACATGCGGCGTTAATGGCCGCCTGATTCGACGTCACTACCAGGCGCGGTTGAGGGCGCACCGCCAGCGACAGTCCAGCTTCCTGAAAGGCCCAGCTGCGCTGCTGACCGATGGCTGAGGTCGCAACGACCGGCACATGAGTCAGTTCTTGAGGATGCCGCGGTCGGCCATGAGTCTCGATACACTTCGGCGAAGCACAGATTACACGGCGAATTTCCCCCACACGGATCGCGTGCTGGTTGCTATCTGGCAACTCGGCAATACGCACCGCGACATCAATGCCCTCCTCCACCATGCTCACCACACGATCAACGATCAATGCGTTGATGGTGACGTCTGGAAATCGAGTCAGATAATCCACCATCACCGGCGTCACAAACAATTCGCCAAACAATACCGATGCAGTGATCGACAGGTGGCCACGCGGTTGGGTGTGACTGCCAGCAGCCGAATCCTCAGCTTCCTGCACTTCAGCGAGAATCCTCCGACAATCCTCAAGGTAGCGTTGACCCGCCTCGCTCAGGTGCACGCTGCGGGTGGTGCGCGTCAGCAACGGCGTGCCGATGCGTTTCTCTAACGCTGCCACAGCGCGGGTAACACTGGCTGCCGACATGCCTAGACGCCGAGCCGCTGCCGAAAAGCCCTGATCCTGAGCAACAGCGGCGAACACCTGCATTTCCTGAAATCGATCCAATGGGCATGTCCTCGGTTCGCAGTTGCCGGGGCTGCGCTGACTGCTTACGTGGCGGTGATCTAGCGCAAGTTCAGATAAATCGGCATCACATGATCGAGCGTCAAGGGTGCCAACTGTAAGTGTGCGTAGCTATGACGGTCGACCCATATTGCCGACTCAATCTCGGCGGCAGCCTTGACCGGAGCGCTTACGGAAACCTGAAACAATTCGCAGCGTACCTCGAAGCCGGGTTCGTTGGCTGCGGGCGAACTGAAAGCGCCTAAAAACAGCGCTTGATCTCTGTCGATCTGAATCCCGAGTTCTTCATGCAGCTCACGAGCCAGGGCATGCACAGGCAGTTCACCAAGCTCGATCTTGCCGCCGGGCTGCATGAAAAAAACCGTGTTGCGTTTGCGTACTAGCAAAGTCTTGCCGTCGGAGCCTATCAATAGAGCGGCTGCGATGTGGATTGTTTGAGGCATGGACAGGCCTTTGATAGCCGTGGGGGATACGGATGCCGGCCGACGGGCTTGGCCGAAGCATAAAGCCAGGAAACCCGAGGGCTTCCTGGCTTTGTTTTAACCGTTAGTGGAGGCTACTGGATGGCCTCCATGATGCGAAGGTGTAACGGCAGAAGCCGTCATACGCGCTGTGGATAACTTACTCCACAGTCACCGACTTGGCCAGGTTGCGCGGTTGATCAACGTCAGTGCCTTTGAGCACAGCAACGTAGTACGACAGCAACTGCAGCGGGATGGTGTAGAGGATTGGCGAGAGGATGTCGTGGATGTGCGGCATGTGCACGACGTGTGTGCCTTCGCCATTGGTCATGCCAGCCTGCTCGTCAGCAAACACGATCAGCTCGCCGCCACGGGCACGGACTTCCTGAAGGTTGGATTTGAGCTTCTCAAGCAGCTCATTGTTAGGCGCGACGGTAACCACCGGCATGTCGTTATCCACAAGCGCCAACGGACCGTGTTTCAGTTCACCGGCCGGATACGCTTCGGCGTGGATGTAGGAAATCTCCTTGAGCTTGAGGGCTCCTTCCATCGCTACCGGGAATTGCGCACCGCGACCCAGGAACAGCGTGTGGTTCTTCTCGGCAAACAGCTCGGCGATTTTCTCGACGGTGCTGTCCATGGCCAAGGCTTCACCCAAGCGAGTTGGCAGACGGCGCAATTCTTCGACCAGCGTGGCTTCAACGCCTTCTGCCAATGTTCCGCGAACCTGACCCAGGGACAGGGTCAGAAGCAAGAGACCGACCAATTGAGTGGTGAACGCTTTGGTGGAGGCTACGCCGATTTCGCGACCTGCTTGCGTCAGCAGTGTCAGGTCGGATTCGCGCACCAGCGAGCTGATGCCGACGTTGCAGATGGCGAGGCTGGCAAGGAAACCCAGTTCTTTAGCGTTGCGCAGCGCGGCCAGGGTGTCCGCGGTTTCGCCCGACTGTGAAATGGTCACGAACAATGTGTCCGGCTGGACCACGACTTTGCGGTAGCGGAACTCACTGGCCACTTCCACCTGGCACGGGATGCCGGCCAGTTCTTCCAGCCAGTAACGGGCAACCATGCCGGCGTGGTAGCTGGTGCCGCAGGCGACGATTTGCACGTTGCGCACTTTCGCGAACAGCTCGGCAGCCTGTGGACCAAATGCCTGCACCAGCACGCCATTCGGGCTCAAGCGGCCTTCGAGGGTACGTTGCACAACGGCCGGTTGCTCGTGGATCTCCTTGAGCATGAAGTGACGGAACTCGCCCTTGTCGGCAGCTTCTGCGCCGTCGCGGTACTGCACGGTTTCACGCTCGATGGCTTCGCCGTTGACGTCCCAGATTTGCACGTCATCGCGACGGATTTCAGCGATATCGCCTTCTTCCAGATACATGAAACGGTCAGTAACCTGACGCAGGGCCAACTGGTCGGAAGCAAGGAAGTTTTCGCCCAGGCCCAGACCGATCACCAGCGGGCTGCCGCTACGGGCAGCAACCAGGCGGTCCGGCTGTTTGGCACTGATCACGGCCAAGCCATAGGCGCCGTGCAGCTCTTTGACAGTCGCCTTGAGAGCCACGGTCAGATCGTGCAGATCCTTGAGTTTATGGTTCAACAGGTGAGCGATCACCTCGGTGTCAGTGTCCGAGGTGAACACGTAACCCAGGTCTTTGAGCTGTGCGCGCAAGGCTTCGTGGTTCTCAATGATGCCGTTGTGCACCACCGCCAGATCGCCGGAGAAATGCGGGTGAGCATTGCGTTCGCAAGGCGCGCCATGAGTGGCCCAGCGAGTGTGCGCAATACCGAGCCGACCGATCAGCGGCTCTGCTTCGAGGGCGATTTCCAGCTCGCTGACTTTGCCCGGACGACGCGTGCGCTCGATCTTTTCATCGTTGGTGTAGACCGCCACGCCGGCGCTGTCATAACCACGGTATTCCAGGCGCTTGAGGCCTTCGAGCAAAATGGCAGTGATGTTACGTTCTGCGACTGCACCAACAATTCCACACATGCTATTTCTCCTGGCTGACCGGCGCGCAAATCAAATTGATGCCGCGAGCCTGTATCTGATCGCGTGCCTCGAGCGGCAGCCGATCATCTGTAATAAGGGTATGGATGCTGCCCCAAGGCAGTTCCAGGTTGGGAATCTTGCGGCCGATCTTGTCGGCCTCGACCATCACCACAACTTCCCGGGTGACTTCAGCCATGACGCGGCTCAGCCCGAGTAATTCGTTGAAGGTCGTGGTACCGCGCAACAGGTCGATGCCATCGGCACCGATGAACAGCTGATCGAAATCGTAGGAACGTAAAACTTGCTCGGCAACTTGCCCCTGGAAGGATTCGGAATGCGGGTCCCAAGTGCCGCCGGTCATCAACAGCACCGGCTCGTGTTCGAGTTCGCTCAAGGCTTTGGCAACGTGCAGGGAGTTGGTCATGACAACCAGACCCGGCTGCTGACCCAGTTCGGGGATCATCGCTGCCGTCGTACTGCCGCTGTCGATGATGATTCGGGCGTGCTCGCGAATTCGCGTAACTGCAGCACGGGCGATCGCCTGTTTGTGCCGGGACACTGGCTGCCCGACATCGGCCACCAGCTCCTGAGGCATGGTGATCGCACCGCCATAACGACGCATCAGTAAGCCGTGCGTTTCCAGCGCTGCGAGATCCTTTCGAATCGTAACTTCCGAAGTTTCGAAACGCTTGGCCAATTCATCCACACTCACCTCACCTTGCGCGTTAAGCAAGGCAATAATGTTGTGGCGACGTTGTGGCGTATTGCGTTTTGACATGGCGACTAAGTTTCGATTCGAAAGATAACGGAAGCAATCAAAACCTATTGGCGAAACTTCGTCAAGCGGGGATCGATGAAATGTTCGGTGGGGGACCTGTAGGAGCCGGCTTGCCGGCGATGCGTTTTCTCAGCGCATCGCATTGGTCTGATCGCCAGCAAGCGGACTCCTCAAGGACTGTGGATAACTTAAGGCTTTTTGATTTTCACGGGGCGTTTCCAGCCGTCGATGTTGCGCTGACGTGCACGGCCCACCGCCAATTGTGAGTTATCCACATTCTGGGTAATGGTCGACCCGGCTGCAGTTGTCGCACCGTTGGCGATTTCAACAGGGGCTACCAACGAGTTGTTGGAACCGATGAATACGTCGTCGCCCAAAACGGTCTTCCACTTGTTGGCGCCGTCGTAGTTGCAAGTAATCGTTCCCGCGCCAACGTTGGTGCGAGCGCCGACTTCAGCGTCGCCCAGGTAGGTCAGATGGCCGGCTTTGGCACCTTCACCCAAGTGAGCATTCTTCAGCTCAACGAAGTTACCCACATGCGCGCGAGCATCCAGCACGGTACCCGGACGCAGGCGTGCAAACGGTCCAGCATCGCTGCCTTCACCGAGAACCGCGCCGTCGATGTGACTGTAGGCTTTGATCACTACGCCTTTGCGCAGGATGCTGTCTTTGATCACGCAATTGGGCCCGATGATAACGTCGTCTTCTATAACGACCTTACCTTCAAGAATCACGTTGATGTCGATCAGCACATCGCGCCCGACTGTGACTTCACCACGAACGTCGAAACGTGCCGGATCGCGCAGGGTGACGCCTTGGGCCATCAAGCGGCGGCCGGCGCGCAATTGATAGTGACGCTCCAGCTCGGACAGTTGCTTGCGATCGTTGGCGCCCTGCACTTCCATCGCGTCGTGGGGCTGCTCGGTGGCAACCACCAGGCCATCACTGACCGCCATCGCAATCACGTCGGTCAGGTAATACTCGCCTTGGGCATTGTTGTTGGACAGACGACTCATCCAGCCACCCAGTTGCGCGAAAGGCAGCGCCAGAATACCTGTGTTGCCTTCGCTGATCGCGAGCTCGCTTTCGTTGGCATCCTTCTGCTCGACGATGGCAGTTACTTGGCCATCGGCGTTTCGGACAATGCGCCCGTAGCCCGTCGGATCGTCCAGTTCAACTGTGAGCAAACCGAGTTGCTGTGGGGCAACCTGCTTGAGCAGGCGCTGCAATGTCTCGACTTCGATCAATGGCACGTCACCGTACAGAATCAACACGGTGTCGGCTTTAATGAATGGCACGGCTTGAGCGACAGCATGGCCAGTGCCCAGCTGTTTGTCCTGCAAGACGAAATTCAGATCATCGGCAGCCAGACGATCACGCACAGCATCGGCACCGTGGCCTATGACCACGTGGATGCGCTGCGGATCGAGTTGCCGTGCACTGTGGATAACATGGCCGAGCATCGAGTTGCCGGCAATCGGATGCAGGACTTTCGGCAGAGCCGAACGCATGCGAGTGCCCTGGCCAGCAGCGAGAATAACGATTTCGAGAGACATGACTGGCTACCAATCCTGGGTGGTCAGCGGCTGTGACCGGGTTTATGAAAAACAGAAAAGAAAAAAGGGTAGCCGAGGCTACCCTTTTTTATCAATCGCGCAACAAATGATGGCCTGTTAGTGGCCAAACTTCTTGCGGATCTGCTGGACGGTGCGCAGCTGAGCTGTTGCCTCGGCCAGACGTGCGGCTGCAGAACCGTAATCGAATTCCGCGCCCCGCTCGTGCAACGCCTTCTCGGCAGCCTTAACGGCTTCCTGAGCGGAGGCTTCGTCCAGGTCGGCAGCACGCTGCACGGTGTCGGCAAGAACCTTGACCATGTTCGGCTGAACCTCGAGGAAACCGCCGGAGATGTAATACACCTCCTCTTCCCCGCCCTGCTTGACCAGGCGGATCGGACCCGGCTTGAGATTAGTGATCAGCGGCGCGTGGCCCAGGGCGATACCAAGATCACCAAGTGCACCGTGCGCAATCACCATCTCGACCAGGCCGGAGAAAATTTCCCCTTCCGCGCTGACGATATCGCAATGGACTGTCATAGCCATCTGATTGCCTCAAACTTAAATTAGCGCCCGTTGCCGGGCGCCGGGATTACAGTTTCTTGGCTTTCTCGATCGCTTCTTCGATGCCGCCTACCATGTAGAACGCTTGTTCTGGCAGGTGGTCGTAGTCACCGTTGAGGATGCCTTTGAAGCCAGCAATGGTGTCTTTCAGGGAAACGTATTTACCCGAAGCACCGGTGAAGACTTCAGCCACGAAGAACGGCTGCGACAAGAAACGCTGGATCTTACGAGCACGGTTTACCAACTGCTTGTCGGCTTCCGACAGTTCGTCCATACCCAGGATCGCAATGATGTCCTTCAGTTCTTTGTACCGCTGCAGAACATACTGAACGCCGCGAGCGGTGTCGTAGTGTTCCTGGCCGATCACGTTCGGGTCCAGCTGACGCGAAGTCGAGTCGAGTGGATCGACCGCCGGGTAGATACCCAGGGAGGCGATGTCACGGGACAAAACGACGGTGGCGTCCAAGTGGGCGAAAGTGGTCGCTGGCGACGGGTCAGTCAAGTCATCCGCCGGTACGTATACCGCCTGGATCGAGGTGATCGAACCGTTCTTGGTCGAAGTGATACGCTCTTGCAGAGTACCCATCTCTTCGGCCAGGGTCGGCTGGTAACCTACTGCGGAAGGCATACGGCCCAGCAGTGCGGATACTTCAGTACCGGCCAGGGTGTAACGATAGATGTTGTCGACGAACAGCAGAACGTCGTTACCTTCGTCACGGAACTTCTCGGCCATGGTCAGGCCGGTCAGTGCTACGCGCAGACGGTTACCCGGCGGCTCGTTCATCTGACCGTAAACCAGTGCCACTTTGTCCAGAACGTTGGAGTCCTTCATCTCGTGGTAGAAGTCGTTACCCTCACGAGTACGCTCACCCACACCGGCGAACACGGAATAACCGCTGTGCTCGATGGCGATGTTACGGATCAGTTCCATCATGTTTACGGTTTTGCCTACACCGGCACCACCGAACAGACCGACTTTACCGCCTTTGGCGAACGGGCAAACCAGGTCGATAACCTTGATGCCGGTTTCCAGCAGGTCGTTGCCGCCCGCTTGTTCAGCAAAGGTTGGCGCAGGACGGTGAATGCCCCAACGCTCTTCGGTGTCGATTGGACCCGCTTCGTCGATCGGGTTACCCAGCACGTCCATGATCCGGCCCAGCGTCGCTTTACCGACCGGTACGGAGATGGCTGCGCCGGAATCAGTGACTTCCAGACCGCGCTTCAAGCCCTCGGTGGAACCCATCGCAATGGTACGAACCACGCCGTCGCCCAGCTGCTGCTGAACTTCCAGGGTGGTTTCAGCCGCGCTCAGTACTTTCAGCGCGTTATAGATGCTCGGTACGCTGTCGCGTGGAAATTCCACGTCGATAACGGCGCCGATGATTTGAACGATACGTCCGCTACTCATAGCTGGATCCTCTGAATATTTGAACCGTTAAACCGCGGCAGCGCCGCCGACGATTTCCGAGATCTCTTGGGTGATCGCAGCCTGACGCGCCTTGTTGTAGACCAGCTGCAAATCGCTGATCAAATCACCGGCGTTGTCGGTAGCGTTCTTCATCGCGATCATCCGCGCAGCTTGTTCAGCCGCGTTGTTCTCGACCACCGCCTGGTAGACCTGCGACTCCACGTAGCGGACCATCAAGCCGTCAAGCAGCTCTTTGGCGTCCGGTTCGTACAGATAATCCCAGTGGTGCTTGAGTTCCTGTTCCGGGGTTGCCACCAGCGGAATCAACTGCTCCACGGTAGGCTGTTGCGTCATGGTGTTGATGAACTTGTTGGACACCACGGACAGGCGATCAATACGGCCGTCCAGGTAGGCATCCAGCATCACCTTGACGCTGCCGATCAGGTCATTGATCGACGGCTCTTCACCCAGGTGGCTGATAGCTGCTACGACGTTACCGCCGAAGTTGCGGAAGAAAGCCGCACCCTTGCTACCCACAACACACAGATCGATCTCGACACCGTTTTCGCGGTTTACCGCCATGTCCTTGACCAAAGCCTTGAACAGGTTGGTGTTCAAGCCACCACACAGACCACGGTCACTGCTCACCACGACATAACCGACGCGCTTTACTTCACGGTCGAGCATGAACGGGTGGCGATATTCCGGGTTGGCGTTGGCCAGATGACCAATAACCTGGCGGATGCGCTCCGCGTAAGGACGGCTAGCAGCCATGCGCATTTGTGCCTTGCGCATTTTACTGACCGCCACTTTTTCCATGGCGCTGGTAATCTTTTGCGTGCTTTTGATGCTCGCAATCTTACTGCGAATCTCTTTTGCGCCTGCCATGTAACACCTATCAGGTTAGCAAGCGGGCGCCTTGCGGCGCCCGCTGCGGCTTACCAGGTTTGGGTGGCCTTGAACTTCTCGATACCGGCTTTCATGCCAGCGTCGATTTCGTCATTGAAGTCACCCTTCACGTTGATCTTCGCCATCAAATCGGCGTGATCGCGGTTGAAGAAAGCAATCAGCGCTTGTTCGAAGCTGCCGATCTTGGCGATTTCAACGTCAGTCAGGAACCCACGCTCAGCGGCATACAGCGACAGCGCCATGTCAGCGATCGACATTGGTGCGTATTGCTTCTGCTTCATCAGCTCGGTAACGCGCTGACCATGCTCAAGTTGCTTACGGGTCGCTTCGTCCAGGTCAGAAGCGAACTGGGCGAATGCCGCCAGTTCACGGTACTGAGCCAGAGCGGTACGGATACCACCGGAGAGCTTCTTGATGATCTTGGTCTGAGCGGCACCACCCACACGGGATACCGAAACACCGGCGTTCACAGCAGGACGGATCCCGGAGTTGAACATGGCCGATTCCAGGAAGATCTGACCGTCGGTGATGGAAATCACGTTGGTCGGAACGAACGCGGAAACGTCGCCAGCCTGGGTTTCGATGATCGGCAGTGCGGTCAGGGAACCGGTTTTGCCGGTCACTGCGCCGTTGGTGAACTTCTCTACGTATTCTTCCGAAACGCGGGAAGCGCGCTCCAGGAGACGGGAGTGGAGATAGAACACGTCGCCAGGGTAAGCTTCACGGCCTGGTGGACGGCGCAGCAGCAGGGAAATCTGGCGGTAAGCCACTGCTTGCTTGGACAGATCGTCATAAACGATCAGCGCGTCTTCACCGCGGTCGCGGAAGAATTCACCCATGGTGCAACCGGAGTACGGAGCCAGGAACTGCAGTGCTGCAGATTCCGAAGCGCTCGCTGCGACAACGATGGTGTTAGCCAGCGCGCCGTTTTCTTCCAGCTTGCGAACAACGTTGGCGATGGTCGATTGCTTCTGACCGATCGCTACGTAGACGCAGAAAATACCGCTGTTTTTCTGGTTGATGATCGCGTCGATCGCCAGAGCGGTTTTACCGATCTGACGGTCACCGATGATCAGCTCACGCTGGCCACGGCCGACAGGGATCATGGCATCGACAGCCTTGTAGCCAGTCTGTACAGGCTGGTCTACCGACTTACGCCAGATCACGCCTGGAGCAACTTTCTCGACCGCGTCGGTCTCGGTGTTGCCCAGTGGACCTTTGCCGTCAACAGGGTTACCCAGTGCGTCGACTACGCGACCCAGCAGTTCCTTACCAACCGGAACTTCGAGGATGCGACCGGTGCACTTGGCGCTCATGCCTTCAGCCAGAGACTGGTAGGAGCCCAATACAACGGCACCTACGGAGTCTTGCTCGAGGTTGAGAGCCATACCGAAGACGCCGCCCGGAAACTCGATCATCTCGCCGTACATAACGTCGGCCAGACCGTGAATCCGCACGATACCGTCAGATACGCTGACGACAGTGCCTTCGTTACGGGCTTGGGAGGTCACATCGAGCTTGTCGATGCGGCCCTTGATAATTTCACTTATTTCGGAAGGATTGAGTTGCTGCATTGCTCTGCTGCCCCTTCAAACTCAAGATTTCAATGCTTCGGCAAGGTTTGCGAGTTTGCCGCGAACCGAGCCATCGATTACCAGGTCGCCGGCGCGGATGACAATGCCCCCGATAAGGGATTTGTCTTCCTCGACTTGCAGGCGCACTTCCCGGTTGAGTCGTGCACTGAGAACCTTGGCGAGTTTGTCTTGCTGTTCTTGGTTCAATGCAAAAGCACTGGTCACTTCAACGTCTACCGATTTCTCTTGTTCGGCCTTGTACAGGTCGAAAAGAGCGGCGATCTCCGGCAAAAGCGGGAGACGGTCGTTTTCGGCAACGACGTTGATGAAGTTCTGTACCTTCACATCAAACTTGTCGCCGCACACGTCAATAAACGTGGCGGCCTTGTCTGCGCTCGTCAGTCGCGGGGCCTTGAGCACGCGCTGCATGGTGTCGTCTTGCGACACTGCTGCAGCCAGGCCGAGCATGGCTGACCAAGAGGCCAGTTGCTGGTGGGCCTGGGCGTGCTCGAAGGCTGCCTTAGCGTAAGGTCGGGCCAACGTGGTCAATTCTGCCATGATCGCCCTCGCTTAAATTTCAGCAGCCAGTTTGTTTACCAGCTCCGCGTGCGCGTTTTGATCGATTGTGGCACCCAGGATCTTCTCGGCGCCGCCGACGGCCAAAGCACCCAGTTGGGCACGCAGCGCATCTTTGACACTGTTCAGTTCCTGCTCGATCTCGGCCTGAGCCTGAACCTTCACACGGTCAGCGTCGATACGGGCTTTTTCAACAGCCTCTTCGACGATCTGGTTACCGCGTTTCTTGGCCTGCTCAATGATTTCAGCTGCTTGAGCCTTAGCTTCGCGCAGTTGTTGACCCGCTTTATCTTGGGCCAACTCCAGGTCGCGAGCTGCTCGGGCGGCAGCGTCCAGTCCATCCGCGATCTTCTTCTGACGTTCGTGCAAAGCCGCGATGACCGGAGGCCACACGAACTTCATGCAAAACAGTACAAAAATGAAGAACGCAACGGACTGGCCAATCAGGGTTGCATTAATGTTCACGCCAACACCTCGCTCGTTCGTTGCACATCACACCAATTACTCGAAGGCGAGTAATTAGCCAGCGAGTTGACCAACGAATGGGTTCGCGAAAGTGAAGAACAGAGCGATACCAACACCGATCATGGTTACGGCGTCGAGCAGACCGGCAACGATGAACATTTTGACTTGCAGCATTGGAACCATTTCTGGCTGACGCGCTGCGCCTTCCAGGAACTTGCCGCCCAACAGGCCGAAACCAATTGCGGTACCCAGTGCGCCCAGGCCGATCAACAGTGCAACAGCGATAGCGGTTAGACCAACTACAGTTTCCATCTTTCCTCCCGACTTTTACGTCGTATGGTTTAGGTTTTTTAGATTTTAAAGCGGTAAAACAAATCGTTTCATGCCCTGGTGGGCACCCACCCGTTTCACCGGGTGGGACATCAGACTAGTCGAGACTGGTCTTAATGGTTCTCTTCGTGCGCCATCGACAGGTAGACGATGGTCAGCATCATGAAGATAAACGCCTGCAGGGTGATGATCAGGATGTGGAACACAGCCCACGCCCACTGCAGAACAACGCCCAGGCCGCTAAGCCAGAGCAGACCGCTGCCGAACATCACAGCAATCAGAATGAAGACCAGCTCGCCGGCGTACATGTTGCCGAACAGACGCAGTGCCAGGGAGATAGGCTTGGCGATCAGCGTCACGAACTCCAGCAGGAAGTTCACCGGGATCAACAGCGCTTGAAGGAAAATATTCTTGCTGCCGAACGGGTGCAGGGTCAGTTCGCCGATGAAGCCGCCGATGCCCTTGACCTTGATGCTGTAGAAAATGATCAACGCGAACACCGACAGGGCCATGCCCAGGGTAGCGTTCGGGTCAGTGGTCGATACCGCACGGAATGGAATGTGCGCATCGCCAGTGATCAGGATGGCCAGCTGAGGAATCCAGTCAACCGGGATCAGGTCGACGGCGTTCATCAGGAAGACCCAGACGAAGATGGTCAGTGCCAACGGTGCAATCACCGGGCTACGGCCATGGAAGCTGTCTTTCACGCTGCCATCGACGAATTCGACCAATACTTCAACGAAATTCTGCAAAGCACCCGGTTGCCCCGACGTCGCCTTCTTTGCCGCCATGCGGAAAATCAGAACGAAGATCAGACCCAATGCGACCGACCAGCCGAGGGTATCGACGTGGAAAGCCCAGAAGCCCATTTCCTTGGCTTCTGCTGCGGTGTGGGCAAAACCCCAGCCGCCGTTAGGTAGCTGCCCGAAGGTCAGGTTCTGCAAGTGGTGCTGGATATAGCCCGAAGCGGTTGTCTCTGCCATGGTTGCCTCAAACGCCCTAAGGTCTCGAAAGTCTTGTTCTCATCAGCAGGGGCGCGAACCAGCTGACCAGTTGGGTCAACACGAAGACACCGAATACAGCTATCGGCGCCAATGGCTTCACACCTGCGAACGTCAATGCAAAAAGCACTGCCGTCAAAATCAGTTTGCCCGCCTCGCCGGCATAAAAAGACCGGACGATGGCTTGAGCTGCTCGGGCGCCGGAAAACCGAAATGCCCTGTGAGCAAAATAAATATTGGGCAGCAAGGCTATCAGGCCTCCGCAAAGTCCCGAGTACCCGGCAACGACTCCGTGCCATTGCCAGAGCGCCAAAGCGGCAATCAGCAAAACCACGAATTGAGCCATTAACACCGGAAATACTGCCAGGCGATGGAACGGCAAGCGGTTTGGCGTGCGGCTTTCCATCACATTTGCTCCCCAATGGTCGGCTGCCAGAATTCAATAACTTGGCATAATTTGTGCCGACAAAATGCGCGCAGAGTATAGGGGCGGTTCTGCCCCTATTCAACTGTCAGGTAGTGATTTCCGACTGCACGCTACATGAGTAAATGTTTCAGCGGATGTGTGCGAGCACACCTTGAAGTTCATCCAGAGAGTTATAACCGATCACCAATTGCCCTTTGCCTTTCTTTCCGTGGCGAATCTGTACCGCAGAGCCTAGGCGCTCGGCCAGACGCTGCTCGAGTCGCGCAATATCCGGGTCCGGTTTTGGCGGTTCCAGTGGCTCGGGTTTGCCACTGAGCCACTGACGAACCAGTGCCTCGGTTTGGCGCACAGTCAGGCCTCGTGCGACAACGTGTCGCGCCCCTTCAACCTGTTGATTCTCCGGCAAACCGAGCAAAGCACGCGCATGACCCATTTCCAGATCACCGTGCGACAGCATGGTTTTGATGACTTCCGGCAATGCAATCAAGCGCAGCAGGTTGGCAACCGTGACTCGAGACTTGCCCACCGCCTCGGCAACCTGTTGCTGCGTCAGCTGGAATTCCTGCTGCAAACGCTGCAACGCGACCGCTTCTTCGATCGGATTCAGGTCTTCACGCTGGATGTTTTCGATCAGCGCCATGGCGATCGCGGTTTCATCGGGTACATCGCGCACCATCGCCGGAATGGTTTCCTGACCGGCCTGCTGGCTGGCGCGCCAGCGACGTTCGCCGGCAATGATCTCGAAACGGCCGCCACCGATCGGACGCACCACAATCGGCTGCATCACACCTTGGGCCTTGATTGAATGCGCCAGCTCTTCCAGTGCCTGCGGGTCCATGTCCCGGCGTGGCTGGTATTTGCCGCGCTGGATCAAGTCCAGCGGCAAATGCTGCAGCTCACGTTGATCGGCTTGCACCGCTTGTTCTTCCAGCGAGCTGACAGTCGGTCCGCTCAGCAGTGCATCCAGTCCACGTCCGAGACCTCGTTTCTTGACGGCCATGGGGATTCCTTAAATTGGCTGAGCAGCGGCGGTACGTGAGTTTTTACGTTGACGGCGAACCATCTCGCCCGCCAATGCCAGATAGGCGATGGCGCCTCGCGACGACTTGTCGTACGCCAATGCAGGCATGCCGTAGCTCGGTGCCTCGGCCAGACGGATGTTACGTGGAATCACAGTGTCGTAAAGCTGATCGCCGAAATGTTCCTTGAGCTGCGCCGAAACGTCATTCATCAGGCTCAGGCGCGGGTCGTACATGGTCCGCAACAAGCCTTCGACCTTCAGGTTCGGATTCAGCAGTTCAGCGATGCGCTTGATGTTATCCACAAGGTCGCTCAAGCCTTCCAGGGCGAAATACTCGCACTGCATGGGGATGATGACCCCATCGGCGGCGACCAGCGCATTGAGCGTGAGCATCGACAGCGACGGTGGGCAATCGATCAGGATGTAATCGTAGTTTTCACGAATCGGCGCCAGCGCGCTGCGCAGACGACTTTCCTTCATCTGCATTTCCAGCAGCACGACCTCCGCAGCGGTAAGGTCGCGGTTGGCTGGCAACAGTTGGTAACCACCATGCTCGGAGTAATGCATGGCCTGGCCCAGATCGCATTCGCCGATGAGCACGTCGTAAATCGAATTTTCCAACCCGTGTTTATCCACACCGCTACCCATGGTGGCGTTGCCCTGTGGATCGAGATCGATCAACAGCACCCGGCGCTTGGTAGCGACCAGCGAAGCTGCGAGGTTGATGCAGGTGGTGGTTTTGCCCACGCCACCCTTCTGGTTCGCTATCGCGAATACCTTAGCCATTCTTGCGTGTGTTCCCAATCATGCCGTGCGGCGCAGTATCAGCAGATGGCGTTGGCCTTGGCAACCAGGTACGGCCAAGGCGTGTTCGCTATCGAGGTAAAAATCTTGCGGCAATGCTACCAGCTCATCGGCCGGATGAACGCCCTTCATTGCCAGCCAGCGCGTATCAGCATCGCCGAGGTGGCGTGTCCAGCTGCTGAAGTTTTCCATGCTGCTGAACGCCCGGGAGATGATCCCGTTGAACAGCTGAGCAGGCTGAAACGCCTCAACTCGACTGTGGATAACTTGCAGATTATCCAGTTTCAGTTCGAGTTTGACCTGAGTCAGGAAGCGGGTTTTCTTGCCGTTACTGTCTAGGCAGGTCACCTGCGAATGCGGAAACAGTATCGCTAATGGGATACCCGGCATGCCGCCTCCACTGCCGACGTCCAGCCAGCGACCGTCCTCGACGAAAGACATCACGCTCAGACTATCCAGCAAATGACGCGAGACCATCTCATCCGGATCGCGCACGGCAGTCAGGTTGTAGGCCTTGTTCCATTTGATCAACAGGGCCAGATAACCCAACAACTGCGCGTGCTGGGCTTCGGTTAACGTGACGCCGAGCTGGCGGGCACCTGTGGATAACTCTTCGGCGTGTTGCGAGGTGACCAACGAACTCAAGCGCTTTGCTCCAACTGACGGCCCGCGCCGCGTTTTTTCAAATGAATCATCAATAACGATATCGCTGCCGGAGTGACACCGGGGATACGTGACGCCTGACCCAGTGTCTCTGGACGGGTCGCACCGAGCTTGCCCTGGATCTCTTTGGACAGGCCGGAAATGTTCGTGTAGTCGATATCCACAGGCAGTTTGGTGTCTTCGCTGGCGCGAAGCCGGGCGATCTCGTCCTGCTGGCGGTCGATGTAACCGGCGTATTTGGTCTTGATTTCGACCTGCTCGGCAACTTGAGGATCTCCTGCACCACCACCGGTCACGGCGATCAAGCCAGCGTAGTCGATTTCCGGACGGCTCAGCAGGTTGAGCAAATTGTATTCGTGAGTCAGCGGAGTACCGAATTTTTCGGAAATTGCATCGCCCTGCTCGGTACCCGGGCGCACCCAGGTACTTTTCAAACGTTGCTCTTCCAACGCAATGCTTTCGCGCTTGGTGCAGAACGCTGCCCAGCGGGCGTCATCGACCAGGCCCAGTTCGCGACCTTTTTCGGTCAGACGCAGGTCGGCGTTGTCTTCGCGCAGGATCAGCCGGTACTCCGCACGGGAGGTAAACATCCGGTACGGTTCCTGGGTACCCAGGGTAATCAGGTCGTCGACCAGTACTCCGATGTACGCTTCGTCGCGCCGCGGGCACCAGGCATCTTTGCCTTGCGCACGCAGTGCGGCGTTCGCCCCGGCCAGCAAACCCTGGGCGCCGGCTTCTTCGTAGCCGGTGGTGCCGTTGATTTGCCCGGCAAAGAACAGACCGGCGATCACTTTGGTTTCCAGGCTGTACTTCAGGTCGCGGGGATCGAAATAGTCGTATTCGATCGCATAACCCGGGCGAACGATGTGTGCGTTTTCCATGCCGCGGATCGACTGCACGATCTGCAGTTGCACGTCGAATGGCAACGAAGTGGAAATCCCGTTGGGGTACAGCTCGTTGGTGGTCAACCCTTCGGGTTCGATGAAGACCTGATGACTTTCCTTGTCGGCAAAGCGATGGATCTTGTCTTCAATCGATGGGCAGTACCGCGGGCCGATGCCCTCGATCATCCCGGCAGCCGAATACATCGGCGACCGATCAAGGTTGGCGGCAATGATTTCGTGGGTGCGGGCATTGGTATGGGTAATCCAGCAGCTCACCTGCCGTGGATGCTGCTCCTTCGAGCCCATGAATGACATCACCGGAATCGGGGTATCGCCCGCTTGCTCGGTCATCATCGAAAAATCAACCGAGCGGCTGTCGATGCGCGGTGGCGTTCCGGTTTTCAGGCGTCCCACGCGCAGCGGCAGCTCGCGTAGACGTTGAGCCAGGGCGATTGAGGGCGGATCACCGGCACGCCCCCCGGAAAAATTCTGCATCCCGATGTGGATAAGTCCACCCAGGAATGTGCCAGTGGTCAGTACCACCGAATCCGCGAGAAAGCGCAGGCCCATCTGTGTCACGACACCACGAACCTGATCCTGCTCGACGATGACGTCATCGGCCGCTTGTTGAAATATCCACAGGTTCGGCTGGTTTTCCAGGATTTCGCGGACAGCTGCCTTGTACAGAACCCGGTCGGCTTGAGCGCGAGTTGCACGCACGGCCGGGCCTTTGCGGCTGTTCAACACGCGAAACTGGATGCCGCCCTTGTCAGTAGCCATTGCCATCGCACCGCCAAGGGCGTCGATTTCCTTGACCAGGTGACTTTTGCCAATGCCGCCAATAGCCGGATTGCAACTCATGGCACCGAGGGTTTCCACGTTATGCGTCAGCAACAGGGTTTTTGCCCCCATACGTGCTGAGGCCAGTGCTGCCTCGGTACCGGCATGACCGCCGCCGATGACGATCACTTCAAAACGGGAAGGAAAATCCACCACGCACCTCGTGCCTGCTTTCAATTGGGTAATCAGGAATGGTTTGAGCTCAGGTTTCTGGACCTGGTCGACAAGTATAGGGACTTCGCCCTTCCTAAAGAACCCTTTGCACAAAATTTAACCAGCTGTGGAGAACTCAGGCTAATAGAAATTAAAAAGAGAGAAATTTATTAAATCTTTGTTTTTATGTTTATTTCTACTGAGGTGACTTTCTGTGGATAGATCGCCACAGGCCTTTATATTCAATGTGTACAGCGATTCAAAAGCCTGTGTTCATGTGCCAATGAGTGCTTGGGATAACCGCTTTAAGCCTGTGGATGAAAGGGGTGGTTATCCACAGGGGTGGTTATATTCAGTTTTCGAGCCCTGTTATCAACTGCCCTTAGTGGCAGTTATTCACAGAGCTTAATCCACGGTATTTTTCAAATCTGCTGCAAATGACGGCAAAAAAATTTACCCCAGAACACCTTTCCCCTCCGGCGTGAGTGATTGGAAGTAAACCTGAACGAGGGCTTCCGTGTGAGCGCTCTTGTGAGACGAGGCTGTAGAAGTTAATAATAGGCATTATCATTAACAGCCTGATGCCCTCATGTCCCTACCCACCCATACGGCAGCCGTTCAGCAAATCTACGAGCAGCACCATTCCTGGTTGTATGGATGGCTGAGGGGCAAGCTGCACGATGCATGCGATGCTGCAGATGTCGCTCATGACACCTTCGTGCGCATCCTCGGCTCGCGCAATGCCATGCAGATCTGCGAGCCCCGTGACTATTTGGCGACCATCGCTCGAGGGCTGGTAATCGACCGTTACCGGCGCAGCGCAATTGAGGCGGCCTATCTGGAAACCCTGGCAGCCAGGCCTGAATGCACGGCCATCAGTGAGGAAGACAAGGCACTTATCATCGAAACGCTGGTGGCTGTGGATAAGGCCTTGGCCAGCCTGGGCATGCGCACTCAGCGGATCTTCATGCTGTCGCAAATTGAGGGGCTGACTTATCAACAAATAGCAGCAGATCTGAAGGTTTCGCTGACAACGGTGAAAAAGCACATGATCCGTGCCCTTACTGAGTGTTCCTTGATCATGGCTGGCCTGTAATGGGCGCTTTGCCGGATCGGCAGGTATTTGAAGAGGCAGCGGGTTGGTACGTGCAGTTCCAGGCCGAACCACCTACGCCGGCGCAACAGTTGGCGTGGCAGCGCTGGGTGGACAGTAATCCAGCACACCTCGCCGCGTGGAATCAGCTGGAGCAGATGCAGAGGCACCTCGGAGCAATGCCCAGGGACGTGGCTCGGCACGCGCTGAACCCGGTTCAGAATCGGCGGCAGATGCTCAAACTTTTGCTGGTTCTCGCCGGAACCGGCTATGTCGGCTGGCATGCCCAACAATACACAGCGATGGGTAACGCCTGGGCCGATTATTCAACCAAGGTCGGTCAGCGGCGAAACATCGTGTTGGCCGATGGTACGCATCTGCACCTCAACACACGTACTGCGGTGGATGTGCTGTTCGATGGCCAGCAACGCTTGATTCGATTGCGTTCCGGGGAAATTTTCGTACGCACTGGCAAACTCGGCGATCAGCGGCCTCTTTTTGTCGAAACCCGCGAGGGGCGGGTTCAAGCTCTGGGCACGCGTTTTTCGGTGCAGCAGCTTTCAGGAGCAACGCGGGTTGGCGTATTGGAGGACCAAGTGAAGGTTCTACCGAGCGGTCACTCATCCGGTTCGCGAGTACTCAAAGCGGGTGAAGGTGTTGATTTCAGCAGTGAGGCCTTGGCTGTCATTCATCCCTATGGCTCATCGCAGGTGGCTTGGATCAATGGTCAGCTCATCGTCCTGGATACTCCTTTGGGAAAGGTGCTGCGGGAGATAGGCCGGTATCGTTCCGGAATCCTTCAATGTGATGAAGGGGCTGCACAGTTACGGGTTTCCGGGACTTTTCGACTCGACTCCACCGACGCCGTTCTGGCCAATCTGCAGGCTTCCCTGCCCATCAGCGTGCGTTACTTCACGCGTTACTGGGTTTCGGTTAGTCAGTCCGGCTCAACCTCGTAAAAAAATGCAGCGTCAGGGTTATCTTTTTTCATCCTGATACGGCCCTACAGGTAATCGCGACTCGCGCGTCTGTTCGCCACCTTCAGGGCTCATCCACTCATGCGTCTTCCTACCTTCCGCAAGCGTTTTTCCCACCACTGCCTCGCCTACGGTTTATTGATGACCGGTGCTGCAGGTTGCCTGCTGACACCCAACGCCATGGCAGCCAGTGTTTCGCAGCGCTTTACCATTGCCGCCGGGCCGCTGGATGGAGCGCTGAGTCAGTTCGCGGCGGCTGCCAATGTGATTCTGTCGTTCTCGCCGCAGCAGACCGCTCGGTTGCGAACCGGAGGGTTGGCAGGTAACTACTCGATCGATCAGGGTTTCCAGTCGTTACTCGAAGGCTCCGGGTTAGAGGCGGTGCCCCGTGCTCCCGGCAGCTACATACTGCAGCCAGTACCGGAGAATGGGCCTCTGGTCTTGGGCGCCACCAATATCAATGGCGCGCAACCTGTTGAAGTGAGCCTCGACTACTCGGCAGACGTTGGCTACAACGCAAAAAATAGCCGAGTCGGGACCAAGACCAGTACACCGTTGTCTGAAACCCCGCGCTCGGTGTCAGTGGTCACCAGTCAGCGGATCAGGGATCAAAAATCCCAGACCCTCACCGATGTGCTGGGTTACGTGCCTGGCATTTTTGCGCCGCCCTTTGCAGCGGGCGATAGCCTTGCCGGCGACCTGTTTTTCATCCGTGGGTTTAATGCTACCGACTATGGATATGGTCTGTTGCGAGATGGCTTGCGGGTGCAAGGCAATCGGTACGACACCAGCACTGAACCGTACGGGCTGGAGCGAGTTGAGATATTTCGCGGTCCTTCCTCATTGCTATATGGCGAAAACGCCCCTGGTGGCCTGGTTAACATCGTAAGCAAACGCCCCACTGCAGCTCCCCAGGGCGAGGTGCAGCTGAGTTATGGTTCCAACAATCGTAGGCAATTGGGGGTCGACGTGTCCGGTCCGCTCAATGACGGCGGCAACATTCTCGGCCGGATGGTGATGCTGGGACGCAATGCCGATACCCAAACTGATCACGTGCCCGATGATCGGATCTACATCGCCCCCTCCCTGACCCTCAACTTCGATGACTACAACACCTTGACCCTGCTGGCCAACTACCAGAAGGATCACACCAACATGGAGCTCGGCCTGCCTGCCGCAGGTACCTTACTGAACAACCCAAACGGCAAGTTATCCAAGGACACCATGCTCGGCGACCCGGACTGGAACACCTTCGAACGGGAAACGTGGAGCACCGGATATGAATTTATCCACCGCTTCAATGACGACTGGCAGTTCCGGCAGAACTCGCGCTACATGCAGTCCAGAATCACCCGTCACGAAACCTGGCCCGGTAATCTGAATAATGCAGGCTTCGGTACCCGCCTGAACGTGACTGCCTATGACCGATTCAACAAGTCGATGGTCTATTCGCTGGATAATCAGCTGGAAGGCAAGTTCGAGGTGGGCGGCCTGGAAAACACTGTGCTGTTCGGCGGCAGCTTTGATCGCACTTCTTTCAATCAGGACTGGAACGCCGGCATTGTCGGGCCGATCGACATTTACAATCCGGTCTACCTGCGTGATCCGTTGACGCCTATCGCAGTGCAAAACACCTTGCTGGAACAGCAAATGAAAGGTGCCTATGCGCAGATCCAGAGCAAGTACGATCACTGGCTTTTCCTGTTGGGAGGTCGTCAGGATTGGGTGGACAGCGATTTCCGCGACAAAGTAGCCTCGGCCAGCAATATCGGTTCTGAGGACAGAAAGTTCACCTATCAGGGCGGCGTGATGTACCAGTTCGACAACGGCCTGACGCCGTACGTCAGCTATTCCACTGCGTTTGTGCCCGTGCAGCAGATCTCCAATTCGGGTGCGCCGCTCGACCCGATTACCAGCAGCCAGTATGAAGTGGGCCTGAAATACGAACCCATCGGCTGGGACACGGCATTCACCGCCTCGGTGTATGACTTGCGCAAGAAAGACGACACCTACTTCGACGCAACCACTTCCACCTATCGCCAGGTGGGTGAAAGCCGTGCCAAAGGCGTGGAGCTGGAACTCAACAGCAACCTGACGCCAAATCTCAACGTGACGGCCGCTTACACCTACACCGACGCCCGCATCACCAAGGACTCCGCCACTTCGCTGGTCAAGGATCACCAGATGACGGGCGTTCCGCGCAACCAGGCGTCAGTTTGGGCCAAATATCGCTTCCTCGAAAGCAGCCTCAAGGGACTGTATGTGGGTGGCGGGGTGCGGTACTTCGACAGCGCGTTCGCGTACACGGCGCCGTCGCTGTATGGAAAGCTGGATGCGGGTGACGTCACCTTGGTGGATGCGGCCGTGGGCTATCAGATCGACCGCAACTGGACGCTCGACGTGAATGCAAAGAACGTCTTCGACAAGGAGTATGTAGCCGGGTGTAATGACGCCGGGCGGTGCTACTGGGGCGAAAGCCGAACGTTATTGGGCTCGGTTTCCTATAACTGGTAAGGAACACTCAAAAAGGGACTGTGGATAAAGTATCCCCAGTCCCTTTTTTTTATTTGCCGATGCAGAAACTCGAGAAGATCCGTCCCAGCAAATCATCGGAGCTGAACGCACCGGTGATTTCACCCAGGGAGTGTTGCGCCTGGCGCAGATCCTCGGCCAGCAACTCCCCCGCACCTGCCAGTGTCAATTGCGCGCGGCCGTGCTCGAGGGATGCGCTGGCATGGCGCAACGCCTCAAGGTGGCGACGACGGGCACTGAAGCTGCTTTCAGAGGTTTGCTCGTAGCCCATGCACGCCTTGAGGTGATCTCGCAGCAGTTCCAGGCCGGCGCCGGCGGACTTCGCACTCAGGCTGATAGTGACATGGCCATCCTCGCTGACTTCCAGTGCAATGGCTTCGCCTGTCAGGTCAGCCTTGTTGCGGATCAATGTGACCTTGGCCGGGTCCGGGCGCACTTCGAGGAACTCGGGCCATAGGGCAAACGGATCAAGCGCTTCCGGTGCGGCTGCATCGACTACCAGCAGCACCCGATCCGCTTCGCTGATGGCCTTCAAGGCCCTTTCCACTCCGATTTTCTCTACATGATCATCGGTATCGCGCAGACCCGCGGTATCGACTACGTGCAGCGGCATGCCATCGATGTGGATATGCTCGCGAAGAATGTCACGGGTAGTGCCAGCAATCTCGGTGACGATCGCAGCCTCGCGACCTGCCAGAGCATTCAGCAGGCTGGATTTACCGGCATTCGGTCGACCCGCAATGACTACCGTCATGCCGTCACGTAGCAAGGCGCCCTGCCCGGCTTCACGCAGTACTGTGGATAACTCGCCTCGCACTTTGTCGAGCATGCTCAAAACATGCCCATCGGCGAGGAAGTCGATTTCCTCCTCCGGGAAGTCGATAGCTGCTTCCACGTAGATGCGCAGTCCGATCAGTTGCTCGGTCAGGTTATGCACACGTTCCGAAAAGGCGCCTTGCAACGAACGCAATGCGTTGCGCGCTGCCTGTGCTGAACTTGCTTCGATCAGGTCAGCGATAGCCTCAGCTTGTGCCAGGTCAAGTTTGTCATTGAGGAATGCACGCTCGCTGAATTCTCCCGGGCGGGCAAGCCGGCAGCCCAGAGCCAGACAACGCTTGAGCAGCATATCCAGCACAACCGGACCGCCATGACCTTGAAGCTCCAGCACATCTTCACCGGTGAATGAATTCGGACCGGGGAAATACAGGGCGATTCCCTGGTCCAGTACCTCATCGCCTTCGCCAAAAAATGCGCCGTAGTGTGCAAAGCGCGGTTTTAACTCACGGCCACTGAAAGCCTTTGCCGCCGCGCTCGCCAGCGGCCCGGAAATCCGGACAATGCCCACGCCCCCGCGACCTTGGGCGGTAGCGACAGCAGCAATGGTTTCACGAGTTACGCTCATAAACCGGTTTCCCGATAAAAGTGACGGATAGCAAAACGCCCCACGAGGGGGCGTTTTGAGTGGTGTTATCCACAGAGTAAATTACGCCTCGGCTTTTTTCGCAGCCAGTTCGACTTTACGCGTGATGTACCACTGTTGGGCGATGGACAGGCAGTTGTTGACTACCCAATACAGCACTAGACCAGCCGGGAACCACAGGAAGAAGAAGGTGAAGATGATTGGCATCATTTTCATGACCTTCGCCTGCATCGGATCCGGAGGAGTCGGGTTCAACTGCTGCTGGATGAACATGGTTGCGCCCATGATGATCGGCAGAATGAAGAACGGATCCTTGATCGACAGGTCAGTGATCCACAGCATGAAGGGCGCTTGGCGCATCTCGACGCTTTCGAGTAGAACCCAGTACAGCGAAAGGAATACCGGCATCTGCACGAGGATTGGCAAGCAACCACCCAGCGGATTGATCTTCTCTTTCTTGTACAGCTCCATCATGGCTTGCGACATTTTCTGCCGGTCATCGCCATGCTGCTCCTTCAGAGCAGCGAGTTTCGGCGCTACCGCACGCATGCGCGCCATGGATTTGTAGCTGGCGGCCGACAACGGGAAGAAGATCCCTTTGATCAGCATGGTCAGGAAAATGATCGACCAGCCCCAGTTACCGACAAGGGCGTGGATATGTTGCAGCAGCCAGAAAATCGGCTGGGCAATAAACCACAGAATGCCGTAATCGACGGTAAGTTCCAGACCTGGGGATAACTCTTTCAGCACGGCCTGACTTTTCGGGCCAGCGTAGAGAACGGCACTTGTTTCGGTTTTTGCACCTGGCGCCACGGACATTGCCGGGCCGGTGTAGCCGATGATGTAGTTGCCTTTGCTGTCTTTACGAGTCTGGACGACATTGTTTTCGCCCTTGGCCGGAATCCACGCAGTGACGAAGTAGTGTTGCAACCAGGCAACCCAACCACCGCTGACGGTTTCCTTCAACTGTGCCTTGTCCATGTCCTTCATGGACACTTTCTTGTACGGCTCGCCACTTGTCCACAGGGCTGCGCCCAGGTAAGTCGCCGTGCCGGTAGCAGTAGTCGAAGACGGATCAGCGCTAGCGTCGCGCTTCAACTGGGCAAACATTGCACCCGACCAGGGCTGTGCGCTCTGGTTGTCGATCAGGTAGGAAACGGTCACGTCATACAGGCCGCGTTTCAGCGTGAAACGTTTGATGTAATTGACGCCGTCCTTGCTGAACTTCAGGTCTACGACCAACTGATCCTGGCCGTCAGCCAGTTGATAAACCTTCTTCTCCGAGGAGTAAACCGGACGACCGGCCGGGCTGGCGTCCGGGCCATTGGCGCCGATCAATCCGCTTTGCGCCAGGTAAGTCAGTTCGCCGCCATTATCAAACAGCTGGAACGGAATCTCCGGATGGTCCTGACGACGCGGATACAACGGCAATTTCAGCTGGGCGACATCGCCACCTTGTGGATCGACGGCCAGATCGAGCACATCCGTTTTGATCTGGATGAGGTCTTTACTCGCAGCTACCGGAGTTTCAGCAGGTGCAGTAGCGCTGGTATCGCTTGCGGCGCTTGGTATGTCGTCACTGACAGAAGCATTATTGCCAGTCGCCGTGTCCGGTAGGCCCGGTGCGGTAGTACTGGAAGCAACATTCTGAGTCGGCAGGGCAGTCTGGCCATAGTCCTGGTTCCATTTAAGAACCATAACGTAGGACACGATTGCCAGGGCGACGATCAGGATCGTGCGTTTGATATCCATGATTACTCGGCCATCGAAGAAGAACGGGAGGTAGGGATAGGCGGAACCGGGTCATAACCACCGGGATTCCACGGATGACAGCGACCTAAACGACGAAAGGTCAGCCAGCCACCGCGCAGAAGGCCATGATTTTCTATGGCCTCTAACGCGTAGCAGGAACAGCTGGGGTAGAAACGACAGTGACTGGCCATCAGAGGACTGATGGCATAGCGATAAAACTGGATCGGAACGAGTGCCAGTTTACGCATCGCTACTGTCCACCCCTACAGTTTCGGTTTTGACTGCTGGTACTGGCGTGCTGCGTGCCAGACGCTTCCAGAGTTTGCCGAAATGCTGAATCAATTCGGGGTTTTCTACGTCACCCAAACCTTTGCGCGCGACGATAACTATGTCCCAGCCAACCAGTGAATCCTGGTGCAGACGGAACGATTCGCGCATCAGACGTTTGAGGCGATTGCGCTCGACGGAGAGCTTGACGCTCTTTTTCCCGATAACCAGCCCGAGACGGGGGTGATCAAGATCGTTGTTGCGCGCAAGGAGCAGGAGATTTTTCCCCGGAACCTTGCCGGTAGGGGAGTCAAAGACTGCCTTGAAATGCCGGGGGGTAAGCAAACGCTTTTCCCGACTGAAGTCCTGACTCACCTCCAGTGCCGGCTTATCAAACTGCCAGACGCGCACGACCTTTGGCGCGACGACGCGACAGAACGGCACGACCGTTTTTGGTAGCCATGCGAGCACGGAAACCGTGGGTGCGAGCGCGTTTGATAGTGCTTGGTTGGAAAGTACGTTTCATTGTCGTGTTACCTGGTTCGTCCACAACGGGCCGGAATGGCCCCCGTTTTAAGAGACCGGGGATTCTAGAGAAAGCAAGCCTTCAGGTCAATTTCCAACCAGCGTTTCCTTATAAATAGATCCGCTGAGTATTTTCACGCCTCAGGTCACCACCTAATATAGAAATTAAGAAAGAAAGTATTTAAAGCTTTTTTGTAAAGCTTATTAAAGCAAGGGCAGCCTTCCTCTGTGGATAACCAGCTCCGTGCCTTTTAAAACGGGCTGTACAGGGGATGACAACTAGGCGGTAAAACGGTGTTTAGGCTGTGCTGCGCTGTCGGATAACCTGTGTGTGAAACGATGCTTTATCCACAGGCTGGTTATCCACCGGGTTCTCCCCCCACTTGTGCAACGATCTCAGGGGCGGTTATCCACAGAGCTTATTCACAGACCATTGGTCGTCTTTTTGCTGCGTGGCTCAGTTGGTTATCATGGTTTCAAGGCAACCTTCGTGTGGATAAGTCGGTGGCTGGTCGCTACAATGGCGGCTTGTTTTTGCCTCACCGGCTTTCGACTTAGGGGATATCCGTGTCAGTGGAACTTTGGCAGCAGTGCGTAGAGCTTTTGCGCGACGAGCTTCCTGCCCAACAATTCAACACTTGGATCCGTCCGCTACAGGTCGAAGCTGAAGGCGACGAGCTGCGTGTTTATGCGCCCAATCGTTTCGTCCTCGACTGGGTCAACGAAAAGTACCTTGGCCGGGTCATGGAATTGCTCGATGAGCACGGCAATGGTCTTGCGCCTGCGCTTTCCTTGCTAATAGGCAGCAAACGCAGTTCGGTGCCGCGCGCGGCACCCAATGCGCCGCTGGCCGCCGCCGCTTCACAGGCGCAGGCGG
>NZ_CABVGX010000046.1 GCF_902497625.1 Pseudomonas fluorescens | reverse complement strand
CCTGTGGGGGCGGGCTTGCTCGCGAAAGCGGTGTGCCAGGCAACATCAATGGCGACTGATATGCCGCTTTCGCGAGCAAGCCCGCTCCCACATTAAAAATGTATCGGCCGTGAATCGTGGGACACAAAAAAAACCGGCCGAAGCCGGTTTTGTAATTTCTGCGCAGTCAGAACGAAGCGTTCTGCAGACCGTCCAGATAACGCTCGGCGTCCAGTGCCGCCATGCAGCCGGCGCCGGCCGAGGTGATCGCCTGGCGGTAGACGTGATCCGCTACGTCACCGGCGGCGAAGATGCCGTCGATGTTGGTGGCGGTAGCGTTGCCTTCACGGCCGCCATGCACCACCAGGTAACCGTCTTTCATGGTCAGCTGGCCTGCGAACAACGAAGTGTTCGGGGTGTGGCCGATGGCAATGAACACGCCGTCGACTTTCAGCTCGTCGAAGCTGCCATCGTTGTTCTTCAGACGGGCACCTGTAACGCCCATGTTGTCGCCCAGGACTTCGTCGAGGGTGGCGTTAAGCTTGAGGATGATCTTGCCCTCGGCAACGCGAGCGTGCAGCTTGTCGATCAGAATCTTCTCGGCACGGAACGTTTCGCGACGGTGGACCAGGGTCACGGTGCTGGCGATGTTGGCCAGGTACAGCGCCTCTTCGACAGCAGTGTTGCCGCCACCGACCACAGCCACTGGCTTGTTGCGGTAGAAGAAACCGTCGCAGGTCGCGCAGGCCGAAACGCCTTTGCCCATGAACGCCTCTTCCGACGGCAGGCCAAGATAGCGAGCGCTGGCGCCGGTGGCGATGATCAGCGCGTCGCAGGTGTAAGTCGCGCTGTCGCCGGTCAGGCTGTAAGGCTTGGAAGCGAAGTCCACCGCGTTGATGTGATCAAAGACGATCTCGGTTTCAAAACGTTCAGCGTGCTCTTTCATACGCTCCATCAATGCCGGGCCGGTCAGACCGTGGACATCGCCCGGCCAGTTGTCGACTTCGGTGGTGGTGGTCAGTTGACCGCCGGCCTGCATGCCGGTGATCAGCAGCGGCTTGAGATTGGCACGGGCCGCGTAGACAGCAGCGCTGTAACCGGCAGGGCCGGAACCGAGAATAATCACTCGCGAATGACGGACTTCAGACATGACCTGCTCCTGTTGACCGGCCCGAAACATCTGGCGCGGAACGCCGGGTTGGCCGGCGTGAATAAAAAAGGACCGTTGAAAGCACTTGGGGAAGGCTTGAACTCGACAGTCCTGTAAAAGAATGGGTGCAGCGTATCGAGGGGGCGAAGATTAAGGAAATACCGAATAACAATCCAGCTCATAGGCGGTCTCTATTCGGTTACCGCAAATATATAGACGCCTTTGTTACCGTTGATGTCGATGCTGCCGCTGTGCTTTCGCCCGTGTGGCAAAGCCGGTAAGGTCGGCGCGTTTCCCTTCGCTCGGAGCACGATATGCCTGCACCCGTACTGTCTGGCCCGCAATATTTGCGCGAAGGACTCAAGCTGGTCCTCAGTCCCAGCCTGCGTTTATTCGTCCTGCTGCCACTGGTAATCAACCTGTTGCTGTTCGTCGGATTGATTTACCTGGCTGGCCATCAGTTCAGCCTGTGGGTCGATACCCTGATGCCGTCGCTGCCTGAATGGCTAAGCTTCCTCAGCTATGTGCTGTGGCCAATATTCGTGGTGCTGGTGGTCTTCATGGTGTTTTTTACGTTCACTATGCTCGCCAACATCATCGCCGCGCCCTTCAACGGCTTCCTTGCCGAGAAAGTCGAGGTAGTGGTGCGCGGCACCGACGACTTCCCGGCCTTCAGCTGGGGCGAATTGATCGCAATGATCCCACGGACGCTGTCGAGGGAGATGCGCAAACTCGGCTACTTCCTGCCGCGCGCCATTGGCCTGTTCATTCTCTCGTTCATACCGGTGGTCAACATTATCGCCGCGCCGCTGTGGTTGCTGTTCGGTGTGTGGATGATGGCGATCCAGTACATCGACTACCCGGCGGATAACCACAAACTGGGCTGGAACGAGATGCTCGCCTGGCTGCGCGAAAAGCGCTGGCAGAGCATGAGTTTCGGCGGCAGCGTTTATCTGGTGTTGCTGATTCCGGTGGTGAATATTCTGATGATGCCGGCGGCCGTGGCGGGGGCGACGCTATTTTGGGTGCGTGAGCGCGGTGCGGAAAACCTGGTGACGCAGCGATGAGCCGTCACAAACGCGTCATATGACTGTCACAACGACGCAATGGCCTCAGCCGACACTGAGGTCATGACGACAGCTCTGCATATCACCCTGATCACCGAAACCTTTCCTCCCGAAATCAATGGAGTGGCCAACACCCTTGGTCGCTTGTGCGACGGTTTGCGCGCGCGCGGGCATCAAGTGGAGCTGGTGCGACCTCGGCAGGGCTGCGACTCGCCGTCTGGCAGCGGTGAAGATTTGCTGTTGTGCCGGGGCTGGCCACTGCCGGGCTATCCGGGCCTGCAATGGGGTCAGTCGTCGATGCACAAATTGTTGCGGCGCTGGCAGCGTCATCGGCCGGACGTGTTGTACATCGCCACCGAAGGTCCGTTGGGACTGTCCGCGTTACGCGCCGCACGGCGCCTGGGGATTTGCGTAGTCAGCGGTTTTCATACCAATTTCCAGCAGTACACCAGCCAATATGGACTGGGGATGCTCTCGCGCTTGCTGACGCATTATTTGCGCTGGTTCCACAATCGCTCGACTTTGACGCTGGTACCGAGTGTCAGCCAGCGGCTGGAACTGGAGCGGCGGCATTTCGAGCGCCTGGCATTGTTGTCTCGCGGGGTGGACAGCCAGCTTTTCAATCCGGTCAAACGCCTGCAGTCGCTACGCGAGCAATGGGGTCTGGCAGAGGACGACATTGCCGTCATCCATGTAGGACGCCTGGCGCCGGAGAAGAATCTCGCTTTGCTCAAACCTTGCTTCGAGCGCCTGCAATGCGCCTATCCACAACGCCATCTGAAGCTGATCGTGGTCGGTGACGGACCGCAGCGGGCCGCGTTGCAGCAGCAATTACCGGACGCGATTTTCTGCGGAGCTCAGCGCGGCGAAGCGTTGGCCAGCCACTATGCCTCGGGGGATGTTTTCGTGTTCCCGAGCCTGACTGAAACCTTCGGCAATGTGGTGCTCGAGGCATTGGCTTCGGGGCTGGGCGTGGTGGCTTACGATCAGGCGGCTGCGGCACAGCATATCCGCCACGGCTACAACGGCGTGCTGGCGATGCCGGGGGATGAAGAAGCGTTTTGTGAGGCGGCGGTCTGGCTGCTGGAAGAGCGTGAAACCCTGCGTTGCGTGCGCCTGAATGCGCGCCAGCACGCAAGCCGTCAGGGCTGGGCGACGATTATCGAGCAGTTCGAGGGGCAGTTGCGCGGGGCTTGTGTGGGGGAAATGGTGGTGCCTAACGCACCGACCAGTCCCTGAATATTTGGTGGCATGGATGCCGCCTTCGCGAGCAAGCCCGCCCCCACATTTAACCGAGATCTTTCAGATGAATCGGGTCGAATGTGGGAGCGGGCTTGCTCGCGAAGGCGTCAATGAAAACGCCGCTTATACCAGCGTCATCAACGCCTCACGGCTGAACGGCAGAATGTCGCCTTCACGGCCGTCACGCACTTTCTGCGCCCAATCCGGATCGACCAGCAGCGCGCGCCCTACCGCCACCAGGTCGAACTCGTCATTGTTCAGGCGCTCCAGGAGTTTTTCCAGGCTGGCCGGCTGCGCGATCTTGTCTGTGTTGACCATGAACTGCAGGAATTCGCCATCCAGACCGACGCTGCCGACGGTGATGGTTGGCTTGCCGGTCAGTTTTCGCGTCCAGCCTGCGAGGTTCAATTGCGAACCGTCGAACTCCGGTTCCCAGAAACGCCGCGTCGAACAGTGGAAAATGTCCACGCCGGCGTCGGACAACGGCTTGAGGAATTCACCCAGAGCCTCCGGCGTTTGCACCAGACGCGCGGTGTAGTCCTGTTGTTTCCACTGCGAGAAACGCAAGATGATCGGGAAATCTTCACCGACCGCCGCACGCACGGCCTGAATCAATTCAATGGCGAAGCGCGAGCGGTTCGCCAGGCTGCCACCGTACTCGTCCGTGCGCTGGTTGCTACCTTCCCAAAAAAACTGATCGACCAGGTAACCGTGGGCACCGTGGATTTCGACGCCGTCCATGCCGATACTTTGCGCATCCTTCGCGGCCTGGGCGAAGGCGGCTATGACGTCCTGAATATCCTGCCGGGTCATGCCGTGAACCACGACCTGACCGTCCTTGAGCTTTTCTGACGGACCGTAGGCCGGAACGCTGGCGTCCGGTTCCGTACCGATGCGTCGCACACTGCCGACGTGCCACAGTTGCGGAACAATCCTGCCGCCCTCGGCATGCACGGCGTCGACGACTTTTTTCCAGCCCGCCAGCGCCGCTTCACCGTAAAAGTGCGGCACGTTCGGATAACCATTTGAAGCCTTGTGGTCAACCGTGGTGCCCTCGGTGATGATCAACCCCACGCCCGCTGCAGCACGGCGACGGTAGTACTCAATCACTTTCGAATTGGGCACGCCGCCCGGCGAAAACGAACGAGTCATCGGTGCCATGACCACGCGAGTCGGCAGTTCCAGATTGCCAAGGTGAAAAGGTTTGAACAGGGCTTTTACGGGCATGGCGACGCTCCACGAAGAATGACTTTATGACGACGATAATATGGACGCAGACAAGCTTTTAACAGCACTATTGATTTAAGTGATTAAGAGCCAGAAACGAAAAGATCGCAGCCTTCGGCAGTTTCTACATGGAAGATGAACACCTGTAGGAACGGCCGAAGGCTGCGATCTTTTGATCTATCTGATTCAGCTCAGCGCTTTTTCAATCGCCTGAATGACCGAGGCGTCATCAGGCGCCGTGCGTGGCGAGAACCGCGCGAGCACGCGACCATCCTTGCCCAGCAGGAATTTTTCGAAGTTCCAGGTGATGTCGCCCGGGAATTCCGCGCCCTCGCCTGCCAACAGGCGGTACAACTGATGACGGTCGTGTCCGTTGACGTCCAGTTTGCTGGACAACGGAAAGGTCACGCCATAGTTCAGACTGCAAAAATCCTGGATCTCCTGCTCGGAGCCCGGTTCCTGCCCGGCAAACTGATTGCACGGCAGGCCCAGTACGCTGAAACCCTGGTCTTTGTATTGCTGGTAAAGATTTTCCAGCGCCGCGTACTGTGGGGTCAGGCCACATTTGGAAGCAACGTTGACCACCAGCACGACGCACCCTTTGAGAGGCGCAAGAGGCAACTCCTGACCATCCAGGGCCTTCAGTTTAAGGTCGTGAAAAGCACTCATGACGAACTCCCAATTCCCGTGTTCTTCTCGAAACTGCCACTGGGTGATTTCACCAGGGACAGCCGCGGACTAAAAAGGCGCCCCGCGGGCGCCTCTCCAGTTCTCGAAAGCTTAGCGCAGAAATCAGTGGTGATGGCCACCTTCGCCATGGACGTGACCATGGGCGACTTCTTCCTGGCTGGCGTCACGGATCTCGATGATCTTGACCTGGAAATTCAGGCGCTGACCGGCCAACGGGTGGTTGCCGTCGACGGTGACATCGTCGCCGTCCAGATCGCGGATGGTCACGATCTGCATCTGACCGTCCGGCGCGGAAGCGTGGAACTGCATGCCCACTTCCAGCTCGTCAACGCCTTCGAACATGCTGCGGCTCAAGGTGCTGACCAGTTCGGCCGCGTATTCGCCGTAAGCGTCTTCAGGTTCAACGGCTACGGTCAGCTCGTCGCCGACTGCTTTGCCTTCCAGGGCTTTTTCCAGGCCCGGAATAATGTTGCCTGCGCCTTGCAGGTAGACCAGCGGCGCGCCGCCGGCGGAGCTGTCGATGACCTCACCAGCGTCGTTGGTCAGGGTATAGTCGATGGAGACAGCCTTATTGGCGGCGATCAGCATGGGGCGAGACCTTTTGCAGAAGAATATAGAAAGACCAAGTTTAGCGAAGCAATCGTCCGAAAGCGAACACAACCCGGACAGACGGAACGCGGCGCCAGGCCCGACGGTCACAGGCTTTCATCAGGACGAGGATGGCCACTGGGTCGCCGAGCTGTCCTGCGGCCATACACAGCACCTGCGTCACCGCCCACCATGGCAATCGCGCGCCTGGGTGCTCGACCCGGCGCAACGCCTTGAAAAAATAGGTCAGCCCTTTGCGTGCGGTTGGTGCGCACAAGGCTCGGTTAGCGCTAACCTTGGCGACTGAATTGCGGTAGACGGTCAGTCATAGGCCGTCACCATTGCCATGCTCCTTTAGAGAATCCGCATGCAAACTTTTTTTATCGCGCCCACCGATTTTGGTGTGGGCCTGACCTCAATCAGCCTCGGGCTGGTGCGCACCCTCGAGCGGGCCGGTCTCAAGGTCGGCTTTTTCAAACCCATCGCGCAACCCCATCCGGGTGACACCGGGCCTGAGCGTTCCACCGAACTGGTGGCACGCACCCACGGCCTGAAACCGCCTCAGCCGCTGGGCCTGGCACATGTCGAGCGCATGCTCGGCGACGGCCAGCTTGACGAATTGCTCGAAGAGATCATCACCCTGTATCAGCAAGCCGCCATCGGCAAAGACGTGCTTATTGTTGAGGGCATGGTGCCGACTCGCAGTGCCAGCTACGCGGCGCGGGTCAATCTGCATTTGGCCAAAAGCCTCGATGCTGACGTGATCCTGGTCTCCGCGCCGGAGAACGAAGTATTGGCCGAGCTTTCCGGGCGCGTCGAGTTACAGGCACAGCTGTTCGGCGGCCCGAAAGACCCGAAAGTCCTCGGCGTGATCCTGAACAAGGTGAAGACCGAAGAGAGCATGGAAGCGTTTGCTGCGCGCCTGAAGGAGCATTCGTCCTTGCTGCGCAGCGGCGATTTCAAGCTGCTCGGCTGCATCCCGTTCCAGCCGGAGCTCAACGCGCCGCGCACCCGCGACGTTGCCGACCTGATGGGCGCGCAAATCCTCAATGCCGGCGACTACGAAACCCGCCGAATGAGCAAAATCATCATTTGCGCGCGCACCATGCGTAACACTGTGGAGTTGCTCAAGCCCGGCGTGCTGGTGGTGACGCCAGGCGATCGCGACGACATCATCCTCGCCGTCAGCCTAGCCGCCATGAACGGCGTGCCGCTGGCCGGCCTGTTGCTCACCAGCGACACCCTGCCCGATCCGCGCATCATGGACCTTTGCCGTGGCGCGCTGCAGGCAGGTCTGCCGGTGCTGTCGGTAAGCACCGGCTCGTACGACACCGCCAACCAGCTGAACGGGTTGAACAAGGAAATCCCGATCGACGATCGCGAGCGTGCGGAGATCATCACCGATTTCGTCGCCAGTCATCTCGACGCCAACTGGCTGCACCAGCGTTGTGGGACGCCACGGGAAATGCGCTTGTCTCCGGCCGTGTTCCGCTATCAACTGATTCAGCGCGCGCAAGCCGCCAACAAGCGCATCGTGTTGCCCGAAGGCAGCGAGCCGTTGACCGTGCAGGCAGCGGCGATCTGCCAGGCACGCGGCATTGCCCGCTGCGTGTTGCTGGCCAAACCGGCGGACGTCGAAGCCGTGGCACGCGCGCACGATATCGAACTGCCGCCGGGGTTGGAGATTCTTGATCCGGACCTGATCCGTGAGCGCTACGTCGAGCCGATGGTTGCTCTGCGTAAATCGAAAAGCCTCAACGCGCCGATGGCCGAACAGCAACTGGAAGACACAGTGGTGATCGGCACCATGATGCTGGCGCTGGATGAAGTCGATGGCCTGGTCTCCGGCGTTATTCATTCCACTGCGAACACCATTCGCCCGGCCCTGCAGCTGATTAAAACTGCGCCGGGCTGCACGCTGGTCTCGTCGGTGTTCTTCATGCTGTTTGCGGAAGAAGTGCTGGTTTATGGCGATTGCGTGATGAACCCGCACCCAAGCGCCAGCGAACTGGCCGAGATCGCCCTGCAGAGCGCCGACTCGGCCGCCGCATTCGGCATCACCCCGCGTGTGGCAATGATCAGCTATTCGAGCGGCGAATCAGCCAGCGGTGAAGAAGTCGAGAAGGTCCGCGAAGCAACGTTACTGGCACACGAACAGCAGCATTCGCTGCTGATTGACGGCCCGTTGCAGTACGACGCTGCAGCCAACGAAAGCGTTGCCCGACAGTTGGCGCCGAACAGCCCGGTCGCCGGGCGCGCCACGGTGTTTGTGTTCCCCGACCTCAATACCGGCAACACTACGCACAAAGCCGTGCAGCGCAGTGCCGATTGCGTCAGCCTCGGCCCGATGCTGCAGGGCCTGCGCAAACCGGTGAACGACCTGCCGCGGGGCGCGCAGGTCGATGACATCGTGTACACCATCGCGTTGACCGCGATCCAAGCTGCCAACCGACCTATGGATCTTTAAATGCTGGATTTTCTACCTGCACCCGTACGCGGCGTGATCGCCTCGCTGTTGTTGGCACTGAACACGATTTTGCTTTGCTCGATTCTGTTCTGCGTGGCGATTTTCAAGGCGCTGCCCTTCGCCATTACGCAACGTTTCACGCTTTGGCTGATGAGTCATATCCATGAAGCCTGGATCAGCAACAACAAGGCCTGGATGAATCTGGTCTGCCGCACGCGCTGGCACCTCAGCGGTCTGGACGGGCTGGACTATCGGCATTCGTACCTGATCACCAGCAACCATCAGAGCTGGGTCGACATCATGGTATTGCAGTACGTGCTCAATCGTCGTATCCAGCCGCTGAAATTCTTCCTCAAGCAAGAGCTGATCTGGGTCCCGGTCATCGGCCTGGCGTGGTGGGCGCTGGGATTTCCGTTCATGAAGCGTTATTCCAAAGCTTACCTGGAGAAGCACCCGGAGAAGAAAGGCAAAGACCTGGCAACCACGCGCAAGACCTGCGCGAAGTTCCGCAACACCTCGGTGGGGATCTTTAATTTCGTCGAAGGCACGCGTTTCACTGAAGGCAAACACGCGCAGCAGCAATCACCGTTCAAGTATCTGCTGAAACCCAAGGCCGGCGGCATTGCCTTTGTGCTGGATGCGATGGGTGAACAACTGGAATCGATCGTCAACGTGACGATTCATTATCCGGGCGGCCGTCCAGGCTATTGGGATCTGCTCTGCGGCAACGTCAAGGACGTGGTGGTGCATTTTCAAGAGCTGAAGATTCCGCCCCAGTTCATTGGCAAGAATTACGATCAGGACGGCGAGTATCGCCTGCAGTTTCAGGGGTGGATCAATCAGTTGTGGGAAGACAAGGATGCGTTGCTGGGGCAGATGCACCGTGAGTATCCTGGCAAGTAACAAGGTGTCAGTGCCGGCCCCATCGCGAGCAGGCTCGCTCCCACAGTTGATCTTCAGTGCACGCTGACCTTGTGGGAGCGAGCCTGCTCGCGAAGGCGATCTCAAGGACACAAAAAACCCGCCGATGATCACTCATAGGCGGGTTTCTCTTGCAGCTTGAAGCTAACGGCTTACCGCTGCTCCTATCCTAGATCGCGCCACGCTGACGCAGCAGATCCAGCACTTGCTTGACGCTTTCTTCCAGTGACAGCGACTGGGTGTCGATCACCAGATCGGCATTCAGCGGCACGTCGTACGGGAAGGACTCGCCCGGGATGTTATCCCCTGCGGCCGCGTACAGACCTTGCGGGTCACGTTCGGCACAGACCGCCGGCGAGGCCTGCACGTAGACCGTCAGCAAGCGTTCCTTGCCGATCAGGTCCTTGGCTTGCTCGCGCCCTTCGGCACTCGGCGCAACGAACGCTGCCAGCGTCAGCAGCCCCGCTTCGTTGAACTGACGTGCGACGTGCGCGGCACGACGCCAGTTCTCGGTGCGCCCTGCGCGATCCTGCGGCAGCCCCTTGTTGAGGTCGTGACGAAGGTTCTGGCCATCAAGCACGAATACCGCACGGCCCAGGTCGAACAGTTTGCGCTCAACGGCGTACGCCAGCGTGCTTTTACCCGCGCCCGACAAACCGCTGAACAGCACGGTAGCCGGTTGCTGGCCGAAGCGTTGTGCACGCTCTTCGGTCGCCACGTGGGCCAGTTTGCCGTGGTGCGTGCTGGTGCCATGGCTCAAAGGCTGAGCGATGATCATGCCGGCGGCGACGGTACCATTGGTCAAGCGGTCGATGACGATGAACGAACCGGTGGTGCGGTTGCTTGCGTAACCGTCCAACGCGATGGCGGCGTCGAGGCTGATCTTGACCCGACCGATCTCGTTCAGCTGCAACGAGCTGGCCGGGCCTTCTTCAAGGGTGTTCACGTCGACGCGGTTGACGATGCTGGTGATCGAACCCGGCACGTAGGACGTGGCGCGTTTGATGTCGTATTTCTTGCCCGGCAACATCGGTTCCTCGGCCATCCACACCAGCATGGCGTCGAAGGCGTCGGTCACTTGCGGCAGGTTGTCGGCATGCACCAGCAAGTCGCCGCGAGAGATGTCGATTTCGTCTTCCATGGTCAGCGTCACTGCCTGACCCGGGCCTGCGTGCTCCAGTTCACCTTCGAAGGTGACAATGGATTTCACGCGGCTGCTTTTGCCCGACGGCAGCACCACAACTTCGTCGCCCTTGTGCACCACGCCGCTGGCCAAAGTACCGGCAAAACCACGGAAGTTCAGGTTCGGACGGTTGACGTACTGCACCGGGAAACGCAAATCGGTGTAATTGCGGTCGCTGGCGATCTCGACGGTCTCGAGGATTTCCATCAGCGACTGGCCGGTGTACCACGGCGAGCGCTCGGATTTGTTCACCACGTTGTCGCCCTTCAGCGCCGACATCGGCACGAAGGCCATGGTGGTCGGCTTGAACGCGATGCCTTCGGCGAACTTCAGGTAATCGGCCTTGATCGACTCGAAAACGCTTTCGTCGAAGCCGTTGAGGTCCATCTTGTTGATGGCGACCACGATGTGTTTGATGCCGAGCAACGAGGCTATAAAGCTGTGACGACGGGTCTGGGTCTGCACGCCGTAACGGGCATCGACCAGAATGATCGCCAGGTCACAGGTAGACGCACCAGTGGCCATGTTGCGGGTGTACTGCTCATGGCCCGGGGTGTCGGCGATGATGAATTTGCGTTTGGCGGTGGAGAAATAGCGGTACGCGACATCAATGGTGATGCCCTGCTCACGCTCGGCCTGCAGGCCGTCGACCAGCAACGCCAGGTCGATGTCTTCGCCGGTGGTGCCGACTTTTTTCGAGTCGCGCGTGATGGCTTCCAGGTGATCTTCGTAGATCATCTTGGAGTCGTGCAGCAGGCGCCCGATCAGGGTGCTCTTGCCGTCGTCGACGTTGCCACAGGTCAGAAAGCGCAGCATTTCCTTGCGTTCGTGCTGGCCCAGGTAGGCGAGGATGTCCTCGCTGATCAAATCAGATACGTGACTCATTGCATTCGAGCTCCAAGCTGTAAGCTTCAAGCGGCAAGCTTGTCGGCGTACAGCTACTCAGAAATTTTGTTGATCAAGCCGCTTAGCATTCTTGAAAGCTCGCGGGTTTCTGTAATCCAATCGTCAGCCAAAGAGTCAGCGATGTAGGCAATTTCACAGCCTATGAGGATCTGAGTTCGTAACTCACCACACGAGGCTTTTGCTACCCAAAGAAAATGTGCTTTTTCCTTGGCGCCGCAACGCTCCATCCCTTCAGCAATATTGGAAGGTACCGACAGTGCGGAGCGAGTAATTTGATCCTTGAAGCCAAAGTCCCCACATCCAGCAAACTCCCGATAGATTTTCACCGCTAAACACTTGCTTCTCTGCCAGACAATCAGCTTCTCGAAATCCATTGCGAGTCATCCGATAACGGCCCGCAGCAACCGGCCACAAGCACCAAACCACAACGTTACGCATACCGCCCTTAACTTGCAGCTTGCCGCTTGTAACTCAAAGCTTAGAAATACCCCTGCCGTTTCTTTTCTTCCATCGAGCCTGCGCCATCGTGGTCGATGACCCGGCCCTGGCGTTCGGAAGTTCGCGTCAGGAGCATTTCCTGAATGATGTCGGTCAGGCTGGTGGCCTCGGACTCGACCGCACCGGTCAGCGGGTAGTCACCCAACGTACGGAAACGGACTTTCTTCTTGACGATGCGCGCCTTGTCTTCGTCGCTCAGGTGATTGAGCAGGCGTTCGTCGTCGATCATGATCCAGGTGCCGTTCATCTCGATGACGTCGCGCTCGGCGGCGAAATACAGCGGCACGATCGGGATGCCTTCGAGGTAGATGTACTGCCAGATGTCCAGTTCGGTCCAGTTCGACAACGGGAACACACGAATGGATTCGCCCTTGTTGACGTTGCCGTTGTAGACGTTCCACAGTTCCGGGCGCTGGTTTTTCGGGTCCCAGCGGTGCTTGGTGTCGCGGAAGGAATACACGCGCTCTTTGGCGCGGGATTTCTCTTCGTCGCGACGCGCGCCACCGAATGCGGCGTCAAAACCGTGCTTGTCGAGGGCTTGCTTGAGGCCTTCGGTTTTCATGATGTCGGTGTGTTTGGCACTGCCGTGGGTCAGCGGGTTGATGCCCTGCGCGACGCCATCGGGGTTCACGTGCACGATCAGATCAAGGCCAAGCTCTTGGACCATGCGATCGCGGAATGCGTACATTTCCTGGAACTTCCACCGGGTGTCGACGTGCATCACCGGGAACGGCAGCTTGCCCGGGAAGAATGCCTTGCGCGCAAGGTGCAGCATCACGGCGGAATCTTTGCCGACGGAGTACAGCATCACCGGGTTATCGAACTCGGCGGCGACCTCGCGGATGATGTGGATGCTTTCGGCCTCCAGCTGTTTCAGATGCGTCAGTTTGTCGACCATGGCTACTCACGAAAACGATCTTGTGGACGGCCAGCGGGCCGTGTTCGAGCGAGGAATCCTAGCACAGCGACCTCTTCTAATCAGGGCGCTGGCTAGATCGAAAGGGTATATGAATATACCCATGTGGGAGCGAGCCTGCTCGCGATGACGGTGTGTCAGGCACCCGCAATATTGAATGAGTTGCAGCCTTCGCGAGCAGGCTCGCTCCCACAGTTCAATTGTGGTGTTTAGAGGATATCCGCACGAATCAGATCGGATTCGGGCAATCGATGAAGATGTGCTCGAGCGCAAAACGCCGCGCAAGGTAATCACCCAGCGCCTGCACACCGTAACGCTCGGTGGCGTGGTGACCGGCGGCGATGAAGCTGATGTCGTTCTCCCGCGCACTGTGAAACGTCTGCTCGGAGGCCTCGCCGCTGAGGTACAGATCGACTCCGGCCAGCACTGCCTGATCGATGTAGCCCTGGCCGCCACCGGTGCACCAGCCCACTCGGCGGATCATGTCGCTGCCTTCTATCAGCAATGGCTCGCGGCCCATGACTTCCTGGACCCGCCGGGCGAAATCCCGCGGGGTCATCGGTTCGTTCAACGACCCGACCAGGCCGACCACTTTCAGATTGTCCGGATCGAGCGGGCCTTCGACCGTAATGTCGAGCTGACGCGCCAGCTGCACGTTGTTTCCGACTTCAGGATGCAGATCCAGCGGCAGGTGATAAGCCAGCAGGCTGATGTCATGCTTGAGCAAGGTCTTCAGCCGGCGCTGCTTCATGCCGGTGATGCACGGGTTCTCGCCTTTCCAGAAATAACCGTGATGCACCAGCACCAGATCGGCCTGCGCTTCGACCGCGGCATCGAGCAACGCCTGGCTCGCCGTCACACCGCTGACGATGCGCATCACCTGCGGCCGGCCTTCGACCTGTAGCCCGTTAGGGCAATAATCGGCAATCCTTGCACTGTTCAAGTAACGGTCGGCTTCTTCGACCAGGGTGCTCAGAGCGACGGCCATAAAAGACTCCTAAATATCCCCATCAGAGGCGCGCGCGGCCTCGTATAATGCGCGACATTATGGGCGGTCTCATTCCGCCTGCAACCTTCCAGGACGTGCTTAATGCTCAAGGCGCTGCGTTTTTCCGGCTGGCCGCTGTTGGCCGGCGTGCTTATCGCTCTGTTGATTATCCAGCGTTACCCAGAGTGGGTCGGGCTTCCAAGCCTCGACGTCAACCTTCAGCAAGCGCCGCAAACCACCACGATGCAACAGGGTCCGGTGTCCTATGCCGACGCAGTGACCACGGCCGCGCCGTCGGTGGTGAATCTGTACACCACCAAAGTCATCAACAAGCCGAATCATCCGCTTTTCGAGGACCCGCAGTTCCGTCGTTTCTTCGGCGACAACTCGCCCAAGCAGAAGCGCATGGAATCGAGCCTCGGCTCCGGCGTGATCATGAGTCCCGAAGGTTATTTATTGACCAACAACCACGTCACCAGCGGCGCAGATCAAATCGTCGTTGCGCTGAAAGACGGACGCGAAACCCTTGCCCGGGTGATCGGCAGCGACCCGGAAACCGACCTCGCCGTTCTGAAGATCGATCTGAAAAACCTGCCGTCGATCACGGTTGGCCGCTCGGACAACATCCGTATTGGCGATGTTGCCCTGGCGATCGGCAACCCGTTCGGCGTCGGCCAGACTGTGACCATGGGCATCATCAGTGCCACAGGCCGTAATCAGTTGGGCCTGAACAACTACGAAGATTTCATCCAGACCGATGCCGCGATCAACCCCGGCAACTCCGGCGGTGCGTTGGTGGATGCCAACGGCAATCTGACCGGTATCAACACGGCGATCTTCTCCAAGTCAGGCGGTTCGCAGGGCATCGGTTTTGCGATCCCGGTCAAACTGGCGATGGAAGTGATGAAGTCGATCATCGAGCACGGCCAAGTGATCCGCGGCTGGTTGGGCATTGAAGTACAGCCCTTGACTCAGGAACTGGCCGAATCGTTTGGTTTGTCGGGACGACCCGGCATTGTAGTCGCGGGGATCTTCCGTGACGGCCCGGCGCAGAAGGCCGGCCTGCAGTTGGGTGATGTGATCCTTGCGATTGATGGTGAACCGGCTGGCGATGGTCGTCGCTCGATGAACCAGGTGGCGCGGATCAAGCCAACCGACAAGGTCACCCTACAGGTCATGCGTAACGGCAAGGAAATCAAGCTGACGGCTGAAATCGGCCTGCGTCCACCACCGGCGCCCGTCAAGGAAAAACCGGAAGAGTAAGCACAGCGCACTAATACAAGACATTCTCATCGGTCATGTTATATTGTTTCAATATCACTATTGGAACAACATAACATGTCGTCTCGAAAAAGGGCTTCACTCGCGGCTCTCGCCCTTGGCCTGCTGGCAGAACCGGTCTTCGCCGACGGATCCGCCCCTCTCGAACTGGACGCTATCAGCGTCACGTCCGATTACGAATCGCCCACCGGCCCGGTCAAGGGCTACCGCGCGACACGATCGTCCAGCGCGACCAAAACCGACACCGCCATTCGCGACATCCCGCAATCGATCAGCGTGATCCCGGCCAGCGTGCTCAAGGATCTGGGCAGTACCAGCGTCGAGCGCGCCCTGGAATTTGCCGGCGGCGTGTCGAAGCAGAACAATTTCGGCGGGTTGACCCTGTACGAATACAGCGTGCGCGGCTTCACCACGTCCGAGTTCTACAAGGACGGTTTCAGCGCCAATCGCGGCTACCCGACCACGCCGGACGCCGCCAACATCGAGCGCATTGAAGTGCTCAAAGGCCCCGCTGCCAGCCTGTACGGCCGAGGCGACCCCGGCGGCACGGTAAACATCGTCAGCAAAAAACCGCAGCCTGACGCATTCACGACGCTGCAGACCAGTGCCGGCAGCTGGGACCGTTACCGCACCGCGCTGGACGTCAACACGCCGCTGGACGAGGACGGCAACGTACTGTCGCGCGTCAATCTGGCAGTCGAGGACAATCACAGCTTTCGCGATCACGTGGACAGTCAGCGGGTATTCGTCGCGCCCTCCTTCAGCTGGCAACTGAACCCGGACACTCACCTGCTGGTGGAAAGCGAGTTCGTGCGCCACAGCTCGACATTCGATCGCGGTGTCGTGGCGCCGAACAACACCTGGAGCGGGGTCTCGCGCTCGACGTTCCTCGGCGAGCCCAATGACGGCGACATCGATAACCACAACAACATGCTGCAGGCGGCGCTGGAGCATCACCTCAACGACGCCTGGAAACTGCGCCTGGCCAGCCATTACAAAGAAGGCAAACTCTGGGGATTCGCTTCCGAAGCGCGCCCGCTGAATGCCGACGGCCACACCGTCAACCGCCGTTACCGCGAGCGTGACAGCGATTGGCACGACAGCATCACTCAACTCGAATTGCGCGGCTTGTTCGAGCTTGGCAGTTGGCAGCACGAACTGTTGATCGGCACGGAATACGAGAACTATCGAAAAAATGAACGGGTCACGACCATAGCCGGCAGCACCTACCCGATCGACATTTACCGACCGGTCTACGGCCAGCCGAAACCGAACGGCGCACGATCGGGCAGCGACTATTTGGAACACGTCGAGAGCCAGGCGCTGAACCTGCAGGACCAGATTGTCTTCACCGACAAACTGCGCGGCATGGTCGGTGCGCGCTTCGAACATTTCGAGCAGAGCATCGACGACCACACCCGTGGCGCCAGCACTCGGCAAACGCACGACGCGCTCACGCAACGAGTCGGTTTGCTCTATCAACTGACGCCGCAAGTCGGTGTATTTGCCAACGCGTCCACCTCGTTCAAACCCAATAACGGCCTCGATGCTTCTGGCAAGTCTTTCAATCCGGAAGAAGGCGTGGGGTATGAAGTCGGGATCAAGAGTGAGCTGTTCGACGAGCGCTTGAGCAGCACCCTCGCCGCTTTTCATATCGAAAAGGAAAACGTGCTGGCGCTCGACCCGGGCACGGACACCAGCCGCGCGATGGGCAAGGCGCGCAGTCAGGGTTTCGACCTGCAAGTCACCGGGCAGTTGACTGACGCGGTGCGAGTGATTGGCGCCCTTGCCTACATCGACGCAGAAGTCACCGCGGGCGACAAGGCTATTCCTGCCGGCAGCCGGATTCTCGGCGTGGCAAAACGCAGCGGCAGCCTGCTCGGGGTTTACGAATTTCAGGACGGCCACTTGCGCGGCTCGGATGTCGGCGCGGCATTCACCTACGTGGGTGATCGCTCCGGCGAATCGGGCGGTGAATTCGAGCTGCCGGCCTATCACACCGTCGACCTGCTCGCACATTACAAAGCCAGCGAAAACGTCACCGTGGGTCTGAACCTGAACAATCTTTTCGACGAGAAATACTTCGAGCGCGCTTACAGCAATTACTGGGTCAACCCCGGCGAACCGCGCAATTTCACTGTCAGCCTGACACTCAATCTGTAAAAGGACGCCTCCATGCAACTACTCAAACCTTTCGCGCTGCTCGGCCTGCTGGTGGCTACCCAGGCGTCGGCCCATGGTTTATGGACCGAACAACGCCGCGGCAACGTTGAAGTGATCTACGGCCACGGCGCGGAAGACAACGCGTTCAAACCCATGAAAGTCAGCGGTGCCTGGGCGTATGACAGCGCAGGCCGAATGATTCCGGTGACCGTGCTGCGGCTGGTTGACCATGCCCGCCTGCAGCCATTGAAAGCTCCGGCGGTGATGGCTGTGGCGCTGGATAACGGCATGTGGTCGCAGACGGCCGACAAGAAGTGGATCAACCAAGGGCGCAGCAAAGTGCCGGGGGCGATTGAGTCGACTCAGACGTTCAAATACAGTCTGGCGATTTATCAACCGGGGGCGAAGTTGCCGAAACTTGCTCAGATGAAACTGCTGATTCTGCCGGAAGTTGACCCGCTGACAGTCGGGCCGGGCAAGTCTTTGCCGGTGCGGGTGCTGCTGGACGGTGAACCGATGGCTGGGGTGAAGTTGATCGGCGATTACCGCAGCGCGCCGGGTACGGTCAGCACCGAGACGGACGCTGACGGCCGGGCGCAGGTGTTGGTGCGCAATGAAGGGTTGAATGTGATTGCGGCGCAGGTGGAAGTGCCGGTGAAGGACAGTGCCGATGTGAACAGCCGCGGGCTATTCACATCGTTGACCTTTCTGGGCGAGCCGCATCACGAATAGGTCTGGACAACACTGACCCTGTGGGAGCGAGCCTGCTCGCGATGAGGCCAGCCCTGTCAATAGTGGAACGAATGGCCGGACCGCTATCGCGAGAAAACTCGCTCCCACAGTTTCAGCGGCGACTTACAGGTCGCCAAGGCCATCGATCAGCGCCTGATTTTGTTCAGGCGTGCCGATACTGATCCGCAAAAACTGTGCAATCCGCTCCTGCTTGAAGTGGCGGACGATCACACCCTGCTCACGCAATTTCGTCGCCAGGCCTGCTGCGTCATGCTGCGGATGGCGGGCGAAAATGAAGTTTGCTGCCGAAGGCAGCACCTCAAAGCCTTTGGCCTGCAACTGTGAGATCACCCATTCACGGTTTTCGATCACCAGACGACACGTCTTGTCGAAGTATTCACGATCCTCGAACGCCGCTGCAGCGCCGACGTTGGCCATGCGATCCAGGGGATACGAGTTGAAGCTGTTCTTGATCCGCTCCAGCGCCTCGATCAGATCCGGATGCCCGACCGCCAGGCCAACCCTTAGGCCAGCCAGTGAACGGGATTTGGACAGCGTCTGCGTCACGAGCAAATTCGGATAACGATCGACCAGACTGATCGCTGTCTCGCCACCAAAATCGATGTAAGCCTCGTCCACCACGACTACCGAATCCGTATTGGCCTTAAGGATTTGCTCGACCGCATCCAGTGCCAGCAGGCAACCGGTCGGCGCGTTCGGGTTGGGGAAAATAATCCCGCCGTTAGGCTTGGCATAATCCGCCGGGTTGATCTGAAACTGCTCATCGAGCGGCACCGCATCGAAATCGATGCCGTACAACCCGCAGTAAACCGGATAGAAGCTGTAACTGATGTCCGGAAACAACAGGGGTTTATCGTGCTGCAACAAGCCGTGAAAAATGTGCGCCAGGACTTCGTCCGAACCGTTGCCGAGGAACACCTGATTGCCCTGAACGCCGTAGTACCTGGCAACGGCTTGCTTGAGCACATCACTGTTCGGGTCGGGGTACAGGCGCAGGTTGTCGTTAAGCTCGGTCTGCATCGCCGCCAACGCTTTCGGAGATGGGCCATACGGGTTTTCGTTGGTATTGAGCTTTACCAGTTTCGTCAGTTTCGGCTGCTCGCCGGGCACGTAAGGCACCAGATCCTTGACGAACGGGCTCCAGAATTTACTCATGCTCAGTTCCCCTTCTGCTCGTCAACGATGCGGTATTCGGCACTGCGGGCGTGGGCGGTCAGCGACTCGCCACGGGCCAGCACGGAAGCGGTCTTGCCCAGTTCGGACGCGCCCTGCTCCGAGCAGAAAATGATCGACGAGCGCTTCTGGAAATCGTACACACCCAGTGGCGACGAGAAGCGCGCGGTGCCAGAGGTCGGCAGCACGTGGTTCGGCCCTGCGCAATAATCGCCCAGCGCTTCGGAAGTGTGACGGCCCATGAAGATCGCCCCGGCATGGCGAATCTGCGGCAACCAGGCTTGCGGATCTGCGACTGACAACTCCAGGTGCTCAGGCGCGATACGGTTGGCCACTTCGATGGCTTGTTCCATGTCGCGAACCAGGATCAATGCGCCACGGCCATTGATCGAGTTTTCGATGATTTCTGCGCGCTCCATAGTCGGCAGCAGCTTGGCGATGCTCGCCGCGACCTTATCGAGGAACTCGGCATCCGGGCTGACCAGAATCGCCTGAGCGTCTTCGTCGTGTTCGGCCTGGGAAAACAGGTCCATGGCGATCCAGTCCGGATCGGTGTGACCATCACACACCACCAGAATCTCCGACGGGCCGGCAATCATGTCGATGCCGACCTGGCCGAACACGTGGCGCTTGGCAGTGGCGACATAGATGTTCCCCGGCCCGACCACTTTGTCCACCTTCGGCACGCTTTCGGTACCGTAAGCCAGCGCGGCGACCGCTTGCGCGCCACCAATGGTGAACACGCGGTCGACACCGGCAATGCACGCGGCGGCGAGCACCAGTTCATTGAGTTCTCCGCGCGGCGTCGGAACGACCATGACCACTTCGGTCACCCCGGCAACCTTCGCCGGAATCGCGTTCATCAGTACCGAAGACGGGTACGACGCTTTACCGCCGGGCACATAGAGGCCGGCGCGATCCAGCGGCGTGACCTTCTGGCCCAGCACCGTGCCGTCGGCCTCGGTGTAGCTCCAGGAGTCCTGCTTCTGTTTTTCGTGATAGCTACGCACCCGCGCTGCGGCTTTTTCCAGGGCTTCGCGCTGCGGTACGGTGATTCGCGTAAGTGCCAGTTCCAGGCGCTCGCGCGGCAGGATCAAGTCGGCCATGGAGGCCACGTCCAGCCCGTCGAACTGCCGGGTGTAGTCCACCAGCGCCGCATCACCGCGCTCGCGCACGGCCTTGATGATGTCCAGCACTCGCTGGTTGACCGAGTCGTCAGACACGCTTTCCCAGCTCAACAGATGATCCAGATGATGGGCGAAATCCGGGTCAGCAGCGTTGAGTCGGCGAATTGCAGTCGGTGCGGTCATAGCGAGAGCCTCATAGGAATGGCAAAAACTCAGGCGCCCGAAGCTAACATTCGATCCGCTTGGGCACCTGAGAATTCTGGCTATGAGGCGGATAGACGGCGCGACTCGAAGTCGCGCAGGTGAATCAGCCGCGGTGTCGAGACTCCACTGCCTTGCGCAGGGTGTCGATCAACGCCTGGATACGGGCGTGCTGCATTTTCATCGAAGCTTTGTTGACGATCAGGCGGGAGCTGATGTCGGCGATAAAGTCCTGGGGTTCCAGGCCATTGGCACGCAAGGTATTGCCGGTGTCGACCACGTCGATGATCTTGTCGGCCAGACCGATCAACGGCGCCAGCTCCATCGATCCATACAGTTTGATGATGTCGACCTGACGGCCCTGTTCAGCGTAATAGCGCTTGGCAACGTTGACGAACTTGGTGGCCACGCGCAGCCGGCCCTTGGGCTCGACATCACCGACACGGCCAGCGGTCATCAGCTTGCACAGGGCAATACGCAGGTCCAGCGGCTCGTACAGGCCCTGGCCGCCGTATTCCATCAACACGTCCTTACCGGCGACGCCCAGGTCAGCGGCCCCATGCTCGACGTAGGTCGGCACATCGGTGGCGCGCACGATCAGCAGGCGTACGTCGTCCTGGGTCGTAGGAATGATCAGCTTGCGGCTCTTGTCCGGATTCTCGGTCGGCACGATGCCCGCTTCAGCCAGAAGCGGCAGGGTGTCGTCAAGGATGCGGCCCTTGGACAGTGCGATGGTCAACATGGGAAACGTCAGTCCTTCATCAGGCTATTGCTGTCGGGTCGCAAACGGCGCCAGACATAGATCGAGGCTGTTACAACCGCGATTTGAAACAAATTCAGCAGGGACTTACTGGTAACGCTTGATAACAGAAAACACCTTCATGTGGCGAGCGGGCTGACCGCGCAGGGCTGCACAAGCAGTCCCTTTTTTGGGGTCGCTACGCAACCCGACGCGGGCAAGCCCGCTCGCCACAATGATGGTGTTCGCAGTCCCGGGACTAGCCCGGTACGCGGCGGATCTTGGCGCCGAGCATCTGCAGTTTCTCTTCGATGCACTCGTAACCACGGTCAATGTGGTAGATGCGGTCGATCAGGGTGTCGCCTTCGGCGATCAATGCCGAGATTACCAGGCTGGCCGAAGCCCGCAGGTCGGTGGCCATGACTGGCGCGCCCTTGAGCTTCTCGGTACCGGTGACGATGGCAGTGTTGCCTTCGACCTGGATCTTGGCGCCCATGCGGTGCAGTTCGTAAACGTGCATGAAGCGGTTTTCGAAGATTGTCTCGATCACCGCACCGGTGCCTTCGGCAATGGCGTTGAGGGAGATGAACTGCGCCTGCATGTCGGTCGGGAACGCCGGGTACGGAGCCGTGCGCACGTTGACGGCTTTCGGCCGCTTGCCGTGCATGTTCAGCTCGATCCAGTCTTCACCCGAAGTGATCTCGGCGCCGGCTTCACGGAGTTTTTCCAGAACGGCTTCGAGAATCGTCGGATCGGTGTCCTTGACTTTCACACGGCCGCCGGTGACGGCAGCAGCAACCAGGTAGGTACCGGTTTCGATACGGTCAGGCATTACTTTGTAGGTGGTCGGGTGCAGACGCTCAACGCCATCAATGGTGATGGTGTCGGTGCCGGCGCCGCTGATCTTCGCGCCCATGGCGATCAGGAAGTTCGCCAAATCGATGACTTCAGGCTCGCGCGCGGCGTTAGCCAGAACGCTGCGACCTTTGGCCAGAGCGGCAGCCATCATGATGTTTTCGGTACCGGTCACACTCACGGTGTCGAAGAAGAAGTGCGCACCACGCAAGCCGCCTTCTGGCGCCTTCGCCTTGATGTAGCCGCCTTCAACGTCGATGACGGCACCCATGGCCTCAAGGCCACGGATGTGCAGGTCAACCGGACGCGAACCAATCGCGCAGCCGCCAGGCAGGGCGACTTCGGCTTCACCGAAACGGGCAACCATCGGGCCCAGTACCAGGATCGACGCACGCATGGTTTTCACCAGTTCGTACGGGGCGATCAGAGTCTTGATGGTGCGCGGGTCGATTTCGACGCTGAGCTTCTCGTCGATCACCGGCTCGATGCCCATGCGACCAAACAGCTCGATCATGGTGGTGATGTCGTGCAAGTGCGGCAGGTTGGCAACCGTCACCGGACCATCGCACAGCAAAGTAGCCGCCAGAATCGGCAGGGCAGAGTTCTTTGCCCCGGAAATGCGGATCTCGCCATCAAGACGAGCGCCACCGGTAATAATCAATTTATCCATAAGAATCTCGACGCCCTTGGGCTCAGGTGCGCTCGGCCCAGGCCGCGCTGCTGAAAAATTTCATAGTGACCGCGTGGATGCTGCCATCGGTGATCCACGGGTTCAAATGGGCATAGACCTGCTGCTGACGCTTCACCGGGCTCAACGCCGCCAGTTCATCGCTAATCACGTTCAGCTGGAAATTGCAGCCTTCGCCTTCAACTTCCACCTGCACGTGTGAAAGAGATTCGGACAGCTTTCCTTCAAGGAAGCTCTTTACTTCGGTGGCCTGCATGCTCAACCTCAATCGGCGCCCTGTGCGCGCGGGTCGGACATCATACAAAAAAGCCCCGCGCCTGCGAACCCCGCGATGCAGGACTCTGACGGGGGGCTTTTTTACCAGATGCTATTAGGGATGCGCCAACAGCTCGGTCAGCTCGCTGACCTGAGCGATTTCACGCATGTCTTCGGGCATTGCACGAATGGTCAGGGCCTTGCCGGCAGCCTGCGCATCGCGCATGAAACATAGCAACAACGACAAGCCCACGCTGCTGGATTTCAGCACCGCCGAGCAATCGACCACCAAGGCCGGCGCCTTGCTCGACTTGATCAGCGCCTGACCTTGCTTGCGCAAGCCGGGGCCGGTGCGATAGTCCAGCATGCCGCTGAGCAACAGCTCCCCGGATTCGCTCATGCGAATGGCCGACACACTCATTGCGCTTGCTTCTCGGTGGCTTCCTTGGCTTTGGCGACTTCCCCGGCCCAACCATTGATGGTCTTGTCCAGGTCGTTGCCATTGCGCTGCATCGCGTCAGCGAACTGATCGCGGAACAGCTTGCCTATGTTGATGCCATTGATGATGACGTTGCGCAGCTTCCACTCGCCGTTGATTTTTTCGAGCGTGTAGGACACAGGATAAACCGCACCGTTGGTGCCCTTGACGGTCATGCCAACGCTGGTCCGGTTGCCTGACTCATCTTTGGCCGGGTCAACGACGATCCCCTGATTGTTGTACTCAAGCAAAGCGTTGCCATAGAACTGAAACAGCCCGCGCTTGAAGTTTTCTTCAAAGGTTTTCATCTGCGCAGGCGTGGCCTTGCGCGAATATTTGACCGTCATGATGCTTTTGGAAATACCCTCGGCATCCACGACAGGACCAACGATGGTGTTCAGCGCCGTATAAAAGTCGTGCGGGTCCTGCTTGTACTTTTCTTTATTGGCGGACAAGTCAGCCAGCAACCGGTTAGTCGTGTCCTGAACCAGGTCGTGTGCCGAAGGCGCCGCCACAGCGTTAGCCATCAACGGCATTGCCGCGAGTAATACCAACAGGCCACGTCGCAGGGTAGAGATCATTCAAAAGCTCCTCATTTGGCGTCTTTGCTAACGGTATTGAGCAGAAATTTACCGATCAGGTCCTCGAGCACCAGAGACGATTGGGTGTCATGAATGGTCGAACCCTCCTTGAGCAAGGCTTCCTCACCACCCACGCTGATGCCGATGTACTTCTCGCCCAACAGGCCAGCGGTGAGAATAGATGCAGTGGAGTCATTCGGCAGGTTATCAACGCGCTTCTCCAGCTGCATGGTCACTCGACCGGTGAAACTGTCGCGGTCCAGATCGATCGCCGTGACCTTGCCGATGGTCACACCGGCCATGGTCACTTTAGCTCTGACCGTCAAACCGGCGATATTGTCGAAATAGGCATAAAGTTTATAAGTATCGGTGGTCGCGCTCGGTGACAGGCCACTTACCCGCAACGCCAGCAACAGCAAAGCCAGGATGCCAGCCAGCAAGAAAAGGCCGACACCGATTTCCAGGGTGCGGTTTTGCATCAGAAATCTCCAAACATCAAGGCGGTCAGAATAAAATCCAGGCCGAGTACAGCCAAAGAGGCGTACACCACGGTCTTGGTAGTGGCACGACTGATCCCCTCGGAGGTGGGCTCGCAGTCATAGCCTTGGAATACGGCGATCCAGGTCACGACGAAGGCGAAAACGACACTTTTGATGATGCCGTTAAGCACGTCGTCGGTGAACGTCACGCTATTCTGCATGTTGGACCAGTAAGAACCCTCATAGACTCCCAGCCAGTCAACGGCCACCCACGAACCGCCCCAGATCCCGACCACGCTGAAAATCATCGCCAGCACCGGCAGGGAAATGAAGCCGGCCCACAGGCGTGGGGCAATGATGTACTTGAGCGGGTCGACACCAATCATTTCCAGACTGGACAGTTGCTCAGTGGATTTCATGTTGCCGATTTCTGCGGTCAGGGCGGAACCCGCGCGACCGGCGAACAGCAGCGCGGTGACCACCGGGCCCAATTCACGCAGCAGGGTCAGGGCAACCATCTGCCCGACCGCCTGTTCCGAACCGTAGCTGGACAGAATGTTGAAGCCTTGCAGTGCCAGCACCATACCGATGAACACCCCGGAGACCACAATGATCACCAGGGACATCACGCCCACCGAATGCAGCTGCTTGATCAGCAGCCCGAAACCACCACCGATGCCGCCGCGACCTAACAAGGCGTGAAACAGAAAGATTGCCGAACGGCCGAATACTGCCAACACGTCGATGCCGCCGTGGCCGAAGCGACGTACGCGTTCAATCAGTGAAATCTTGCGCATCAACGCTTCCCCAGAAGATCTGCGCGGTAATCCGTCGCTGGAAAGTGGTACGCGACCGGACCATCGGGCTCGCCTGTCATGAACTGGCGAATCCTTGGTTCCTGCGAATTCATCAGTTCCTCGGGCGTGCCCTGCCCCAACACCTGACCTTCGCCCACGACATAGATGTAGTCGGCGATGCTCGCTGTTTCGGCCAGATCGTGGGAAACCACAATACTGGTGATGCCCAACGCATCGTTGAGCAGGCGGATCAGGCGCACCAGCACGCCCATGGCGATCGGGTCCTGCCCCACGAAAGGTTCGTCGTACATGAGAATCTGCGGATCGAGCGCAATCGCGCGCGCCAGCGCTACACGCCGCTTCATGCCCCCGGACAGTTCGTCAGGCATCAGATCGATTGCGCCGCGCAAGCCTACGGCCTGCAGTTTGAGCAGAACAATGTCACGAATCATTTCTTCCGGCAGTTGGGTATGCACGCGCAGCGGAAAGGCGACGTTCTCGAACACATCGAGATCGGTGAACAGCGCACCGCTCTGGAACAACACACCCATGTGCTTGCGCGCATCGAACAGATCGCTGCGAGACAGTTTGGGCAGGTTCTGGCCGTTCACCCAGACTTCGCCCTTGGTCGGCCTTAACTGGGCGCCCATCAAGCGCAGCAATGTGGTCTTGCCACATCCGGAAGGCCCCATGATGCCGGTGACCTTTCCGCGCGGTATACGGATATCGACGTTATTGAAAATGCTGCGCGCACCGCGCTTGAAGGTCAGTCCCTTCAGCTCGACCGCGTAGGCGTTATCGGCACTCATCTAAACTCCTTGCGATGCAGCCTCTCACTCGGACGCCTGACTTTCTGGCGAAAGCACATAGCTACCCGGGCGGGCCGAACTGGCGGCGAACTATATCACCGCAACGGTCAAGCCCCCAAGGCCTACGCCGGCCTTCTTCGGTCACATGACAGGCCTAAAGGTTCATACGAAAGTATTAACGGGCACAAGGAATGACAAAGCCTGACGAACTTGCGTGAGGCTTTTGCTGAATGCCGCTATAATCGCCGCCTTTTCATCAGGCTATACGATTTCAGACATGAGCCAATCCAGCGACCTGATTCAGTCAGCTCAACGCACCATCCGTCTCGAAATGGAAGCCGTCCAAGGCTTGTTACCCCAAATCGACGCAGATTTCGTACGCGCTTGCGAAATGATTCTGGCGAGTAAAGGCCGCGTGGTCGTGGTCGGTATGGGCAAGTCAGGTCACGTCGGCAACAAGATCGCTGCGACCCTGGCCAGCACCGGCACCACGGCTTTTTTCGTGCACCCCGCTGAAGCCAGCCACGGCGACATGGGCATGATCACTCGCGATGACATCATCCTGGCCCTGTCGAACTCAGGCTCCACCAATGAAATCGTCACCCTGCTGCCGTTGATCAAGCGTCTGGGCATCCAGTTGATCAGCATGACCGGCAACCCCGATTCTCCGTTATCCAGGGCTGCCGAAGTCAACCTCAACGTCCACGTCGAACACGAGGCCTGTCCGTTGAACCTGGCGCCTACGTCTTCGACGACTGCCGCGCTAGTGATGGGTGACGCTCTGGCGGTGGCATTGCTAGAAGCCCGCGGTTTTACTGCTGAAGACTTCGCTTTTTCGCATCCCGGCGGAGCGCTCGGTCGCCGCCTGTTGCTGAAAGTTGAAAACGTCATGCACGCCGGGCAGGAACTGCCGCAAGTCCAGCGCGGCACGCTGCTCAAGGACGCGCTGATGGAAATGACCCGCAAAGGTCTGGGCATGACCGTGATTCTGGAAAGCGATGGCACACTCGCCGGGATTTTCACTGACGGCGATTTGCGTCGCACCCTGGACCGCAGCATCGACATTCACAGTGTCACCATCGATCAGGTCATGACCGCGCATGGCAAGACCGCCCGTGCCGACATGCTCGCCGCCGAGGCCTTGAAGATCATGGAAGACCATAAAATCAACGCACTGGTGGTGGTTGATGGCGACGATCATCCGGTCGGCGCCTTGAACATGCACGACTTGCTGCGTGCGGGAGTAATGTAATGAGCGCAGACCTGCTGCAGCGTGGCAAACAGATCAAACTGGCGGTATTCGACGTCGACGGCGTTCTGACAGACGGTCGCTTGTACTTCCTCGAAGACGGCAGCGAATTCAAGACCTTCAACACGCTCGACGGCCAAGGCATCAAGATGTTGATGGCAGCCGGCGTGCAGACCGCTATCATCAGTGGGCGCAAGACTCCGGTGGTCGAGCGACGCGCGAAGAATCTCGGTATTCCCCATCTGTATCAGGGTCGGGAAGACAAACTGGTGGTTCTGGACGAGCTGCTCGCCGAACTCAACCTGAGCTATGAACAGGTCGCCTACCTCGGTGACGACCTGCCGGATTTGCCAGTGATCCGCCGCGTTGGCCTGGGCATGGCAGTGGCCAGCGCCGCCAGTTTTGTGCGTGACAATGCCCACGGCATTACCCAGGCCCGTGGTGGCGAAGGTGCCGCTCGCGAATTCTGCGAATTGATCCTGCGCGCCCAGGGCCGCCTCGATGCGGCCAACGCCGCATACCTGTGAGCCAACTATGCTGAGCAAGAAATTTCGCAATACCCTGATGTTCAGTTGCATTGCCGCTATTTTTGCCGCGGTCGGCTACTGGAACATCAGCCCGGAACGCTTCCTCGACAAGCCAGTGGCCAAGGTCGATGAAACCGAAATCGACTATTACGCGATCAACGCTCACAGCGTTCAGTACCTTCCGGACGGCAAGCTGCAATACGAAATGACTTCCGACAAGGTCGAGCACTTGAAAGCGACCGAAGTGACGCTGCTGACCAACCCGGACCTGAACCTGTATCGCGGAACGCAGTTCCCGTGGCACGTTCAAAGCGAGCGTGGCGAGGTCAACCCGGACGGCACCCAGGTCGAGCTGATCGACTCGGTAAGAATTACCCGGTTTGACGAAAAGGACCGCAAGACCCTGATTACTTCCACTCGCATGACCGTGTTCCCGCAGCGGCAATATGCGGAGACCGCTCAACCCGTTAGAATCGACGGCGCTGGTGGTGTCTCGACTGGTAACGGAATGAAAGCGTATTTGAAAGAAAGCAGGATACACCTGCTATCGAACGTAAGAGGACAGTATGAGGCTCGTTAAAACTCTCCCTATTTTGCTCGGTCTGAGCGCAGCACTGGGAAGCGTGAGCGCCTGGGCTCTGCCGAATGATCAAGAGCAGCCTATCCGCATCCAGGCGGACGATGCCCAACTGGACGACAAGAACGGCGTCGCCACCTATAAAGGTGACGTGATCATTACCCAGGGCTCGATGAAGGTCACCGGTAATACCGTGACCATCACCCGCACCCAGGCCGGTGATATTGACGTGGTGACTTCGGTCGGCAACCTCGCTTACTTCGAGCAATTGCAAACCGCCGGGGACACCAAGCCTGTTCAGGGATACGGGGTCACCATCCAGTATCATGCCTCGCAAGATCGCGTCGTGCTGATCGACCGCGCGAAGGTGATCGACAAGGATGGCAACGTCACCCAAGGCGAGAAGATCGTCTACGACACCAACAAAAAGCTCGCCAGCGCCGGTCGCGCTACGGGCAGCAAGGTCACCGAGTCGCGTCCGCGCATTGATATGGTGATCCAGCCGAAGAAGAAAACCGAAGAGCAGAAGGCCCCTTAATGGCAACTCTGAAAGCTCAGCATCTGGCCAAGAGCTACAAGAGCCGCCAGGTCGTGCGCGACGTCAGCCTGTCTATCGAAAGCGGGCAGATCGTGGGCTTGCTTGGTCCTAACGGCGCCGGCAAAACCACCTGCTTTTACATGATCGTCGGCCTGGTGCAGGCCGATCAGGGTCGCGTACTGATCGATGACCTGGATGTCAGCCATCAGCCTATGCATGGCCGTGCGAAGGCGGGCATCGGCTATCTTCCACAGGAAGCGTCGATCTTCCGCAAACTCTCGGTGGCCGATAACATCATGGCAATCCTCGAGACCCGCAAAGAGCTCGACAAGACCGCCCGCCGCAAGGAGCTGGAAAGCCTGCTGCAGGAATTCCACATCAGCCACATTCGCGACAACCTCGGCATGAGTCTCTCCGGCGGCGAACGCCGTCGCGTGGAAATTGCCCGCGCGCTGGCCACCAACCCGAAATTCATCCTCCTCGACGAACCCTTCGCCGGCGTGGATCCGATTTCGGTCGGCGATATCAAGCAGATCATTCATCACCTCAAAGCCAAGGGCATTGGTGTGCTGATCACCGACCACAACGTACGGGAAACCCTGGATATCTGCGAGACGGCTTACATTGTCAACGATGGCCAACTGATCGCTGAAGGTGACTCCGCCACTATCCTGGCCAACGAACTGGTCAAGGAAGTGTACCTGGGCCACGAGTTCCGCCTGTAAGCCCTGAGGTGTCTGGCTAGTCGTCCGAGCGCCTGAAGCATCAAGCACCTCTGTGTGTTTTATTGTTAATGCGCTCTAGGCAAACACTTCAGTTTCAGGCATATAATTTGCTTAAGTTTGGCGCTTCGGCGCCCTGTAGTGGATGGCGCATGCGCGCCGGCGAATAAGGTGTTTAGCCCCTGCCATGAAACCATCGCTAGTCTTGAGAATGGGCCAGCAGCTGACGATGACACCGCAGCTGCAACAGGCCATCCGCCTGCTCCAATTGTCGACCCTGGACCTGCAACAGGAAATCCAGGAGGCCCTGGAGTCCAATCCGATGCTCGAACGCCAGGAAGAAGGCGACGACTTCGACAACGCCGATCCGTTGGCCGACAAAGTCGAGCAACCGCCCAATACCGATGTTTCAGAACCCTCCTACCAGGAAACCGCCCCGACGGTGGACAACCTCGAGGAAGGCGATTGGAACGAGCGCATCCCCAACGAACTCCCGGTCGACACTGCCTGGGAAGACGTTTACCAGACCAGCGCCAGCAGCCTGCCAAGCAATGACGACGACGAGTGGGATTTCACCACACGCACTTCCGCCGGCGAGAGCCTGCAGAGCCATTTGCTGTGGCAATTGAACCTGGCGCCGATGTCCGACACTGATCGCCTGATCGCCGTAACCCTGATCGACTGCATCAACAATCAGGGTTACCTCGACGAAACCCTCGATGAAATTCTCGAGGCCTTCGATCCCGAACTGGACATCGAACTCGACGAGATCGAGGCCGTCCTGCACCGCATCCAGCAATTCGAACCGGCCGGTATCGGCGCTCGCAATCTCAGCGAATGCCTGCTGTTGCAATTGCGTCAGTTGCCAGCCAAGACCCTTTGGCTGACCGAAGCCAAGCGCCTGGTCAGCGATTACATCGACATGCTCGGCAGCCGCGATTACAGCCAGCTGATGCGTCGGATGAAGCTCAAGGAAGACGAACTGCGCCAGGTCATCGAACTGGTGCAGAGCCTCAATCCGCGCCCGGGTTCGCAGATCGAATCCAGCGAAGCCGAATACGTTGTACCGGACGTGATCGTGCGCAAGGACAATGAACGCTGGCTGGTGGAGCTGAATCAGGAATCGGTGCCACGGTTGCGAGTCAACGCCCAATACGCCGGGTTCGTCCGTCGCGCTGACACCAGCGCCGACAACACCTTCATGCGCAATCAGCTGCAGGAGGCCCGCTGGTTCATCAAGAGCCTGCAAAGCCGCAATGAAACGCTGATGAAAGTTGCCACCCAGATCGTCGAGCATCAACGCGGTTTTCTGGAATACGGCGACGAAGCCATGAAGCCGTTGGTACTGCACGACATCGCTGAAGCGGTGGGCATGCACGAATCGACGATTTCCCGGGTGACCACCCAGAAATTCATGCATACCCCTCGGGGTATTTATGAACTGAAATACTTTTTCTCCAGCCATGTCAGTACCTCCGAAGGCGGTGAATGCTCGTCCACGGCGATCCGCGCGATCATCAAAAAACTGGTTGCGGCGGAAAATCAGAAAAAGCCGTTGAGTGACAGCAAGATCGCTGGTTTACTGGAGGCACAAGGCATTCAGGTGGCTCGCCGCACCGTCGCCAAGTACCGCGAGTCTCTCGGGATCGCGCCTTCGAGCGAACGCAAGCGGTTGATGTAGAGCCACGTTACAGCGTTCCAGTGGCAGGCAACCCAGCCTGCCGCTTTATGCACTGGCAACGAAGGAGAAGCTGTATGCAAGTCAACATCAGTGGACACCAACTGGAAGTGACCGAACCTCTTCGCACCTACATCGGCGAAAAACTCGAACGGTTAGAGAGGCATTTCGACAAGATCACCAACGTGCAGGTCACGATGACGGTCGAAAAGCTCAAGCAGAAAATCGAAGCCACGCTGCATATTCCCGGCAATGAAGTGGTCGCCAACGCGGAACATACCGACATGTACGCGGCGATCGACGCCTTGACCGACAAGCTCGATAAACAACTCAAAAAGCATAAGGAAAAGACCCAGAGCCTCCTCCAGGGCGCGACCGGTCGTTAACACTCCCTACCCATGATCCGACTTGAAAGCATCCTGACCCCCGGCCGTTCCCTCGTGAACGTGCCGGGCGGCAGCAAAAAGAAAGCCCTCGAACAAATTGCCAACCTTATCCATAAAGAAGTCCCGGATCTGGAGATGCAAGATGTCTTCGAGGCTCTGATTGCCCGTGAAAAACTCGGTTCGACCGGTTTTGGCAACGGCATCGCCATTCCTCACTGCCGCCTGAAAGGCTGTACCTCGCCTGTCAGCGCCCTGATGCACCTCGACGCCCCCATAGATTTCGATGCCATTGACGGCGCTCCGGTCGACCTGCTGTTTGTGTTGCTGGTCCCGCAAGCTGCCACCGATGCGCATCTGGAACTGTTGCGCCAGATCGCCAGCATGCTGGACCGCAAGGAAGTGCGTGAAAAACTGCGCAGCGCTCCGAGCAACGAAGCCTTGTATCAGGTTGTCCTGGACGAGCAAAACGGACACTAATCATGCGCATGATCATTGTCAGCGGCCGCTCCGGCTCAGGTAAAAGTACCGCGCTCGCCGTTCTCGAAGACAGCGGCTACTACTGCATCGACAACCTCCCTGCGGGGTTGCTGCCGGAACTGGCCGAACGTGCCTTGATTCACACCGAACTGGCGCAGCCGCTGGTTGCAGTGTCCATTGATGCGCGGAATCTACCGAGTCATTTGTCGCGGTTCCCGGAACTGCTCGAAGAAGTCCGCAGCCGTCACATCCAGTGTGATGTCCTGTACCTGGACGCTGATGAAGAGACCTTGCTCAAGCGCTTCTCTGAAACCCGTCGACGCCATCCCCTGAGCAGCGCCGATCGCTCGCTCGCCGAAGCGATCAGTGATGAGACCAATCTGCTTGGGCCGATTGCCGACCTTGCTGATCTGAAGGTCAACACCACTAATCTCAACTTGTACCAGCTGCGCGATACCATCAAGCTTCGCTTGTTGAACCAGCCTGAGCCTGGCACTGCGTTTCTGGTGGAATCCTTTGGCTTCAAACGCGGCATGCCGGTAGACGCAGATCTGGTCTTCGATGTGCGTTGCCTGCCCAATCCCTACTGGAAGCCGGAACTGCGCGAGCATTCAGGGCTGGAAAAACAGGTGGCTGATTACCTGGCGGCGCAACCGGACGTCGAGGAGATGTTTCAGGACATCTCCACGTATCTGCTCAAATGGCTGCCGCGGTTTGCCGCCAGCAATCGCGCATACGTGACCATCGCCATCGGCTGCACCGGCGGTCACCACCGCTCCGTCTACCTGACCGAACGTCTGGGTCAAGTTCTGCAACAAACCCTGAAGAACGTCCAGGTCCGCCACCGCGACCTCAGCTAAAGGATTCACATCGCGATGCCTGCTCTGGAAATCGAAATTATCAACAAGCTGGGCCTGCATGCTCGCGCTTCTGCCAAATTTGTCGGGATTGCCGGGCAGTTCAAGGATTGCACCATTCGGGTGGGTCGTACGCCTGAGTCCACCGTAGATGGCAAAAGCATCATGGCCATGATGATGCTGGCTGCTGGCAAAGGCACCAAAATCCATTTGAGTACCGAGGGCGAGCAAGCCGACGAGGCGCTGCAAGCCCTGGTGAATTTGATCAATAATTACTTTGACGAAGGTGAATAAAAAGATCGCAGCCTCGGTTCCCTCGACAGCTCCTACAAGAAGCGGCGCAGGTCCGGTAGGAGCTGCCGAGGGAACCGAGGCTGCGATCTCTTGATCTGTCGACCCGGCAGGTCAACCCAACGCTGTATCCATCACCATCATCAAGCAAAACCCCACCAGCAACCCCAGGCTGGCCAGCTTGTCATGACCATTGCGCCGCGATTCGGGAATGACCTCATGGGTGACCACCAGCAACATGGCGCCCGCCGCCAACGCCAAACCCAGCGGCAACAGTAATTGCGCCAGGCTCACCAGCCACGCGCATAACAGCGCAAATACCGGTTCGACCAGGCCGGACGCCGCACCGATCAAAAACGCTTTGACCCGCGACATCCCTGCCCCAGCCAACACCAGCGCGATCACCAATCCCTCTGGCACATCCTGCAGCGCAATGCCCATCGCCAGGCTATCGGCATCGGCCATGCCTCCCCCCGCCGACACGCCGACTGCCATGCCTTCAGGGATGTTATGGGCGATGATCGCGAATACGAACAGCCAGATGTGCGGTGGAATCAGCGGATGCTCGACGGTACCGACGAGCATTTCCGGCGACGTGCCGGACACCTTGCGATCCACCAGAAACAGCCCGAACGCACCCAGCATGATGCCAAAACTGATCAGGCCACTGGCCGTCCAGGGTGTCAGGCCGAGATTCTCTGCAGCAGTGATGCCCGGAACAATCAGCGAAAAGGCCGTCGCCGCGAGCATTACGCCAGCGCCGAAACCGAGTAGCGTATCGCTGAGCGCTTGGGGCATCTGCCGAATGACTAACACCGGTACGGCGCCGAGGGCGGTGCCCAATGCGCAAATTGCCCCGCCTTGCAGTGCCCGCATCAACTTCGGCTCCAGGTCCAGCCAGGCCAAACCCTGGGCCCCCAGCAACGTCAAACCCGCAAGCAGCAACAGCGATCCCAACGCATAGCGAAACATCCGCCCACTTCCGATCGCCAGCGTTTCAGTGCCCATAATCAGCCTTGGATATTTTTATAGGAGACTTAAACCAGTGCTGCCTGATAGCGCGCAGCAACCGCCGGCCAGTTGATCACGTTGTAAAAGGCGCTGATGTACTCCGGACGACGATTTTGGTAGCGCAGGTAATAGGCGTGCTCCCACACGTCCAGCCCGAGGATCGGTATGTTGCCGTTCATCAACGGACTGTCCTGATTGCCGCTGCTTTCGACAATCAAGGTTTTCTGCGGCGTTACGCTAAGCCAGGCCCAGCCGCTGCCGAACCGGCTCAAAGCGGCTTTGGTGAAGGCCTCCTTGAAACTGTCGAAACCGCCCAGTTGCTCATCTATCGAATTCGCCAGATCACCCTCCGGCTTGCCTCCGCCATGCGGGGTCATAACCTCCCAGAACAACGAATGGTTAGCGTGCCCGCCGCCCTGATTGATCACCGCTGCGCGAAGTTTCTCGGGCAGTTGTTGGACACTGGACACCAGTTTGTCGATTGACCATTCAGCAAACTCGGTGCCTTCAACAGCGGCGTTGAGGTTGTTAATGTAGGTCTGGTGGTGTTTGGTGTAATGGATCTCCATGGTCTGCGCATCAATGTGCGGTTCCAGGGCATCGTAGGCGTAGGGCAAGGCAGGCAAGGTAAAAGCCATTTCAGTGGACTCCTTGATGGATTGGCACCGGCGGCAACACAGCGCCGATATGCAGCAGTCGATGAGTGCGCGGATACTCGCCGTGTTCGCTGATGAAATTCAGCAGTTCGACGTAGGTTTTGCTGCTTTGACGCAGAGCCGCTTCGCGCAGCGCCGGCGAGAGTCGCGGGTCTTGCATGGTCTGCAACAACCGTTGGTGAATCGCGCACAGGTATTCGGCGCTCTCCTCCGGCTGGTTCAGACGCAGATGCAGGTCTGCGAGGTTGTGATGAGAAATCACGCAAGCGGCCACCGCTTCATCGGCGTCCGCCCAGCGTTCGAACAGCACCTGAGCCAAGGCCAGCGCCTGCAGGTACGCCTCGCGGGCATCGACCAGCTCGCCCAGCATGAAACAACGGTTTGCCCTTTCGATCGTGCGTTTCCAATGCTCCATGATGAACCTCCAAAGCGTTTGCGTTGATGACGATGATCTGCGCATCACGTTCTGTTAAATCGCCGACCGATCCAGGCTCGCTCGATAATGAGATTTATTATTATATGATAATGAGAACCAAAACAACCCTGCAGAAGGTCCGACGATGTTCTCTGTAGGAGCCCATGCAGCCGCCAACACCGGTTGTAGGCCACATAAAAAAGGCGCGCCACCCGATCGGATGGCGCGCCTTTTTGTGCAGCAGTCGGGGATTAGCTGCCCGCGACGGTCATCCGCTCGATCAACACCGAGCCTGTGCGGATATTGCTGCGCAGTTCCAGATCATTACCCACCGCAACAATTTGCTTGAACATGTCACGCATGTTGCCAGCAATTGTCACTTCCTGGACTGCAAACTGGATCTCGCCATTCTCGACCCAGTAACCCGCCGCGCCACGCGAATAATCGCCAGTTACCATGTTTAAGCCCTGCCCCATCAACTCCGTGACCAGCAGCCCACGCCCCATGCGCCGTAGCAATGCGGCCTGATCTTCATCACCATGGGTGACGAACAGGTTGTGCACGCCGCCAGCGTTGGCGGTGCTCGGCATGCCGAGTTTGCGACCGGAATAGGTGCCGAGTATGTAGGAGACCAATTCGCCCTTTTCGACAAAGGGTTTGGCATACGTGGCCAGGCCATCGCCGTCGAATGCCGAGCTGCCCATCGCGCGCATCAAGTGTGGGCGCTCGTCGATGGTCAACCACTCGGGAAACAGTTTTTGCCCCAGCGTACCTTCGAGAAACGATGACTTGCGATACAGGCTCCCGCCGGACACTGCCGACAGGAAACTACCGAACAAACCGCCCGCCAGTTCCGCCGAAAACAGCACTGGTACTTCGCAGGTCGGCACCGGACGTGCGCCCAGGCGGCTTGCTGCACGCTGCGCTGCACGCTGACCAATGCTCACCGGGTCGGCCAGCAAAGTGCCCTGGCGACTCACGTCATACCAGTAATCCCGCTGCATCTGCCCGTCGGCCTCAGCGATCATCACGCAGCTCAGGCTGTGCCGAGTCGACGCGTAACCGCCGACAAAACCATGGCTGTTGCCGTACACGCGGCACCCCTGATGAGTGCTGAGGCTGGTGCCGTCGGCATTCTTGATGCGGCTGTCGGCATCGAAGGCGGCTGCTTCGCAGAGCAGGGCTTTCTCGATGGCTTGCTCGGGGGTGATGTCCCATTGGTGGAACAGATCGAAGTCCGGCAGATCCCTGGCCATCAGCGCGGCATCGGCGAGACCCGATGCTTCGTCTTCGGACGTGTGTTTGGCAATGGCCAGCGCGGCAGCAACGGTTTCGCGAATGGCGTCGGGACCGGTGGCAGACGTGCTGGCCGAACCTTTGCGCTGACCCACGTACAAGGTGATGCCGAAGCCCTGATCGCGATTGAATTCAACGGTTTCGACTTCGCGCTGGCGCACGGTCGTGGACAGGCCCTGCTCCAGCGACACTGCCACTTCACAGGCACTGGCACCCTGGCGCTTGGCTTCAGCGATGATCTGCTCGACTTGTTCCTGCAGTGCCGGCAACGCTTGTGGGCCGACGCTTTCAACTGCACTCATGCTGTTCTCCACTCAAATTCTGCTTTCGGTGATGGCCTTCGAGCGACCGGGCCGGACAAGCGGCCCCCGACTGGTTATCATGGCGGCGTTTCTTTGCGGACGGCCACCATGGTTGATTCTTACGACGACTCCCTCGATACGGGAGAAAAAAGCAAATCCCAGGTCAAACGCGAGCTGCATGCTCTGGTTGACCTCGGCGAACGCCTTACAACGCTCAAGCCTGACTTGCTGGCAAAACTGCCGTTGACCGACGCTTTGCGCCGGGCACTGGGCGATGCCTCCAAGCACACCGCGAATATCGCGCGTAAACGGCACCTCATGTTCATCGGCAAACTGATGCGCGATCAGGACACTGACGCCATTTTGACCCTGCTCGATCAACTCGATGCCTCCACCCGGCAGTACAACGAACGTTTCCATGGCCTGGAACGCTGGCGCGATCGCTTGATCGCGGGCGACGATGCGGTCCTGGAGAAGTTCGTGCTCGACTACCCGGAGGCTGATCGTCAGCAGTTGCGCTCCCTGATCCGTCAGGCCCAGCACGAACTGGCGACCAACAAACCGCCTGCCTCGAGCCGTAAAATCTTCAAATACATCCGTGAGCTGGACGAGACTCAACGCGGTTTGCGCTGAGTCATGCCCGGTCCCCGTAGGAGCTGCCGAAGGCTGCGATCTTTTGACTTTAGATTCTTGAAATCTAAAGCAGGATCAAAAGATCGCAGCCTGCGGCAGCTCCTACAAGGGTGTTTATCTCCTTACGATCCTGTGCCACCCACCGTAATCGCATCAATCTTCAGCGTTGGCTGGCCGACACCCACCGGCACCGACTGCCCGTCTTTACCGCACGTGCCCACGCCGCTGTCCAGCGACAGGTCATTACCGACCATCGACACCTTGCTCATCGCTTCCGGCCCGTTGCCGATCAACGTCGCACCTTTGACCGGGGCAGTAATCCTGCCGTCTTCGATCAGATACGCCTCGCTGGTGGAGAACACGAACTTGCCGCTGGTGATGTCCACCTGACCGCCACCGAGGTTGGCGCAATAGATACCCTTCTTCACCGAAGCAATGATTTCGGCCGGGTCACTTTCGCCGGCAAGCATGTAAGTGTTGGTCATGCGCGGCATCGGCAGGTGCGCATAGGATTCGCGGCGACCGTTGCCGGTGCGGGCAACGCCCATCAGGCGGGCATTGAGCTTGTCCTGCATGTAGCCCTTGAGCACGCCGTTTTCGATCAGCGTGGTGCACTCGGTCGGCGTGCCTTCATCATCGACGCTCAAGGATCCGCGGCGGCCAGTCAGAGTGCCGTCGTCGACAATCGTGCACAACTTGGACGCAACCATCTCGCCCATGCGGCCGCTGTACGCTGAGCTGCCCTTGCGGTTGAAATCACCCTCCAGCCCGTGGCCGACCGCTTCATGCAGTAATACGCCCGACCAGCCGGAGCCCAGCACCACTGGCAACGTGCCGGCCGGCGCGGGAATGGCTTCGAGATTGACCAGCGCCTGGCGCAACGCTTCACGGGCATAACCCATGGCGCGGTCGTCACTGAGGAAATAGCGGTAATCGGTGCGACCGCCACCGCCATGACCGCCGCGCTCGCGACGACCATTCTGCTCGACGATCACGCTGACGTTGAAGCGCACCAGCGGCCGCACATCTGCTGCCAGGCCGCCGTCGGTGGAGGCCACAAGAATGCGCTCCCAAACCCCGGCCATGCTCACGGTGACCTGCTGAATACGCGGGTCCAGCGCACGCGTGGCCACGTCGATGCGTTTCAGCAGTTCGACTTTCTCGGCGCGGGTCATCACTTCCAGCGGGTTGTCCGGCCCGTACAACTGGGCGACATCCTGTGTGGTAAACGCTTGGACCGTACCGTTCTGCCCGGCACGGGATATCGAACGGGCCGCACGAGCGGCCGCACCGAGGGCTTCGAGCGTGATTGCATTGCTGTACGCGAAACCGGTCTTTTCACCGGACTGCGCACGCACGCCGACGCCCTGATCGAGGTTGAAACTGCCTTCCTTGACGATGCCGTCTTCCAGCGCCCAGGACTCGGAAATCTGCCCCTGGAAATACAGGTCGGCCGCATCGATGCCTGGACCTGCCAGGTCGCCGAGCACCCCTTGCAGGCTCTCGATCGTTACGCCGCCGGGCGCCAGGAGGTGTTCACTGACAGAGGACAACAACTCGCTCATATGTTTTACGCCTTAAATTCGTCGTTCCGGGCAGGCCGCTGTGCGCCCTGCGAGAAAAAGCGCCGGTGACTGGACACCGGCATCCGCGCCCTGATGGACGCCTGTTCGCTGCTATCGCGTTCGGCCAGCAGCACGGCCTCGCCTTGATCCTGTTGCGCCAGCACTCGCCCCCACGGGTCGATGATTGCGGCATGTCCAAATGTTTCCCGCGGCCCCGGATGGGTGCCACCCTGGGCGGCCGCGAGCACATAGCATTGTGTTTCGATGGCCCGTGCGCGGATCAGCACATCCCAATGTGCAGCGCCGGTCACGGCAGTAAAGGCCGACGGCGCGGTAATCAACTCGGCACCGGCGGCACGCAATTCGCTGTACAGCTCAGGGAAGCGCAGGTCGTAACACACTGTCAGGCCAACCCGACCGACGGGCGTATCCGCCACGACCACGCCAGCGCCGAACGCATAGTCATCGGACTCGCGATAACGTCCCCGCGAGTCTGCCACGTCGACATCGAACAGATGCAGCTTGTCGTAACGCGCAACTATTTCACCGTGATCGTTGATCAGCAATGAGCAGGCATGCACTTTGGCCGTCGGCTGATCCACCGGCGGCAACGGCAAAGTACCCGCCACTATCCATAACTTGAGGTCGCGGGCGGTCTGTTTCAACCATGGCAGGATGGGTCCTTGACCAGCGGCTTCGGCGCGACCGATGTCAGCGACATCCCGACGGCCCATGGCGGCGAAGTTTTCCGGCAGCACGGCCAGCGTCGCGCCACCGGCGGCGGCCTGTTCGAGCAGATGACGAGCCCGGGCCAGATTGGCCGGGACATCACTCTGGCTGACCATTTGAATCACCGCAAAAGCCATGGGCTCTCCTTACTCGAAGTCTGCATGCCAACCTGTAGCAGCTGGCGAAGCCTGCATGCCAACCTGTAGCAGCTGGCGAAGCCTGCGTCCGGCTGCGCAGCAGCCGTAAAATCAGACACCACGACCTATCGAACGCTTCGTGTAATCAGGATTCACGACTGCTGCGCAGCCGGACGCAGGCTTCGCCAGCTGCTACATGATCGCGTCGTGCCTGGAGCCATGCTACTCCATCGGCTCGCTTCAGAAAGGTTTGTCAAAGGTAATCTTCGGCTCTTTCCACGGGCCTTTGACGGTGTACTTCACGCTGGCGAAACGCGAAACGCGATCACCTATCAGCTTGTCGATCAGGAACAACGCGCCGCCGATGGCGGGTGCTCCGACGATCAGTGCGGCGATCGGCAGGTTATTGGTCACCGGCAGCGTCACCAGCAATTTCGCATCGACCCGATCGGCAACCAGATCCAGCGTTCCGTCAAGCTCGACATTGCTCGACGGCCCGGTCATCCGGATCGGTTCTCTTGTCACGTAAACGCCGTTGGTGCCGACCAGCAGCCCTTTGACCCGGTCGTAGCTCAAACCCTTGCCAAACAAATCAGAGAAGTCCAGACGCAAGCGGCGCCCGATGGAGTTGAAGTTCAGCAGCCCGAATACCCGCAACGCTTGCGCACCGCCCTCGACTTCAATGAACTGTCCCTTGTTCAGGGACGCGTCCAGCGTGCCGGAAAAACGCTTGGTGGCTACCCAGGCTGGAGAACCGGGCCAACGTCCGTCGACGTCCATATGAAAGTCTTCGCTGGTCACACTGGGAGCGAACCCCCACCCCTTAAGCACGTCGGCGAGGTTTTTGCCGCTGATGCGGCCCTTGTACCAACTGCTGGTCGAACCGGGCACACCTTCCCAGCCACCGCTGCCTTGCAGCAGCATCCCTTTGAGTCCCAGATCGAGCGTATTAAGGGCTATGCCCCGCTCGGTCGGACGAACTTTCAGGGACCAGCCGCCCACCAGATCCTGCCCTTGGAACAGCTGATTGATGATGATATCCAGCGCCGGGATTTTAGTCGGATCGACAGCGGCCAGCGGGTCGGGCGAGTTTTCATCGGCAAGAACGGTCGGATCAGGCGCTGGCAATTTTATGTACTGCAGATTGATCGCGATCGGCGTGGCTTTCGCATCGGGAATGTTCGCGCTGCCCTTGGCCTGCTGACTGTCGAGCTGCAAAGCCCAAGCCGCGGGTTTACGGTTCAATTGCACCGAGGCCTGATCGAGGGTGGTGCCGATGCCGCTGAGCTTGCCGACCTTGAAATCGGCGCTGCTGAGCAATTGCCTGGCGTTGCTGCCGGGATCCTGGCCCGCGTATTTATCCACCAGCTCTTTCCACGGCCCTACATCCAGTTCCGCCAACTCGCCGCGCACACGCAGCCCTTTGGCACCGGGCAGTACCGCATTACCGGCACCGAGAAACAACTCGCCGCGCCCGTCGGCAAAATTGCCGCCAGGCGCCGCGAAGGTGAAATCAGCCAGGTCACCGTAATCAACCCAATAGCGACGCTCCGCACCTTGCAGCGTCATCCGGAACGTGGTGTTACGTCCGACTTGCGCCGCCATACCGAATGGCGCTGGCAGATCGACCGCCACCCCGAGCAGACTGGAATTGACCATCAATTGGCTGTCGGCGCCATCCAGATCGAGTTGTAGCTGATACGGAATCACGCCGGACACCGGCAGCGGCTGGGTGACACTCAGCCAGTCAGTGAGCTTTTTCACTTCAACTTCGCCCGAGGCGGCGACCCGAGTCTTGAGCTTGTCAGGGCTGCCATCGGCAAATATCTGCGCGGTCACCGGCTTATCGAAGGCCTGTGCCGTGATGTTCTGGCCGCTTAGACCCTTGGCGCTGTCGAAACGGAAATCGCCTTTGAGCTGCGTCAACTCCAACACCGGCTCGGCGAGTTTCAGGCGCGCTTTGGCTGTCTTGAAATCGACCAGAATCTTCGGCTCTTCACCCTTTTCCAACGGGATATCCAGCTTCAGCTTGCCGCGCAGATCACCCTCACCTTCCCAGCCGGCGAAAGTTTCGGCGGTGCCAATTGGCGCTTCCTGAAGAATTTTCAGGCCATCGCCCAAGCCGCCAGCAAAGGCGCCGTCGAGGAACAAGTGAGTTTTCTGACCGGCCGCAACGTGAGGAATATTGACGTAAACATCGCTGACCTGAGTGTCGAGCAGCTGCCCTTTGCTGGCCAGAATGCGCACACCGCTGTCTTCGATGAACACGTCGCCGCTGACTTTTTTGACGTGAGGCCAGCCCGGCTGAAATGCGAGCTCGGCATCGTGAACCTTGAAGAACAGACTGATGCTGCGCGCGGTGTCAGCAGCGCCAGCATTGAGCGAACCTTGATACTGGAAGAACCCCTCGTCCACTGCACCTTTGACAATCGCCGTGCGCAGCCACTCGTCCAGCGCCGGGCTCAAGACCTCAGGCAAGTATTTGGCGGTGTACTTGCCGTCGCCCTCGAGCAGCCCGACCCGCAGGTCCATGTAGTCTTCCTGGCTGTGGTCGAAATGCAGTCGTATCAGGAAGTCACCGGCAATTTTGCCTTCCTCGCCAAGCACCTTCAGGTACGGCGCAATCAGGGTGAAGCCTTGCTTGTCGAGTTTCCAGGTCAGCCGTGCGTTGGCTTGAATGTATTGCCATGGCTTGGCGAAGATCGGGTCCAGGTGCAGGACAAAGTTCTTGCTGTCCATGCGCAACTCGCCCTGGCCAAGGTCACCGCTGATGCTGCCACTGACATTACGTGCTGCTGGCGCGCCGTGATACGCATCGAAGCCGACGTTATCCAGGTTGGCCGCGAAGGCGAATTTACTGTCATCGGTGGCATTGGGGCGGAAATCGAGCAGCACGTTGTGCAAACCGCCAGTGACCTTCAACCGCTCGACGGCTTTGCTGACGCCTTCCGGCAGCGGTCCCAACGCATTGAGCAAAGGCGTGATCGGTGTCAGGTCGAGGCGATCTGCCTGCAGATGCCAGAGCTCTTCAGCCTTGTCGGTCGCGGCGGTTTGCGTGAGTTGCAGGTGTGATTCCCAGCGCGTCTCCCCCAGGTTCATGGCGAGAGAATCGAACGTCGCGACGACGCCCTGAGCGTTGCGCTGGAAATAACCGTTGAGCGCAAGATTGTTGATCTGGATAGGTTTGCGCTCGGCGTACGCGCCCTTTAGTTGCGGCGCGTTCAGCCGAACTGCGCCGCTCTGCAGCGCACCCTTGTTCCAGTTGAACCAGAGCTCGCCACCGGCCTTGATCTCGGAGAAATTCCACTGCTGGGTCACGCGCTCGGGCAGCCACTTCGACCAGTCGCTTTGCGGCAGGCTCAGGTACCCGTCGGCTTCACCGTCCTTCCACTGACTGGCGCGAATTCGTGTGCGCAAACTCATGGCCATCGGCTGGCCGTCAGGCAGGGTCAGCCGCGCATCGAGGCGCTGGCGGCTGGCGCCGGTTTTCAGGCTGACGCCGACATAAGTCAGGGTCAGGGGTGGATGATCCAATGGTTGCAACGTGACCTGGCTGTCGAGCACCGACAAACGCTGAACCATCTGCATACGGTTGAGCAGTTGTTCCGGATCGAGTGGTTGATCCTGCTGCACCGGCAAACCTTCCAGCGCCCACTTGCCATCTTCGCCTTCCTTGAGGCTGATCTTTAGGCCACTTAATTCCAGATGGGCAATTCGGACCTCGCGCGCCAGCAAGCTGGCCCACAGATCGGGCACCGCGCGCACCTGATCCAGACGCAAGGCATTGGCGCCTTCGCCCACCATCACGTCGTGGGCGAGCAGGATCGGCGCAAACCCGCGCCAGTTACCTTCCAGCTCGCCGATGTGCATGGGCATGCCCAAGGCCACGGCGGCTTTGCTTTCGACTTCGGCCCGGTATTCGGCCACCAGCGGTGTCAGTTCCCGACCGAGACTGACGTACAACGCCATCAAGACCAAAACCAACGCGCACAGGCCCAGACCCCAACGGGTCAGCGCGGCCAGAATGCGTGTCAGACGCTCCATGTCAGTTGGCTCCCATGGCGAAAACAAAGCAAAAAGCTGAGGCCAGCTGTTCTAGTAAGGTTGAAGCACAGCGATTCAGAGCAACACCACGTCGTATTGTTCCTGCGAATACATGGTTTCCACCTGGAACCGAATGGTGCGGCCGATAAAGCCCTCCAGTTCGGCAACATTGCCTGACTCCTCATCAAGCAAGCGGTCGACGACTTTCTGGTTCGCCAATACACGATAGCCCTCAGCCTGATAAGCGCGGGCTTCGCGGAGAATTTCGCGAAAGATTTCGTAGCAAACGGTTTCCGGAGTTTTCAGTTTGCCGCGCCCTTGACAACTGCTGCACGGCTCGCAGAGCACTTGTTCGAGACTCTCACGCGTGCGCTTGCGGGTCATCTGCACCAGACCCAACTCGGTGATGCCGATGATGTTGGTCTTGGCGTGATCGCGCTCCAGCTGCTTCTCGAGCGTGCGCAACACTTGCCGCTGGTGCTCTTCATCTTCCATGTCGATGAAGTCGATGATGATGATCCCGCCCAGGTTGCGCAGGCGCAGCTGGCGGGCGATGGCTGTCGCAGCTTCCAGGTTGGTCTTGAAGATGGTTTCTTCGAGATTGCGATGGCCAACAAATGCGCCGGTATTGACGTCGATGGTGCTCATGGCTTCCGCCGGATCGACTACCAGGTAACCGCCTGACTTCAACGGGACTTTGCGCTCCAGGGCTTTCTGGATTTCATCTTCGACGCCATACAGATCGAATATTGGTCGCTCGCCCGGATAATGCTCAAGACGGTCGGCGATTTCCGGCATCAGTTCGGCAACGAACTGCGTGGTCTTCTGAAAGGTTTCCCGGGAATCGATGCGAATTTTCTCGATCTTCGGGCTGACCAGATCCCGCAAGGTGCGCAGCGCCAGACCGAGATCTTCATAAATGACACTCGGCGCGCCGATGGTCTTGATTTGCTCGTTGATCTGATCCCACAGGCGGCGCAGATAGCGGATGTCCATGAGAATTTCATCGGCACCGGCACCTTCGGCGGCCGTGCGCAGGATGAAGCCGCCCGCTTCCTTGATGCCTTCTTTGGCGACGCAATCGGTGACGACTTGCTTGAGTCGGTCGCGCTCGCCTTCGTCTTCGATCTTCAGGGAAATACCGACGTGGGCAGTGCGTGGCATGTACACCAGGTAACGCGAAGGGATCGACAGTTGCGTGGTCAGGCGTGCGCCCTTGGAGCCGATCGGGTCTTTGGTGACCTGCACGACCAGGCTCTGACCTTCGTGGACCAGCGCGCTGATGCTCTCCACTGCCGGGCCTTCGCGCAAGGAGATTTCAGAGGCATGGATGAATGCGGCACGGTCCAGCCCGATGTCGATGAACGCGGCCTGCATGCCGGGCAAAACCCTCACCACCTTGCCTTTGTAGATGTTGCCGACGATCCCGCGCTTTTGCGTGCGCTCGACATGAACCTCTTGCAGAACACCGTTTTCAACCACCGCCACGCGCGATTCCATCGGCGTGATGTTGATCAGGATCTCTTCACTCATGGCAGGGTCTCGTTCAGGCGTATTCACGATTATGGCCGCATCTTGTCAGTACGACGCTCAGCGCGCGTTAAGGGTTTGCCAACAGGGTATGCCGAAATGGCCCACCAATTCTGCGGTTTCGCACAATGGCAGGCCTACCACGGCGGAATAACTGCCATTGAGGCTGGCGACAAACACCGCGCCAAGCCCTTGAATGCCATATCCGCCGGCTTTGTCCCGTGGCTCGCCGCTGGCCCAGTAGGCCGCCGCCTCATCGCGATCAATGGCGCGAAATCGCACCAGACTGCGCACCACGCGCGACTCACAGCGGTCGCCTTCCAGCACGGCGATGGCCGTCAACACCTCATGCTGCTGGCCCGCCAGCAGCATGAGCATGGCGCATGCCTGGGCTTCGTCCACCGGTTTGCCAAGAATCTTGCCGTCGAGCACCACGGCTGTGTCGGCGCCCAAAACACAAAAATCATCGGCAGACACAATCGCGCGGCGGCCGGCTTCGGCCTTGCCACGCGCCAGGCGTTCGACGTAGGCCGACGGGGTTTCGTGATTCATTGGGGTTTCATCAATGTCTGCGCTGATGACGGAAAACGGCACACCGATCTGCGTGAGCAGTTCGCGCCGACGCGGTGAGCCTGAGGCGAGATACAGCTGTTTCATCAAGACATCTCCCTGTTTAGTGCTCTGGCTCACAAGTACCGATCCTTCTTTGGCGTATTGCAAGGCAGGGCACCGGCAAATGCCTGTGCGAATCAGTTGATTCTGTAGCGCCGACGCAGACCGCGCAAACCGTAGCTGACCCAAGGCCAGAGCAAGGCGCTGACCAGCGCCGGCAGTACCAGCGCCAACGTTGGCTGGCGGTTGCCGGTCAGGGCGCTGAGCCACAATTGAGCAAGCTGGGCGAGACCGAAGATCACCAGGATCACCAGACTCTGTTGCCACATCGGGAACATGCGCAAGCGCTGTTGCAGCGACAACACCAGGAAAGTGATGAGCGTGAGGATCAAAGCGTTCTGACCGAGCAAAGTCCCGTACAGCACGTCTTCAGCCAGGCCCAGGCACCACGCGGTGGCCATCCCGACCTTCTGCGGCAGCGCCAGCGCCCAGAATGCCAGCAGCAAGGCCAGCCAGAGTGGGCGCAGGATTTCCATGAATTGCGGCAATGGCGAAACGCTGAGCAGCAGCCCGATGGCGAATGTCAGCCAGACCATCCAGCCGTTTCGGGAGGCAGTTGCACCGACCATTATTCTCTTCCCCCAGGGTTGGCTGGCGTGGAGGCCGGCGGCCTGGCAGCCGGTCTCACCGCT
>NZ_CABVGX010000045.1 GCF_902497625.1 Pseudomonas fluorescens | reverse complement strand
CCGGCAGCCTGATCGGTTCCGCAGCTGGCGGCGGCGCTGGCGGCGCGCTGGGCAACTACATGGGTAATAAAAGCGACGCTGACGATGATCGCCGCTCCCATCGTGGGGGCGATCGTCGCTACTACCGAGATGGCCATCCCGGCCGCGGTCATGCTTATGGGCATCGCAAGCATAAGAAACACTACCGTCATCATTGAGTCTTGATCACCCGTTGACGGGTAGATAAAAAATCGCAGCCCCCGGGCTGCGATTTTTTTTGCCTATCAAACCACCAAGCGCTCAAGTGCCGTACGCAGTCCAGCAGGAATCGCCACCGGCTGATTTGATGCACGGTCCACAAACACATGCACGAAGCGACCCGCTGCGCAGGCTTCAGCATCACCGGCCTTGAACACTGCCAACTCGTACTGGACCGAACTGTTGCCCAGCTTGCCGACCCGCATGCCTATCTCTATCCGATCCGGAAAGGCAATTGAGGCGAAGTAATCACAGGCTGAACTCACCACAAAGCCGACTACTTCGCCGTCATGGATATCAAGGCCCCCGACTTCGATCAGGTAGGTATTAACAGCGGTGTCGAAAAAACTGTAATAGGTGACGTTGTTGATATGGCCGTAGACATCATTGTCGTGCCAGCGCGTGGTGACCGGCTGATAATGCGGGTAATCGGACCGTTGGGGCATGGGGTTGGACATCAATATCTGTTCCTGGAGTGGTAAGGCAATCCAAGGCAGGCCGCGGGGTATCTTGCGCAAGCCTGCCGGCGAAGGCGGTGTTACATTTACATCACCTTGAAATCTGCGAATTGTTTGCCTGCAGAAGCCAACTCGCCAATCAGTCGCGCCGGTTTCCACTGATCACCCTGCCGGGTCTCGAGCGCCAACAACCGCTGGTGAATATCTGCCAGACCTTGCTGATCCGCCCACGCCATTGGCCCACCTTTCTGCGCCGGGAACCCATAACCATTGAGGTAAACCAGATCAATGTCGTGTGCCGAGTCAGCGATACCTTCCTGAAGAATTTTCGCACCTTCGTTGACCAATGCCAGCAAGCAGCGCTCCAGAATCTCCTCAGAGGCGATCTCGCGGCGCTGGAAGCCTGATTCCTCACTGACTTCGAGCACCAGCGCATCGACTTCCACATCGTGTTCAGCCTGACGGCTACCCGCCTCGTAATGGTAATAGCCATTGCCGCTCTTCTGCCCAAAACGACCCAGCTCGCACAGCCGGTTATCTACCTGGACTTCGGGAGCATCCTGACCCTTGCCGGATAATTCACGGGCGCGCCACTCCAGGTCTATCCCGACCACGTCGTACATGCGGAAAGGCCCCATCGCAAACCCGAATTCCTGCAGCGCAGCGTCGACCTGGTGTGGAAAGCCACCCTCGAGCAGCATCTTGCGTGCTTCAAGTACGTACGGGTGCAGCATGCGATTGCCAATGAAACCGTGACAGTTGCCGGATACCACGCTGACCTTGCCCATGCGCTGGCCCAACGCCAGAGCCGCCTCAAGTGCTGCTGGCGATGTCTGGGCGCCGCGGACGATTTCCAGCAGCTTCATGATGTGCGCGGGACTGAAGAAGTGCAGACCCAGCACTTGAGCGGGACGACGAGTAACAGCCGCAATCGCATCGATATCCAGTGCTGAAGTGTTGCTCGCCAGAATGGCCTCGGGTTCAAGCAAGTCATCCAGTTCGCGGAAGATTTTCTGTTTCAGCTCAAGGTTTTCGTAGACCGCTTCAATTACCAGATCGACATCGCGAATCGCTGCGTAATCCGCCGCCGCCGTCACTCGCGCAATCCGCGCCTGCGCTTCAGCCTGGTCGATCCGACCCTGGCGCACGTTATGGGAGTAGGTCTCGGTCACGCTGGCGATCGCCTGCTCCAGCATCTGCGGATTGTTGTCGACCCATTGCACCGCAACCCCGGCATTGGCCAGGCACATGACAATGCCACGGCCCATGGTGCCCGCGCCAATCACGGCGGCGCGCTGAATATCGAACGGTGTCTGGCTCATGTTTGTTCTCTTGTTGGCGATCCAAAGACAGCCCTCACCATAATCAGACGCCGTCCATTTTTGAAATTTATTCCTGTGATGCGAGACATTCAGCGGATGGATGCATTTTGTAAGCTTCGCTCCTACAGACCCGCTCTAGCTCGAAAGATGTTGCTCAGCCCACCTGCGTACATCGCCATACGGATAGGCCTCCAGCGCCGCGAAACCTGGAATAGAGCGCGCCTTGAGCTTGGTAAACAACGGTACGCTGACGCCGCACAGAAACCTGGTAACGCGCTCAGCCGAGGGAACATTCCCGGTGTGCTGCTCATGCCTCTGGATAAATTCGCTGGAGATCGCTTCGAATTTTTTATCCACAAGTGCTGGAAGCTCGGGGGGCGATGGAAGTTGCGCCACTTTTCCGTGACACACCGAACAATGGCCGCATTGCTGCGGCGCGTTTACATCGCCAAAGTAGTCGGCCAGGCGATAACCCAGGCAGCGATCGGTGGCAAAGAGTGCCAGCATGGCGTGAATACGCGCGACTTCAGTGTGCTCATGTCGGGAAAAATAGCGGTGCAGTTCGGCGCTCAGCTCCTGACTGTCGAAGTCCGCTTGCAAAAGATTGTAGACCTCGGTCATTTGCTTGCTTTCCAGCTCGACCCAACCCTTTTCCTGGAAGTAATCCAGCGCCTTGACCACTCGGTTTCGCTCGGCGGAGTGCTGCTCGTATAACGCGTCGAAATTCACTGTCGCCCAAGTCCGCGCACGCGCAGATGTCTGGATGATTGCCGCCACAAAATCCTTGCGTTCGCCCTCGAAGCGCGCGAGCAATTCTTCAGGCTCCTGCAAATATTTGAAGCGATACTCGGCGTAGTACGCGTAACGTGGCGAGATGACTCTGCGCAGCTCCAGTTGCACCAGCAACGTCTTGAGCGGTAACTGACGAATGTTGCTTTGATCCGCCAGCGGCCCCAGCAGGAATTCCCACTGACCGTGCGGCGCCGCTGCCTGCAGTTCTTCAAGGACGTGGCGGATGCCATCAAGTTCCGGCGTGTCCCCATAGACGAAGTTTTCCAGGACGTTGAGGCTGTCGCGGTTAGCCAGTACCAGGCAGTCCGAAGGCTGCCCGTCACGCCCGGCCCGGCCGATTTCCTGACTGTAGTTTTCGATGGATTTGGGCAAGTCGAAATGCACCACGTTCCTGATGTCGCTTTTGTCGATGCCCATCCCGAACGCAATTGTGGCAACGATGCAACTGGACTGGCCGCCCATGAAGCGTTTCTGGATTGCCTCCCGTTGCTCGTGGGGCAAGCCGGCGTGGTAGGCCTCAGCCTGAATGCCATTGCGTTCGAGATGCTCGGCAATGAGTTCTGCGGTTTTTTGCAGGGTGACGTAGACAATGCTCGGCTGGGCAGGGCGCTCACTCATCCACTCGACGAGGCGTTGGCGCTTGTCTTGCCCGCGTACCGGCTCGACCAAAAGGTTGAGGTTTGGCCGATAGAAACCCGTGGTCACCACGTCATCGGTTGCAATCGCGAATTTCGCCTGCATGTCGGCGATCACTTTCGGTGTGGCAGTGGCCGTCAGCAGAAGCGCCTGAGGGATATTGAACTGACGCTGATAGTCCGGAAGCTTGAGGTAATCAGGACGGAAATTATGCCCCCACTCCGAGATGCAGTGCGCCTCATCCACGACTAACAGTGAGATCTGAACTTGCTGTAGGAAATTACGGAAACGCTCGTTTTTCAGACGCTCGACAGAAATCATCAGAATCTTCAGCTCGCCGGACCTGGCGCGAGCCATCACATCACTCGCGTCATCACGATTTTGCGCGGAATCGATGCTGCCCGCGCTGATGCCATGACGTTGCAGAAACGCCAACTGGTCCTGCATCAATGCCAACAACGGCGAGACCACCAGCGTCAGGTGCGGCAGCAGCAAGGCCGATAGCTGATAACAAAGCGACTTGCCCGAGCCGGTGGGGAAAATCGCCGCCGCCGAGCGCCCTGCCAGCACAGCGCTGATCGCCGCTTCCTGGCCGGGCCGAAACTGTGGATAACCGAAAACCTGTTCCAGGGTGTTATGCATAAGCTGTCACTCCGTTGACCGCCGCGAAGCCCAAAGCCTAGCCGGTAATCGCAGCGCGTCGAGAAAAGGTCGGGGGTAAAAAAGATACCGGATGATACCGCGTCCACCAGAACAGACCTCGCCACAGGTAGAAACAAACGGGGCACTTTGCCTCCCTGCCGCCCGACCTTTTCCACCGGTAAGGTTCACTTTCTAAAATCTTTCTGCGCATGCTCAACACGGCAGGGAAACCTTTTCCACGCGCAGACCCAGGAAGGAACGACCATGCTACACCGCCCCTTTTTTCCACTCGCCTGCGTGCTTGCATTGCCTTTTGTAATAAGCGGCTGCGTGACGAACTCCACGCAGCCGTCCATCGACCCGACCCCGTTTGAAACGCCGGAATACCACGCCCAGAAAGGACTGGCAGTGATTAATGCCTCTTCCCTTTATGCCCGCGGTGGGACCGGTCAGAACGTGGCCGTAGCGCTTATCGATTCGGGTTTGAATAGCAACTTGCCGGAATTCCAGGGAAGACTCAGCGATCCTGGCTTCGACCATGTCGAAAACAAGCCGGGCACCGTTGATCGAGTTGGTCACGGCACCCAGATGGCCGGGATACTCGCGGCCAACAAAAATGACCGGGGCATGCATGGCGTTGCGTTCAACGCCCGGATGATCCCCTTCCGTTTCGGCGACGACAACGAGCCGTTTTTTTTTGACGCAGAGATTGCAAAATCCTGGCAGACCGGCTTTGACAAAGGTGCGCGCATCCTCAATAACTCATGGGCCAACGCCATTCCAGCTACGGAGATAAACGAGGCTCGCTATAACCAGGTCATGCCCGAATCCTTGGTGGCCGCCCGCAAACTGGTCAACGACGGTGCGGTGTTCGTATTCCCGACAGGTAACGAACTGAAACGTGAGCCCTTGGCCGAGCCCGGCTTGCCGCTCGCATTGCCCGAACTGGAAAAGGGCTGGATCGCTGTGGTCGCTCTGAAAAACGACGGTAGCGCAATCAATGCCAAATCCAACTATTGCGGTGTCGCGGCGGCTTGGTGCATCGCGGTTCCTGGTGGTGACGCCGGCGTGGAGCATGGACTGCTGACCACCAGCAAGGATGGCAAGTATGTGCAAACCGCAGGCACTTCGCCGGCTGCCGCCATGGTTAGCGGCGCGCTGGCAGCATTGCAAAGCCGTTATCCGGAACTCAGCACGCAGCAAGTACGCGAACGACTGCTGGCAACGGCAAACCGGTCAGGCATTTACGCCAACAGTGAGGCTTACGGTCGAGGGTTGATGGATCTCGACGCAGCCTCGCGGCCGGCTCCGGAATCCACGATTAACTGAGCTTCATTGAAAAGACAGCTTCAGCGGGTTTCACGCTCGCTGATCTAACTGGCGCTGAAGTCGATGAATCACCTTCAAGTGCCAACCTGACATTCTCGAAATGCCCTACTGACTCTGATGTGCACCCGCTTAGGCCCTGCGCGAAATGCCTGAGGACAATGTAGGAAATGTCACCTGTAAGGATGCTCACTAAAAAGTCCGCGGAAACACGTAGGACGGATACCCGAAGGTCGTTAAAACGCCTACACACCCTGTCCACTGCGGCGGTATTGCCGCAGCGCGTCGCGCGCCTCATAGTTTCCGGCGCAGCTGAAACAGCGTGTCGGCCTGCCCGACTTCTTACAGGACTGACTTAGATGCATGACCGTTATCGCCCACTCAAAAGCAGCTACAGCGACACTCCCGTCCTGGTGATTGACACCGAGGCCGACCCACACGAAATTCTCGACGCCGCCCGGCAACGCATTCGCGCCGCCAGCGATCTGCTCGAAACGCTTTATTGCCTGTGCTTCAAACAAGCCGATTCAAGCGACATCCCCAACATAGTCAGCGCGCTTTACTTGCTCACTCAGGATGGCCGCGACCTGCTGGAAATCGCCCACCAGCGCCTGCCGAAAATCACTGCGTGCAGCACGATCACGGTTGCACAATGAGAGTGAGCCGGCACAAAAAACCGCCCCGTAGGGCGGCTTTTTTTTTACATCTAACCAGTCTTACAACTTCGGCCCGGCAGCCTTGATCGCGTCGCTCACTTCGAACTTCTTGAAGTTCTCGACGAACAGACCGGCGAGTGCTTTCGCAGCTTCGTCATAAGCTGCTTTGTCAGCCCAGGTGTTACGTGGGTTCAACAAACCTGTCTCAACGCCCGGCACCGCCAAAGGCACGTCCAGGTTGATGGTGTCGAGGTGCTCGGTTTCTGCGCCGATCAATGCGCCGCTCTGGATCGCTGCGATCACGCCGCGAGTCGTCGGAATGTTGAAGCGTTTGCCGACGCCGTAGCCACCACCGGTCCAGCCAGTGTTAACCAGGTAAACCTTGGAGCCAAAGCCACGGATGCGCTTGATCAGCAGCTCGGCGTATTCGCCCGCCGGACGCGGGAAGAACGGAGCACCGAAGCAGGTGGAGAAAGTCGACTTGATGCCGCTGCCGGAACCCATTTCGGTCGAGCCCACCAGAGCGGTATAACCGGACAGGAAGTGGTAGGCCGCTTGTTCTTCACTGAGGATCGACACAGGCGGCAATACGCCGGTCAGGTCGCAGGTCAGGAAGATCACCGCGTTTGGCTCTCCACCGAGGTTCTTCTCGGAACGCTTGGCAACGTGCTCCAGCGGGTAAGCAGCGCGGCTGTTCTGCGTCAGGCTGACATCAGCATAGTCGGCGTGCTTGGCGTCATCGATGACGACGTTTTCAAGGACTGCGCCGTGCTTGATGGCTTTCCAGATGACCGGCTCGTTCTTCTCGGAGAGGTCGATGCATTTGGCATAGCAACCGCCTTCGATGTTGAACACAACGCCTTCGCCCCAGCCGTGCTCGTCGTCACCGATCAGGTAACGGCTTTCATCGGCGGACAGAGTGGTTTTACCGGTGCCGGACAGGCCGAAGAACAGGGTTACATCGCCAGCTTCGCCGATGTTGGCAGCGCAGTGCATTGGCAGCACGTCAGCGGCCGGCAGCAGGAAGTTCTGCACCGAGAACATGGCTTTCTTCATTTCACCGGCGTAACGCATGCCGGCAATCAGCACTTTCTTCTGTGCGAAGTTGAGAATCACACAACCATCGGAGTTGGTGCCATCACGCTCCGGTACACATTCGAAGTTGGCAACGTTGAGCACTTGCCACTCTTCACGCCCAGCCGGATTGTACTGGCCCGGATTGATGAACAGGCAACGACCGAAGAGGTTCTGCCAGGCAGTCTGCGTAGTCATCTTGACGGCCAGGTAGTGTTCTTCCGAAGCGCCTACATGCACGTGGGAAACGAAATGCTCTTGCGCGTTGTTGAAAGCCTCGACGCGAGCCCACAAGGCATCGAACTTGTCGGCCGGGAACTTGCGATTGATCGGGCCCCAGGCAATGGCTGCCTGAGTGCTCGGCTCTTCAACGATGAAACGATCGACTGGCGAGCGCCCGGTACGGTGACCGGTACGAACAACCAGCGCGCCGGTATCGGCAAGCTCGCCTTCACCGCGATTCAGAGCTTCTTTTACCAGATCATCAACACTCAGATCGGTGTACACGGCGTTATTGGCTTGCGTCATGAGATTCCCCGTCGGCCAGTGGCCGAGTGTGCTCCAAACGTTTTGTAGTAGAAAGCTGCGCACTACTACCGCGACAAAAAGTGGGCCGGATTATGCCAGAAAAGCCCAAAAAGAGTAGGGCCCTCCCGTCGTAACGGCGTTATTCCGGCGCTTACCAGTGAATTTACCTACGCTGAACCGTTTTAGTGACGGGTATCTGACGGCGTGTCGACACCGGCACCCGCGAACAATTGAGCGATATCCGCAGCGTCGAACAGGTAGCGCTGATTGCAGAACTGGCAGTCGATCTCGATGTTGCCACCGTGTTCAACGACCAGGTTCTGCGCATCTTCCAGTCCCAGACTGACCAGAGCATTGGCCGAACGTTCGCGCGAGCAGCTGCAGCGGAAGCGCAGTTTCTGTACGTCAAACAAGCGAACCTGCTCTTCGTGGTAAAGACGATGCAGCACGGTTTCGTTGTCCAGGCTGAGCAATTCATCGGCAGTCAGGGTGCCGCCTAATGCCGTGATGTGCTGCCAGCTTGCGGCGCGATCTTCTTCATCCTTCAAGCGATCAGCCGGCAGTTGCTGCAATAGCAGGCCACGCGAGCGACGACCGTCGGCATACAGCCAGAAACGCGTGCCTACTTGCTGCGACATGACGAAATAATTGGTGAAGCACTCGGATAGCGTTTCGCCGTCCAGATCCACGATGCCCTGATAACGCTGGCCTTGAGTGGGATCGATGGTGAGCGCCAGAACGCCATTGGGCATCAGGTCGGCCAGAGTTGCATCGGCGGCGATTTGATCTGCCTCATAGCGCGCGAGGCCACGAATTTCGCGCTCACTGCTGCACTCGATCATCAACAATGGAATCGGGCCGTCTGAACGAGCCTGCAAAATAAGCAACCCGTCGAACTTCAACGTACCGACCAGCAAGGATGCTGCGGCCATGAGTTCGCCCAGCAATTGCGCGACCGGCTCGGGGTACGGGTGCTTGGCGAGGACTTCGGCGTAACTGCGCTCCAACGAAACCAGCTCGCCGCGGGTGTCGCTGTCATCGAAGATGAAGCGTTGGGTGTAGTCGGAATCCGTTAGATCGGTCATAGGTCTGGGTATCTGAAGTAATGACAAGATGATTTCAAACAGTAGAAATTGCGCCAATTTGGCACCATCGGGTGCGCACTGTTCAGCCATGGGAGGCATTTTATGAACAATCCCGGTTTGTTCCAAGCAAGGTGGAACGTGCACCGGTGGCGCAATGCAATGCCGTGGCATTGGCAATGCGGGCAGTCTGTTTATGGTTCACGGGCCAGATGTTGTGTGTGATTTTCGACGAGTGGCTGTTCAACCAAGCCTTGTTGCCACGCGCCATTACCCGATATGGCTGCACATGCTGGCAATTACAAGTCCGCGTCCCCTTGAGATTCGCAGCCTTTGGAGCCATTTACACCGTGCGCATCCTATGTAGGAGCTGCCGCAGGCTGCGATCTTTTGCTGCCTGTCTTATATCCATGAGTATCGGCAAGCCTCACTCGTCGCTGCTGTTCCCACGAAATTTAAACAGATCTCTACGTTGCTTCTTGCTCGGTTTGCCGTCCGTGCTCACTCCCAGCGATCCAGCCTTGCGCATGGCGGCGGCAGCTTCGCGCTTGGCGACACTGGCTTCGGTCTCGGCATACAGCGTCTGAGCCTCCGGCGCGCCACGGCGCACGATAGACAAGGCCTGGACGACCACCGTACGTTCCTCGAAACCCATCCGGATCTGAAACTCATCGCCGACCCTCGGCTCCTTGCCCGGTTTGCAGCGATCACCCCGGCAATGCACCTTGCCACTTTCAATAGCTGCCTTGGCCAAGGCACGTGTTTTGTAAAAACGCGCCGCCCATAACCACTTGTCGAGACGGACCTTGTCGTCCTCTTCCTGTTTTTGTGTCACTGGAATTCCTCTTTTAGCCCATAGTCGGAACTGTACTACCGTTTCTGTCGGGCGCAACAATCGCGCCCTCAAGATAGAATGTGATCAAGGCCGACTCACCGGCATGGAGTGATCAAATGACTGTATTTCCGTCTTCATTGACCTCGCCTAAAGCAGGTTGCCAGGGCTGCCAGCAAAGCGAACCACTGGGCTTTGATTTTGCTTTCGCTTATCAACCGATCGTGGACATTCGCGACCGTTCAATATTTGCCAATGAAGCACTAGTGCGCGGGACTGCCGGAGAAGGTGCATTCTCAGTGCTCGATCAGGTCACGGACGAAAACCGCTACCGCTTCGACCAGCTCTGCCGAATCCGCGCCATTGAAGGCGCGGCGACGTTAAATATGCAGACACACTTGTCGATCAACTTCATGCCCAGTGCCGTGTACCGTCCAGAACTGTGTATTCGCAGCACGCTGGAAGCGGCGAAAAAATACGATTTCCCGGTTGAACGACTGATTTTCGAAACCCTCGAAAGTGATCACGTAGATAACTATCGCCATTTGACTAATATTCTGCGTGAATACCGCGAATTCGGCTTCAAGACCGCCATCGATGACTTCGGGGCGGGCTATTCGGGGCTCAATCTGCTGGCAGATTTCCAACCGGACCTGATCAAGATCGACATGGCGCTCATACGCGATATCGACCGCGATCGTGTTCGTCAGGCCATCGTCCGGGGGATTGTCACAATGTGTGCGGAACTGAACGTTACAGTGATCGCCGAAGGTATCGAAAGCGCTGGTGAACGGGATTTCCTGGCGGACTGTGGAATTTTTCTGATGCAAGGTTACTGGTTTGCCAAACCTGCATTCAAAGCGCTGGCCCAGGTACAACCTGAAGCCTGGGCGCGTTAACCGCCGGTTCTATCCTATTGAAGACATTTGACCATTTGACCGTTGTCGGTCTGCGCGAGTGGGTGGCGCTTCCTGATCTGGGAGTCGCGGGCCTGCGAGCCAAGATCGACACGGGTGCCAGTACGTCCAGTTTGCACGCCACCGACATTGAACCGTTCGAGCGCGACGGTGAGCGGTGGGTTCGTTTTACGGCACACCTGGGCACCGTTGTGCAGCTGCGTCATCGCCGCTGCGAAGCACCGCTGGTGACGCGCAAAACCATTAAAAGCTCCAACGGCCATGCGCAGATGCGTTACGTGGTCAGCACCACCCTGGCCCTCGGTGATCGGGTCTGGCGGGTCGAGTTCACCCTTGCCTGCCGCAAATCCATGCGATATCGCCTGCTACTAGGCTCCAAAGCCCTGATCGACGGCCAGTTGGTGGTCAATCCGGGTATCAAATACGTACAAGACAAGCCGGTGTTCCCGGTATCTACCCTCTCCACAGGTGTTGCATGAAGATCGCTGTGCTGTCGCGGAATCCGCGTCTGTATTCCACCCGTCGTCTGGTCGAAGCCGGTACCGAGCGTGGACATGAAATGGTGGTGATCGACACCTTGCGCGCCTATATGAACATCGCCAGCCACAAGCCGCAGATCCACTATCGCGGCAAACCGCTGGAAGGTTTCGACGCGGTGATCCCGCGGATCGGTGCGTCGGTGACGTTTTACGGCTGCGCGGTGCTGCGCCAGTTTGAAATGATGGGGGTGTTTCCACTGAACGAATCGGTGGCCATCGCCCGCTCCCGGGACAAACTGCGCTCGCTGCAATTGCTCTCGCGTCGCGGAATCGGTTTACCGGTGACAGGTTTTGCGCACTCCCCTGACGACATTCCGGATTTGATTGCCATGGTCAACGGCGCGCCGTTGGTAATCAAAGTACTCGAAGGGACGCAGGGGATTGGTGTAGTGCTATGTGAAACTGCGACTGCGGCGGAGTCAGTGATCGAGGCGTTCATGGGCCTCAAGCAAAACATCATGGTTCAGGAATACATCAAGGAGGCGGGTGGCGCTGACATTCGCTGTTTTGTGGTCGGCGACAAGGTCATCGCTGCGATGAAACGTCAGGCCAAGCCTGGGGAGTTTCGCTCCAATCTGCATCGCGGCGGGAGTGCTAGCCTGATCAAAATCACCCCCGAAGAACGCATGACTGCATTACGCGCGGCGAAGGTGATGGGGTTGGCCGTGGCGGGTGTGGATATCTTGCGCTCCAATCACGGACCGTTGGTGATGGAAGTGAATTCTTCACCGGGACTGGAGGGGATCGAGACCACCACCGGCAAGAATGTGGCGGGGATCATTATCGAGCATCTCGAGAAGAATGGCGGGCCGAACATGACCCGGACCAAGGGCAAGGGATAAAGGCAGCTAAAAGCGGCAAGCTTCAAGCGACAAGTTAAAAGCAGTCCGGAGCGTTCATCGGATTGGCTTTTCTCTGAAGCTTGAAGCTCGCAGCTGCTTCTATACCGCATCCCGTGGCAACATCAACCCAAGCGGCAAGCGCACCCGCGCTTCCAGACCACCGCCGGCGCGGTTGCGCAGTTCAACGTTGCCACCGTGCATCGAAGCAATTCGCTTCACGATCGCCAGGCCCAGCCCGGTCCCCTTGCCACCACGGGCACGATCGCCCCGGGTAAAGGGGTTGAAAATCGCCTCAAGTTCCGATGGATCAATCCCCGCCCCGCGGTCCATGACGCTCAACACCACGTACGGCGCGTTAACATCGCCGGACACATACGCCGCCACTTCAACCCCGGTACCGGCATGATTCAAGGCATTGCCGATCAAGTTGTTGAGCAGCCGCTTCATCGACACCCGGCGCAGCGGAAATGGCTGAATCGGCTCCAGGCGTAACTGCACTTTTTGTTCATTCTGGTTATACGGCGCAGCCACTTCGCGCACCAGCTCGGTCAGATCGACCTCTTCCACGGACTCATCGCGCCCATCGCGAATAAACGCCAGAAACTGATCGAGAATCGCGTCCATGTCTTCGATGTCGCGAACCATGTCGTCCGACAGGTCACTGTGGTCACCCATAAGCTCCAGTGACAGGCGCAACCGCGTGAGCGGCGTGCGCAGATCGTGAGACACCCCGGCCAGCATAAGCTCGCGCTCCCGGCCAGCCTGCTCGACGTCTTCGGCCATCTGGTTGAAAGCGCGATAAACCTCGGTCATTTCGCTGGGCGTATCGCTGATTGGCAGTCGCACGCTACGGCCCTGGCCAAGCTGTCTGGCCGCGTAAACCAGCCGCTTCAAAGGCTGATTGAGCTGACTGACGAAGATCCAGGCCGATGCGGTAGAGAGCAAGCCGATGGCGAGAAACCAGCCAAGCACGTTCCATATTTTCTGGCCACGCAGAGGATGCGGATACAGCGGCACCTTCAGCCAGCCATCGCCCAGGCTTGGAGCCCGCACCCACAGCGCCGGCGGCGAATGCATGCGCAAGCGCACTTCGGTGTCGGCGCCCAACTCAGCCTGCATCTGTCGCTGGTAAATTTCACTGTAGGGCCAATGTTGTTCGCCCGCCGGCACACCTGTGCCAACCACCCTGATCAGGGTCGCAGCTTCGGCAATCTTGTCGCGATTGTTTTCATCCGCGGCCCAATAGGCGCGCAGCGTCAGTGCGACGCCGTGGCTGTACTGGCGGTCCACCAGCACATCTTCGTTCATCAACAGATAAACCAGGGTCAACGCCTTGGAGAACAAGACGACGATAAGCACCAGCCACAAGGTGCGGGAGAAAAAACTCTGGGGGAACCAAACGGGGGTTTTCATGAATAATCGCTACACACTTGCAGGAGCGAGCGATGCTCGCACATTGCGGATCGCGAGTCTGCGGACATGGAAGCCCGCAAGCCCGCTCCTACAAATCGCCGATCACTTGCTGGGGGCGCCATCCGGGACGAACACGTAACCCACGCCCCAGACAGTCTGGATGTAGCGCGGTTTGGATGGATCAGGTTCGATCATCCGACGCAGGCGGGAAATCTGCACGTCGATGGAGCGCTCCAGGGCGTCCCACTCGCGACCACGGGCCAGGTTCATCAGTTTGTCGCGAGTCAACGGCTGACGCGCGTTCATCACCAATGCCTTGAGCACGGCGAACTCGCCGGTGGTGAGCATGTGCACTTCATCGCCGCGCTTGAGTTCGCGGGTTGCCAGCGACAGCTCGTAATCACCGAAGGTCACGCTTTCATCTTCGCTGCCCGGCGCGCCCGGCACCGGTGCCGACTGACGACGCAGGACCGCCTTGACGCGCGCCATCAGCTCGTCCGGGTTGAACGGCTTGGCCAGGTAATCGTCGGCGCCCAGTTCCAGGCCCTTGATACGGCTCAGCTCATCACCCTTGGCGGTGAGCATGATGATCGGAATCTGGTTGTTCGCACCGCGCAGGCGGCGGCAGGCGGTCAGACCGTCTTCACCGGGCAGCATCAGGTCGAGGACGACCAGGTTGAACACTTCACGCGCGAGCAGGCGGTCCATTTGTTCCGTGTTCGGGACGGCGCGGGCGCGATAGCCCTTGCTGACGAAAAAGCGTTCCAGCAGGCTGCTGAGCCCTGGATCGTCGTCAACGATGAGAATTTTTTCGCCTTCAGCAGTGTTTGCAGTGCTGCTCATTAGATGCTCCTTTGATCTCGGCGCGCATTATGGCGTAGCTGCCGTTATACGCACCGTGTGCATTGTTAGCAGATTTTTCCTCAATCGCCAGGAAACTCGGCATTGTGCCTACAGCCCGTGATGCCCCCGAAGGAACATAACGCTGGTTATAATGCGCGGCCTTTTGTGTCAGGCAACGTCTGATTTCTGCTGCGACCGCCGCTTCTTATTTTTACGGCGCCGGCAGTAAATGTTCGATTTCACGGGTCAACGGGATGCCTGTTGATCCAGGTAGCGGCGCCGGCCAGGCCGCTCAACCAGACTCGCCGGGCCGTTATCCCTGTGCCCGCGAGCCTGCTTTCACAATTTGTCAGGTGGTTTTATGGACAGCATCAACAGCCGCATCGCCGAGGAACTCGGCGTACGCCCACAACAGGTCGAAGCGGCCGTCGCGCTACTCGATGAAGGCTCTACCGTTCCCTTCATCGCCCGTTACCGGAAGGAAGTGACCGGCAGTCTCGATGACATCCAGTTGCGACATCTGGAAGAGCGCCTGCGCTACCTGCGAGAACTCGACGAACGGCGCATCAGCATCCTTGCCAGCATTCAAGAGCAAGGCAAGCTGACCCCGCAACTCGAACGCGATATCAAACTCGCCGACACCAAGACCCGCCTCGAAGACTTGTACCTGCCGTACAAACAGAAGCGCCGCACCAAGGGCCAGATCGCCCTGGAAGCCGGCCTCGGTGACTTGGCCGACGGCCTGTTCAACGACCCGACCTTGTCTCCGGAAAGCGAAGCCGCGCGCTTCATCAATGCTGAAAAAGGCGTCGCCGATGTGAAGGCCGCCCTCGAAGGCGCCAAGTACATCCTGATGGAACGCTTCGCCGAAGACGCCGGCCTGCTGGACAAACTGCGCAGCTACCTCAAGCAGGAAGCCACCCTCAGTGCCCGTGTAATCGCCGGCAAGGAAGAGGAAGGCGCCAAATTCCGCGACTATTTCGAACACGACGAGCCGCTGAAAAGCATGCCGTCGCACCGCGCGCTGGCGATTTTCCGTGGCCGTAACGAAGGCATTCTCAGCTCTGCGCTGAAAGTCGGCGACGAACTGCCGGGCACCATGCACCCGTGCGAAGGCATGATCGGCCAGCAATTCGGCATCCAGAACCAGAACCGCGCCGCCGACAAATGGCTGGGCGAAGTGGTGCGCTGGACCTGGAAGGTGAAGCTCTATACGCATTTGGAAACCGATCTGCTGGGCGAACTGCGCGATGGTGCGGAAACCGAAGCAATCAACGTATTCGCGCACAACCTGCACGACTTGCTGCTGTCGGCCCCGGCCGGCCCGCGCGCAACGTTGGGTCTCGACCCGGGCCTGCGTACTGGCTGCAAGGTCGCGGTGGTCGATTCCACCGGCAAGCTGCTGGATCACGCCACGGTTTACCCGCACGTGCCGCACAACAAATGGGACCAGACCATCGCGATCCTCGCAGCCCTGTGTGCCAAGCACGCGGTGGACCTGATCGCCATCGGCAACGGCACCGCCAGCCGCGAAACCGACAAACTGGCCGCTGAGCTGATCAAAAAATACCCAGCCATGAAGATGACCAAAGTCATGGTCTCCGAGGCTGGGGCATCGGTTTACTCGGCGTCGGAACTGGCTTCCAAGGAATTCCCGGACCTCGACGTGTCGATCCGTGGCGCGGTGTCGATTGCCCGTCGCTTGCAGGATCCGCTGGCCGAACTGGTGAAGATCGATCCGAAATCCATCGGTGTCGGCCAGTACCAGCATGACGTGTCGCAGCTGAAACTGGCCCGTGGCCTGGACGCCGTGGTCGAGGACTGCGTAAACGCCGTGGGCGTGGACGTGAACACCGCGTCCGTGGCGCTGCTGGCCCGCATTTCCGGCCTCAACGCGACACTGGCGCAGAACATCGTCAGCCATCGCGATGAACATGGCGCATTCAAAACCCGCGCTGCATTGAAAAAAGTCGCGCGTCTGGGCGAAAAAACCTTCGAACAGGCCGCTGGTTTCCTGCGCGTCATGAACGGCGACAATCCGCTGGACTCGTCGGCGGTTCACCCGGAAGCCTATCCGCTGGTGCAGCGTATTGCGGCTGAAACCGACCGTGATATCCGCTCGCTGATCGGCGACGCGGCGTTTCTCAAGCGCCTCGATCCGAAGAAGTACACCGACGAAACTTTCGGCCTGCCGACGGTTACCGACATCCTTCAAGAGCTGGAAAAGCCCGGTCGAGATCCGCGTCCGGAGTTCAAGACTGCCGAGTTCCAGGAGGGCGTCGAAGAGCTCAAGGACTTGCAGCCGGGGATGATTCTTGAAGGCGTGGTGACCAACGTGACCAACTTCGGCGCTTTCGTCGACATCGGCGTGCATCAGGACGGTTTAGTGCATATCTCTGCGCTTTCGGAGAAGTTCATCAAGGACCCTCGCGAAGCGGTGAAAGCGGGCGACGTGGTAAAAGTGAAGGTGATGGAAGTCGACATCCCGCGTAAACGCGTAGGCCTGTCGATGCGCATGAGCGATACGCCGGGCGAAAAAATCGATGGCGCCCGTGGTGCACGTCCGGGGTCGGCGCCACGCCAGTCGCAGAACACCGCGCCGCGCAAGGAAACCGCAACGGCGGCGCCGGCCAACAACGCCATGGCTTCGCTGTTCGCCAACGCCAAACAGTTGAAGAAACGCTGATGAACATTCCTGCCGGTCTGACTGAAAGCGCCTATTTCAAGCTGCTGGGCTGTCGCTTGCACAGCCTGGAAACCGGGGTGGCGCAAGTCGCTCTGGAGTTGACGCCTGAACTGCGCAATCGTGGTGGCAAGTTGCATGGCGGGGCATTGTTCAGTCTGGTGGACATCGCCATGGGGCTGGCCTGTTCCAGCTCCCACGGCTTTGACCAGCAAAGCGCGACCATCGAATGCAAGATCAACTACATTCGCGCCGTTTCAGACGGTGAAGTGATCTGCACGGCGCGGGTGATTCACCCGGGTCGGCGCACGCTGGTGGTGGAAGCCGAGGTGATGCAGGGCGAAAAACTTGTCGCAAAAGCACAAGGCACGTTCGCGGTCCTGTAGCGAGATGCCATGGATTTGGGTTAATTTCGACGCTGTGACCGCAGTGCCGAGATTGCCTGTGTGAAGTGACTGTGGTGAGGGGGCTCGCCCCCGTTCGAGTGCGTAGCACTTGCAAAATTTACCAGAGATTTTGGGGCTGCTTCGCGGCCCAACGGGGGCAAGCCCCCTCGCCACAGGTCGCTCCTGCCGGGCTGGCGGTGGTCAGTGCAAAAACCAGGCGAAAACGCCAGTTTTAACTTCACCCTTGTAGACCGTCTTGCCCACCCCCATATTGGGGCGACTGACGCGTGAAGGAATCCAACTTGAGCGAACTTCTCAACCGCCGCCTGGCTCTGCTCGGCGAGCGCGCTAACCTCTCTCTGCTCGAGCAGTGTCTTCACGGTATAGAACGTGAATGCCTGCGCGTAACCGGCGAAGGTCGCCTGGCGCAAACGCCGCACCCGGAAGAACTGGGTTCCGCGCTGACCAACGAACAAATCACCACCGACTATTCCGAGTCGCTGCTGGAGTTCATCACGCCCGCCCTGCCCGACCCGGCAGACACGCTGGCGAGCCTGGACAAGATTCACCGCTTTGCCTACAGCAAACTCGGCAGCGAGTACCTGTGGAGTCCATCGATGCCATGTCCCTTGCCGGCCGAGGCAGACATCCCGATCGCCTATTACGGCACCTCCAACATCGGTCAGCTCAAGTATGTGTATCGCAAGGGCCTGGCCCTGCGCTACGGCAAGACCATGCAGTGCATCGCCGGCATTCACTACAACTTTTCCCTGCCGGAAAAGCTCTGGCCGCTGCTCAAGGAATCCGAAGGGTTTGTCGGTACCGACCGCGATTATCAGTCGTCGGCCTACATCGCCCTGATCCGTAATTTCCGTCGCTACAGCTGGCTGCTGATGTATCTGTTCGGTGCATCACCGGCGCTCGATGCCGGATTCCTGCGCGGACGTTCGCACCAGCTGGAGCAACTCGACCCGGACACCTTGTACCTGCCATACGCAACTAGCCTGCGCATGAGCGATCTGGGTTACCAAGGCAACGCCCAGGCCGGCTTGACTCCGTGCTACAACGATCTGACCAGTTACACCGACAGCCTGCGCAAAGCGGTGGCGACGCCGTATGCGCCGTACGTTGAAATCGGTACGCATCAGGACGGTGAGTGGGTTCAGCTCAACACCAACATCCTGCAGATCGAAAACGAGTACTACTCCAACATTCGTCCCAAGCGCGTCACTTACACCGGCGAGCGGCCGATTCAGGCGTTGTCGTCCCGTGGCATTCAATACGTCGAAGTGCGATGCCTGGACATCAACCCGTTTCTGCCGATGGGCATCGATCTCACCGAATCGCGATTCCTCGATGCGTTTCTGCTGTATTGCGCGCTGAACGACAGCCCGCTGTTGACCAATGACTCCTGTGGCAATGCGACTTCGAACTTCCTCAACGTGGTCAAGGAAGGCCGTCGTCCGGGCTTGCAGTTGCAACGCGACGGCCAACCGGTCGACTTGAAAGACTGGGCCGCTGAACTGTTAGAGCAAATCGCCCCGCTCGCTGCCCTGCTGGATCAAAGCCATGGCGGCGAGGACCACAGCAAGGCCTTGGATGCGCAGCTGGCCAAGGTCAGAGACCCTTCACTGACGCCGTCGGCTTTAGTGCTCGCGGCCATGGCGGAACACAAGGAGAGCTTCAGCCAGTTCTCCCTGCGCCAGAGCCAGGCGCATGCGGAGTTTTTCCGCAGCGAGCCTTTGGGTGCTGCAGATCAGGCGAAATTTGAAGAGCGAGCGCGTTCGTCACTGGCTGAGCAAGTGGAGCTTGAGCGCAACGAAGTAGGCGATTTCGATGTGTTTGTCGGGTCTTACCAGGCGAGCATTTTAGCAATCAGTAACTAGCGTTGGCGGTCTTGCCGGCCTCAATCGCCAGCAAGCCGGCTCCTACGGATTCCGAGATGACGCAACTCCCCCATCTTGTACAAAACTGTAGGAGCTGGCTTGCCAGCGCTGGCGACTCAACCTGCGCCAAACCAGAACCTGGGCAGGTCTGAACAATTCTTACCCGTGGCACCACACAATTATTTTCCCCACTAAGCTAATGCTAAAAAGTTATTTATTTTAGTATTCTTAGATCATTTAGTCTCCTCTCACGCCGACTCTCGGCCGCCTGATGAGGAGCTTCCCGATGAAACTGCACTTCCCCCTTCGCGCCCAGTTCATTACTCACTGATCGGAAGCACATCGCGATGGCTTTGCTACAGCTGGAGCGCATCAGCGCACAGTACCCCGGCAGCCCGGAGCCGGTGCTGGCGGATATTTCCCTGAGCCTGGGGCCCCGGCAGTTGCTGGTCGCCCCTCGGTCCGTCCGGCAGTGGCAAGACTTCGCTGTTGAACCTGATCGCCGGTTTTGTCCCGCCCAGCGCCGGGCGCATCAGCCTTGACGGCGGCGCTGGCGCAGTGGGAACAAGCGCGGCGGAAAAACCCACCGTTGTCGCACCCGGTGATTCGCACGCATCCGGTGAGCGGGCGGCGGTCGCTGTTTGTCAGCGAAGGGTTTACCTCGAAGATCAATGAGCTGTCGGAAACCGAAAGCGAAGCGCTGCTGAAGTTTTTGTTCGCCCATGCAACACGACCGGAATTCACTGTCCGATGGCGCTGGCAGAAGGATGACGTGGCGTTCTGGGATAACCGCGTCACCCAGCATTACGCGGTTGATGACTACCGGCCAGCGCGACGGGTGATGCAGCGGGCGACGGTATTGGGGGATGTGCCTTTCTTTCGGTAATCCAGAGATTTCATGCTGAATGATAGTGCCGCTTCGCGAGCAGGCTCGCTCCCACATTCGACCGAGTTTCTATTTGAAAACGCGACTAATGTGGGAGCGAGCCTGCTCGCGAAGCGGTGTGATTTGGCGCCGGCTTATTCCGCTGTTGAAGGCTTCTCCCACAAATTGATCCCGCCCTCTTGGGCGAACCGATCAATTTCCGCCAGTTCCTCAGCGCTAAAGCTCAAATTCTTCAACGCCCCGACATTCTCGATAATCTGCTCCGGCCGGCTCGCCCCGATCAGCGCTGACGTCACACGTGGGTCGCGCAGGGTCCAAGCCAACGCCAGTTGCGCCAGGCTCTGCCCACGGCGCTTGGCGATTTCATTGAGCCCGCGCACATGCGCGATGTTAGCTTGCGACAAGTGCGATTCCTGCAACGAACCACCGCCGGGACGGTTGACCCGCGCATCCTTCGGAATGCCATTGAGGTATTTGTCGGTCAACAAACCCTGCGCCAGCGGCGTGAACGCGATCACCCCGGTGCCCAGTTCTTCGGTCGTGTCCAGCAGGTCTTTTTCTACCCATCGGTTGAGCAGGTTGTACGCCGGTTGATGGATCAGCAACGGCACTTTCCACTCCTTCAACAACGCCGCCATCTCGCGGGTTTTAACCCCTGAATACGATGAGATGCCGATGTACAACGCCTTGCCCTGCTGCACCGCAGTGGCCAATGCGCTGGCGGTCTCTTCCAGCGGCGTGTCCGGGTCGAAGCGGTGCGAGTAAAAGATGTCCACGTAGTCCAGACCCAGACGCTGGAGGCTCTGGTCGAGGCTGGCCAAGACATATTTGCGCGACCCGCCGCCCTGGCCGTAAGGACCTGGCCACATGTCCCAACCGGCCTTGCTGGAGATGATCAATTCGTCGCGGTATTGCTTGAAGTCTTCACGCAGCAACCGGCCGAAATTGATCTCGGCACTGCCGTACGGGGGGCCATAATTGTTGGCAAGATCGAAGTGATTGATACCCAGGTCGAACGCCGTGCGTAGCAGCGCACGCTGGGTGTCGATCGGCGTGCTGTCGCCAAAGTTGTGCCACAGACCCAGTGACAGTGCCGGGAGCACCAGGCCACTGCGTCCAACGCGGCGGTAGGGGATGGAATCGTAGCGATTTTCGGCAGCGGTGTAGGTCATCGAATCCTCTCTTGTCTGTCTCGGATCTGGTATCGATTGCTTCGCAAGTTGCCCAGCATACGCCCAGACAAAGGCCAGAAAACCCCCGGGTCGATTATTTGCTGAAACGTTTCACAATTCTCTCGTCGTCAACTCACACAACGCTGCAGCCGCCAAAAAGCCGGACGATGAGCTGTAGCGCCGGACCGATGGCTCTCTCCTGCATTCATTGGATCGAGTAAACATGCGAATCTGCACCTCGCCCCGATACAGCAGAGGATGAACGCAATGACTCAGCACACTCCTAAGGTCGCGATCGTGACTGGCGGGGTCGGATTCGGCGTGGGTCAACGGGCAGATTCTGCGGGTGAATGGCGGGCTGGTTTGACTATGCTCAGTTGAAACTGCGGTGCCGCTTTCGCGAGCAGGCTCGCTCCCACAAAGGCCGGTTCGCTGCCGCCCTGGGAGCGTGCCTGTCACGATAGCGGCCTCGAAGGAAATACATTTTCAAACAGGGCGAAAAGCACCATGCACACCACCATCATCATCTTCTTCGGCCTGATCCTGCTCGCCCTGATGCTGTTCATCGGCGAGAAAATCGGCTTCAGCCGCCAGACGCTGACCTACAGCTTCATCATCCTGTGGCTGGCCCTGACGATGATCAATGGTGCCATCGGCGTGGTCACGGCCGGCCAGTCCGTGACCAGGGAAATGGTGGTCGGCAGCATCGTGTTTGGCCTGCCGGTAGCGGCCCTGGTGCTGTTCATGGTGGTGAGCAGCACCACCTGAGCGCCACCGGCACGGCGTCAACGCACCAAATGCAGGAACTGCATGTGCCGCTCGTACTGATCGAGGATGTCGTTGATCACCTGCTCCTTGGTATATCCCACCAGATCGTAGTCCTGGCTGCCCTCGCTCAAATGCACTTCGGCGCGGTAATAACGGCGGTTGTTGAGCTGCTTGGAACCCATGCCGCCGCGGGCGAAGGACGGCGTGAAGTAGCCGCGCATCTGCACTTGGTAGATGAACGGATGCTGCTCGCCGTGACCGATTTCCAGGCTGACGCTGTCGTTCGCCGGATCAGGCTGCGCGACCACGTTCAGACCCTTCTCGACGAACACCGCCGTGACCTCTTCAATCGCCGGGCGCACCGTCGTTTCAAGGAAGCGGTAAACCTCATCCCTCGATGGGAAATGCACCGCCTGACTCAAACGCTGACGCCAGCCGCCGCGACGTGATCCGGAGACCGGCGCCAGGGAATGCATCTGGGCGATCTGCTTTTGCGACTCCAGGTAGAACGCCTTGTGCAGCCCCCACATCATCAACAGCAAGATCATCGAGAACGGCAGCGACGTCAGGACCACGGCAGACTTCAGCGCATCGATACTGCCGGAAAACAGCAGTGCGCTGGTCACCAGTGCGGTCATCGCGCCCCAGAACACCCGCAGCCATTTAGGCCCGTCTTCATCCGGATTACCGCCCTTGGCTGACAGCGTCGACAACACCACGGTGCCGGAGTCGGCCGAGGTGACGAAGAACACGAAGCTGATGAACACCGTGACCGCAATCACGGTTTTGCTCCACGGGTAGGTTTCCAGTAACAGGTAGAGCGTCATTGACGGGTTGTCGATGGCCGACATGCCCAGCGCGCTCATGCCGTGGTTGAGCACCTGGTCGATGGCGCTGTTACCGAAGATCGACATCCACGCCAAGGTGAAGCCGAGCGGGATCAACAACACGCCGAAGACAAATTCGCGGATGGTGCGGCCGCGGGAAATCCGCGCGATGAACAGGCCCACGAATGGCGACCATGCGATCCACCAGGCCCAGTAGAACACGGTCCAACCACCCAGCCAGTCGCTCGGTTTATCGTAGGCGTAAAGGTCGAAACTCTTCATCGGCAAAGCGCCGAGGTAGTCGCCGATGTTCTGGATAAGGGTGTTGAGCAAGTGCTGCGTGGGGCCGGCGAACAGCACGAACAGCAGAAGCGCACAGGCCAGCAGCATGTTGATGTCGGACATCACCCGCACGCCTTTATCGACGCCGGAGACCGCGACGATAATTGCCGCGCCCATCATCAACGTGATCAGGCCGACCTGAATCCACTGGGTGTGAGCGATGCCAAACAGGTAATCGAGACCGGAATTGAGGTGCAACACGCCAAAACCCATGTCCGCGCCGAGGCCGAACACCGTGGCGATGATGCCGAAGCCGTCCACTGCGTAACCGATCGGGCCGTTGATGCGCTTGCCGATCAGCGGATACAGCGCCGAACGCAGGGCCAGCGGGAGGTTGTGACGATAAGCGAAATACGCCAGCGCCATGCCGACAAACGCGAAGACGCCCCAACCGTGCAGGCCCCAGTGCAGAAACAGGATCTGCATCGCCTGGCGCGCTGCATCCGCAGTGCCGGCTTCACCTTGCGGCGGTTGCGACAGGTGCGTCAGTGGCTCGGACACGCAAAAGAAGAACAGCGTGATGCTGATCCCGGCGGCGAACAGCATGCCGGCCCAGGACAGATAGCTGAATTCGGGTTCGTCGTGGTCGGCACCGAGCTTGATCTTGCCGTAGCCGGACAAGGCGGTGACCACCACGAAGACCAGATAAAGCGTCATCGCGAGCATGTAATACCAGCCGACCGTGTTGGCCGCCCAGTTCTGCGCTTCCAGTAACCAGGCGCCGGCTTGTTCAGGCATGGCGATAACAACAATGCCGAACAGCAGAATGAAGGTCGCCGCAAAATAGAACACCGGCGGATTCATGCGGACCTGACCGCTCGGCGGGAGAGACGAAGTACTCATGAAACAGGCACCTCGAGGGGATGAAACAGGGCAATCGGTAACGGACTCGGCAAGGGCAAGCCTCCTGTTGTGAACGGGCAGCAAACCAATGGTTTAACTTGAATGAGCGTTCAATTTAAACATGGATAGGGGGCTAAGGACTAATGCCAGGGCTCGGCGGTAGCTTTACTACGCTAGCTCAAGGAAGGGTATGACGCGGGATTTGCGGGATTCGTTCAGATCTGTAGGAGCTGTCGAGTGAAACGAGGCTGCGATCTTTTGATCTTGCGTGTTGTATGAAGGTCAAAAGATCGCAGCCTCGTTTCACTCGACAGCTCCTACCAGTTCCATCCGGTTCCATCCGGTTCCATCCGGTTCTATCCGGTTCCTACGAGACCGAGGCCTTACTTCTGCGTCCCATCATCATGCTGCAGATTCGCCTGGGTCAGGTTGCAGCCCGCCGGCACACTGCGCGTGAGCCAGACGTTGCCGCCAATGGTCGAACCTTTGCCAATCGTGATACGCCCGAGAATCGTCGCGCCAGCGTAGATCACCACATCATCCTCGACAATCGGATGCCGCGGATGACCCTTCTGCAATTGCCCGTCTTCATCCGCCGGAAAGCGCTTGGCGCCCAGCGTCACGGCCTGATAAATCCGCACTCGCTCACCGATGATCGCCGTTTCGCCGATGACCACGCCCGTGCCGTGATCGATGAAGAAACTGCGGCCGATCTGCGCGCCGGGGTGAATGTCGATGCCGGTCGCCGAGTGGGCGATTTCGGCGCTGATCCGCGCCAGCAGCGGCAACCCGGCGCGATACAGATGGTGCGCCAGCCGGTGATGAATCACCGCCAGAATCCCTGGATAGCACAGCAACACTTCATCCACGCTGCGTGCCGCCGGGTCGCCGTGATAGGCCGCCAGCACATCGGTGTCCAGCAAACTACGCAACCCCGGCAAGGCCAGGGCGAAATTCTGAATGATCTGGATCGTTCTGGCCTCGACTTCGGTGTCCGCCTCGGCGCTGTGTCGGGCGGCGTAACGCAACTCGAGTCGCGCCTGGGCGAGCAATGCGTTCAAGGCGACGTCCAGCGTATGTCCTACGTAAAAATCTTCACTTTCTTCGCGCAAATCCACCGGCCCTAATCGCATCGGGAACAGCGCTCCGCAAAGGGCTTCAAGGATGTCCGCCATCGCCGCCCGCGACGGCAACTCGCGACCACCCTGCTCGCCGCTGACCCGACCGTTCTGCGCGCGCCACTGATCGCGCGCCGTGCGCAGCTGGCTGACGATGGTCTGCAATTGCCAATGGCTGGAACGTTCGCTCACGGTGGAAACTCCTCTCGGGCGGCCGGACTGTCTGACCGCGCTGACGGCGTTACTTTACGGCAAGCGCCGGAACGCGAATTAAGAACCGATTGTGCTGTGCTCAGTACTTTTGGCTATAAAGGCAGCACAGTTGCTCCGACGGATTGCCGTGCCTATAGTCCTTTCATCTTTCCCCGCCAGTACGGACCCATGATCAAACAACAGCTCGCCCGTTTCGACCGCCTCGATCTGCTTTCTCATCCCACTGCACTGGAAAAACTCGAACGTTTGTCAACGTGGCTGGGCCGTGATGTGTACATCAAACGCGATGATCTGACGCCGCTGGCCATGGGTGGCAACAAGCTGCGCAAACTCGAATACCTGGCCGCCGATGCGCTGGCACAAGGTGCAGACACGCTGATCACCGCCGGCGCGTTGCAATCCAACCACGTTCGCCAGACCGCCGCTTTGGCTGCCCGGCTCGGCCTTGCTTGTGTGGCGCTGCTGGAAAATCCGTTGGGTACCGATGACGTCAACTACGTCAGCAACGGCAATCGCCTGTTGCTGGATCTGTTCGATGCCAAGGTCGAATTGGTGGAAAACCTCGATAACGCCGATGAGCAACTGGAAGCATTGGCCGCGCGCCTGCGCAATAACGGCAAGAAGCCCTATCTGGTGCCGATCGGTGGCTCCAATGCGCTGGGCGCGCTGGGTTACGTGCGAGCCGGACTGGAATTGGCCGAGCAGATCAAAGACACCGGCCTGACATTTGCCGCCGTGGTGCTCGCCTCCGGTAGCGCCGGCACTCACAGCGGACTTGCCCTGGCCTTGAATGAAGCGCTGCCGGAGTTGCCGGTCATTGGTATCACCGTTTCCCGAAACGACGAAGACCAGCGGCCGAAGGTTCAGGGGCTGGCGGAACGCACCGCGCAATTACTCGGCGTGAGCCTGCCGGCCAACTTCAAAGTCGAACTGTGGGACGAGTATTTCGCCCCGCGCTATGGCGAGCCGAACGCCGGAACCCTCGCGGCGGTCAAACTGCTGGCGACGCAGGAAGGTCTTTTGCTGGACCCGGTGTACACCGGCAAAGCCATGGCCGGGATGCTCGACGGCATCGGACGCGGACGCTTTGATGACGGCCCGATCATCTTCCTGCACACCGGTGGGGCGCCGGCGTTGTTTGCCTATAAAAACTTTCTGTAGGCAATAGGCTGTGCCATGGGAATTAAATATTCGATTAGAGAATAACAAACAAGATATTCATTATTTTAGAATCTAACGGCAAACACCTTATAGTCGCGCCGCAGGCGAATTTGCAGCGAGACGCATACGCTGCTTTTAGGGCAGGATATCGCAGTCGTCCAAATCCCGTTTTTGCCAACTTTCCTAAAAGCGTCTTCATAAGAAAACACAGGGGCTTGTCATGAATTTTTCCGCACTACGTCGAAATCTGCTGGTGGGTTCGCTGGGTCTGGCACTCAGCGCAGGCCTGCTTGGGCAAGCGGTTGCCGGTGAGCAGCTGCAGAAAATCAAAGATGCTGGCGTGATCAGCGTTGGCCTGGAAGGTACCTACCCACCGTTCAGCTTCGTCGATGCCGACGGCAAGCTGTCCGGCTTCGAGGTCGAGTTCTCCGAGGCGCTGGCCAAAGAACTGGGTGTGAAGGTCAAACTGCAACCAACCAAATGGGACGGCATCCTCGCGGCGCTGGAATCCAAACGTCTGGACGCGGTGATCAACCAGGTGACCATCTCCGAAGAGCGCAAGAAGAAGTATGACTTCTCCGAGCCCTACACCGTCTCCGGGATTCAGGCGCTGGTTCTGACCAAGAACAAAGACACGATCAAGACTTCCGCCGATCTGGCTGGCAAGAAAGTCGGTGTGGGCCTGGGCACCAACTACGAGCAGTGGGTCAAAGCCAACGTGCCGACCGCTGACGTCCGTACCTATGAAGATGATCCGACCAAGTTCCAGGACCTTCGCGTTGGTCGCATCGACGCCATCCTGATCGATCGTCTCGCTGCACTGGAATATGCCAAGAAGGCCAAGGACACCACCGCTGCCGGCGAAGCGTTCTCCCGTCAGGAAGCCGGTGTGACACTGCGCAAAGGCGAGCCTGAGTTGCTGGCGGAAGTGAACAAGGCAATCGAGAAGCTGCGTGCCGACGGGACGTTGAAGAAGCTTTCGGAAAAATACTTCAGCGCTGACGTCACTCAATAATGGAAGAGGCTTTCCAACTCGCACTGGACTCCGCGCCCTTCCTTTTGAAGGGCGCGTATTACACAGTGGTCCTCAGCCTGGGCGGTATGTTCTTCGGGCTGTTGATGGGTTTCGGCCTGGCGTTGATGCGCCTGTCGCGCTTCAAACTGGTGAGCTGGATTGCGCGCATCTACGTGTCGTTCTTCCGCGGCACGCCGTTGCTGGTGCAACTGTTCGTGATCTATTACGGCTTGCCGCAACTGGGCATGGAACTTGATCCATTGCCCGCCGCCCTGATTGGCTTCTCGCTGAACATGGCAGCCTACGCCTGCGAAATCCTGCGGGCCGCGATCAGCTCCATCGAGCGTGGCCAGTGGGAAGCAGCGGCCAGCATCGGCATGACCCGAGCACAAACCTTGCGCCGGGCGATTCTGCCGCAAGCGATGCGCACGGCACTGCCGCCGTTGGGCAACAGCTTTATTTCGCTGGTCAAGGACACGGCGCTGGCCGCCACTATCCAGGTGCCGGAACTGTTCCGTCAGGCGCAACTGATCACCGCTCGCACTTTCGAAATTTTCACCATGTACCTTGCCGCCGCGCTGATCTACTGGATTCTGGCTACGGTGCTCTCGCACCTGCAGAACAAGTTGGAAGAGCGGGTCAACCGGCACGATCAGGAGTCCTGACCCAATGATTGTCGTGGAAAAACTGACAAAGCAGTTCAAGGGTCAAGTCGTGCTCAACGGCATCGATCTGGAGGTAAAGGAAGGCGAGGTGGTCGCAATCATTGGCCCTAGCGGTTCGGGCAAAACCACCTTCCTGCGCTGTCTGAATTTTCTTGAGGAGCCTACCAGCGGCCGGATCAAGGTCGGCGACATCGAGATCGATGGCAGCCGTCCGCTGAACCAGCAGCAAACCCTGGTGCGGCGCCTGCGCCAGCATGTGGGTTTCGTCTTCCAGAACTTCAATCTGTTCCCTCACCGCACCGCGCTGGAAAACGTCATCGAAGGCCCGATCGTGGTGAAAAAAATGGCCCCTGCGGACGCCATTGCCCTCGGCAAAAAGCTCTTGGCCCGGGTGGGTCTGGCGGGCAAGGAAGATGCCTACCCGCGACGCCTTTCAGGTGGTCAGCAACAGCGCGTGGCGATTGCCCGGGCGCTGGCGATGGAGCCTGAAGTGATCCTGTTCGATGAACCGACTTCCGCGCTTGATCCGGAGCTGGTGGGCGAGGTGCTGGCGACCATTCGCAGTCTGGCCGAGGAACGACGCACCATGGTCATCGTCACCCACGAAATGGGTTTTGCACGTGACGTGGCCAATCGGGTGGTGTTTTTTGATAAGGGCGTGATTGTTGAACAGGGTGAGGCGAAGGAGTTGTTTGCCAATCCGCAACAAGAACGGACCCAGCAATTCCTCAGTAAGTTTCTGGACAAATCTCATTACTGAGTTCATTCCCGGGCATTAACTTCCACGGATGGAAGCGTCTGTTGTTTTCTCTTCAATAATCCCTTCTTTGCAATACACTTCGCTCAAACACAACGAACTGACTCTGTAGACTCGCGCGGTACATATATATGTCCTGCGACAGTTTTGCTCGTATAAAATCAGACTGGTCCATAGCCCCCAAGCCGAAGAGCGCATTGCCTCATAAGCACGCATAGCCCGCGTTTTGCGGGCATGTTCGCCAGAACGATGGGGCGATTTAACCGCAGCATGTAGGAATTTTCTGATTAACACCGGATATCCTGCGCAACTTAATCCAACCATTGACAACTAATAAGCCGACCTTCTATCTATTCAACTTCACATGCCACTCGCAGTACTCAGCCGTTATTTAAAGAGTTACAAACCGTTCGTTACGTTGCAGTTCTTACTGATCTTCAGAAACGGACTTCGCCGCAAGACTTCAAGGACAGACACCATGAAAAACAATTCGAACACTACCGTACTTTCGGCACCGATCGTGGCGCAATCGCATAAAAGCGGTATCAACATCAACTCAGCGGCGTTCCTGCTGATTGATGTGCCGCCTTACGCCGGCATGGATGCAGGCGACCTGATCGAATTGTTCTGGGATGACTGCTACGTAGCCTCAAAAGTGATCGAAGCAGTTGAGATCGGCAACACCATCGCACTGCGGGTACCGGAAAGCTTCATCACCAATGGCGCTTCACGGATTCATTACCGGCTGATGCAGGTCGGCCAGGGAGCCGCGCAGTCGCCGACCACGCGGGTCGAGGTCAAACTCGATTGCCCCGGTGGCCAGGCCACAACTATATACGGCGACGAAAACCAGAGTCTGGCGCCCGTGCATATCCCCGAGACCATTCGCCGCAAAGGCGTCAATCCCAACCAGATCAAGCGTGGCGTACCCCTGACCATCGAGCCCTACCTGAACATGGCCGTCGACGACGAGATCACCTTGCGCTGGGGCGACGTGCGCATGGACTTGCCCAAGCTCACCGCCGGTGAGGTGGGCCAGCCCATACAAGTCTGGGTGCCGCCCGCGATCATCCTTGAGGCAGGCGAAGACCTGCGCCTCGAAGTAACCTATTGCATCCTCGACCGGGTGGGGAACAATTCCCGCTGGGCACCGGCACGCACGCTGAAAACTGGCTGTGCCAACCCTTACCTCAAGGTTCGGCCAACGGAACTGCTCATGGCTGCAGAACCGCGCGATCGGTGAACGTGCCGAGACCCCTCTTCTATCCATATTCCTAAAAGTTAGTTTATTAATTTTTTATACACGCTTACGGTATATGCACCGGACCACCGGACATTCGTGTTTATTCGTCGCCGCAACAATCGCGGCGATCCCATGAGATGTGAGGTAGGTATGGTCCGGAAGACAATCACCCCATTGCAGATCGCCAGGGCATTGCGTGCAGCCAGGGAGCGGCAATGATGTCCAGTCTGGCAGACGCCGTCATCCAAAGTGAACGGGATGTCGCCCCCCTGTTGTTGCCCGCGCAAATCCTGCGCAATGACGCACAAGCCATCAAGGCCGCCCGGGAACTGGCGCACGTTGCCCGCTTGCAGGCGTCCAGACGTGACCGTCAGCGCAAGCTGCCGTGGTCGGAAATCGAACAGTTCACCGGCAGTGGTCTGGGCAGTATCACGGTACCGCGCGAGTACGGCGGCCCGCAGGTTTCGTTCGTCACCCTGGCCGAGGTGTTCGCGATCATTTCCGCGGCGGACCCGGCATTGGGGCAGATCCCGCAGAACCAGTTCGGGCTGCTCAACCTGGTATTGGGCTGCGCCACCGAAGCGCAGAAGAAACAGCTGTTCAAGAGCGTCCTCGACGGTTGGCGCATCGGCAACGCCGGGCCGGAGCGCGGCACCAAAAATACCCTCGAACTCAAAGCCCGAATCACCACTGACGGTGATGACGTGGTCATCAGCGGGCAGAAGTTCTACTCCACCGGAGCACTGTTCGCGCACTGGGTCGCTGTGAAGGCGCTGAACGACGATGGCAAGCAAGTCCTGGCCTTCGTTCGCCGTGGCACGCCTGGCCTGCGTATCGTCGATGACTGGTCCGGTTTCGGCCAGCGAACCACCGCCAGCGGAACCCTTTTGCTGAACAACGTGCGGGTCGACCCCGAGCTGGTCGTGGACAACTGGAAGATCAACGACACGCCCAATATTCAAGGCGCCGTGTCGCAGCTGATCCAGGCAGCCATTGACGCCGGCATCGCCCGTGGCGCCATCGATGACGCCATTCACTTCGTAAAGACCCTGGCACGGCCATGGATCGACGCCAAGGTCGATCGCGCCAGTGATGACCTCTATGTGATCGCCGACATCGGCAAGCTGAAAATTGAATTGCACGCGGCTGAAGCGCTGCTGCGCAAAGCCGGACATGTCCTCGACCAGGTCAATGCCGCACCGATCAGCGCCGAATCCGCCGCGCGCGCCTCGATTGCGGTGGCGGAAGCCAAAGTGCTCACCACCGAGGTCTCTCTGCAGGCCAGCGAAAAGCTTTTCGAGCTGGCCGGCAGCCGCGCCACCCTCGCCGAATTCAACCTCGACCGCCATTGGCGCAACGCCCGGGTGCACACGCTGCACGACCCGGTGCGCTGGAAATATCACGCGGTTGGCAGCTACCACCTGAACGGCACGTTGCCCCGTCGGCATTCCTGGATCTAACGACCAGAACACTTTTTACCAGAGCTCTGGAGAAACACATGACTCTTTCTCACTCCGTCGCGTTCGTTACCAGCGATGAGCAAGCAATGATCGTCGCCAGCGATCTGGCCGACGATTTCAGACGCGACAGCGCCCTGCGCGACCGCGAGCGCCGTTTGCCTTATCCGGAGCTGGAAGTATTCTCGCGCTCCGGCCTGTGGGGCATCAGCGTGCCGAAGGAATACGGTGGTGCCGGCGTTTCCAACGTCACGCTGGCCAAGGTGATCGCCCTGATTGCCCAGGCCGACGGTTCGCTTGGGCAGATTCCGCAGAACCATTTTTACGCCCTGGAAGTATTGCGCGTGAACGGCAGCACCGAGCAGAAAAAACGCCTCTACGCCGAGGTCCTGGCCGGGCAGCGCTTCGGCAACGCGCTGGCTGAACTCGGCACCAAAACCGCCCACGATCGCGTCACCCGCCTGAGCCGTGACGGCGAAGGTTATCGCATCAACGGGCGCAAGTTTTACGCCACGGGCGCGATCTACGCTCAACGCATTCCGACTTCAGTGGTGGACGAACAGGGTGTTCAGCAATTGGCGTTCGTGCCCCGCGACAGTCAAGGCCTGACCGTCATCGACGATTGGAGCGGTTTCGGCCAGCGCACCACCGGCAGCGGTTCTGTGGTGTTCGAAGACGTGTACATCGCGGCACAAGACGTGGTCCCTTTCCAAAGCGCCTTCGAACGTCCGACCCCGGTCGGCCCGCTGGCGCAAATTCTTCACGCGGCCATCGACACCGGCATCGCCCGCGCCGCGTACGAAGACGCACTGCATTTCGTGCGCAGCAAAACCCGCCCCTGGATCGATGCCACTCACGAACAAGCCGTCAATGATCCGCTGACGTTGAAGGGTTTTGGTCATTTGAGCATTCGCCTGCATGCGGCTGAAGCACTGCTGGAACGCTCTGGTGAATTTCTCGACAAGGCCCAGGCCGACACCAACGCCGAGACGGTCGCCGCCGCATCGATTGCCGTCGCCGAAGCGCGCGCAATCAGCACCGAGATTTCCCTCGCCGCCGGCAGCACGCTGTTCGAGCTGGCCGGCAGTCAGGCCACGCTGGCTGAACACGGGCTGGATCGGCACTGGCGCAATGCCCGGGTGCACACGCTGCATGACCCGGTGCGCTGGAAATATCACGCTGTCGGCAACTACTACCTCAACGATGAAAACCCGCCGCTGCGGGGGACTATCTGATGGCCGACGTGAAGAAGAAAATCCTCCTCAACGCATTCAACATGAACTGCATCGGGCACATCAATCATGGCCTGTGGACGCATCCACGGGACACCTCGACGCAATACAAAACCATCGAATACTGGACTGAACTGGCGCAACTGCTGGAGCGCGGCCTTTTTGACGGCCTGTTCATTGCCGACATCGTCGGCGTTTACGACGTCTACCAGAACTCGGTAGACGTGCCGCTGAAGGAATCAATCCAGTTGCCGGTCAACGATCCATTGTTGCTGGTTTCAGCCATGGCGGCGGTCACGAAAAACCTCGGTTTCGGTCTCACCGCCAACCTCACCTACGAACCGCCCTATCTGTTCGCGCGACGCCTCTCGACGCTCGATCATCTGAGCCGTGGCCGGGTCGGCTGGAACATTGTCACCGGCTACCTCGACAGTGCCGCCAAGGCCATGGGGCTGAACGGCCAGGTCGAACACGACCGCCGTTACGACCAGGCCGACGAGTATCTCGAAGTGCTCTACAAACTCTGGGAAGGCAGCTGGGAAAACGATGCCGTGCTGAACGATCCGCAGCAGCGAATCTACGCCCAGCCGGAGAAGGTGCACAAGGTCGAGCACAAGGGCGAGTTCTATCAGGTTGAGGGTTATCACCTCTGCGAGCCGTCGCCGCAGCGCACCCCGGTGCTGTTTCAGGCGGGCAGTTCGGAGCGCGGTTTGCAGTTCGCCGGGCGCCATGCGGAATGTGTGTTCATCAGCGGCCAGAACAAACCATCGACCCGGGTTCAGGTGGACAAGGTGCGCGCAAGTGCGGTCGAGGCCGGACGCAATCCCGAGGATATCAAAGTGTTCATGGGCCTGAACGTGATTGTCGGCGCCACTGAAGCCCTGGCCTGGGAGAAACGCGCGCAATACCTGAGCTACGCCAGTGCCGAAGCCGGCGTTGCGCATTTCTCGGCATCGACGGGGATCGATTTTTCCGAGTACGCCATTGACGAACCGATCCAGTACGTGAAGAGCAACGCGATCCAGTCAGCAACCAAACACCTGCAAAACAACGACTGGACCCGCCGCAAACTGCTCGAGCAACACGCCCTCGGCGGCCGTTACATCACGGTGGTCGGTTCACCGGAACAAGTGGCCGACGAACTCGAATCGTGGATGGCTGAAACCGGCCTGGATGGCTTCAACCTGACCCGGATTGTCACGCCGGAAAGCTATGTGGATTTCATTGAACTGGTGATTCCGGAACTGCAGCGGCGCGGGTCATACAAGACCGCCTACGACAACGGCAGCTTGCGGGAAAAGCTGTTTCACGGTGAGGCGCATCTGCCTGAGCAACATACCGGATCTCACTACCGACACTAATCCCTGTGGCGAGGGGGGCCGCCGTGACGCCGCATCGCCCCGTCCGACTGCGCAGCGGTCGCAAAACCTGCGGACCGCTTTACCGATGCACCTCATTGGATGGTTTGGGGCCGCTTCGCGACCCAACGGGGGCAAGCCCCCTCGCCACAGAGGTGTGCAACACATGACTGTTTTACCCGATGCACCTCATTGGATGGTTTGGGGGCCGCTTCGCGACCCGACGGGGGCAAGCCCCCTCGCCACAGAGGTGTGCACCACATGACTGTATTAACCGATGCACCTCATTGGATGGTTTGGGGGCCGCTTCGCGACCCAACGGGGGCAAGCCCCCTCGCCACAGAGGTGTGCAACACATTCAACTATTGACTGGAAAACTCATGATGAAAAAGACCTACCTCTCTCACCCAGTCAAAGCACTGGCCCTGGCCTTCGGCCTCTTCAGCTCCCTCACCTTCGCCGCCGACACGCCGCTTAAGGTCGGCACTACCGCCGCTTTCGCCATTCCGCTGGAGGCCGCCGTCGAAGAAGCCAGCAAACAAGGACTGAAGGTCGAGCTCGTGGAATTCAGCGACTGGATCGCCCCCAACGTCAGCCTCGCCTCCGGCGACATCGACGTGAATTACTTCCAGCACATCCCGTTCCTGGAGAACGCCAAAGCCGCCGCCGGTTTTGATCTGGTGCCGTTCGCTCCCGGCATCATCAACAACGTCGGGCTCTATTCGAAAAAATACAAAAGCTTCGACGCATTGCCGGACGGCGCCAGCGTCGCCATCGCCAACGACCCGATCAACAGCGGTCGCGGCCTGCAACTGCTGGCCAAAGCCGGCCTGATCACGCTTAAACCCGGAGTGGGCTACAAGGCCACCGAAGAAGACATCATCGCCAACCCGAAGAAGATCAAAATTCTCCAGGTGGAAGCCGTACAACTGGTGCGCGCGTACGACGACGCCGATCTGGTCCAGGGCTACCCCGCCTACATCCGTCTGTCGAAGACCTTCGATGCCGGCTCGGCACTGCTGTTCGATGGTCTTGATCATAAGGAATACGTGATCCAGTTCGTCATCCAGCCGAACAGCAAAACCGACCCGCGCCTGATCAAGTTCGTCGACATCTATCAGCATTCGCCCGCCGTTCGCGCCGCCCTGGATAAAGCTCACGGCAAGCTCTATCAAGCCGGTTGGGAAAGCTGAGCATGACGGCCGCGATCCAACGGCGACTGGAAATTCCAGAGTCACCAAAAGCTGAACAGACCGAACTGCACCCCGACTTCAATCGTGCGCACGTGCGTTTCATCGGCCTGGGCAAAACCTATAACAGCCAGCAAGGGCCGATCGCCGCACTCCACGGCATTGATCTGGCCATCCAGCACGGTGAGATATTCGGCATCATCGGCCGCAGCGGCGCCGGCAAATCGTCGCTGATCCGCACCATCAACCGCCTCGAACAACCAAGCACCGGACGGGTGCTGATTGATCAGGTGGACATCGGCGAGTTCGATGAAGACACTCTGGTCAAGCTGCGTCGAAGGATCGGCATGATTTTCCAGCACTTCAATCTGATGTCCGCCAAGACGGTGTGGGAGAACGTCGAACTGCCGCTGAAAGTCGCAGGCGTCCCGAAAGAACAACGCGCGCAAAGGGTGCGCGCGTTGCTGGAACTGGTGGGCCTGCAGGACAAACACAACGCCTATCCTGCGCAACTCTCCGGTGGTCAGAAGCAGCGTGTCGGCATCGCACGTGCGCTGGTGCATGACCCGGAGATTCTGCTGTGCGACGAAGCCACTTCCGCGCTCGATCCGGAGACCACGCAATCGATTCTCGACCTGCTGCGCGAAATCAATCAGCGCCTGGGTTTGACCATCGTACTGATCACCCATGAGATGGCGGTCATCCGCGACATCTGTGACCGGGTGGTGGTCCTGGAACATGGGCGCATCGTCGAGCAAGGGGCGGTCTGGGAAGTCTTCGGCAACCCGCAGCATGAGGTCAGCAAAACCTTGCTCGCGCCGCTGCAACATGGCTTGCCCGAGGAGCTGCAAAGCCGTTTGCAGGCCCAGCCCGTGTCATCCGAAGCCGCCCTGGTGCTGCGCCTGCGCTTCACCGGCAGCGCCACCGACGAACCGGATCTCGCCGCATTGTTCGCCGCACTGGATGGGCGTGTGCGCTTGCTGCACGGCGGCGTCGAAAGGATTCAGGGGCACGCGCTCGGCCAATTGTTGTTAGCGGTGACGGCGTCATCCCTGAGTGTCGAAGCATTGCGTCAGCGCGCCAGCCATTGGGCGCAACAAGTAGAGGTGTTGGGTTATGTGGTTTGATCGCTTGCTGCAGGGATTCATCGATACCTTTTTGATGGTCGGCGTGTCGTCGCTGATTGCGCTGCTGGCGGGTATTCCGCTGGCGGTGATCCTGGTCACCAGCACCAAGGGCGGGATCTACGAAGCACCCGCGCTGAACCGCGCATTGGGCGCATTTGTGAACCTGTTTCGCTCGATTCCGTTCTTGATTCTGATGGTGGCGTTGATTCCGTTCACCCGGCTGATCGTCGGCACCACCTACGGCGTGTGGGCTGCTGTCGTACCGCTGACCATCGCCGCCACGCCGTTTTTTGCGCGGATTGCCGAAGTCAGTTTGCGCGAAGTGGATCATGGCTTGATCGAAGCGGCGCAGTCGATGGGCTGCCGACGTTGGCACATCGTATGGCACGTGCTGTTGCCTGAGGCGCTACCTGGGATTGTCGGTGCTTTCACGATCACCTTGGTGACCATGATCAACTCGTCGGCGATGGCCGGGGCGATTGGTGCCGGTGGGCTTGGGGACATCGCCTATCGGTACGGGTATCAGCGCTTTGACAGTCAAATCATGTTGACGGTGATTGTGTTGCTGGTGGTGTTGGTCGCAGTGATTCAGTTGGGCGGGGATCGGTTGGCTCGGGGGCTGAACAAGCGCTGAGTCAGGCTTTGATCATCGCCGTCAGGGACACCGCCATCGCGAGCAGGCTCGCTCCCACAGGGGATCGTCGCGCACAAATCCAGTGTGCGCTGGAAATCAACTGTGGGAGCGAGCCTGCTCGCGATTGGCTGCGCAGCAGCGTAGGCCTTGAAAGCGTATATTCGGCAAACCTCAATTCCTGACGCAGCCATCCCATGAAACAGACCCCCGACGACCTCCAGCAGATCACCGCTACCACCCTCGGCCATTACAACTCGGTAGCCGAGGGTTTTCGCGATGGGACGCGCGATCACGACGTCAGTCAAAACATTGATGCGCTGATACGGCATATTCACGGGGCGGCACCGTTCGACATCCTCGACTTTGGCTGCGGGCCCGGGCGGGATCTGCAAACCTTCACGCGCCTGGGCCACACCGCTGTAGGGCTGGATGGCTCGGAGAAGTTTGCGCAGATGGCCCGTGAAGACAGCGGATGCGAGGTCTGGCAGCAGGATTTTCTGAAGCTGGATTTACCTGCCGAACGTTTCGACGGGGTTTTTGCCAATGCGGTGCTGTTTCATATCCCGCGTCAGGAATTGCCGCGGGTGTTGAAGGAGCTGCGCGCAACGTTGAAACCGGACGGTGTGTTATTCAGCTCCAATCCACGTGGCGACAATCAGGAGGGCTGGAATGGGCCACGCTACGGCGCGTATCACGACCTGCAGGCATGGCAGGCATTGTTGACTGAAGCAGGTTTCGTCGAACTGGAGCACTACTACCGGCCAGCGGGGCTGCCACTGGCGCAGCAGCCTTGGTTGGCCAGTGTCTGGCGTAAGGTGTGAAGCCTTTGGACTTCCATCGCTTGAGCTGACGCCTTCGCGGGCAAGCCACGCCCCCACAGGGTTTACGTCGTTCACAAACTCCGACGTCGACTTAACAACTGTGGGAGCGTGGCTTGCCCGCGATATGCGCTCGCTTATTACGCCGCTTTCTGCGGCTCGCGAATCTTGTACCAGGCCACATACAGCGCCGGCAAAAAAAGCAGCGTCAGCAATGTAGCGATAATAATCCCGCCAATCATCGCGTAGGCCATCGGCCCCCAGAACACTTCCCGGGCGATCGGAATCATCCCCAGGCTCGCGGCGGCCGCAGTCAGCAGGATCGGTCGACGGCGATGTTCGGTGGCTTGCAGCACGGCGTCCCACGGTGCGTAGCCGTCTTTCTCGTAGGCATCGATCTGCGTCACCAGAATCACCGAGTTGCGGATGATGATGCCGATCAATGCGAGAATCCCCAGAATGGCCACGAAGCCCATCGGCGTCCCGGTCGGAATCAGCGCCAACACTACGCCGATCAAGCCAAGCGGCGCGACGCTGGCCACCAGGAACATCTTCTGCACGCTGTGCAACTGGATCATCAGGAAGGTCGCCATCAGAAACAGCATCAACGGCACGACCTTGGCGATCGGCCCTTGGGCCTTGCCGCTTTCCTCGACCGTACCACCGGTGGCGACTTTGTAACCGACTGGCAAACCTTCCGCGAACTTGTCGATAGCAGGCTTCAGTTGCTTGACCAGATCGGTCGGTTGAATCTCGTCGCGCACTGCCGCTTTGATGGTGATGGTCGGCTTGCGGTCGCGGCGCCACACCAGCGGTTGCTCGAGTTCATAGCGCACAGTGGCGAACGCCAGCAGTGGAATCGAGGTGCCACTCGGCGTGACAATCTGCAGGTTTTGCAAGGTTTCCGGCGTGCCACGTTCTGCGTCGACCGCCCGCCCGACCACATTGATCAGGTAGATATCGTCGTTGACCTGAGTCACCGGGGCGCCGACCACAATGCTGTTCATCAGGTTGGCCACGTCTTCCGATGACAGCCCCAATTGCCGCGCCCGGTCCTGTGCGATGTCGATGCGCAGGACTTTGCCGGGCTCGTTCCAGTCGTAGATGATCTCGCCGATGTGCGAGTTCTTGTCCAGTTCGGTGGCCAGCTCGATCGCGTGTTTGCGCACCTGATCGATGTCCTTGCCGCTGACCCGATACTGAATCGGCCGCCCCACGGGCGGGCCCATTTCCAGCGCTTGCACGTAGCTGCCGATACCGACGAACTCTTTACGCAACCGTTCGTTCAGGCGCGCGCTCAGGGCCGCTCGCGATTCCAGGCCTTTGCTGACGATGACCAGTTGCGCGTAGTACGGGTTCTGCAATTGCTGATCGAGCGGCAGGTAGAAACGGATCGCCCCTTCGCCGATGTAAGTGCTCCAGCGCACAATATCCGGGTCACCCTTGAGCGATTCTTCCAGCTTGTCGACAGCCTTGCGGGTTTCGGCGATCGAGGCGTTTTGCGGCAGGTTCAGATCGACCAGAATTTCCGGGCGATCGGAAGACGGGAAGAACTGGTTCTGCACGAACTGCATGGAGAACACCGATGCGGCGAACAACGCAATGGTGATGCCGATCGCCCACCAGCGATTACGCATAGCCCAGAGCATGCCGCCGTTGAAGGCGCGGCCGATGCGGCCAGGCTCTTCGTTGTGCGGCTTTACCTTGGCGCTGAGAATGTGCACGCCGATTACCGGTGCGAACAGCACCGCGACAACCCACGACACCAGCATTGCGACGGCAATCACCGCGAACAGCGTGAAGGTGTATTCGCCGGCCGAACTGGCGTTGAGACCAATCGGCACGAAACCGGCCACCGTCACCAGCGTACCGGTGAGCATAGGGAACGCGGTCGAGGTGTAGGCAAACGTCGCCGCTTGCTCTTTGGTCTCGCCCATTTCCAGGCGCGTGACCATCATCTCGACAGTGATCATCGCGTCGTCCACCAACAGGCCGAGGGCGATGATCAGAGCACCGAGGGAAATTCGCTGCATGGTGATGCCGCTGTATTCCATGAACACAAACACCATCGCCAGCACCAGCGGAATCGAGCACGCCACCACCAGCCCGGCACGCACGCCGAGGCTGATGAAGCTGACAATCAGCACAATCACCACCGCTTCGAACAACGCGCTGGTGAAACCGCCGACGGCTTCTTCGACCACTTCAGCCTGGTCCGACACTTTGTGCACGCCGACGCCGACGGGCAAGTCGGCGGTCAGTTCATCCATGCGCTGGTGCAGTGCCTTGCCAAACTCCTGAATGTTGCCGCCCTTCTTCATCGCAATCGCCAGGCCTATGCCGGGCTGGCCATTGAAACGAAATTCCGGGGTCGACGGGTCGACGTAACCGCGACTGATTTCGGCGATGTCAGCGAGGCGATAGAAGCGGTCGTTGAGCCGCAGGTTGACGTTGGCCAGGTCTTTCTCGGATTTGAACTGGCCGGTGGTGCGTACGGAAATTCGCTCCGGACCGGCCTCGATCACGCCCGCCGGGGTCACGGCGTTTTGCGATTGCAGGCTCTGCACCACCTGGCCCTGATCAATACCCAGCGCGGCCAGTTTGCGCGTGGAGAAATTCAGGTAGAGAACTTCATCCTGTTCGCCGACCATTTCGACCTTGCCGAGCCCCGGCACTTCGCGGATCTCGGCGCGCACCTGCTCGACGTAATCGCGCAACTGACGCATCGACAAACCATCGGCGGTGAAGGCGTAGACCGAGCCGAACACATCACCGAATTCATCGTTGAATCCCGGCCCTTGCAGGCCTTGCGGGAAGTCACCGCGAATGTCGTTGATCTTCTTGCGTACCTGATACCAGATGTCCGGGATGTCCTTGGCGCTGGTAGTGTCGCGCAGGTACACGAACACCGTCGATTCGCCCGGGCGGGTGTAGCTCTTGACGTAGTCGAGGGAATCGAGCTCCTCGAGTTTTTTCTCGATGCGGTCAGTCACCTGCTTGAGGGTTTCTTCCTGGGTCGCACCGGGCCAGCGGGTCTGGATCACCATGGTTTTGATGGTGAAGGACGGGTCTTCCTCGCGACCGAGGTTCATGTACGAAAACACGCCCATCAGCAGTGCAACGAACATCAAATACCAGACAAACGACTGATGCTTGAGGGCCCACTCGGATAAATTGAAACTCCCTTTCATTGCGGGCTTTCCTCGTCGATTTTCACTTTCTGGCCAGGTTTGAGGCTGTTCACGCCCGCACTGACAATGCGCTCGCCGGCCTTCACGCTGTTGGTCAGGATCACGCTGCTGTCAGTGCGACTGACAAGGCTGACGTCCCGGGGAGAAACGGTTTGCGTTTGCGGATCGACCACCCAGATGCGCGTCTTGCCCTCGACCTCCTGCAAGACGCTGATCGGTAGTTCGATCCGCGGTTCGATCGTCGAGCTAAGCGTGACGCTGATCGCCGTGCCCAGACGAAAACCGGGCGGCGTATCGGTCAGTGTCAGGCGCGCGCGTCGGGTACGGGTGGCGCTTTGTGCCTGGGGTTCAATTTCGCGAACGATGGCCGTCGTGGTGATACTCGGGTCAAGTTGCGCAGCCACCTGGAAGACCACGTCGGTGGGCAACTGCTCAACCAGAGTGTCGGGCAGGTCGATCACCGCTTCCTTGATGTCCGGTTGCGCCAGGGTCACGACCTGCTGGCCGGCCGTGACCACTTGCCCGGCTTCGGCACTCCACGCGGTGACGATGGCTTTATGATCGGTGCGCAATTGGACGTAATCGAGCTGGTCTTTGGCCTGGTCAACGGCCGCTTTCGCTTGATCAAGCGACGCCTGAGTGGTTTTCAGATCCGTTTGGGCGATATCCAGTTGCGCCTGCGCGCCGACGCCGCGATTGAACAATTCCTGCTGACGTCGGGCATTGGCCTGGGCATTGATCAGCTGTGCCTGGATGCGGGCAAGATCACCCTGGGCCGAACGCAACTGGTTCTGCTGATCGGTGGGGTCGAGGGTCGCGAGCAAGGCGCCCTTCTCGACTTCAGCGCCAACGTCGACGTTACGACTGGCGATGCGCCCCGGCACACGAAAGCCCAGGTTGCTTTCATAACGCGCCTGGATGCTGCCGGCGAAACGGCCAAGGGTCTCTTCGTTCAACGCCTCAACCTTGATCGACAATACCGGGCGCACCGGCTCCGGCGGCGCTTCCTCTTTCGAGCAGGCCGCGAGCATGACAGCGGCGACCGCCAGCCACAGACGCTTCATGGCTGGTCTCCTTCGACAAGATCCTTGTAGGTGTTTTCGGCGATTTCCACTTTTACGCCCGGATGCAGCAACTGGCCGCCGGCGATCACAACTTTCTCGCCGCCCTTGAGGCCTTCACTGATGACTACGTGGCCAGTGAGATAACGGCCGACGGTGACGGTGTGCAACTGCGCCTTGCCTTCGGCATCCACCAGCCACACGGCCGGATCGCTGAGATTTTTGGTCAGCGCCGACCATGGCAGTTGAACCGCCGATTTACCCGGTGTCTTGGCCGTGGCGCTGACCACCGAACCGAGTTGCATGCCTTGCGGCAGATGATCGAGGGTGACTTTGACTTGCACTGTGCCGGTCTGGGCCGACACCGCCGGGGTGATTTCCCGAACGGTGCCGGTGGTTTTGATCGAGGGGTTGTCCAGCAGGCTGACCTCCACCGTCTTGTCAGAAGGGGCTTCGCTCAACAGCGATTCGTAGACGTTGAACACAGCGTCGCGCTCACCGTCCCGGGCCAGACTGAAAATCGGCACCGTGGCCTGCACCACTTGGCCAACCTCAGCCTGACGCGCCGTGATCACGCCCGGCGCGTCGGCAATCAGCGCGGTGTAGCTCAGCTGATCGCGGGCGTTGGCCAGTTGCGCCTGGGCCGCCGCGAGCGCACTTTGACTGCTGCGCAACGCGGCCTGAGCGGAGTCGTATTCGCTTTTGCTGGTGTAGCCCTTGGGCAGGAGTTTTTCCTGGCGGACAAAAGCAGCGGCGGTCTGCTTGACCCGCGCCTGTTCGGCGGCAACCTGTGCTTGCGCCGAGTTGACGTTAGTCTGCAGGTCCTTGGGATCAAGTTTTGCCAGCACCTGTCTGGCGGTCACACGATCACCCACATCGACCATTCGCTGAATGATCTTGCCACCCACGCGAAATGACAGCTCAGTCTGGACCCGCGCCTGGACATCGCCGGTGAGGGTCACGGACGCGGCATAATCAGTTGATTTGACGGCTTGCACGAACACCCGTGGACGGTCCTTTTCGACCTGCGGTTTGTCGCCACACGCGGTAAGCAACGTCAGCAGACTCAGGCCAACCACTGTTTTCATACGGGGACCAGCCATGCAGACTCCTTTGCGTTGTACGGACGTGCCAGTGACGATACGACTGTGAGCTTAGAACAGGGTTCAACAGACGCACAGGTTTGCTTCACTCTCTCTGGGGAGGAGATTTGAGCGGTGCAGGAGGACCCGAAATGCGCTTGCATCGTGCTCGAAAAAAGCGGGGCCAGGCAGGCCTGGTGGCCAACGGCTGTTGGACGAGCCAGCCTGGCATTAACAGGATTATAAAGTGGTCCGCCGGATTCGGTTGGCCGAGAGTGTGGGTTGTAAAGAAGAATGATGAGGCGTTAGCCCAGCAGGGCTATAAATTTCACGAAATGTACGCTCGATCCCTCGGCCGCCGTCGGAAGTGACAGGAGGCGTTGGGGGCGGTGCTGAAGCAGGAAAGGCTTCCGGAGTTTGTAGCGGTGCAGAAGGTGTAGGTGGAGCTGCACGCGTCGGACTGCTCGTCACTAGCTGCCCACGGTTTTCGCTAAAACTTTTCAAAGTGGGAATTGTCTTGGGGTCGCCGGCCGCCCATCGGGAGCCGAACCGGCCCGCAAGCGTAACCAAGCCCAACCCAAGCGCGATGAATGCCAACCCTGCAGCTGCCTCCGTATCTTTGTTGATGGTCGCGACCGCGCTGCCTACGCCAGTGATCGCCGCGAGCATCGTCGAGACACCCGCAACGACCGAGCCCGCAGCGCCCGCCGTCATCTTGAGAGGCAATTGCCCTGCCGCTCCCCACTGCAAGGCAGACTTGGCCACTTTGTAAGGAATTGCCGGCCCCATGACTATACGGGCATTCACAGTACTAAAGGCACTTGTGATAAGCCTGGCGATCTCGGCAAATCGCCCGGTGGGATCCCTGAAGTTCACCGGATCACCCAGACAATATGCGTATGAGTTCAATCCACCTCGGCCAAACGGACTCAGGCCATCAGGGCTATTGAAGCGCATCAGCACCGGGTTGAATGCACGGTGGCCGTTGCCCAGCAAGTAATGGCCGGTGACCTGATCAAACGCTTCGCCATTGAATCCTGGGAGACTAGCGGGGCCGCCTTCGACCTGCCGATGCCCATAAGCCGTGTAAACCTGTCGCACCGTTCCCTCGGAGTCGGTAAGACGCAAAACGGAACGCTGCTGATCGGTGGTCAATAGCTGGCTTTTGACGTTATCGCCTTTGTGCGATTGCAGCGCCAGCAAGTGGTTGCCCTGCTGAAATACGCTTTGGCTGTCATCCTTTCCTCGATATGCAGTCACCAGATAATCGCCAGCGTACAACCTCTGCGTTAGCTGGCCATCGCGCTGGATGGCGGTGAGCAGATCAAGGGCGTTATAACGGTAACGACACAGGACCTTGGTTGATGTACTCATGATTACCTCCAAAGCTCAGAGTTTGCACCGGCATCGGAGTCGAGACACCTATCAGGTCTGCCAGGTATATCCAGCAAACCAGCTGACGCAATGGTTGGGGCAGAGGAGGACGACTATTTTTCCTTCGCGCGTAGGAAGACTCTTTTTTTCCTCCGCCCCCTCCTGGAATGCGCATTAAGTGGCCAGACTTACCCGGTCAAATCCTCACGAGGAAGGGAAAATGACTGACGTAAAAGTGCCTCCACGGCTGGATCCGCAGGATATTGTGAAGTGGTTGGTGGCGTTGCGCAGGGCGTTGCAAGACAAGATGGCCTGAACCTTCAAACAAAACGCCGACGCTATCGCTAGCCGTCGGCGTTTCATCCGTTGGAGCGTCACATCGCGAATCAGAACGCCGGCAATACCGCGCCGCTGTACTTCTTCTCGATGAAAGCTTTCACTTCAGGGCTGGTCAATGCTTTGGCCAGCTTTTGAATCGCAGCGCTGTCCTTGTTGTCCGGACGCGCCACCAGGAAGTTCACGTAAGGCGAATCAGCGCCTTCGATGACCAGCGCGTCTTTGGCCGGGTTCAGGCCGGCTTCCAGCGCGTAGTTGGTGTTGATCATGTCCAGGTCGACCTGATCCAGCACACGCGGGAGCATGGCCGATTCCAATTCCTTGAACTTGAAGTTGTGCGGGTTTTTGGCGATGTCTTTCGGGGTGGCCAAGGCGTTTTTGGGGTCTTTCAGTTCGATCAGACCAGCCTTCTGCAGCAGGATCAGGGCACGGCCGCTGTTGCTGCCTTCATTCGGAATGGCGATGGTCGCGCCGTCTTTCAGTTCAGCCAGGGACTTGACCTTCTTCGAGTAGCCGCCGAAAGGCTCCACGTGGACGCCGATCACGGTTACCAGGTTGGTGCCCTTGCCTTCGTTGAAGCTTTTCAGGTACGGCAGGGTCTGGAAGTAGTTGGCGTCCAGACGTTTCTGATCAACCTGCACGTTCGGCTGCACGTAGTCAGTGAAAACTTTGATTTCCAGGTCCACGCCTTCTTTGGCGAGGGCTGGTTTGATCAGCTCGAGAATCTCGGCATGCGGAACCGGGGTCGCCGCCACTACCAGTTTCTCGCCGGCATTCGCCAGACCTGCGGTCAAGGCAGCCGCCAATGCGGTGAACAACAGAACTTTTTTCATGCAGTGTCCTTATCGAAAATCACGGTCGTCATTGACGACGGCTTGTTTAGTACGAGTGCCAGTGAAGTGCTATCGCTGGCATGACGCGGACAATACCGGTATTTTTTATTCCGGAACAATATCTTTTATTCACTTTCATATTCCATTTTATTCATACAACGAGCGCTGCTGTTATAGCAGCTGCCGAAGGCTGCGTTCGAGTGCGCTACAGTCGCAATAAAAGACATCAGGGTTCTACGCAAACCGCAGTGTTCAGGTGACGAGCGCTTCGCACTCGAACGCAGCCTTCGGCAGCTGCTACAGATCTAACGTCAGTTTTTCCAGCAGACGTTTCAACTCGGATCGCTCGGTTGGCGTGCCATTTTTGATTACTTGGGCAACCTGCTGTTCCATTTGCAGCCGCGAGGCCTGAGGCTCAGGCAAATTCAAATGCGTCGGCAGGATCTCGTCCCCGGTACTCACCAGCAACGCAAAATGAATCACGTTTTCCAGCTCTCGGGTATTGCCCGGCCAGCTGTGCCGTTCCAGCACTTGCTGCGCTGCATCGCTGATTATCGGCATTGGCAGAGCGAGGCGTTGGCTGTAGATGCCGAGAAAATATTCGGACAGCGACAAGATGTCGCCGACACGCTCGCGCAATGCCGGCAATTCAAGCTGGCCTTCGCTAAGGTAGTGATAAAGGCGCTCATGAAATTTCCCGGCAGCCACTGCTTGCGCCAGATCGATGCTGGTGGCTGCGACCAGACGCACGTCCACCGGGCTCGGTTGATGAGCGCCGACGCGGGTGACTTCGTGATTCTCCAGTGCTGCGAGCAATTTGATCTGAATCGGCAACGGTAAATCACCGATCTCATCCAGGTACAACGTGCCGCCGTTGGCTGAACCAAACCAGCCGGCGCGACTACTGGCCGATCCGCTGTAACTGCCAGCCGCGTAGCCGAACAATTCAGCATCGGCATACGTCGGGCTGATCGCGCCGCAATTGACTGGAACGAAAAGCCCGCTGCGCTCACTCTCACGATGAACATGGCGCGCCAGCAACTCTTTACCGGTGCCGGTTTCGCCGCGGATTATCACCGAGATAGAGCGCGGCGCCAGTTGCTCGAGCTCCTGACGCAATTGCCGCGAGCGCGGATCGACAAATACCAGTGCTTTGGCGCGAATGCTCAGCGGGCTTTTTTCTGCATCGGGAAAGGTCAACAGTGGCTGACCGAAGGCTTCAAAACTCATGACAGTCTCCCGCCCTAAGCCGTGTGCAAACGGGGGCGTCTGGTAATAAATGGGGCTCAGGCGCGACGCAGGGCGTGTTGTTCCATGCGGTTTTGCAGGCGATAGAGATACGCGAAACCTTGCTCCCATCGCTGATGCCCGGACTTCACATTGATGTGTCCCGAGCCCGCGAGAATCCCCACTTCGGCGCCCCAGTTGCGTGCCAGCTCAAGCGCACGTGGAGCACTGACCGCACTGTCGTTGTCGGAGCTGACCACCTGACTGGGGAAAGGCAGAAGATCGCCCGGAATTGGCGCGAAGTTGCGCAAGGCCGGGGCGCAGGCC
>NZ_CABVGX010000044.1 GCF_902497625.1 Pseudomonas fluorescens | reverse complement strand
CGCTTCATTCCCGACCTGTACGCCCGGCAACCGGGCGGGCGTCTGTATCGCACCGGCGACCTGGCCCGCTATGGCGCCGACGGGAGTCTTGAATACGCCGGACGCATCGACCATCAGGTAAAAATTCGCGGTTTCCGCATCGAGCCGGGAGAAATCCAGGCGCGTCTGCAAGCCCTGCCGGCGGTGCAGGACTGCGCGATACTGACCCATGAAGGGCCGAGCGGGCTGCAACTGGTTGGCTACGTGATCCCGCGCGAACCGGCGACCGCCGAACTGCGCGAGCACTTGTTGAGCGACCTCAGGTCACGGTTGCCGGACTACATGGTGCCGGCCCATCTGCTGTTCCTCGAGCACTTTCCGCTCAATGCCAACGGCAAACTCGACCGCCAGCAATTGCCGACGCCGGACGCGAGCCTGTGGCGGCAAACGTATGTGGCGCCGACCACTGCGCTGGAGCAGGCGCTGGCCGAACTCTGGCAGCAGGCGCTGGGGATCGAGCGGGTGGGCGTTAGCGATAATTTCTTCGAACTGGGCGGGCACTCGATTCTGGCCATCCAGTTCATTTCCACCCTCAAGGCCCGGCTGAATATCGAACTGCGTCTGCAAGAACTGCTGGCCCATCCGAGCATTGGTGCGTTGGCCTCGTTTATCTCGCGCAAGCATCGCGAACAGAGCCAGTGCGTGGTCCGTCTGAATACCGCACCGGCGACTGCGCCTAACCTGTTTTGCGTACACCCCAGCGGCGGCATTGTGTTCTGCTATCAGCCATTGGCGAAAAAACTTCAGGGCCAGGCATCGGTGTATGGCGTGATGCATCGCGGGTTCAATCAGCAACAGAACGATGGGCAAACCTGGGACGCGATGATTGCCGACTACAGCCGCGAAATCATCAAGGCGCAACCGCAGGGGCCTTACCATTTGCTGGGCTGGTCACTGGGCGGCCCGATCGCGCTGGACATTGCCGCCATTCTCGAAGGCCTGGGGCATCAGGTGGCATTTCTGGGCCTGGTGGACAGTACCGTGCCGGAGCAGCTGTACCCGGGCGGACTGCCACGCCATCGACACCTGCACGGCGAGCAGCCAGGCAGTGATGCGTCGGAAGAATTACGCGACGCTATTGGCTATTTTGACCTGCTGTTTCCCACCCTCACTGAGCGCACGGCTGCCTGGCTGCGAGACTCGCCTCACGGTTCGGTGAAGCAGTTTTATGACTGGGCGGCGGGGTTGGTTGAGCCTGGCCAGGGTGAGTTGTTGACGACTGTGCAGAACATTAAAACCGAGGTCATGAATGCCCAGGCATTTTCGGTGCATGAGCGGTTGGTCGAGGCGTTCGACGCCTTTACGTTCAAGCCTGTCGACGTTAAGCCGAGCTGTTGGTGGGCGGTGCCGGAGAAGACTGCGCAGGAGTTGGCTTTTGCCGAGGCATTGATCACGCGTTGTAGCCGGTCGGGAGCGTTGAATTGCTCGCTGTATTCGCCGGAACCGCATCGCAGCATGATTTTTGATGAGGGGTTGATTGGGTCGGTGGTGGAGGTGTTTTTGGGGGTTGATCGTTGATCTCTTTTCTGCGCGGTGCTCACTGTGGCGATTGGGGTGTATATCCGTTTTTTTGGTGATGGCCAGTATTGGTTTCGCCCTTACGGCGAGTCACTTGGAGAAGCCTGCGCGGCCCGACACCAAGTAACCAAGTGCTCTTGCCCCTGACGTCCGGTGGCTCGCTTAGGCTCGCCATGCCTTCGCTCCCGACGGTGCGCTAACAGCCACAGCCGCCGAGGCGGCCTGGTAACCGACCTGGCTCACGGTATTCCGCCCCCACACAAATCCGTGTAGCAGCTGGCGCAGCCTGCGTCCGGCTCGGGCCGCGATCGGACGGAGCAGTCGTAAAATCAGGCGGCGCGGTTTGATAGATAAACGCATGCTCGGGATCGATGACGACGACGACGAAAACAACGACAACCACGACGACTGCTGTGCTGCCGGACGCAGGCTGCGCCAGCTGCTACACGTTCTGTGGCGCGTCGGGTTGAATGGGTCTAGCAGACGAATCTGGGAGCTGCTTTGCTTTGCTTTGCTTTGCTTTGCTTTAGATCTTGATCCGGCTTTTGATCTTGATCTGCCCCGTCGGCAGGCCGAGCGCAGGTTCTGCGCAGTGGGCAACCCGGCAAGGATGCCGGGTTAGCTGCCCCCGGCCATGGATGGCCGATGGCAGCGGGCCCACGGAGCAGGACCGGAGCGAGGGTATGGCGAGCACTAGCGAGCCACCGTACGTCAGGGGCGCAGGCGCTTGGTCACTTGGCGCTCTTCCAAGTGACTCGCCGTAAGGGCGAAACCAATATCAGCCATCACCCAAATAATGGATAAAAACCCAATCACAACAACCCCGCCAATAACCCAGCACCCAACAAAAAGCCCAACCCGCAAAATCGCGGATCGGGCTTTCTAATCTAAGAGTAGGAATCAGAACTCAGGCGTATATTTCACACTGAACATCACATTACGCGGATCACCATAGTTGTTGTTGCCATTAATCTGGTTGTAAGCCGGCGTGAAATAACCCTTGTCAAACAGGTTGTTGGCATTCATCGCCAGCTCGATCTCCGAGGTCAGCTGATAACCGACACGGGCATTCCAAACCGTATAGCCCGGCACATTCACAGAGTGGTCGAAACCCACCGTATGCGTCTGCGCAGTAAAGCCCAGGCCAGTGCTCACGCGATCCCAGTCGCCGCTGAACTGATAGTTGCCCCATACACGCAGCATGTGTTTCGGCGTCCACCAGCTGAAAATCTTGCCTTCGTTATCCGGGTCATCGATGTATTTAGTGGTGTTGTAGGTGTAGCCTGCAAACAGCTGCAGATTGTCGATTACCTCACCACTGATCTCCGCATCCAGACCCTGGCTGCGCACTTTGCCCGACGCTTGCGAGCAATTGCCGTTCTCGCAATCTACTGCACCCACATCGGTGATCGAACGGTTTTCCTGGTCGTAGCGGAACAATGCCAGGGAGGTGTTGACCCGGCCATCCATCAATTCGCCCTTGAGGCCTATCTCATAGTTGCTGCCGATAATCGGTTCAAGAACCGAGCCGTCTGCACTGCGCTCTGTCTGCGGGATGAACACGTCGGTGTAGCTTGCGTAGACAGCCCATTCACGGCTCAGGTCATAGATGACGCCGGCATAAGGCGTGACTTCACCGGTTTCGTTAGTAGTGCTGTCAGGCTCGGCCGTTAGGCTGGTTGCGGTCTCGGTCCACGACTTGTAGCTGTAGTCGTACCAGCTGACCCGCGCGCCGGCTACCAGCGTCAGGTCGTCGACCGGCTTGACCCGCCAGCTGCCGTAGAGACCTTTCTGGCGGACGTCATATTCGCTTGGAAAACCGCGGCCACCGGGGCTGTTGAGCAAACCATCGTAACTGATGTCTGGACGGTCGTGATTGATGTCGAAAATATTGTCAGAGCTGTTGTTGAACGTTCGAGCGTATCTGTCATCGGTGGTCAGCTTGGAATAGTTGCCGCCGAACATGACTTCCTGCTGCATGGACAACGCTTCGAACTTGCCGGTGACGTTCATATCCAGCGCGACCTTGGTTGAGTCCAGGTCCGTCAGGAAGTCAGCGTATTGCACACCGGTGCCCGTCGGGCTGATGGCACCCTGAACGCGCTGGTTCTTCGACTTGTTAGTTTCGGTCATGCGTACCGCGCCGACCTTCATTGCCCAATCGTCGTTGAAACGGTGTTCCAGATCGGCGTAGAGCGTGGTGACATCGATGTCCGTATGGTTCCACTTGGCTCCGGTGTAGGTCTTGCGTGGCAGGTCAATGGGTTTGCTGTCGGAGTAGCGCGGGAAGCCGCGGACATTCGCGCGGGATCGGCCGTCGGAGTGGCTCACCGCCAGGCCCAGCGTCGTGGCTTCGCTCAGGTCGAAGTCCAGCGCACCGTACAGTGAGGTGGTTTTGTACCATTCGGAATCGACGAATGAGTGACTGTCGTCCTGGTCAGCCAAAAAGCGTCCGCGCACAGTGCCCTCCTGGTTCAGCGGACCGCCAGCGTCCACCTGCAGACCATAGTGGTCCCAAGACCCGGCCTTGCCTGTCACGGTGACTTTCGGTGCGGCGCCGGCGCGTTTTCGCACCAGGTTGACCGCGCCGCCGGGGCTGCCAGTGCCTTGCAGCAGGCCGGATGCGCCACGCAGCACTTCCATGCGATCGAAGAAAATCAGGTCCTGCGTGGCCCAGTTACCCAGCGCATAAGTGTTACGCGGGATCGGCACGCCGTCGTATTGCCAGTCATCGATCTGGAAACCGCGCGAGGACAGGATCAAGCCGCGGCCGACACCTTGGGCGCCGACCAGGCCGGTGGTTTTATTTGCCGCGTCCTTGAGGTCGACAATGTCCTGATCGTCCAGTTGTTTGCGAGTGATCACCGTGACCGACTGCGGGATTTCCTTGAGCGTATGGGTGCCCTTGCCGATGGTCACCGCATTTGAAGTGTACGAGTTGGAGCCATCAGTGGTTGCATCGACGCGCTGCCCGCTGATGGTGGTAGCGCCCAGTTCCAGGCCCTCAGCCGAACTGCCGCGCACCAGCATCAGCGTATTACCCTCAAAGCTGTAGCGCACCCCAGTACCGCCGAGCAACTGCGCAATGGCGGCTTCGGCGCTCATCTTGCCGCTGACACGAGTGCTGCGCAGGTCAGCCATATCGCTGGCGTTATAGATCACCTGCTGATTGGTTTGCACGCCGAATGTCTGCAATGCCTGAGGCAATGGCTGAGCGGGAATGTCGATCGCGAAATCTGCCGCGAAAACTTGCGCACTGAACGGCACCAGACAGGCCATGCCCAACCCGGCCAGCGCGTGACGCGGGCGCAGGCTGCGAGAAATGACCAAGGCTTTGAACAGAGGTTTCAACTCGTGAATTGCTGACATCGTGCTCTCTATTATTGGTAGAAGTGAATAAGCGGGCATCGAGCCCGACGCTGTCTGGACGTCAACACCGCCGCTGACGGGCGCCTCCAGGCACCTCGTCAATCACCGGCCACACCGCGCCCCTCCCCGGGCAGCGGTCGTTAAGACAACGGAAAAATTCTTGTAGAACTGGGCAAATCAGGCGTATGGGGCGGCCCTGCCCCACCGGATTCTTCTGCTCACGTTAGTAAGACGCAGCACCGCGCAAAAACCGGAATGAGTTTATTTATCATTAGCGATAATTCTCAAAAAAAAGGCCGACGTCTGAAGCGTCGGCCCTTTGTTCTGGTTTTTTCAGCTGGCTTGTCCGGCCTTGGCGTCTTGCATCTGCCGGGCCTTTTCGGTCAGCAAGGCTTTTTCTTCCGGGCTCATCGCGTCCAGGCGCCACCTGACCTGGGCGATTTTTTCCAGTTGCCCGGGGCTGATCTCGCAAGCGCGCAACGCCGACGCCAGTGCCGCTACAGTCGGATGATCAAAGACCAGACCCGGCTGGATTTCGCACTGCAGCGACTTGCGAATGCCCGCAACCAGTTTGATCACCAGCAACGAATGACCGCCGGCGGCGAAGAAATCCTGATCGACAAACAGCCTCTCGACACCCAATAACTGCGCCATGCGCGCTGCGAGTATTTGCTCGAGTGCATCTCGCGGAGCTACGCCTGATGCATCGTTCGACACAGCCGCGAGCTGCTGCAAAGCCTTGCGATCAATTTTGCCATTGGCCACCCGAGGAAAGCTGTCGATGAGCTGCATCCGCTGCGGCACCATGATGCTCGGCAGGCGCAGCATCAGTTCGCCGCGCAGGCTCTCGAGCAGCTCGACCGACGGTGCCTGTCGTGGCACGATGAAAGCCAGCAGTCCCTCCTCCGCCGTCACGCCGTGCAGCACCAGTGCCTGCGCGACCTGCGGCAAACGCAGCAGTTCTGCTTCGATCTCGGCCAGTTCAATACGGAAACCACGCAGCTTGACCTGTTGATCGCGGCGCCCGTGCAATTGGATCGTCAGGTCAGGGCGATAGCGGGCCAGGTCGCCTGTGCGATACAGCCGTTGCGTAGCATCGAACGGGCTTTGAATGAACGCCAGTGCATCGGCCTCGGCGTTCAGGTAGCCGCGACACAGTTGCGCGCCGCCCAGGTATAACTCGCCCTGCACACCGACCGGCGCCAGTTGCAAAGCGTCATCCAGCACGAACACCTGATTGTTGCCCAACACCTGGCTGAGCACGCCCGTGTCCCCGCCGTCAGCGTTCAGTTGCACCGGATGAATCAGTACGCCCACCGTGGCTTCAGTGGGACCGTAGTGATTGAACACTCGGCAGTCCTTGCGCAAGCCGGCAATGCGCGTGAGCAGCGCCGCAGCGATCGGTTCACCGCCGAGGATCAGCGTGCGCGGCAATTGCGCCTGGTCACTGTCGAGCAGCGCCGCCAGGTGCGAGGGCACAATCTTCAGGCAATCGATCGCCTGTTGTTGCACGAATTCGGCGAACAGGTTGGCGTCCTGCATTTGCGTATCGCTGGCGACATGCAGTGTCGCCCCGTTGAACAACGCCCCGAACAACGCGGTGTTGCCAAGATCTGCGGCCACGGTGGAGGTGAAACCAACCTGTTTGCATTGCTCGAGGCCGAGCGTCTGGCTGACTTCGGCGATGTAATTGAGCAATTGCCGATGTTCGATGACCACGCCTTTGGGCACGCCGGTGGAGCCCGACGTGAACAGCACGTAAGCAACGTCTTCGCCATTGGTCTCTAGCGTAACAGCGGTGGCCGATGGCGCGGCCGGCTGCAGCAGTTGCGCAAGCGTTGTTACAGGCAGCGCGGCGTCATGCCATTGATCAAGACAGGCCGCATCGACCAGTAACAGGCCAGCGTCTGCCTGCTCCAGCATCATCGCCTGACGCGCCAGCGGCCACTGCGGGTCCAGCGGCAGATACGCCGCGCCGATCTGCCAGGCAGCCAGCATGCCCACTACCAGATCAGCCGAACGCGGCAAACTCAGCGCGACGATCGCGCCACGGCCCAGCCCTTCTGCTTTCAATGCCCCGGCCAGCGTTTCGACGCGCGCCTGCAATTGCCCGTAGCTCAGACACTGCTGCGGGTCGTTCAAGGCGATCACATCGGGAGTGAGCCGGGCGTGTTCGGCGATGCGTTGCGGCAGCCAGGGCCCTGATACTGCACGCTGAGGCGGATTGATTGACAGCAGGCGCACCTGCTCGGCAGGCGCCAGCAACGGCAAGCAACTCAGCACGGCGGCGGGGTCCGCGACAATGGCTGCGAGCAACACGCAGAACTGCGCCGTCAGGCCATGAATGGCCTCGACCGAATAACCTGAATCAGCGAAACGTACCGCCAGCGCAGTTGCACCGTCGGCATCATCGAGCTCGACGTCCAGCATTAACTCATACAGCGCTTCTTGCACCTGCGACCGTTCTGCGCGCTGCCAGTCCAAGCTGCCGGACGCCGTCAGTGGCGACGCGCGTCGAGCGCGGAAACCATAAGCGGGCCGGGCGGCGAGCGGTGCCAGTTGCGCTGACCAGTATTCCTGCCAGGTGCGGTGCGCCTCCAGATGAGCCGCGACTTCCACCAGCCAAAGGTCGAACCGCATGTCCTTGCGCAGCGACAGGTTGAGCGGCAGGCTCTTCTCGAAAACACCCACGGCGTCGGCGAAATACTCGTAGTCGCAGCGACTGTCATGGCGCACGCCAACCAGCATCTGCTCAGCGCCGCTCAAGCGTCCCAGCAACAACCACCAGGCCGCTTGCAGCACGGCGCTCGGCGGTTGCTGCAGGAAGTCGGCCACCTGCTGCAAACCACTGCGCAGCGCGGGTTCCAATGCGACCGTCAACAGCCTGTTCGCCGGCGCGGAATCACCAGCAGTCTGGCGATAAGCCAGCCATGGGCTGCACAACTCGCTGCTCGCGTCGTGCAGATGCGCTTGCCAATAAGCCCGGGCGCCGGCAGCGTCTTCGTCGAGCACCACTTCACTGCGCCATTGGAGGTATTGGGTGAATTCCCCCGGCGCCTCTTCGCCCTGCGCCAGGCCGTGCTCATACGCTTGCTGCAGTTGCTGACGGATCAGTTGCAGCGCACTTTCGTCACTGCTGTGCCGGGCCACACCCAACACCAGTTTCCAGCGGGTGTCCGCGAGGCGGAAAAGCACCGCTTGCGCATTCTCGGACTCGCCGATGACGAACGAGCGCGCCGCCCATTCGGCGATCTGCGCGTCGACGTTGCTCGCCGTCTCCATCCGAGTCTGCACCGTCAGCGCAAAGCGTTCGGCGCTGCCTACGAACTGTCGCAGGCCATGAAAACCCGGCGCCCTGCCCAGTCGCGCAACGAGCAATGGTTGCTGGGCCAGCAGGCCATCCAGTGCACGTTGCAAACGCTGTGGATCGAGATCGCCAATGATCTCGATAGTGAGGAAATGCAGCGCATCCCCGCAGACTGGTGCCTTGGGCAACTGATCCAGCAATAGCTGCTGTTCAGGGGTCAAGGCGTAACCCGGATGTTGCGAGTCCATCGTGACTTCGTTCATGCGCCGGTGTCCTCGGTATTCATTGCGACTGTGGCGATAGCTGCCTGAGCGCCTTGAAGGGCGTTGCGGTCGAACATGTCGCCCATGGCCACGACAATTTTGCGCGGGCCTTCATACGGATCCCGGGCGTGCGCCACGAGCATGTTGTCGAGCAGGATCGCATCGCCTTTGTGCCAGTCGAAGCGCACCGCGCATTCTTCGTACAGTTCGCCGATGCGTTGCATCACCTCGTGTTCGATCGGCGTGCCGTCGCCGTAATACACCTGACGCGGCATGCGCTCCAGGCCGAACATCGACAGCAGGTCTTCACGCACATCCGGCTCGAGCCAATAGATGTGATGCAACTGCACCTGGTTGAAAAACGATTTGGCCCCGGTCAGCGGATGGCGAATGATCGCCGGGCCCGGCGTACGGGTTTGCAGCTCATCGTTGTCGAGCCAGCGCCACTCAATGCCACCGGCGCGGCAGCGGGCCTCAACCTCGGCGCGGTCCTCGGTCTTGAAAAAGTGCTGCCACGACACGTCGAGCTTGTCGGTGAAGGTGCGCACGTACAGCAGGCCTTTTTCCTCGAACGTGTCACGCATTTGCGCCGGGAGTTTTTCGTACATCAGGCGGCAATCGACCACCGGCGTCGCGCCGCCCACCGCAGCGGCCTGCTCGCAGTAAAACATCTGCTTGCGCGGCCAGCGGTCCTGGTGGGAGCTCTCGTTGTGGAACAGGATCATCTTGCGTTCCGGGTACGGCGTGGAGCGGTACGTGTTCTTGCCGCCCTCCTTCTTCGGCAGATCGCCATACTGGCCGTACAGACCCGGCTGTATCGCTTCGGCGAACGCCTCGAAGCCCTGAATGCCGTTCAGTGCAAAACCGCGGAAAAGGATGCCGGCGTGCTCGGCGAGTTTCTTTTCGATCAACGGCCGGTGCTGATTGATCCACTCGATCAGGTCCAGCTGCGGCTCATTGGGCTCCAGCAACAGCGGGAATGGCTGCGGCGCCGCCAGCAGGGATTCCCGCACCGGTGAAAGCTGAATCCTTGCCTCCGTGCCTGCGGAGCGTTTGAGGAATTTGCCCAGCTTGTCGGCTTTGGGTCCGGGGACCGCAGGCCGTACGGTAACGGCGAGAGGTTCGACTGGCATGCTGATAGCTCCCAATTGAATGTCCTGATCAGCGACGATCTGTTCCAACAGGGCTATCCAGGCCTTGACCAGGGACTGAATGCGCTCGTGTCCGAACAAGGTTGTGGAGAATTGCCAATTACCCAGCAATTGCCCTTCTTCCTCGTCAACGAACAACGCCATGTCGAATTTAGAATGGGTCTCCAGCGCCGGCAGCGATTCCACGCTCAAACCGCCCATTGCCTGGACACTGCCCGGCAGGTTGTTCATCACGAACAACACCTGCACCAGCGGATTCATGCCTTTGTGGCGCGGCACGCCCGAGGCGTCGACGATCATGTCGAACGGCAGGTCCTGATGCTCAAGGGCGCTGAGCAAGGTTTCCTGGGTCTGCGCGAGGAAGTTCGAGAAGGAAACGCTGTTGTCGAAGCGCGAACGCAGCGGCAGCACGTTGACGAAGAAGCCGATCAGCCGCTCCAGTTCCGGCTGTTCGCGTCCGGCCACGTCGGCGCCGACCAGCACATCCGCCGCACCGCTGACCTGGTGCAGCAACACCTGGAATGACGCCAGGAGCGTGCTGTACAGCGTGACGCCCGCGTCCATCGAGCGCTGACGCAGGGCGCGGCTCAGCTCGACGGTCAGGCGGAACTGCACCGCGTCGCCCTCGTAGGAGGCGGTCAGGCCACGAGGCTTGTCTGCAGGCAATTGCAGTTGCCCGTCATACCCGTTCAGCCGCGCTTTCCAGTACTCGGCCTGACGCGCCAGTACGCCTTGATGCTGCAGTGCCTGCTGCCACAGCGCGAAGTCGGAATATTGCACCTCCAGCGCTGGCAGCGCAGTCGTGTCACCGACCTTGCGGCGGTCATAAATCTGCACCAGTTCGTTGATCAGCACGCCCATCGACCAACCGTCGGAGATGATGTGGTGCATTGCATACAGCATCACATGTTCGGTCGGGCCCAAGTGCAGGATCCGCCCGCGCAACAGCGGCGCCTGCTCCATGGCAATCGGCGTGCGCGCGTTGTCCAGCGCGGCTTGCGCCACGTGTTCTTCCTGGGCACTGCGCGACAGCCCGGACAAATCAATCAGCGGAAAATCCAGTTCGACCTGTTCGGCGATCAGCGCAATCGGGTTACCTTCATCGTCCTGGGTGTAGGCAGTGCGCAACACTTCATGACGGCACACCACTTCGGCGAAGCTGCTGATCAGCCGTTCCACCGACAGTTCGCCGCGCAAGCGCAACGCCATCGGCATGCCGTAAGCCGAGGTGCCGCCGGACAGTTGTTCGGCGATCCACAACCGGCGCTGCACCAGCGACAACGGCGCGCTGTGGCGGGAGCCGTGAGCCTTGAGTGCCACACCGTGAGCGTTTGACTCAGGCGTGCCCTGCTGTTGCGCGATCCATGCCGCCAGGTCCTTCAGGCGCGGATGGCTGAACACGTCACGCAGGCTCAGCGCAGCAGTGGTGAGTTTGCGCAGGCGTGATACCACTTGCGTGGCCAACAACGAATGCCCACCCAATTCGAAAAAGTGGTCGTCGCGACCCACCTGATCCAGCTCCAGCACCTCCTGCCAGACCGCGGCGATCTGCTGCTCCAAAGCGCCTTGAGGCGCAACGAAGTCCAGCGCCACAAGGCTGGCATCGACGCCCGGCAAGGCCTTGCGATCGATCTTGCCATTCGGGCTCAGCGGCAAGCGCTCGAGGAACAGCACATGCGCCGGCACCATGTAGTCCGGCAAACCAGCCTTCAACCGCGTTTTGATGTCATCGCGCAATGCCGCCAGCGTGGACGCATCACCGCCGATGTGCGCAGGATCATCGAACACCACATACGCGACGAGTTGCTGACTGACCGCGCCTGGTTGCGCCACCACCAGCGCCTGACGCACTGCTGGCATCTGCAGCAGATGGCTTTCGATCTCGCCGAGTTCGATACGGAACCCGCGGATTTTCACTTGATGGTCCATGCGCCCGACGTACTCGATCACCCCGTCGATGCGGTAGCGCGCCAGGTCACCCGTGCGGTACACGCGACCACCGCCCAACGGGTCGAACGGGTCGGGAATGAACCGCTCGGCCGTCAGCTCCGGCCGCTGGAAGTAACCGCGGGCGAGCAAGTCACCGCCGATGACCAGTTCCCCGACCACCCCGACGGGAGCCGGTTGGCCCTGCGAGTCGAGCACATGGATGGCCCGGCCGGGCAAGGCGCGACCTATCGGCATGGTCACTGGCAGGGCGCTCTGGCCGGTCACGTAACCGCTGCAATCGAGCAGCGTGGCGCTGACCGTTGTCTCGGTCGGGCCGTAGGTGTTCAACAGGCGCACATGTCCCAGGCCGGCCTTGCCCCAGGCGGCCACACCCTCCCGCGGCATGGCTTCGCCGCCGACAATCACCTGACGCAGCGACCCATAATCGCGCAGCCCGGCGGCGGCAAAATCCTTGGCCAGCATGTTCCAGTAGGCCGTGGTCAGGTCGCTGACGGTAAATTGTTTGTCGAGCAATTCGCGATACCAGGTCTCGCTGTCCCAGATGTCCGGCCCGCGCAACACCACCGACGCGCCGCAAATCAGCGCCGGGTAAAGCTGCTCGACAAAGGCATCGAAGTTGAACGTGGCGAATTGCAGGGAACGGTCGTGCGCGGTCAGGCCAAGGAAGTCCAGCGCCACTTGCGCGTGACGGGCCAGCGCCGATTGGGTGATGCCGACGCCTTTCGGGCGCCCGGTGGAACCCGACGTGAACATCACATACGCGAGGTTTTGCGGTCCGCTGTGCGCAGGCAAATTATCGGAGAACGCCGGATAAGCCAGTTGATCCAGGCTCAGCACGCTCACGTCTGCCGTACGTGGCAACGCTGGGGCGAGATGACTTTGCGTCAGCAGCACTCGCAGGCCACTGTCTTCAATCATGGCGCGCAAACGCTCGGGCGGGTATTCGGGGTCCAGCGGCACGTAAGCGCCGCCGGCCTTGAGCACCGCCAGCAGGCTAATGATCATCTGCGGCGAACGCTCGACCGCAATGCCCACCAGCACTTCAGGACCGACACCGTGTTGCAGCAACACATGGGCGAGCTGGTTGGCCTGGGCATTGAGCTGCGCATAACTCAGGCGTTGTTCGTTGAAGATCAGCGCTAACGCGTCTGGCGTACGTTCGGCTTGCTGCTCAAACAGACGATGAACACAGGTGTCATCGGCCGGCAGCGCCAGCGGCTTGCGAACAGGGCTGACGATCAGCGCCAGATCACCGGCGCAACTGGCCTCAGGTGCTGACGCCATTTGCACTAGCAAGTGCGCGAGGTGCCCGGCCAGTTGCTTGATCGCGGCCTCATCGAACTGCTGACGGTCGTAACTCATTTGAAACGACAACTCGGCGCCGACGTTGACCGCCAGGGTCAACGGGTAGTTGGTTTGCTCGAAATGGCCCACGTCACCGAAGCGCAGGTCTTGCGGCGAACCCTGTTGCAAGGCCTCGGAGATCGGGTAATTTTCGAACACCAGAATGTTGTCGAACAGGGCCTGGCCACCCTGCCCGGCCCAACGCTGAATGTCGAACAGCGGCGTATGTTCCTGCTCACGCAAGGCCAGGTTCTGCGCCTGCACCTGCTGCAACCACTGCGCCAGCGGCTGCTCGGCACGCGGGCTGGCGATCACCGGCAACGTGTTGATGAACAGGCCGATCTGCTGCTCGACCCCGCTCAGTTGTGCCGGCCGACCGGAGACTGTGGCGCCGAAACTGACGGTGTCCAGGCCCGTGTAGCGCTGCAACAAGAGCAGCCAGGCCGCTTGCACCATCGTGTTGAGGGTGACTTTCTGCTCCCGTGCACAACCGTTGAGCCGGGCGGTCTGCGCAGGGTCGAGCGTCAGGAAGTGTTCGCCCTGAGCGGCGTTGCCTGCTTCGCTGCCGGTCCACACCAGCGCCCTGGCCAGCCGGGTCGGTTCCTCGAAAGCTGCCAACTGGCCCTTCCAGAAATCTTCGCTGACCTGCGCGTCTTGCCGGGACAGCCAGTCGATGTAATCGCGATAACGCCCCGCCGTGCTCGCGGGTGTCTGGCCGCTGTAGCGTTGCAACACTTCGCCCAACAGCTGCGAGTTGCTCCAGCCATCCATCAAAATGTGGTGGCTGGTGTAGATCAGGTGAAAGCGATCGGTATCCAGACGCACCACGGTCAGGTTCAGCAAGGGTGCGCTCGCAAGGTCAAAACCCTGCTGGCGCTGCGCGTCCGCCAGTTCGCTGAGCGCAAGGGCGACATCGCTGTGGGAGCGCCAGTCATGGAACGTGAACGGCACAGCCAGTTGCTTGTGAATCACCTGCAAAGGACGCTTGAACTCACCGTCCCAGAGAAAACTGCTGCGCAGCACCTCGTGCGCCTCCACCGCCGCTTGCCAGGCCTGGCGGAAGCGTTCGACGTGCAGCCCTTCAACGTCCACGCACATCTGATTGACGTAGTCGCCGGCCTGCTGTTCGTAGAGAGAATGGAACAGCATCCCTTGTTGCATGGGCGACAACGGATAGATGTCCGCAATCTGCCGCGAGGCGACCGGGACGCTGTCGAGCTGGGCCTGGTTCAGGCCGGCCAGCGGGAAGTCCGAAGGCGTCAGCCCTTGCGTGCCCGGGGTCACACAGTGGGCGATCAGCGCGGCAAGTTCTGCGGCGTAGTCTTGAGCCAGGCGTTCAATGGTCGCAATGTCGAAACGTTCGCGACTGAAACTCCAGCCGATGCTCAACTCACCGCCGTACACCTGACCATTGAGGGTCAGCCAGTTGCCCATGGGTGCATCGAGGCTCTGGTCGAGCCCGGCATTGTCCTGCGCCGGGGTGAAGAGCGCGGCGTCATCGCCAGCGAAACTGCCGTCGAACTGGCCGAGGTAGTTGAAGGTGATCCGAGGGCTCGGCAGTGCGCGCAGCGATTGCTGTACCTGCTCGTCGCCCAGGTGACGCAAGGCACCGAAGCCGATGCCTTTGTTGGGGATCGAACGCAGTTGCTCCTTGATCTGCTTGATCGCGTCGCCAGGGTCTGCGGCTGCGGTCAGGCGCACCGGGAACAGGCTGGTGAACCAGCCGACCGTACGGGTCAGGTCCACGCCGTCGAACAGTTCTTCGCGGCCGTGGCCTTCGAGCTGAATCAGCGTCGATGGCTGTCCGGTCCAGCGACCGATCACCCGCGCCAACGCCGTCAGCAACAGGTCGTTGACCTGCGTCCGATAGGCCGCCGGCGCTTCTTGCAGCAATTGCCGCGTCAGCGTCTGGCCGAGACGCGTCTGCGCGTTTACCCGCAGATGATTCTGCTGGCCGGCATCGTCGCGCAGGCACGGCAAGTCGGAGTGCACGTCACTCAGGCAGGCTTGCCAGTACGCCAGTTCCTGTTGCAGTGCCGGGCTGTTGGCGTAGCGCTGCAAATGTTCGCTCCAGTCCTTGAAAGCGCTGGTCTTCGCCGGCAGGCTCAGCGCGCGACCGTCGAGCAATTGCTGATAAGCGTTTTGCAGGTCTTCCAGCAGGATCCGCCACGACACGCCATCCACCACCAGGTGATGGATCACCAGCAACAGACGCTGACTGCCATCGGCCAGGGTCGCCAATACCGCGCGCAGCAGTGGGCCGTGTTGCAGGTCCAGGCTGCGCTGGGCACGGTTGCCCAAGTCTTCAAGGGCCGACGCATCGGCGAGCGTTTCCTGCCACAACAGTGAGTGCTGTTGCGGCGGCTCAATCGGCTGATGCTGTGCCGCCCAGCCCTCGTTCTGTTGGGTGAAGCTCAAGCGCAAGGCATCGTGATGGACCACCAGTGCGCGCAGAACGTGCTCGATTTTTTCCGGGTCGAGGGCTACACGCGGCTTGAGCAGCACCGACTGGTTCCAGTGATGACGCTCGGGAATGTCATCGTCGAAGAACTGCTGCTGGATCGGCAACAGCACTGCCGGCCCGCTCACCGCTTGCTGATCTACAACGGATTCGCTGGTACCGACCTGTGCCACCTGCGCCAGACGCTGCACAGTCTGATGCTGAAACAGGTCTTTGGGGCTCAGGCGAATCCCCAGTTGACGGGCCCGGCTGACCACCTGAATCGAGATGATCGAATCGCCGCCGAGCTCGAAGAAGTTGTCGTGCAGCCCCACTTGCGGCAGCTTCAGGACGTCTTGCCAGATCGCCGCGATGCGCTGTTCAAGATCGCTTTGCGGAGCCTCATACGCCTGCTGTGCCTGGCTGGCGTCCGGAGAAGGCAACGCGCTGCGGTTGAGTTTGCCGTTGCCGGTCAATGGCAACTGCGCCAGCAACAACAGGTGTGCCGGGATCATGTGGTCCGGCAGGGTTTCCTTGAGTGCAACGCGCACAGTGTCTCGCCACTGACTTTGCTCGGTCGGGCTCGCCTCGAGCAATGCCGCGTCGGACGGCACCAGCCACGCCACCAGTTGCTGACCACTGGGGCCCGGCTGGGCGAGGACCACCGCTTGACTCACGTCAGCCTGCTCCAGCAACTGAGCTTCGATTTCGCCGAGCTCGATGCGGAAGCCGCGAATTTTTACTTGATGGTCGATGCGCCCGGTGTACTCGATGACGCCGTCCGCGCGATAACGCGCCAGATCCCCGGTGCGGTACAGGCGGCCGCCGTCCGCTGCGAAAGGGTCCGGGATAAAGCGCAGTGACGTCAGGTCGGCGCGGTTCAGATATCCCCGTGCCAGACCTGCGCGCCCCACGTACAGCTCGCCGATGCAGCCTCTGGCGACCGGGTTCAGATCAGCGTCGAGCAAGTACCACGACAGGTCAGGAATAGGCTCGCCGATCGGGCTGCCCGCCTCCCCTTGCAGGTCGGCCACGGTCAAGGGGCGATAGGTCACGTGGACGGTGGTTTCAGTGATGCCGTACATGTTGATCAGTTGCGGAGCGTGGTCACCGTATCGCTCGAACCAGGGGCGCAGATTTCTGACTTCCAGTGCTTCGCCACCGAACACGACGTAACGCAGGAACAACGACTGCGCGGCATGTTCCGGCGCGCAGGCGACTTGCATCAACTGTTTGAACGCCGATGGCGTCTGATTGAGTACGCTGATGCGTTCCCGGCAGAGCAAGGCATAAAAGTCTTCCGGCGAACGGCTGACTTCGTAAGGCACCACCACCAGTTTGCCGCCGTGCAGCAGCGCGCCGAAAATTTCCCAGACCGAGAAGTCGAACGCGAACGAATGGAACAGGCACCAGACATCCTGCGGACCAAAATCGAACCAGCCTTGCGTTGCTTCAAACAGACGCACTACGTTGTGATGGGCGAGCAAGGTGCCCTTCGGTTGACCGGTGGAGCCGGAGGTGTAGATGACGTAAGCGAGGTTGTCTGGACTCATGCGCACCTGTGGATTGGCGTCGCTGTAGCCCTCGAGGCCAGCGTTTTCATGACTGAGCGTCAGGCTGCGCACCGAGTCCGGCACTGGCAGCCGAACGAGCAGATGGCTCTGGGTCAACAGCAGGCCGATCCCGCTGTCGCTGATCATGTAGGCCAGGCGTTCCTCGGGATAGGACGGGTCCAGCGGCACATAGGCGCCACCGGCCTTGAGGATCGCCAGCAGTCCCACCAGCATCTCGAGGCTGCGCTCGACCGCAAGGCCGACGCGCACGTCCGGGCCGACGCCGCATTCAATCAGCTGATGCGCCAGTGGGTTGGCCCGGGCGTTCAGCTGCGCATAACTGAGGCGCTGGTCACCGCAGGTGACGGCAATGGCGTCGGGCGTTTTCAGGGCCTGGGCTTCGATCAACTGATGCAGGCACTGCTCGCTCGGGAAATCGGCCACGGCCGGGTTCCACTGCAACAGCGTGGCCTGGCGCTCGGCGTGGTCCTGCAACGGCAACTCGGCGATGCGCTGGCCGCAATCAGCAACGATGGCCGTCAGCAGATTCGTCCAATGCGCGGCCATGCGCGCCATGGTTGCGGCGTCGAACAGGTCGGTGGCGTAGGTCAGTTCGGCCCAGACGTTATCGGCCGATTCAAAGGTGTCCAGGGTCAGGTCGAACTTGGCTGTGTGCGACGCCCAGGTCAGCCCGTCGATCTGCAGGTGCGGCAGACGCGCCGCGCTCCGCGCTTGCCGCGCCTGACTCTGGTGGTTGTGCATCACCTGGAACAAAGGACTGTGGCTGAGGCTGCGCTCCGGTTGCAGGGCATCGACCAATTGCTCGAACGGCAGGTCCTGATGCGCCTGAGCGCCGAGCACGGTGTTTTTGACCTGCTGCAACAGGTCGCGGAAGGTTTGCTGGCTGTCGATCTCGGCCTTGAGCACCTGGGTGTTGACGAAGAAGCCGATCAAATTTTCGGTCTCCAGGCGGTTGCGGTTCGCCACCGGCACGCCGACACGAATGTCGGCCTGGCCGCTGTAGCGGTGCAGCAAGGTCTGCAACGAGGCCAGCAACAGCGCGAAGAGTGTGACGTTTTCCCGCTGCGCAAGGTGCTTCAAGGCATGCGTCAGTTCCGCGCTCAGCGGGATGTCCTGACGCGCGCCGCGATAACTTTGCTCGGCCGGACGTGGACGGTCTGCCGGCAGTTCCAGCAACGGCTGCTCGCCACCCAGGTGTGCGGTCCAATAAGCCAGTTGCCGCTCCCGCTCACCGCCGTCCATCCACTGCCGCTGCCACACGGCGTAGTCGGCGTACTGCACAGGGAGGGGTGGCAATTGCCGCGGTTGCCCTGCGCTGAAACCCGTGTAGAGCTCGATCAGCTCATCGACCATCACTTGCATCGACCAGCCATCGGAGACAATGTGGTGCAGCGTCAGCACCAGCACATGGTCGTCGGCGGCCAGCTTGAGCAACCTGACCCGCAACAGCGGGCCTTGCTGCAGATCGAACAGCGTCAGGGTCTCCTCGGCGACCAACGCCTTCAGGCGCTCGGCATCGAGCCCGTCCGCACAGGCCTGCACGACAAGCGCCAGCGGCGCCGGCGCATCGATCTGCTGCAAGGTCTGTTCGTCCCGTTGAATGAAGCGAGTGCGCAGCGATTCGTGGCGGCCGATCAAGGTATCGAAGCTGCGTTGCAACGCCGCGAGATCGAGGCTGCCGCGCAGGCGCAACGCCGCAGGCACATGGTAGGCGTTGCTGGTCGGCTCCAGTTGCCAGAGAAACCACTGGCGTTCCTGCGCATACGACAACGCCATCGGTCCCTGACGTGGCAGCGCCACCAGCGCCGGGTCGGCGTGTGCCGGGGCGACGTCCAGCGCAGCGACGAAATCCTCCAGAGTGCTGTGCTCGAACAGCGTGCGCAGCGGCACCTGCACATTCAAAGCCTGACGCACACGGGAAATCACTTGGGTGACCAGCAAGGAGTGACCGCCCAGTTCGAAGAAGTTGTCCCCCAGCCCGACCTGTTCGAGCTTGAGCACCGCTTGCCAGATCTCGGCGACTTTGTGCTGAGTGGCGGTTTGCGGCGCGATGTAGGTTGATTGCAGCAGGCTGGCGTCGGGCGCCGGCAAAGCCTTGCGGTCGATCTTGCCGTTGGGGGTCAACGGCAACTGCGCGAGGAACAACAGGTGCGCGGGCACCATGTATTCCGGCAACCCGGCCTTGAGGCTGGCCTTGAGCGCGGCGCGCAGCACAGCTTCATCATCATGAACGGCGCCCGCCACCACATAAGCCACAAGTTGCGGTCCGGTCGCGCCATCCTGCGCCGCGACCACGGTTTCACGGACGCTATCGAGTGCCAGCAGGCGTGCTTCGATCTCGCCGAGTTCGATACGAAACCCATGGATTTTCACTTGATGGTCGATCCGGCCGACGTACTCGATCACGCCCTCGGCACGGTAACGGGTCAGGTCGCCGGTGCGGTACAAACGCCCGCCGTTCGCCGAGAACGGATCCGGCACGAAACGTTCGGCGGTCAAGGCCGGGCGCTGGAAATAACCGCGCGCCAGACCTTCGCCGCCGATCAGTAGCTCACCCGCTGCGCCCGGGGGATTGAGTTGCAGATCACTGCCCAGAATGTACAGCGCGGTGTTGTCGATTGGTTTACCGAGGTACGGCTGAGCCTGCGTTTGCGTCAACGGATGCAGCGCCGACCAGATGGTGGTCTCGGTCGGGCCATACAAATTCCATACCTTCGGCGACAGCGCGAGCAGGCGCCGGGCGAGTGCTTGCGGCAGCGCCTCGCCACCACACAGGAACGTGCGCCCGGCGAGGGTCGCGGCCTGCTCGCTGTCGAGCAGCATGCGCCAGGTCGAGGGCGTCGCTTGCAGCACCGTCACGTCGTGGCGCTCGATCAGTTCGAGCACGGCATGCGGGTCTTGATGCTCGTCCTTGCCGGTCAGCACCACGCTGGCACCGGCCAGCAGCGGAGCGTAGATTTCCAGGCCGAAAATATCGAACGAGAACGTGGTCAGCGAGAGCATGCGGTCCGTGGCGTTCAGGCCTGGCTGATCGATCATGCTATCGACGAAATTGCTCAGCCCGGCATGACGCACCATCACGCCTTTCGGCTTGCCGGTCGAGCCCGACGTGTAGATCACGTACGCCAGGTGTTCGCCGTCCAGCGTCAGCGCCGGGCACGTCTGCGGATACCCCGCCAGCCACGCTGGCGGCTGATCGAGCAACAGCGTGTCGAGGCCGACCGGAATCGGTAACTGCGCCTGCAGATGCGACTGGGTCAGCAACAGCGTGAGGCCGCTGTCTTCAATCATGTAGGCCAGGCGATCTTCGGGATACGCCGGATCGAGCGGCACATACGCGCCGCCAGCCTTGAGGATCGCCAGCAGGCCGACGATCATTTCCACGCTGCGCTCGACCGCAATTCCAACCAGCCGATCCGGGCCGACGCCCGCATCGACAAGTTTGTGTGCGAGCTGATTGGCGCGAGCGTCCAGCTGCGCGTAGGTCAGGCGTTGCTCACCGACAATCAGCGCGATGGCCTCCGGCGTACGTTCGGCCTGCGCGGCAATGCGCTGGTGCACGCACGGTGCCTGCGCGCTGCGCTCGATCACGCGGTGCCAATCCTGCAGCATTTCACTCTGCTCGCCACGGTCGAGCAGCGGCAGTTCGCCGATACGCCGGCCTGGATCTGCGACGATGCCTTGCAGCAGGTTTTGCCAATGCCGCGCCAGACGCTCGATGGTCGCCGGCTCGAACAGGTCCGTGGCGTAGGTCAGCTCGGCCGACAACCCGTCGCTCGATTCGTAGGTGCCCAGCGTCAGATCCAATTGCGCCGTGCGCCCTGCCCAGACGATGCTTTCCACGTCCAACTGCGGCAGCTGCACGCGGCTCTGCTGGCGGGTCTGGTCGTCCAGCGCCTGGTGGTTGTACATCACCTGAAACACCGGGCTGTGACTCAGGCTGCGCTCCGGTTGCAACGCTTCGATCAGCTGCTCGAACGGCAAATCCTGATGATCCTGAGCAGCCAGTGCTGATTGCCTGACCTGCGCCAGCAATTGCGTGAACGGCAGCTGCCCGTGAACCCGTGAACTGAGCACCTGGGTGTTAACGAAAAAGCCGATCAGACCTTCGGTTTCCACCCGATTGCGGTTGGCCACCGGCACGCCGACGCGGATGTCCGCCTGGCCGCTGTAGCGATGCAGCAAGGCCTGAAACGAGGCCAACAGGACCATGAACACACTGGCGCCTTCGCGTTGCGCCAGTTGCTTGAGCGAAGTTGCCAGCGCCGGCGGCAGGTTCAGGTCGAGGCGTGCGCCGCGAAAGCTTTGCACAGCCGGGCGCGGATGATCGATCGGCAGCTGCAGAATGCTGTGCTCACTGCCCAGGGTGTCGGTCCAGTAAGCCAGTTGACGCTCGCGCTCGCCGGCTTCGAGCCAGTGCCGCTGCCAGATCGCGTAGTCGGCGTATTGCACCGTCAGCTCGGGCAGATTCAAAGGCTGGCCGGAAGTCTGTGCGACGTAGTGCTGGATCAATTCCTTGACCATTACCTGCATCGACCAGCCATCGGAGATGATGTGGTGCTGGATCAGCGCCAGGACGTGGTCGTCGGCCGCGACCTTGAGCAGCGACACCCGCAGCAGCGGCCCGTGCTGCAAGTCAAAGGCCCGATGGGTTTGCTGCTCGACAAACGCCTTGATCCGCTCATCCTGTAACGCCGGATCGAGCCCCGCGTCGAGAGTTTGCTCATTGATGCTGATCGGCATCTGCCGGTGGATGATCTGGACGGTTTTTTCGTCCTGCTCGGTGAACGTCGTGCGCAAGCTGTCGTGACGTGCCACCAGCGCATTGAAGCTGCGTTCCAGCGCAGCCACATCCAGCTCGCCTTTGAGGCGCAACGCGTTGGGCAAGTGATACGCGGTGCTGTGCGGGTCCATCTGCCAGAGGAACCACTGGCGTTCCTGGGCATAGGACAGCGGGATCGAATCAAACCCGGACTTGACCTCCGGAATCGGCAGGTTCGCCGGCGAGACGCCCTCTTCGAGCATCTTTTGCAGGTACAACGTGCGCTTGTCCAGCGGCAGAGTGATAAAGCGCTTGGCAATTCTCAAAGCAACACTCTTGTCCATTAGACTTCCTCCATTTCGTCAAGCAGGCTTTCCAGCTTGTTGAGTTTCTGTTCGTTGATGGCGCCGCCGTCGCGGTCGAGTCGCGCGACGAAATCCGCCAGCACGGGGTGCTGAAAAATCAGTTGCGGGGTCAGTTTCAGCCCCAACTCCAGTTGCAGCCGCGACACCACATTCACCGCCAGCAGCGAGTGACCGCCGAGCTCGAAGAAGTGGTCGTACACGCCAACCTGCTCAACCATCAGCACTTGCGCCCAGATCGCCGCCACCTGCTGTTCGAGCTCGCTGGCCGGGGCGACATAGCGGGCCTGCATCCGGCTGACATCCACCGCCGGCAGCGCCTTGCGGTCGAGCTTGCCGTTAGGCGTCAATGGCAACTGCGCGATGAACAGCCAATGCGCCGGCACCATGTACTCGGGCAGGCTTTGCTGAAGCTGCGCCTTTAGCTGATCGCGCAAGCGCCGCCGAGCCTGGTCATCGTCGAGCGCCAGGTCCGGCGCAACCACGTAGGCCACCAGTTGCTGAGTACCAAGGGCTTCCTGAGCCAGCACCGCCGCGTCACTGACCATCGGCACTTGCAGCAGCCGCGCTTCGATTTCACTCAGCTCGATGCGCAAGCCGCGGATCTTCACTTGATGGTCGATGCGGCCGCGATATTCGAGCACGCCCCCGGCCTGATAACGCGCAAGGTCGCCGCTGCGGTACAGGCGTTCGCCGTTGCTCGCGAACGGGTTCGGCACATAGCGCTCGGCGGTCATCGCCGGACGATTCAGGTAGCCACGGGTGATGCCCGCACCGGCCAGGTACAGCTCGGCTGAAACGCCTTGCGGCACTGGTTGCAGGTCGGCATCCAGCAGGTAACCGGCGCTGTGTTCCAGCGGCCGGCCGATGTTTGCCGAACCACCGGCGGCGCGGCGCGTCCAGGTTGAATAGGTGGTGTCTTCGGATGGGCCGTACAGGTCGAAAACGTGCTCGACCGTTGGCTGTTCGTAGAGCGTCTCCACCAACGCCTGCTTGAGTGGCTCGCCAGCGAGGTTGATGATGCGCACACTCGGCGGGATCTGCCCGGCACCTTGCAAGGCGTTGATGGCCGACGGCACGGTGTTGATCAAACGCACCTGATCGCGCGCCGGCAGCTGCGGCAACTCCAGCGCATTGCGGGCGATAATCAGCGAGCCACCGTTGGCCAGCGTGACAAACAGCTCCCACACCGACAGGTCGAAGCACACCGACGTCGAGGCCAGCACGCCTTGAATATCGTCGCGACTGTAGACCGATTGCGACCAGTCGATCAGCGCCAGTACGTTGCGGTGTGCGATCGCCACGCCCTTCGGTTGGCCGGTGGAACCGGAGGTGTAAATCACGTAGGCGAGGTTGTCCGGGGTCACCCGAGTCAGTGGCGCGTGGTCCGGATAAGTCGCCCAGGCGCCTGCGGTATCCAGCAGCAGCACTTGCATGTCACTCGCAATCTGCAAGTGCGCGACGACTGCCTGTTCGGTCAGCAACAGTAACGCGCGGCTGTCTTCGAGCATGTAGGCAACCCGCTCGGCCGGGTATTGCGGGTCCAGCGGCACATAGGCGCCGCCGGCCTTGAGCACCGCCAGCAGGGCGACCAGCAACTGTTCGGAACGCTGCATCGCCACGCCGACGCGCACTTCCGGACCTACGCCAGCCTCGACCAACCTGTGCGCCAGGCGGTTGGCCTGCGCGTCGAGCTCGGCGTAACTGAGGTGCCGCGTGCCAAACATCACCGCCCGCGCATCCGGCGTCTCCGCGACCTGGCGGGCGATCAATTGATGGATGCACAGCGTGTCGGCAAAGCCCTCATCGCGGCGATTCCAGTCATGGACGATGCGCTGGTGCTCGGCCTGATCCAGCAGCACCAGGTCCGCGAGGCAGCGCTCACCCCCCTCCAGCATCTGACTCAACAGATGTTGCAGATGGGTTGCCAGTTGCGTCACGGTCGCCGCTGCGAAATGGCTGCGCTGATAACTGAAATGCAAGGTCAGCTCACGCTCCAGAGCGACCAGCAGGGTCAGCGGGTAGTTGGTCTGTTCGCGGCTGGCCACCGGGCCGAACCGCAGCCCTTGCGGCGCGCCCTGCTCCAGCGCCTGGGCGATTGGGTAGTTCTCGAACACCAGCAGGCTGTCGAACAATGGTTCACCGCCCTGCCCGGCCCACCGCTGTATATCGAACAAAGGCGTGTGCTCGAATTCGCGCAGGGCCACATTTTGCGCCTGCACCGCTTGCAGCCAGCTGTCGAGGGACTGCTGCGCGCGCGGGGTGGCGATCACCGGCAGCGTGTTGATGAACAGACCGATTTGCTGCTCCACGCCCGGCAATTCTGCCGGCCGCCCGGCCACGGTCGCACCGAACGCCACGGTGTCTTTGCCGCTGTAGCGTTGCAGCAACAACAACCACGCCGCCTGCACCAGGGTGTTGAGCGTGACTTTCGAAGACCGCGCGAATTCGCTCAGGCGTGCGGTCAGTTCGGTGTCCAGTACCTGGAAGTAATCGCCATAACCTTCGGCGCCTACTGACGGCGACGGAACGGTTTGCGCCAGGCGCGTCGGCTCCTCCAGCTCGCGCAGGGCCGGCGTCCAGAAGGCTTCGCTGGCAGCGGCATCCTGGCGTTGCAGCCAGTCGATGTAATCGCGATAGCGACCCGTGATCGGCGCATTGAATTCACCGCTGTAGCGCTGCAGCACTTCGCCGAGCAACTGCGAGTTACTCCAGCCGTCCATGAGAATGTGGTGGTTGGTGTAGATCAGGTGATAACGCTGCTCAGCAAGGCGCACGATCACCAGGCGCAACAGGCTTGCATCACTCAGCTGCAGTTGTTGCCGCTCGCTGTCGGCGAGGGCCTGCAGGGCATGCTCCGGCTGCGGATGCGCGCGCAAGTCGTGCAGGCTGCAGGGCATCGGCGCGGTTTTGCTGACCACTTGCACCGGGGTTTGCAAGGCGCCCTGCCAGATGAAGCGCGTGCGCAAAATATCGTGGGCGACGACCGCCGCTTGCCAGGCTTGATGAAAGCGCTCGGGATCAAGGCCTTCGACGTCCAGGCGCATCTGGTTGATGTAATCGCTGCTGGCCTCTTCGTACACCGCATGGAACAGCATGCCCTGCTGCATCGGCGACAGCGGGTAAATGTCTTCGATCAGCTGTGCCGGCAGCGGCAGCTCGTCCAGTTGCGCCTGAGTCAAATGCGCCAGCGGGAAATCCGATGGCGTGATGCCGTGTCGTCCGACCTCGCAGCAGTGGCTGATCAGCGCTTTGAGTTCGTCTGCGTAGGCGTCGGCCAGACGCTGAATGGTCTGTGCATGGAACATTTCCCGGCTGAAGGTCCAGCCCAGATCGAGCTCGCCGCCATAGACCTGGCCATTGAGCGCCAAGTGGTTGGCCAGCGGCGCTTCGGCGTCCAGTTCGTCCCCGGCCGCTTCAGCGGACGGCAGGAACAACGCGCCCGCCGTGTCGGCGAAGCTGCCGTCGAACTGGCCCAGATAATTGAAAGTCATGCGCGGCACCGGCAACTGGCCAAGCGTGGCCCTTGCGTTGTCGTTGCCCAAATGCGCCAGTGCGCCAAAACCAATGCCTTTATTGGGGACGGCGCGCAGCTGTTCCTTGATCTGTTTCAGCGAACCGGCGAGGTCCGCCGTCGGGGTCAATCGCGCCGGGTAGAGGCTGGTGAACCAGCCCACCGTGCGCGTCAGATCGACGTCGTCAAACAGCTCCTCGCGGCCATGGCCTTCCAATTGAACCAACGCGCTGTCGGCGCCGGTCCAGCGTGTGATGACCCGCGCCAGCGCGGTCAGCAGTAAGTCGTTGACCTGCGTGCGATAGGCCGCTGGCGCGTCTTGCAGCAGTTGGCGGGTAAGGTCGCGGTCCAGGCGCGTGCGCACGGTCAGCGCATGCTTGTTCTGCAGGCCACCGCCAGGATTGTCCAGCGGCAAGGCCACGTCGGGGCCCTGCAAGCGCTGTTGCCAATCGGCCAGTTCCGCCTGCAAGGGCGCACTGCGTGCATAGGTTTGCAGACGCTCGGCCCAGACTTTGGCCGCACTGGTTTTCGCTGGCAACTGCAGCGGCTCGCCTGCGGAAAATTGTCGATAGGCGCTTTGCAGGTCGTCAAACAGAATCCGCCACGACACGCCGTCTACGACAAGATGATGGACGATCAGCAGCAGCCGTTGACTGCCATCGTCGAGGTTGGCCAGCAGCGCCCGCAACAGCGGCCCTTGCCGCAGATCGAGGCTGCGTTGCGCGGCATTGGCGATCGCTTCCAGTGCCAGGGCATCGGCCACGTCCACCGACCGGACCAGAGCATCCGTCGCGTTATCCAGCGCGCGGTAACGCGCCTGCCAACCCGCCGCGCCTTCGACGAAGCTCAGGCGCAAGCCGTCGTGGTGGGCGACCAGCGCGCCGAGCGCCTGCTCCAAAATGTCAGCGGCCAGGGTTTGCGTCGGTTTGAGCATCACCGCCTGGTTCCAGTGTTGACGCTCGGGAATTGCCTGCGCGAAAAACACCTGCTGCACTGGCAATAGCGCCAGCTCGCCGGTCACCGGCCCTTGATCGACCCGTTGCAGCTGTTCGCCGACCCGCGCCACCCGCGCCAGCGTCTGAACTGTCTGGTGTTGAAACAGGTCTTTGGGGGTGAAGCGAATGCCGAGTTGACGCGCGCGGCTGACCACCTGAATGGAAATGATCGAATCACCGCCCAGCTCGAAAAAGTTGTCGCTTAAGCCGACCTGCTGAAGCTTCAGCACGTCCTGCCAGATCGCCGCCAGTTGCTGTTGCAGCGCGCTTTGCGGTGCGAGGTAGCTTTGCTGCAACTGGCTGATGTCCGGCATGGGCAGGTTCTTGCGATCGAGTTTGCCGTTGGGCGTCAACGGCAGGCGTTCGAGCACCAGCAAATACGCCGGCACCATGTGCGCGGGCAGCGCGGCCTTGAGCTGCTCACGCAACGACTCGGCGAACGTGGTGCTCACGGTATTCACTGCGTCGGCGACCACATACGCCACCAGTCGCTTGCCACTGCCGGCGCTGCCTTCCTGCGCAACCACCACGGCTTCGCGAACCCCGATCAAGGCTTGCAGGCGCGCTTCGATCTCGCCCAGTTCGATCCGGAAACCGCGGATTTTTACTTGGTTGTCGATGCGGTCCAGGTAGTCGAAGGTGCCGTCGACGCGCTGGCGCACCAGGTCACCGGTGCGGTACAGCAGCCCACCGCTGTGGCTGAACGGATCGGCGACAAAACGCTCGGCGGTCAGTCCCGGGCGGTTCAGGTAACCCCGCGCCAGCCCGCTGCCGCCGAGGTACAACTCACCGGCCATGCCTTGTGGCACCAGGTTCAGATCGGCATCGAGCACGTAGGCGCTGCGGTCGCCGATGCGGCTGCCGATTGGTGCGTACGCGGCACCGCACGGCACCTCGCGGCCGGCCTTCCAGATCAGCGGCGTGACCACGGTTTCGGTCGGGCCGTAGCCGTTGATGATGTAGTCGGGATCGAGCGCACGCTTGACCCGTTCGAAACTGGCCGCCGGCACCGCATCGCCACCGAAGCAGTAGACGCGCACCTTCGGCGGGTTGCCTTCGCGCTCGGCGTGTTCGGCCAGTTGCTGCAGGTACACCGGCGGGAACGCCACCACCGTCACCGCGTGGTCGCGCATGGCGTTGTAGGTCTGTTCCGGGGTCCACAGGCTGTCGTCGCGGATGAGCAGCGACGCGCCGTGGGTCAGGCTGGTCAGCCAGCGTTCGTGGGCACCGTCGAAAGCGAAGGACATGAAGTGGAATTCGCAGTCGCTGTCACGCATTTCGTAGCGCTCGCCGATCGCCTGGCAATGCATCGCCAACGGCCCGTGCGCCACGCTCACCCCTTTCGGGTTGCCAGTGGAGCCCGAGGTGTAAATGACGTAAGCGAGGTTCTGCGGATCGAGCTGTACCTGCGGCGCGCTCTGTGGCTGGTCGTCGAGGTCGACTCGATCCAGTTCGAGCAACGACACCGAGCCCGGCACCGGCAGTTGCGCCACCACCGACGAGTCGGTCAGCAGCAGCGATAATCCGCAATCCTCGATCAGATAGGCCAGCCGTTCGCGCGGGTAACTGGTGTCCAGCGGCACATACGCGCCACCGGCCTTGAGCACCGCCAGTAGCGCGACGATCACGCCTTCACTGCGCGGCAACGCCACACCGACGCGGATTTCCGGGCCGACTCCGCGAGCGATCAGGGCGTGGGCCAATTGGTTGGCGCGCCGATCGATGGTGCCGTAGCTGAAGTGTTCACCGGCAAAAATCACCGCCGTGCGCTCGGGCCGCTGTGCTGCCAGTTCGGCGATGCGCCGGTGCACCGCGACGTTGACCGGGTACGGCTGTGGCTGGTTGGCGGCGGTTTGCCGCGCCACTTCTGCGGCGCTGGTCATGGCAATCTCGCCCAGGCAACGTTCGGCGGATTCACTGAATTGCTGTAGGAAATGCCTCAGGTGCGCGGCGATTTGCTCGATGGCCGACTGCGCGAACAGTGACTGGTCGAAGCTGTAATGCACGGCCAGGGTTTCGCCCAGTGTGACTGCCACGCTCAGCGGGTAATGGGTCTGTTCAAGGTTGGCCACTTCCCCAAACACCACGCCTTGCTCTGAACCTTGCAGCAACGCATGGGCAATCGGGTAGTTCTCGAACACCAGAATGTTGTCGAACAACGCCTCGCCGCTCTGCCCGGCCCAGCGCTGAATATCCGCCAGCGGTGTGTGCTCGAAGTCACGCAGGCCAAGGTTTTGCCCTTGCACTGTTTGCAGCCAGGCAGAAACGCTCTGGTCCGCACGCGGCGTGCCGATGACCGGCAAGGTGTTGATGAACAGACCGACCTGTTGCTCGATGCCGGGCAAGTCCGCCGGACGCCCGGCGACCGTTGCGCCGAATGCCACGGTCTCGTGCCCGGTATAACGCTGCATTAACAGCAGCCACGCCGCTTGCACAAAGGTGTTGAGGGTGACTTTCTGCTGCCGCGCGAACGCCTCAAGGATTTGCGTAAAACTTGGATCAAAGGTCTGAACGTAATCGCCGTGACCGCTCAGTGTGGCGTTGCCGGCCAGCACTTGGGCCAGTCGCGTCGGCTCTTGCAGTGGCCCCAGTTGCTCGCGCCAGAAATCCTCGCTTGCCTGCGCATCCTGGCGTTGCAGCCAGCCGATGTAATCGGCATAGCGCCCGCCCGCGTTCGGCGGGGTGTGGCCGCTGTAACGTTGCAACACTTCGCCGAGCACCTGCGAATTGCTCCAGCCATCCAGCAGAATGTGGTGATGGGTGTAGACCAGATGCCAGGCATTCTCGGCAGTCTGCACCAGCACCAGGCGCAGCAACGGTGCTCGACTGAGATCGAAACCCTGTTGGCGTTCCGCATCGGCCAATTCGCTCAGCGCCTGAGCCATGTTGCAGCGTCCGCGCCAGTCGAGCACGCTGAATGGCAACTGCACCTGCTTGTGGACGATCTGGATGGGCTGTTCAAGCTCGCCCTGCCAGACAAACCCGCTGCGCAGAATGTCCTGCGTATCGACAGTCGCCTGCCACGCCGCACGGAAACGCTCGGGATCGATACCTTGCACGCCGACCCGCAACTGGTTGACGTACTCGCCCGCCGCTTGTTCATACAGGGTGTGGAACAACAGGCCCTGCTGCATCGGCGACAGCGGATAAAGGTCGTCGAGCTGTCCGACCGCGACTGGCAATCCATCGAGTTGCGCCTGAGTGAGGCGCGCCAGCGGGAAGTCTGACGGCGTGGCCTGGCCCGCCGGCGTCGCGCAGCAATGTTCGATCAGAGCTGTGAGTTCTTCTGCGTAGGCGTCGGCCAGTTGCCGCACGGTGGAGTCGGCGAACATCTCGCGACTGAAGCCCCATTGCAGCGACAGTTGACCGCCGTAGACCTGGCTTTCCAGGGTCAGCCGGTTGGCCAGCGGCGCGTCGTCTGCCTGGGCCTGTCCAGCACTTTCCGCCGCCGGCACGAAGAGCGCGTCTTCATCGAACTGACGGTCGAACTGACCGAGGTAGTTGAAGGTGATTTGCGGTGCTGGCAGGCCGGCGAGCAATTCGCGCTGAGCCGGCTCGCCGAGGTAGCGCAACAGGCCGTAGCCGAGGCCTTTGTCGGGAACGGCGCGCAGTTGTTCCTTGATCGATTTGATCGAGTCGGCAGCCTCGGATTGTGGTTGCAAACGCACCGGGAACAGGCTGGTGAACCACCCCACCGTACGGGTCAAATCGACCTCTTGGAACAGGTCTTCGCGGCCATGGCCTTCGAGCAGGATCAGCGTCGAATCGTGCCCGGTCCAACGGCAGATCACCCGCGCCAGCGCGGTCAGGAGTAAGTCGTTGACCTGCGTGCGATAGGCCGCCGGGGCTGCGTGCAGCAGCTGGCGAGTCAATCCGGCGTCCAGTTTCGTTTCGATTTTTTGCCCGTGGCGGTTTTGCAGACTGCCCAGCGGGTTTGCACACGGCAAATCGCGCGCGTCGGCCGCTTGCGCTTGCCAGTACGGCAGTTGCGTGTGCAGCGTGCGCGCATGCTCCGGCAAACGCGCCGCCCAGGTTTGATAAGCGCTGGTCTTCCCGCGTAACTCGACGGCGTTGCCGCGTTCGAGTTGCCCATAGGCGTGCTGGAGATCTTCGAGCAGCACGCGCCACGACACGCCATCCACGGCCAAATGATGGATAACCAGCAACAGGCGCTGGGTGCCGTCATCGAGGCTGACCAGTAACGCACGCAGTAACGGCCCGTTCGCCAGATTCAGACTGCGTTGCGCCTCGTCGCACAGCGTCATGAGTGCTTCGGCCGACAATGCGTGACGCTGCCACAACCCGGACGTATCGACGGGGGCGGCGTAGTGTTGCTGCCAGCCGTCAACGCCTGCGGTGAAGCGCAGGCGCAAGGCGTCGTGATGATTGAGCACGGCGACCAGCGCGGACTCCAGCGCTTCAGGCTTGAGCGGCGTGCGCGGGGTCAGTAAAAGGGATTGATTCCAGTGCTGCGGTTGCGCGATGGCTTGCTCGAAAAAATAGTGCTGAACCGGCGTGAGCATCACTTCACCGCTGACCGGACCTTGGTCGATGCAGCTTTGATCATCGAACGCTGCTACCAACGCGAGGCTGCGCACAGTCTGGTACTGGAACAGGTCGCGCGGGCTCACGCGGATGCCGGACTGACGCGCGCGGCTGACCACCTGAATCGAAATGATCGAATCGCCGCCCAGCTCAAAAAAATTGTCATTGAGGCCCACGCGCTCCAGACCGAGAACGTCTTGCCAGATCTGCGCCAGCACCGTCTGCATCGCATCCTGCGGCGCGACGAACGCTTGCTGCGCCGCCGCTTCCGGTTGCGGCAGGGCCATGCGATCGAGTTTGCCGTTGGCCGTGACCGGCAAGGCATCCAGCGGGATCAGGCAGGTGGGCACCATGTATTCCGGCAGGCTACTGAGCAGCCAGGCCTTGAGGGTTTGCGGCCATTGCACCTCGACGTTTTGCAGCACGATGTACGCCACCAGATGTTTGCCACCCTGCACCAGCACCACGGCTTCGCGCACCAGCGGGTGTTGCGTCAGGCGGGTTTCGATCTCGCCCAGTTCAATCCGCAACCCGCGCAACTTGACCTGATGATCGAGACGACCGAGGTATTCGATCACCCCATCGGCGCGCTGGCGCACACGGTCGCCTGTGCGATAAAGGCGTGCGCCTTGATGAAACGGGCATGGCACAAAGCGCTCGGCCGTGAGCCCCGGACGACGGTGATAACTGCGCGCCAGCCCGGCACCACCGAGGTACAACTCCCCCGCCACGCCTGCCGGCACCGGCGACAACTGCGCGTCCAGGACGAAGGTGCGCAGGTTGGCAATAGGGCGGCCAATGGGCACGCTGTCGGCGCCCTCGTCAACGCAGGTCCAATGCGTCACGTCGATGGCCGCTTCGGTCGGCCCATACAAGTTGTACAACCCGGCCGCCGGCAGTTTGCCGAATACCTGCAGTTGCGCATCCAGCGGCAAGGCTTCGCCGCTGCAGACGATACGCTTGAGGCTGGTGCAGCTTTCAACGCCGGGTTCGTGGATGAACGCCTGGAGCATCGAGGGCACAAAGTGCACGGTGCTGATTGCGCAGTCGTTGATCAGGCTGATCAGCTGTGCCGGTTCACGATGTGCGCCGGGCGCCGCGACCACCAGACGCGCACCAGTCATCAAGGGCCAGAAGAACTCCCAGACCGATACATCAAAACTGAACGGAGTTTTTTGCAGCACCGAATCGCTGCTATCGAGGCCGTACGCCTGTTGCATCCAGCACAGCCGGTTGACCAGTGCCGCGTGGCTGTTGCCGGCACCTTTGGGCTTGCCGGTGGAGCCAGAGGTGTAAATCACATACGCAAGGTTCAACGGCTGCGTCGACACCGGCGGGCACGCGTCGCTGTAAACGTCCAGCCAGTGCTCGTCCTGATCCAGCGCAATGACCTTGATGCCAGCGCTCGGCAGCGAGCCCAGCAGCGCACGCTGGGTGAGCAACAGGCTGATCGCACTGTCTTCGATCATGTAGGCCAGACGCTCGGCCGGGTACTCCGGGTCCAGCGGCACGTAGGCACCACCGGCTTTGAGAATCGCCAACAGGCCGATGACCATTTCCAGCGAACGCTCGACGGCGATCCCCACCAGCACATCGGGGCCGACACCGTGCTCGCGCAGGTAATGAGCCCATTGATTGCTGCGCGCTTCGAGCTGTGCATAAGTCAGCTGTTGGTCGTCGAATAAAAGCGCCGGCGCGTTCGGAGTGCGCATGACTTGCGCATGGATCAGTTGATGAATGCACTGATCGACCGGGTAGGTCTCGGCGGTGTCGTTCCAGTCATGCACCAGCCTGTGCTGATCAGCACTGGCAAGCATCGCCAGTTCGCCGACGCGCTGATTCGAATCCGCGACAATCGCCTCCAGCAAGCGCGTCCAGTGCTGCGCCATGCGTGCGACGGTCGAGCCGTCGAACAGGTCATTGGCGTAGGTCAGCGCGGCGTGCAAGGTGCCGGCCTTTTCGTAGGTATCCAGCGTCAGGTCGAACTGCGTGGTGCGTCCTTCCCACTCAATGGCGCCCAGTTGCAGACCGGATGCGGTGGTGACTGTGGAAATATCGGCCACCTGCGGCTGGTGGTTGTACATCACCTGGAACAGCGGCGTATGGCTGAGGCTGCGTTCAAGTTTCAGCGCTTCCACCAGGCGCTCGAATGGCAGGTCCTGGTGCGACTGGGCACCAAGCGCCGTTTCCTTGATGGCGCCGAGCAGATCAGCCACGCGGGTCTGACCATCGAGTTGCGTGCGCAGTACCTGAGTGTTGACGAAGAAGCCGATCAAACCTTCGGTTTCGCCGCGATTGCGGTTGGCAATCGGCACGCCGACGCGGATGTCCGTCTGCCCGGTGTAGCGGTGCAACAGCACATTGAAGGCGCCGAGCAGCAACATGAACAGGGTGACGTTGTGCTGCTGGGCAGTGCTGCGCAATTTCCCGGCGAGCGCAGCGTCGATGCCGAATTCATGGCGCGTGCCGCGGTAGCTCGGCATTGCCGGACGCGCATGGTCGGTGGGCAGCTCCAGCACCGGATGCTCGTCGCCCAGGGTTGCCTGCCAGTACTCGAGTTGCCGCGCCTGCTCGCCGGCCTCCAGCCAGCGCCGCTGCCACAGGGCGTAGTCGCTGTACTGGATCGGCAGCGCGGCCAGCTGCGGTTGTTGCCCGGCATCGTGAGCGTCGTAGCAGCGGATGAATTCATCGATCAGCACGTTCATCGACCAGCCGTCAGACACGATGTGATGCAGGGTCAGCAGCAGCACATGTTCCTGCTCGGCCAGCTTGAGCAATTGCACGCGCAACAGCGGTCCGAGCGCCAGATCGAAGGGCCGCAGTGATTGCTGTTGCGCCGCGTCGGCCACCGCGTGTTCACGCCCGGCGACCGGCAGCGCGCTGAAGTCGACCTGCCCGATCTGCAGCGGCGTGCTGGCTGCCACTTGAAGCAGGCTTTCGTCGGGCTGGCGCTGAAAAACCGTGCGCAAGGTTTCGTGACGCGCCACCAGACTGGCGAACGCCTGCTCCAGCGCCGAGTGGTTCAAACGACCCGCAAGGCGCACGGCACCCGGCAAGTTGTAGGCGCCACTGTGCGGGTCCATCTGCCACAGAAACCACATGCGTTGCTGCGCGTAGGACAGTGCGTGACGATCCCCGGCCTCGACGCCTTGAGGAATCGGAAAACGGGCGAAATCCACGCCCTCCTTGTGCAAGGCCGCGAGGAACATCTGGCGCTTTTCCAGGGGCAACCCGATAAACCGGCGAGCAAGTTTCAAGGAGTCTTCAGCATTCATTTCTTGGCATCCGGATTCAGTAGGCAGAAAGCACAAAGGCACGTCGCCCCTATAAAACGAATGCAGGCCGGAAAAATTAGCGAATGAGAATAAGTATCAGAGAGGTTGTAGTGCGCGGCTTTTCAGGTGTCGAGAAACCTGTGGGAGCGAGCCTGCTCGCGATAGCGGTATGTCAGTCAACATCATTGCTAAATGACACACCGCTATCGCGAGCAGGCTCGCTCCCACAGGGTTAAGCACGTGTCGTGTCAGGCAGGGACGGACATGGCGTGCCGCCGATGATGCACTTCCAGCTGATCCTTGATGACGCGCAGCACTTTGGCTTCGTGCTCATGAATGAAGAAGTGCCCACCGGCCAGCATGTCCAGGGAAAAACTGCCGTGGGTTTCCTTGCTCCAGCCGATCAACTGCTCGGTGGTCGCCTTGTCGGCCTTGCCGCCGAGCACGTGCACCGGACAGCAGAGCAGCGCTCGCTGCGAGGGCTGAAACCGCCCACACAAGAGAAAATCCGCGCGCAGGACCGGCAGGGTCAAACTCATCAATTCTTCGTTGGCCAGTACCTCTTCACTGGTGCCATTGAGCGTGCGCAGCTGCTCGATCAGTTGAGCATCGGTTTTTGGTTCGGCGAAGCCCCGATCATAGTCGGCGCGCATGGTTGGCGCAGCGGTACCCGAGGCGAACAATGCAACCGGCTCCGGACAGCCCAGCGCACGCAAGGCATGGGCTATCTCGCACGCGAGCAAGGCACCGAGGCTATGCCCGAACAACGCATACGGCGCTTTTATCTGCGGCTTCAGCTCCTGCGCCAGTTGCATCGCCAGCGCCCGCATATCCGTGTGCAGCGGCTGATCGAAACGAGCCCCACGCCCCGGCAGTTCAACAGGCTGCACATGGAGCCACTGCGGCACTTTGCGCCGCCAGCGGCTGTAAACCATAGCGCTGGCGCCGGAGTATGGCAGGCACAGCAAGGTCAGCTTGGTCACCGCGTTCACCTTAAAAAAGTCGTCTGTACCCTTGAACGCATGAGGGCCACGAGGAATTAGTCAGCGACCTGGATAAATTCGCGCCCGGCATATTCGTTCCCTGTTCAGACAAAACCAAGAAGAGTGATCGTCGTGGACCTGCAGACCATCCTGGGCAAACTTTTCGCCAACGCCGGCGCAGTCGGTATAGAAGGTGTATTCCAATTCGTCTTCGGCCCGCACCAGGCATACTGGACGGAAGTCAAGGCGAGCAGCCGCACTGAAGTCGGGCGGCATGCCAGCCCCGACGTCACCATCGAAATTGCGCAGAAGGATTTCCTCGGGATCATGGAGGGCGTCGCCAACGTCGAGGAGCTGTTCGCCAGCGGCCGCTTGCAGATCGGCGGCAGCATGGGCCTGGCGACAATGTTGCCGCAGATCATCGACCATGCCCGGCATGGCGGTGCAGTGGTGGAAAAGCTCGACATGAACAAGCGCTACCCGACCCCGCCGCGGTTCAGCGAAACACTCACCGCCGGATTACCGGTGCAGCGCACCGTCGAGCGGCGACCGCGCAGCGAGTTATCCATATGCGAGTTCGAAACCCGTTACTTGCCCTGCGGGATTCCCGTGGTCATCAGCAATGCGCTGCATGACTGGCCCCTGTTCAACCTGAGTCGCGAAGAATCGCTGGTGCATTTTGCCGAGTTGCAGGGCATCACCCGACATGGCGATTATGTGAAGAAAACCTTCTCCACTGAGCGGGATTTTCGCGCGACGCCCATGGCCGGGTTTATCGAATCGCTGGACGCTCCGGCGCTCAAGGATGCCAATGGGAAACCACCGGCCTACATGGGCAACAACATTCTGCCGGCGCAATTGATGGAACAGATCAAGTACCCGTCCTACTTCGATCAGGCGCTGTTCATACCGCCACGGATCTGGATCGGCCCCAAAGGCACGCTGACGCCATTGCACCGGGATGACACCGACAACCTCTTCGCCCAGGTCTGGGGCCGCAAAACCTTCACCCTCGCTGCGCCCCATCACCGCGAGGCGCTCGGCACCTGGTCGACCGCGCCGCAAGGCGGGCTCGACGGCTGTGATTTCAACCCGGATGCACCGGACTATCAGCGTTTTCCCTTGGCGGCACAGGTGCCGTTTTTGCGGGTGACGCTGGAGGCCGGCGATTTACTGTTCCTGCCCGAGGGCTGGTTCCATCAAGTGGAATCGATCTCCACTTCACTGTCGGTGAATTTCTGGGTGAACTCGGGGAGAGGCTGGTAATTGCGCAAACGAGCGGGCATTTCATTTCAAATGGCGATAGCCCTGAATGGCCGAGACCAGTATTACCAGCCCCGCCGCAATCGCCACCCAGAAACCGCTGGCCGCGCCGAAAGCATCCACCAGCCAACCTGAGCTGGCGGCACCGATCGCCACGCCAATACTCAACCCGGTCACGAGCCAGGTCAGCCCTTCAGTGAGTTTCGCCGGCGGCACGATCTGCTCGACCAGTGCCATCGCCACAATCAGCGTGGGCGAGAAGAACAGGCCGGCGACGAACACGGCCATCGACAGTCCGAAAATATCGCTCGCCAGCAGCAGGGGCAGCGTGGTGATCGCAGTGGCCACGCCGCCGAAAAGGAACAATCGCTGTAGCGGCACTTTCGAGCGCAGCGCGCCGAACGCGAGCCCCGCCAGGCATGAGCCGATTGCGTATACCGACAGCACAATGCTCGCCGCCGCCGGCTGTCCCTGGTGCTGGGCGAAAGCCACGCTGACTACATCGATCACGCCAACGATGGTACCCAAGGCAACCATTGCCGCCATTAACAACTGAATGTCCCTGGACCGGATGATCGAGCCTCTTGAGTGTTCTGCATGGGGGTGAATCGCCGGTTCGGTACTACGTTGCAGGACGAACGCGGTGACGCCGACCGCCAGCATCAACAAGGCGGCCAACGGCCCGGCCTCGGGAAACGCCACCACACACAAGCCCACCGACAGCGGCGGCCCGACAATGAAACACACTTCGTCGAGCACCGACTCCAGCGCATAGGCCGTCTGCAACTGTGGCTGGCCGCGATAGATCCCGGTCCAGCGTGCCCGCACCATCGCCGACATGCTTGGCATGCAACCGGCGAGCGCAGCGAACACGAACAAGGTCCAGTGTGGCGCTTGCAGGCGCGTGCAAAGCAACACCATCAACAACGCGCCGCCGCCGATCAGCGCCGCCGCCGGCAGGATCCGCCGCTGGCCGAAACGGTCGACCAGACGGGAAACCTGCGGCGCGCAGAAAGCTGTCGCCAGCGCGAAAGTCGCCGCCACCGCACCAGCCAATCCGTAGCCGCCCTGCAGTTGCGCGAGCATGGTGATCAGGCCGATTCCGGTCATCGAAATCGGCATGCGCGCAATCATGCCGGCCAGCACGAACGCACGGCTGCCGGGCGCTTTGAATAATTCGCGGTAGGGGTTGGCCATGGTGTGCGCGTCTTGTCAGGGGCCTGCACGTTGCCACAAGGCCGAGGGTCGGGGAAGGGTCGAAATGTTGCTTGAATGTTAACGTAGCGGTGCCGATGCCAAGTGAACTCTGCACAGTATCGACCAGTCAGCTGATAAGGCCCCCAACCTGAAGGCGCAGATCGTCCATGCAGATTTCTCTCGACCAACAAGTCGCGCTGATCACCGGCGCCAGTTCCGGCATCGGCGCCGGTGTCGCCCAAGCGCTGGCCGCCGCCGGTGCCGCAGTAGTGATCAACTACCATTCCCAGGCTGCTCCCGCCGAAGAACTGGCCCGGCAGATCAATACCAGCGGCGGTCGCGCCATCGCCATCGGTGCCGACGTTTCAAAGGAAGACGACGTTGAACGGCTGTTCGCGCAGACCCTCGATGCGTTCGGTTCGCTGGACATTCTGGTGGCTAATTCCGGCCTGCAAAAAGATGCCCCGGCCGTTGACATGACGCTTGCCGACTGGAACGCGGTGATCAACGTCAACCTCACCGGCCAGTTTCTCTGTGCCCGAGCTGCCCTGCGAATTTTCAACCGGCAAGGTATTCGCGAGGGTGTCTCCCGCGCCGCCGGAAAAATCATCCACATGAGCTCGGTGCATCAGCGCATTCCCTGGGCCGGGCACGTGAACTATGCAGCCTCCAAGGGCGGCGTGGACTTATTGATGCAGACCCTGGCACAGGAAGTCAGCCATCAGCGCATCCGCATCAATGGCATTGCACCTGGGGCAATTCGCACGGCGATCAATCGCGACGTCGCTGAAGCAGAGTTGCTCAAACTCATTCCCTACGGCCGGGTCGGCGACGTCGAGGATGTCGCCAATGCGGCGGTCTTTCTCGCCTCGGACGCCTCCGATTACATCGTCGGCACGACCCTGTTCATCGACGGCGGCATGAGCCTCTACCCGGAGTTTCGCGGCAATGGCTGATCATCATACGGAACGACAAAGCGCGATCGCCGCTCACGGCATCATCGGCGACATGCGCAGCGCAGCACTGGTCAACGACAAGGGCAGTGTGGATTTTTTCTGCTGGCCGGAATTCGACAGCCCATCGATCTTCTGCTCGCTACTGGACACGCCCGAGGCGGGAATTTTTCAGCTGGCCCCGGACCTGCCCGATGCGCGTCGCGAGCAGATCTACCTGCCCGACACCAATGTCCTGCAAACCCGTTGGTTGAGTGCGCACGCGGTGGTCGAAGTCACCGACCTGCTACCCATCGGCGACAGCGAAGATGATCTGCCGGTGCTGATGCGCAGGGTTCGCGTGGTGAGCGGTCGCGCGACGTTTCACATGCGCTGTGCCGTGCGCCTCGACTATGCGCGTGCCGACACCCACACACGGGCGGATGCTGAGGACGTGGTGTTCGAGGCCGCCGGTCAACCCTCATTGCGCTTGACGTCCGATCAGAAGCTTTGCGTAGACGCCAACTCCGCCGTCGCTGAATTCAGCCTGAGTCAGGATCAGACCGCGCAATTCCTGCTGGGCGGCATCGACGACCCGCGCTTTCAGGAAGGTGCCGCCGCGCTGTGCATGGAGCGCACGTTGAAGTTCTGGCGCGACTGGTCCAGGCAGTCCAACTACCGTGGCCGTTGGCGGGAAATGGTCAACCGCTCCGCCCTCGCGCTGAAGCTGCTGACCTCTCGAAAACACGGCGCGATCCTCGCCGCGGCGACGTTCGGTTTGCCGGAAACGCCAGGCGGTGAACGCAACTGGGATTACCGCTACACCTGGATCCGCGACGCGTCGTTCACGGTTTATGCGTTCATGCGCCTGGGCTTCGTCCAGGAAGCCAACGATTACATGCGCTGGTTGCGCGGGCGGGTCAGCGATTGCCAGGGTAACCCGGTAAAACTGAATATCCTGTACGCCGTAGACGGGCGCCAAAAGCTCCCGGAAACCGAACTCTCGCACTTCGCCGGCCACGGCGGGGCGACACCGGTGCGCATCGGCAATGACGCGTACGATCAGGTCCAGCTGGACATTTTCGGCGAACTGATGGACGCGGTGTACCTGGTCAATAAATACGGTGATGCCATCTCCCACGAAGGCTGGAAGCATGCCGTGGAAGTGGTCGACGAAGTTTGCCGCACCTGGGAGCAAAAGGATGTCGGCATCTGGGAAATGCGCGGCGAGCAGCATCACTTCCTGCACTCGCGCCTGATGTGCTGGGTTGCATTGGACCGCGCGATTCGCCTGGCCTCCAAACGCTCGCTGCCCGCCCCTTTCGCGCGCTGGGACGAAACCCGTCAGGCGATCTACGCCGACATCTGGGAAAATTTCTGGGACGAGGAACGCGGGCATTTTGTGCAGCACATTGGCGGTACTGCGCTGGACGGTTCGATGTTGCTGATGCCGCTGGTGCGCTTCGTCAGCGCGAAGGACCCACGCTGGCTCTCGACGCTGGCCGCGATCGAAAAAAACCTGGTGCGTGACGGCATGGTCTATCGCTACCGCAACGAGGACGCCGGTATCGACGGCCTCAGTGGCACCGAAGGCGCGTTCGCGGCCTGCTCGTTCTGGTACGTGGAATGCCTGGCCCGCGCCGGTCAGGTGGAAAAGGCCCATCTGGAATTTGAGCAATTGCTGCGCTATGCCAACCCGCTGGGTTTGTATGCCGAGGAACTCGACAGCCACGCCCGGCACCTGGGCAATACACCGCAGGCATTGACGCACCTGGCGCTGATCAGCGCGGCGAGTTTCCTTGATCGCAAGTTGAGCGGGGAGAAAAATTACTGGCAGCCTTGAGACCGGTTGCAGGCCACGGGAGTGATTCATGAACGAACACTTGCAGGTCCACTATGCCCTGACCCCCACGCTGCAAATCGCTTACGAGGAGCATGGGCCGATGTCCGGCGATCCGGTGATTCTGCTGCACGGCTTTCCGTATTCTCCGCGTGGTTTTGATGAAGTCGCCCCGCCGCTTGCCGCTCTGGGCTACCGTGTCATCGTGCCGTACCTGCGCGGCTATGGGCCGACTCGTTTTAACAATTGCGAGACATTGCGCTCCGGTCAGCAAGCCGCACTCGCTCAAGATCTGCTTGATCTGATGGACGCTCTCGGCATCTCGCAAGCCGCTTTGTGCGGCTACGATTGGGGTGGTCGGGCAGCATGCATCGTCGCAGCGCTGTGGCCGGAGCGGGTTCGGTGCCTGGTCACCGGGGATGGGTACAACCTGCAGAACATTCCTGAATCGGGCCAGCCGAGCGCACCGGAAACCGAACATCGCCTGTGGTATCAGTATTATTTCCACACGCCACGCGGCGTCGAAGGCCTGACCGAAAATCGCCGAAGTCTGTGCGAGCTGCTCTGGAAACTGTGGTCGCCGACCTGGACCGATGGTCCCGAACTCTACCCACTCAGCGCTCCCGCTTTCGATAATGCAGATTTCGTCGAGGTGGTGATTCACTCCTATCGCCACCGTTTCATGTATGCCGCCGGTGATCCGGCACTGGAGTGGCTGGAGCAAGCGCTGACGGAACAACCGATAATCAGCGTCCCGACCATTTCATTGTGTGGCGCAGACGATGGTGTGGGCCCGCCAGCGGAAATCGATGAGGACATCGAGCATTTCAGCGGGCCCTACGAGCGCCGCATATTGCCGGGCGTAGGGCATGACATTCCTGAAGAGGCGCCAGAAGCGACCGTCAAAGCGCTGCTGGATCTGCTGAAGCGCTGACGGAAAATCGCTCGCGGTAGGCTTGCGGCGTCACCCCCATGGAGCGTAGAAAACTGCGCCGCAAGGTTTCTTCACTGCCGAACCCGCACTGCATCGCGACGCGTTTGATTGGAGTGCCGGTGTCACTGAGCAAACGCCGCGCGGTCTCGACCCGGATCAGCTCGATCGCTCGCGCCGGTGTTTGCCCGGTGTCTGCGCGGTAATGGCGGCCGAAGCTGCGTTCGCTCATGCCCACCTGTTCGGCCAAGGTCGGGATGCTCAGGTCCACGGTGAGATTTTCGCTGATCCAGGCGTGCAGGTCATCGAAGCGGTTGCCCTCCTTTTGTAAAGACAGGGTCACACTGAACTGCGCCTGACCGCCGGGCCGCTTGAGGAAAACCACCAACTGCTGCGCGACTTCCAGGGCCATCGCGCGGCCGAGGTCCTCTTCGACCATGGCCAGCGCCAGGTCGATGCCGGCAGTAACCCCGGCGGAGGTCCACACCGGCCCGTCGTTGATGAAGATAGGATCGGGCTCTACCTGTAACTGAGGATGCTGCCGCGCAAGTTGTTCACAGCGCGTCCAGTGCGTAACCACTCGCCGCCCGTCCAGCCAGCCACTGGCCGCCAGCAGAAACGCGCCGGTGCAGACCGAGGCCACGCGTCGACAACCCATCGCATGCGAGCGCAGCCACGTCACCAGAGCCTGATCCTCTGCTGCGGCGTAAACCCCCCAGCCTCCGGCGACGATCACAGTATCGCTGGCCTGCTTTGGCAGCGGCTCGGCAAGCACTGCCAGACCGGCCGAAGAAAGTACCGCGCCGCCGTCCGCTGCGATCACTGACGGCGCGTAAGGTGGCTGCAGGCCCTTGTGCCCGGCAATGTCATTGGCAGAGGCGAACACCTGCAAGGGCCCGGTGACGTCGAGCAACTGCACATTGGCGAAGGCGAGGACGTGAATGGTCTTGGGCATGTTTGGCGTGATTCGTGGGGTAATTGGCGTATACGCCAGATCCTACGACGCTAAGGTGAAGTCGTCCACCCACCTCAAGAGTAATACACATGACCCTGCAGATCGGTTTCCTATTATTTCCCCAGGTGCAGCAACTGGATCTGACAGGACCTTTCGATGTGCTGGCTTCGTTGCCGGATGTGAAAGTGCATCTGATCTGGAAAAACCTGATGCCGGTGGAGGCCAGCACCGGCCTCATGCTGAAACCAACCACGACCTTCGCCGATTGCCCTCGGCTGGACGTAATTTGCGTACCGGGGGGCAGCGGCGTCGGAGTGCTCATGGAGGATGAGGAGACGCTCGACTTCATCAAGATGCAGGCGGCCGGCGCGCGTTATGTCACGTCCGTTTGCACCGGGGCGCTGGTGCTAGGTGCGGCCGGTCTGCTCAGGGACAAACGAGCCACCACCCACTGGGCCTATCATCAGTTGCTCGCGCCGCTGGGGGCAATCCCCGTGATGGAACGAGTGGTACGCGACGGTAACCTGCTGACAGGAGGGGGGATCACCGCCGGGATTGATTTCGCCCTGACGCTGGCCGCTGAATTATTCGACAAGGACACCGCACAACTGGTGCAGCTGCAGCTCGAATACGCACCGGCGCCACCCTTTGATTCGGGCACCCCCCAGACGGCTCCCGCCCATGTACTGCAGGAGGCCAATCGGCGCACTGCGCACTCTCTGCTCCAGCGCACGCTGATCACCGAGCGGGCGGCAGCGGTATTGAACCGTATCGCCGATAGATAAAAGCACTTGAATGTCCGGTTTCCGACAAACGAAAAAAACCCGCCATAGGCGGGTTTTTCCAAGACCATTGTCGACTCCCTGTCGATAGCGAATCCTTGCTGATGGTCGATCATCCATGATCCTGAAGCGCTCCCTGTGCTTCAGTTGATGTGGCTAGAATACGCAACGGATCCAATATGGCATAGACGACATCGCTACCCTCGCGTGTAAGACATTCGCTATACCTGCGGTTGCACGATGCTCCCAGGCATCAACTTTCCAGTCGACTGCCCGGCCTGATCATCGATGCGCCGTCTGGCACCAGGGTCCAGCGACTCAAGCTTTCTTCAAACGATCAGCGATCAGTTTTCCTGTAGCTTCCGAGCGCTAGTCGTCTCTTTGATGAACGTTTCGATGTTACCCATTTGTTCATCCCAGCCGCGGCTGTCCATTCGGAAAGCTTTGAGACGACGCGATTGAGGTATGTGATCGAAACCGGACTCGGTGACTTTCAATAAGGTGCCTCCATCAAGGTCTTCCAGCTCGAATTTGACCAGCGTAGTCGGCTCCTGGGTGTAATCGATATCCGGCTCGACCGCATAGGGGTGCCAGCGAAACGAAAACACCCGCTCCGGCTCGACGCGCTCTACCAGCACGTTCCACAGCAAATGCTCGTAGCCGGGGTAGGTAATCTGCCCTTGGGTCCAGTCACCAGCAACAAAACGCTTGCCCTCCAGCGCCACGCCAAACCATTGCCCGAATGCTTCGGCATTGGCCACCACGCGCCAGACATGCGAGCGCGGCGCTTTAAGCAGGATCTTTCTTTCGATTCGATCTGATGCAGGATTCATAAATCACCTCCTGTAATGAACAGTAGGCCTGTAAGACCACAAGACCAACCTTAAAGTTGTACTACAGGTCCACAATCGACCATCCTGCAATATTCGGCCGTCTCCGCATGCGTAAGTTCTGGCCTTGTGCCAGGCAGCGACACAACAAGTGGAGCGCAGATCGCTACACTGCATCTCAATATTCATGACACAGCGAGAATCTTATGCAAGCACGCTTTCTCTGGGCATTGACGCCTCTGCTCGTCGCAACGCTGGCCTCGGCTGCAGATTGCGATAACGCGACCGATCAGGCCACCATGAATCAGTGCGCTGTCCAGCAAAACAAGGCCGCAGACAAGGAACTGAATACGCTGTATCAGCAAATCACGGCGCGCTTGAAGGGCAGCCCGGACAGCAAAAAGGTGTTGGTGGGTGCACAGCGTGCGTGGATTGCGTTCCGCGATGCTGAATGCAAGTTCTCTGCCTCAGGCGTCGCGGGTGGCAGCGTGTATCCGCTGATCTACAGTAACTGCCTCACTGACCTGACCAAAGCGCGCGTGGAAACATTCAAGGGTTACCTGAAATGTCCGGAGGGCGATATGAGCTGCCCCGTACCCGCGACTTGATGGTTTCCCACTATTGAAAAGCCTCGGCTGCGACGGTAGTCCCCTGGACAACACCAAGGATCACCGTCTCTCCCGGGAACCTGCCCGGGGTCGAAGACTCTGGTTTGCGCAGGGACTTCGCCAGCGTCGAGGCCGGCAGTCTATGCACTGCACTGGCCAGTGTAAGAAACACGACTTTCCCGCAGGCAAAACAAAACCCCTACCTGCATACGCAGATAGGGGTTTCGGAATTTAATCTTGACGATGACCTACTCTCACATGGGGAAACCCCACACTACCATCGGCGATGCATCGTTTCACTGCTGAGTTCGGGATGGGATCAGGTGGTTCCAATGCTCTATGGTCGTCAAGAAATTCTGTGACCGGCCCGTTTCGGAAACAAGCTGGTGAAAACTGGTGACTTCTACTAAAACAAAACCCCTACCTGCATACGCAGATAGGGGTTTCGGAATTTAATCTTGACGATGACCTACTCTCACATGGGGAAACCCCACACTACCATCGGCGATGCATCGTTTCACTGCTGAGTTCGGGATGGGATCAGGTGGTTCCAATGCTCTATGGTCGTCAAGAAATTCTGTGACCGGCCCGTTTCGGAAACAAGCTGGTGAAAACTGGTGACTTCTACTAAAACAAAACCCCTACCTGCATACGCAGATAGGGGTTTCGGAATTTAATCTTGACGATGACCTACTCTCACATGGGGAAACCCCACACTACCATCGGCGATGCATCGTTTCACTGCTGAGTTCGGGATGGGATCAGGTGGTTCCAATGCTCTATGGTCGTCAAGAAATTCTGTGACCGGCCCGTTTCGGAAACAAGCTGGTGAAAACTGGTGACTTCTACTAAAACAAAACCCCTACCTGCATACGCAGATAGGGGTTTCGGAATTTAATCTTGACGATGACCTACTCTCACATGGGGAAACCCCACACTACCATCGGCGATGCATCGTTTCACTGCTGAGTTCGGGATGGGATCAGGTGGTTCCAATGCTCTATGGTCGTCAAGAAATTCTGTGACCGGCGCAGTCTATGCACTGCACTGGCCAGTGTAAGAAACACGACTTTCCCGCAGGCAAAACAAAACCCCTACCTGCATACGCAGATAGGGGTTTCGGAATTTAATCTTGACGATGACCTACTCTCACATGGGGAAACCCCACACTACCATCGGCGATGCATCGTTTCACTGCTGAGTTCGGGATGGGATCAGGTGGTTCCAATGCTCTATGGTCGTCAAGAAATTCGGTAGCCAGGTCGTTCACCTTTCGGTTCACGCTCCAGCGAATGGGTATGTGATAGTTTTGTGTGCTGCTTGTGAGCAAGACATGCGAACTTTCGGTTCGTGTCGTCTTCACAGTCACCGCAATCTGGTGCTCGTTAGAGCAAGCAAATTGCTTGGGTGTTATATGGTCAAGCCTCACGGGCAATTAGTATTGGTTAGCTCAACGCCTCACAGCGCTTACACACCCAACCTATCAACGTCGTAGTCTTCGACGGCCCTTCAGGGGACTCAAGGTCCCAGTGAGATCTCATCTTGAGGCTAGTTTCCCGCTTAGATGCTTTCAGCGGTTATCTATTCCGAACATAGCTACCCGGCAATGCCACTGGCGTGACAACCGGAACACCAGAGGTTCGTCCACTCCGGTCCTCTCGTACTAGGAGCAGCCCCTCTCAAATCTCAAACGTCCACGGCAGATAGGGACCGAACTGTCTCACGACGTTCTAAACCCAGCTCGCGTACCACTTTAAATGGCGAACAGCCATACCCTTGGGACCGGCTTCAGCCCCAGGATGTGATGAGCCGACATCGAGGTGCCAAACACCGCCGTCGATATGAACTCTTGGGCGGTATCAGCCTGTTATCCCCGGAGTACCTTTTATCCGTTGAGCGATGGCCCTTCCATACAGAACCACCGGATCACTAAGACCTACTTTCGTACCTGCTCGACGTGTCTGTCTCGCAGTCAAGCGCGCTTTTGCCTTTATACTCTACGACCGATTTCCGACCGGTCTGAGCGCACCTTCGTACTCCTCCGTTACTCTTTAGGAGGAGACCGCCCCAGTCAAACTACCCACCATACACTGTCCTCGATCCGGATAACGGACCTGAGTTAGAACCTCAAAGTTGCCAGGGTGGTATTTCAAGGTTGGCTCCACGCGAACTGGCGTCCACGCTTCAAAGCCTCCCACCTATCCTACACAAGCAAATTCAAAGTCCAGTGCAAAGCTATAGTAAAGGTTCACGGGGTCTTTCCGTCTAGCCGCGGATACACTGCATCTTCACAGCGATTTCAATTTCACTGAGTCTCGGGTGGAGACAGCGCCGCCATCGTTACGCCATTCGTGCAGGTCGGAACTTACCCGACAAGGAATTTCGCTACCTTAGGACCGTTATAGTTACGGCCGCCGTTTACCGGGGCTTCGATCAAGAGCTTCGCGTTAGCTAACCCCATCAATTAACCTTCCGGCACCGGGCAGGCGTCACACCCTATACGTCCACTTTCGTGTTTGCAGAGTGCTGTGTTTTTAATAAACAGTCGCAGCGGCCTGGTATCTTCGACCGGCATGAGCTTACGGAGCAAGTCCTTCACCCTCACCGGCGCACCTTCTCCCGAAGTTACGGTGCCATTTTGCCTAGTTCCTTCACCCGAGTTCTCTCAAGCGCCTTGGTATTCTCTACCCAACCACCTGTGTCGGTTTGGGGTACGGTTCCTGGTTACCTGAAGCTTAGAAGCTTTTCTTGGAAGCATGGCATCAACCACTTCGTGTTCTAAAAGAACACTCGTCATCAGCTCTCGGCCTTAAGATCCCGGATTTACCTAAGATCTCAGCCTACCACCTTAAACTTGGACAACCAACGCCAAGCTGGCCTAGCCTTCTCCGTCCCTCCATCGCAATAACCAGAAGTACAGGAATATTAACCTGTTTTCCATCGACTACGCTTTTCAGCCTCGCCTTAGGGACCGACTAACCCTGCGTCGATTAACGTTGCGCAGGAAACCTTGGTCTTTCGGCGTGGGTGTTTTTCACACCCATTGTCGTTACTCATGTCAGCATTCGCACTTCTGATACCTCCAGCAAGCTTCTCAACTCACCTTCACAGGCTTACAGAACGCTCCTCTACCGCATCATCCTAAGATGATACCCGTAGCTTCGGTGTATGGTTTGAGCCCCGTTACATCTTCCGCGCAGGCCGACTCGACTAGTGAGCTATTACGCTTTCTTTAAAGGGTGGCTGCTTCTAAGCCAACCTCCTAGCTGTCTAAGCCTTCCCACATCGTTTCCCACTTAACCATAACTTTGGGACCTTAGCTGACGGTCTGGGTTGTTTCCCTTTTCACGACGGACGTTAGCACCCGCCGTGTGTCTCCCATGCTCGGCACTTGTAGGTATTCGGAGTTTGCATCGGTTTGGTAAGTCGGGATGACCCCCTAGCCGAAACAGTGCTCTACCCCCTACAGTGATACATGAGGCGCTACCTAAATAGCTTTCGAGGAGAACCAGCTATCTCCGAGCTTGATTAGCCTTTCACTCCGATCCACAGGTCATCCGCTAACTTTTCAACGGTAGTCGGTTCGGTCCTCCAGTTAGTGTTACCCAACCTTCAACCTGCCCATGGATAGATCGCCCGGTTTCGGGTCTATTCCCAGCGACTAGACGCCCTATTAAGACTCGCTTTCGCTACGCCTCCCCTATTCGGTTAAGCTCGCCACTGAAAATAAGTCGCTGACCCATTATACAAAAGGTACGCAGTCACCCAACAAAGTGGGCTCCCACTGCTTGTACGCATACGGTTTCAGGATCTATTTCACTCCCCTCTCCGGGGTTCTTTTCGCCTTTCCCTCACGGTACTAGTTCACTATCGGTCAGTCAGTAGTATTTAGCCTTGGAGGATGGTCCCCCCATATTCAGACAAAGTTTCTCGTGCTCCGTCCTACTCGATTTCATGACTAAGAGATTTTCGCGTACAGGGCTATCACCCACTATGGCCGTACTTTCCAGAACGTTCCGCTAATCTCAAAGCCACTTAAGGG